>NZ_CP028158.1:5769668-6410742 GCF_003030345.1 Plantactinospora sp. BC1
GGCCGGGTGCTCGCACACGACCCCCTGGTCCGGTTGCGGGCACCGGTCGGTGACGACGACACCGCCGTACACCAGATGCGGGTCGGCTGCCGCCGGCTCCGCAGCGACCTGCGGACGTTCGGGCCGCTGGTCCGCGACGCGTGGGCCAGGTCGCTGCGGGACGAACTGAAGTGGCTGGCGGGGGTGCTGGGGCAGGCCAGGGACGCCGAGGTACTGCGCGCCCGGCTCTCCGGTACGGCCGCCGCCGACCCGCTCAGCCCGCTCGACCCGGCGGCGGTGGCCCGGATCGACCGGGTACTCGCCGAGCGGCACGCCGAGGCGCTGGCCGCCGTCGACGAGGCGCTCGGCTCGACGCGCTACCACGCCCTGGTCGAGGCGCTGGTCGACGCCACCCGGGCCCCGCAACTGACCGCCAGGGCCGACGGGCCGGCCGCCAGGGTGCTGCCCCGACTGGTCGCCCGGCCCTGGCACCGGCTGACCGACGGCGACGACGGGGTCGACGGCGCCGCCGACCTCGACCCGGACGCCCCGGACGAGCGCTGGCACGCGGTACGCATCAACGGCAAGCGGGCCCGGTACGCCGTCGACGCCGTCGCCGGGGTGCTCGGCGGTGACGCGGCGAAGCTGGCCAAGGCGCTGGCGAGGGTGCAGAACCTGCTCGGCGAGCACCAGGACGCGGCGGTCGCCGCGCAGACCTGGCTGTCGATCGCCGAGCGGGACCCGGGCGACCATGCCGTGGCCGTCACCGCCGGCCGGTTGGCGGAACGGGAGCGGGCCGCCGTCCGTGCCGCCCGGGCGGCCTTCCCGGACGCGTGGCGACGGGCGAGCCGGAAACGGCGGACGGCATGGCTGGGGTGACCCCGGTCCGGGCGGCGGGTGGCGTGGTCTGGCGGCACTGCGACGACGGCGTACGGGTCTGCGTGGTGCACCGCCCCCGCTACGACGACTGGTCGCTGCCGAAGGGCAAGCTGGACCCGGGGGAGCATCCGCTGACCGCCGCGGTACGCGAGGTGGCCGAGGAGGCCGACGTGCACGGGGTACCGGAGGTGCGGCTGCCCCCGGTGCACTACCGGATGCGCGACGGTGCGCCGAAGACGGTCGAGTTCTGGTCGATGCGGGCCGTCGGCAGCGGCGGTTTCCAGCCAGAGACCGAGGTCGACACCGTACGCTGGCTGCCGCTGGCCGAGGCCCTCCGGCTGGTCAGCTATCCGCACGACGTCCGGGTGCTGGAGGACTTCGCTGCCCTGCCGCCGGTGAGCGCGGTGCTGGGGCTGGTCCGGCACGCCCCGGCGGGCAGCCGGGGCACCTGGTCCGGGCCGGACACCGCCCGGCCGCTGGACGCCGCCGGGCTGGCCCAGGCCCGGGATGTGGCCGGACTGCTCGCGCTGATCCGCCCGGTACGCCTGCGTTCGGCGGCGCCCCGGCGCTGTGTGCAGACGCTGCAACCCCTGGCCGAACTGCTCGACCGGCCGATCGAGGTGGATTCCGCGTACGACGAGCCGAAGCCGGGGCAGGACGCCGAGGAGAACGCTCTGGCCGCCGCCGGAGCCCTGCTCGAACTGGCCCGGGCCGGCGAACCGGCGGTGGTCTGTAGCCAGGGGAAGGTGATTCCGGAGGCGTTGGCGTGGCTGGCCGCCGCATCGGCCGCCTCGACCGGACCGGCCGCCTCGACCGGTGCCGTCCCGCTTCCCGGCTCGGCGGAGGACTTCCGGACCAGGAAGGGCACCGGCTGGCTGCTCGCCTTCAGCGGTGACCGGCTGGTCGCCGCCAGCCGGCTGGACGGCGCGGAGCGCCTCGCCGCCATCGCACCCTGACCCGGGCCGTCGCCCGGCCGGGCAGCGCGGGCTCTGCGGGAACGGCCGCCGCACTGGTACCCCGAGGGTCGGTCTCGGGGTTTCCGGCCGTCCACGGGCCGCTGAGCGGCGCCAACGCCCTGTCGACGGCGGAGGACCGCCGCCGTCGACCCCGGATTTCGGTGCCGGACAACGTGAAGGGCGCCTCCGGACGAGCCGGAGGCGCCCTGGCGGTACCCGATTCTCAGCGCTTGGCGGCTTTCTTGGCCGGAGCCTTCTTGGCCGTGCTGGCCTTCTTGCTCGCCGTGGCGCGGGTGGACGTGCTCTTGGCCGCCGTCGACTTCTTCGCCGCCGTCGTCTTCTTGGCCGTGGTGGCCTTCGTGCCGCCGGTGGCCTTCTTCGCCGGAGCCGTCTTCTTCGCCGCCGCCTTCGTGGCGGTCGTCTTGGCGGGCGCCGCCTTCTTGGTCGTCGTCTTCCTGGCAACGGTCGACTTGGCCGTCGACGCCGTGGCGGACTTCTTCGCCGCCACGGTGTTCTTCGGGGCCTTGCCGCTGGCCACCATCTCCTTGAAACCGGCGCCCGGCCGGAAGGCCGGAACCGATGTCTTCTTCACCTTCACCGATTCGCCGGTGCGGGGGTTGCGGGCTGTTCGAGCACCGCGCACGCGCTTTTCGAACACCCCGAACCCGGTGATGGCGACCCGGTCCCCCTTGGTGACCGCCGCCTGGACCTCCGCGAGGACCGCGTCGAGCGCCGACGTCGCCGTCTTCCGGTCCCCCAGACGAGCGGCGAGAGCCTCGATGAGCTCGGCCTTGTTCACGACTTCCCTCCCAATGTGCAACTGGACTCAACGCGAGCCATTCTGCGCGCACGGTATGCCCTGTGCCACCGGGACACAAACATCTGCTCGAAAAAACCCATTGTGTCGCAACGGATTCGCCCCCGCCGGACGAACCGGCGGGGGCGAAAACGACTGTGCGGTCGGCGGTTCGGCCTATGCCACCACAGGCCGGAAGGTGGATCGCCGGCCCTCGTACGCGGTGATGTCGGCCTCGTGCCGGAGGGTCAGTCCAATGTCGTCCAAGCCCTCCATCAGCCGCCAGCGGCTGAAGTCGTCCATCGGGAAGGACCAGGTGTCCTCCCCTGCCCGGACCTCCCGGGCGGTCAGGTCGACCGTGATCCGGGCCGTCGGGTCGGACTCGACCAACTCCCACAAAGCCTCGACGGCCTTCAATTCAAGCTCGACCGGCAGGAGCCCTTCCTTGAGCGCGTTCCCCCGGAAGATGTCCCCGAAGCGGGGAGCGATGACCGACCGGAACCCCCAGTCGCGCAGCGCCCACACGGCGTGCTCCCGGGAGGAGCCGGTGCCGAACTCGGGGCCGGCCACGAGAATCGACGCCCCGGAATATGAAGAATCGTTGAGTACGAATGTCGGGTCCTCCCGCCACGCGCTGAAGAGGCCGTCGGCGAAGCCCGTCCGGGTCACCCGCTTGAGGTACACGGCGGGGATGATCTGATCGGTATCCACGTTGGACCGGCGCAGCGGAACCGCCGTACCGGTGTGCACGGTGAACTTGTCCATCTCAGGTCAGCCCCTTCACAGGTCGGCCGGCGCGGCCAGCCGGCCCACCACGGCGGTGGCGGCGGCGACCGGTGGCGAGACCAGGTGGGTACGCCCGCCCCGGCCCTGCCGGCCCTCGAAGTTACGGTTGGAGGTCGAGGCCGAGCGCTGGCCCGGCTTGAGGGTGTCCGGGTTCATGCCCAGGCACATGGAGCAGCCGGCGAACCGCCACTCGGCGCCCGCCTCGGCGAAGACCCGGTCCAGCCCCTCCTGCTCGGCCGCCTCGCGGACCGCCGCCGAACCGGGTACGACCAGCATCCGCACGTTGTCGGCGACCCGGTGCCCGCGCAGCACGTCGGCGGCGGCCCGGAGGTCCTCCAACCGGCCGTTGGTGCAGGAGCCGACGAAGACGACGTCCACGGGTACGTCCCGGAGCCGGGTCCCGGGCTTGAGGTCCATGTATTCCAGGGCCCGCCGGGCGGCGGCCTGCTCCGCGTCGGTGACGAAGTCCTCCGGGTCGGGCACGGCGGCGTTCAGCGCGGTGCCCTGGCCCGGGTTGGTGCCCCAGGTGACGAACGGGCTGATCCGGCCGGCGTCGAGCACCACCTCGCTGTCGAAGGTCGCGCCCTCGTCCGTCGGCAGGGTGCGCCAGTATTCCAGCGCCGCGTCCCAGTCCGCGCCCTGCGGAGCGTTCGGCCGCCCCTTCAGGTACGCGAAGGTGGTCTCGTCCGGGGCGATCATCCCGGCCTTGGCACCCCACTCGATGGACATGTTGGCGATGGTCATCCGGCCCTCCATGGAGAGCCCGCTGATCGCCTCGCCCCGGTATTCGACGATGTGGCCGCGACCGCCGCCGGTGCCGACCTGGGCGATCAGCGCCAGCACCAGGTCCTTGGCGGTGACCCCGGGAGCCAGCTCGCCGACCACGGTCACCGCCATGGTCTTGGGACGGATCTGCGGCAGGGTCTGGGTGGCGAGGACGTGTTCGACCTCACTGGTCCCGATCCCGAAGGCCAGCGCGCCGAACGCGCCGTGGGTGGCCGTGTGTGAGTCGCCGCACACGATGGTCAGGCCCGGCTGGGTCAGGCCGAGCTGCGGCCCGATCACGTGCACGATGCCCTGGTTGTCGTCGCCGAGCGGGTGCAGCTTGACGCCGAACTCGGCGCAGTTGCGGCGCAGCGTCTCGATCTGGGTCCGCGAGGTCGGGTCGGCGATGGTGAGCAGGTCACCGCGCCGGGACCGGAACGACGGATCGTCGTAACCGGTCGGGGTGTTGTGGTCCTCGGTCGCGAGCGTGAGATCGGGGCGGCGGACCTTGCGGTTCGCCATCCGCAGCCCGTCGAAGGCCTGCGGGCTGGTCACCTCGTGCAGCAGGTGCAGGTCGATATAGAGCAGATCCGGCTCACCGTCAGCGGATCGCACCACGTGAGCATCCCAGACCTTCTCGGCCAAGGTCCTGGGCGAGGACGGCTCTGGAGTGACTCCCACCATCTGGACATCCTAAATTCTGGGAGGTAGGTTTCGGCTTGTGGGACACAGTATGAGCGGTGTCGGCGTTCTCGACAAGGCGGTGGTCATCCTGGCCGCCTGCGTCGACGGCGCCAGCCTGGCCGAACTCGTCGATCGCACCAAGCTGCCCCGGGCCACGGCCCACCGCCTGGCCCAGGCCCTGGAGATCCACCGGATGCTGGTCCGGGACACCCAGGGACGCTGGCGCCCCGGGCCGCGCCTGGGCGAGCTGGCGAACGCCGCACCCGACGTACTGCTGACCGCGGCCGAGCCGCTGCTGTCGGCGCTGCGGGACGCGACGGGCGAAAGCGCCCAGCTCTATCTACGCCGGGCCGACGAGCGGATCTGCGTCGCCGCCGCCGAGCGGGCCAGCGGGCTGCGCGACACCGTGCCGGTCGGCTCGGTACTGCCGATGACGGCCGGTTCCGCCGCGCAGATCCTGCTCGCCTGGGAACCGCCGGAGGCGGTCATGCCACTCCTCCCCCGGTGCAAGTTCACCGGCCGCACCCTGGCCGAGGTACGCCGCCGGGGCTGGGCGCAGAGCGTCGCCGAACGGGAGGCCGGAGTGGCGAGCGTCTCCTCGCCGATTCGGGACCGCACCGGACGAGTGATCGCCGCGATCAGCATCTCCGGGCCGATCGAGCGGCTCGGCCGACGTCCCGGCGACCGGCACGCGATGGCCGTGGTACGCGCCGGCCAACGCCTGAGCGGCCTGTAACCCGAATCGCTGCCGGCGGCTGCCGCCGCGCCGGTCGACGCCGCGCGGTGGCCCCGGGCGACCGGCACCCACCCGACGAGTCGACGCCCAGCCGGCGGCCGCCGACCTCTGCCGCCGGAGAGACTCTGCCGAGCAGACTGTCGAGCTGCCCCGTCCACGCACCCAACCCGCCCCAGACCCAGCCGACAGGTGGCCAGCAGACGTCGCGGTGACCAGCGTGCGTGTCCGGGCAGCCGTGCGTGGCCTACCCCACCCGACCGTTGCGGGGACCCGCCGACGAATCGGCCAGGGCGCCCCGTCTGTGCACCCAGCTCGACAGTCTGCGCAGCGGGGGTCATGTTCGGAGTAGGTCGCCGAGATCTCCCCGCCGCGCTCCCGGTAGTCGAAGACGGTCGCGGCCCCGACCTCGCCGCGGCGGCTTACGGACGTTGCGCCGCCGGCCGGAGGGGCGGATCGGCATGCGCGAACGCGGGCCACCGCAGAGCATCCGGAAGACCAGCTCGTTTGCGGTACGAGGTCAGGGGCGGTGTGCGATGCTCGACATCGGGAGCCGGCCCGACGGCCCGATCGGCCGAGGAGCCCCGACGCGGACGCCGAGGCCAGGGCAGGGCAGGTCGACGGCGCGCGCAAGGGCGCGGCCCCGGGTGGCGTACGAACGAGAAACGGCCCGCGCCACCTGAGTGACGCGGGCCGTCGGTCGTAGCCCCGACCGGATTCGAACCGGCGCTACCGCCTTGAGAGGGCGGCGTCCTAGGCCGCTAGACGACGGGGCCAGGACTTTCCTCTTTGTTGACCTTGCGATCAACGCTGCTGAACTCTATCAGAGACCAGCTACCGTTGCCCTTTCGGGTTTCGGTGGCTGGGGTACCAGGACTCGAACCTAGACTAACTGAACCAGAATCAGTCGGGCTGCCAATTACCCCATACCCCATCGGTGCTCGTCGCACCGAAAGCGAACTTTACCGGACCCGGTGGTGGAGACCAAATCGGGTCGGTACCGGGCGACGGCGTGCCGCCGTCGCCCGCACCGGACCTCAGTCGAGGGTCACCACCGGGTTCGACAGTTCGCCGATACCGCCGATGCGGACCGTGACGGTATCCCCGTCCACGATCGGACTAACCCCCGCCGGAGTGCCGGTCAGCACCACGTCGCCCGGGAGCAGCGTCATCACGTGGGAGACGTAGGAGACCAGGGTCGCGACGTCGAAGACCATGTCCCTGGTCCGGCCGAGCTGGCGTACCTCCATCTCGTCGGCACCCCGACCCACCTCGCAGCGGACCTCGACGTCGCTGACGTCGATCCCGGTCGAGATCCACGGGCCGAGCGGGCAGAACGAGTCGAAGCCCTTGGCCCGGGTCCACTGGCCGTCCGCGCGTTGCAGGTCCCGCGCGGTGACGTCGTTGGCGCAGGTGTAGCCGAAGATGGCCTGGGCGGCGGCGGCCCGGTCGGCCCGGCGCGCCCCCGGCGGCCCGATCACCACGGCCAGCTCGGCCTCGTGCTCGACCTGCTTGGACTGGGCCGGCAACCGGATCGCGTCCCGGGGCCCGATCACCGAGGTCGACGGCTTGAGGAAGAGCAGCGGCTCGGCCGGTACGTCGTTGCCCAGCTCGGCGGCGTGCTCGGAGTAGTTGCGTCCGACACACACCACCTTGCTCGGCAGGATGGGCGAGAGCAGCCGGACGTCCGCCAGCGCCCAGCGGGCGGTGGTGAACCGGATCTCGCCGAACGGGTGGCCCTCGATCTCGGCCACCGTCAGGCCCTCGGGGCCGCCCTCCGGGTCACCCTCGACCACGCCGAACGACATTCCCTTTGCATGAGCGAAACGAGCGATACGCACGCCGCCAATCTATCCCCACCAGGAGCCGTCCCCACCGGGAGCCGGCGCCGATGGCGCGCGGCGGGGCGGCACCATACCGCAGCGGGCCGGCCGACGACGGGGGTTCGATCCTTCCCCGCCGGCCGGCCACCCGTCCGGCTTAGCGTCTGGGCGGGAGGAGACTTCGTGATGCCTGCATCGATCCGACTACGTGCGGTGGGGGCGGTGATCGCGGGTTACCTGCTGGTCGCCACCGCGCCCGGCGCCCCCGCCCAGGCGGCCGGCGCCCCCGCGCCGACCAGTCCGCTGATCACCGTCGCGATGGCCACGTCCGGCGATCCGGCGCCCCGCTACGAGATCCGGGTACGCAACGGTACCGACGGCATGGTCAAGACGACGGTCCGGCAGGAACTGCCGCCGGGCGCCACCCCGTCCCTGATCAGCCAGGGCGGCACGGCCAGCGCCCCCGGCACCCTGCCGGGGCAGCTCGGTACCGAGGTGATCTGGCAGGTCCAGCTCGGCGGCCGCAGCACCGCGCTGCTCAGCACCACCCTGGTACCGCCGGCGCGCGGGGCCGACGTCACCGCCCCGGCCTGCGCCTTCGTCGCGGGCGGCAACATGCCGTACGACTGCGCGACCGCGACCTGGAACCGGACACGGGCGGCCGCCGCCGGCCCCGGCCCGGACGACGCGGCACAGGCTCAGGGGGACGCCGCCCCACCGTGGTGGCGCCGGGGCACCCTGCTGGGTACCGCCCTCGCGGCGCTGGCGCTGCTCGCCTCGGCCGGCGGCGCGCTCTGGTGGCGGCGACTGCGTCGACGGCGCGCCGCCGGCCAGGTCAACAGCACGCCGGTGGCCGGAGCGGACCGGCGGGCCGCCAAACGGGCCGCAAAGCGCGAGGCGGCGGAGCGGCAGGCCGCCGCTGCGGACCGGCGGATTCGTCGTTCCGGCAACCCGATCGCCCGGGCCCGGGCACGGGTACGCGGAGACCACAAGATCCCGGTGCCGGAGAGCGTACGGCTGGCCACCGGCCACCCCCGGATCGGCGGCGCGGCGGAGCGGGCGGCGGCCGGGGAGCTCGGTGCGCCGAGTGGGGATCTCGGTGCGGTCGCCCACCGGACCGGAGACGAGGGCGCGGGCGTGACCACCGGCGGCGGGCTGCTCCGGGACGGCGGGCTGGCCGGGCCGGCCGGAGCGGAGGCTGACGAACCCGGTGGTCTGGTCGGGATCGCCGGCGGCGCCCGTTACGTCGGCCGGGCACCGGTAGCGCCCCGCACGCCCGCGCCGATCGACGCCGAGGAGCCGGTCGAGGAGCCCGTACCGGAGCCGCCGGAGCCGACCGCCGAGGAGCTCGCCCCGGTGGTCGGACGGGCCCGCCCCGCACCGCACCCGGCCGCCACCTACCGGCCGCCGCGACGGCGGGCCAGGCCGCCCGCGTGGGTGGCCGTCGGCTCGGCCGCCCTGCTCGCGGTGGCCCTGGCCGCGCTCACCGCGTGGACCGGATCGAGTCGGGTGAGCGCGATCAACGCCAACCGCCAGCCGTCCAGCGGGGCGTGGGTGGGCAGGACCGTGGCCGGGCCGGTCGGTACGAGCCTGCGGGAGAGCGCCTTCGAGTTCACCGTCTACCGGCTGGTCTGCCCGCCGGCACCCGGCGGCTGCCAGGCGATCCTCGGGGTACGCAACCTGACCGACAAGAGCCAGCAGTGGCACGGCACGCTGCAACGGGCGTACCTGCCCAGCGGGGACTGGGTCGGCGCCGACGTACCCGCGACCCAGGTCGCCAACGCCGGGAAGGATCCCTTCGCCGAACCGGTACCCGCCGGTCGACGCATGATCATGCCGCTGGTCTTCGCCTCGACCGGTGCGGTCGAACCGACCCGGATCGAGCTGCGCAGCGCCGTCTTCTCCGCCGGGGTCAGCGTCGACGTGCCGCACTGACCAGCGGCATCCCGCCCCGCCGTACCCTGGAGCGGTGACCGCCGCTCTCGCCCGTACCGTCGTGCTCGACGCGGCGGACTGGCGTGCCCGGCGGGCGGCCCACGAGCGGCGGGTGGACGAGTGGCTGGCGCCGCACCTGGCCCGGCGCGGCAGCGGCACCCGTCATCCGGTGGAGGACTTCCTCTTCACCTACTACTCGCACCGGCCGGCGCAGCTGCGCCGCTGGCATCCCGGCGCCGGTGTGCTGCTCCGGGACGCCGACCCGGCCGAGTTCGGTCGGGACTACCGGGTCGAGGACGACGGCCTCACCCTGGACACCGAGGCGGTACGCGGGCGCCGGGGCGACTCCGTCGACTGGATCCGCACCCTGCTGACCCGGACCGCCGGCCGGCCCGGCCAGTTCGGCTGCTTCGGGATGCACGAGTGGGCCATGGTCTACCGGCAGACCCAGGCGGAGGTGCGGCACAACGCCTGGCCGCTGCGGCTCTCGCCCGAGCAGACCGCCCGGGTGGTGGAGGCCAACCGGATCCGGTGCAGCCACTTCGACGCGTACCGGTTCTTCACCGCGCCGGCCCGGCCGCTGAACCTGCTCGCCCCGAGCCGCGAGACGCAGGCCGACAACGAGCAGCCGGGCTGCCTGCACGCCAACATGGATCTCTACAAGTGGGCGTACAAGCTCTCCCCGCTGGTGCCGGGCGAACTGGTCGCCGACGCGTTCGCGCTGGCCCGGGAGATCCGCGCCCTGGACATGCGGGCCAGCCCGTACGACCTGGCCGCGCTCGGCTATCCGCCGGTCCGGGTGGAGACGCCCGAGGGCCGGGCCGAGTACGCCGCCGCCCAGCGCGGTTTCGCCGAGCGGGCCGCCGCGCTCCGGGCCCGGCTGCTCGCCGCGCTGACGCCGGCCGGGATCGACTGAGGGCGGCCCGGATCGTGCCGCCCGGGGTCAGATGATCCCGCCGTTGGCCCGCAGCACCTGGCCGTTGACCCAGTGCCCGGCCGGGCTGACCAGGAAGGCCACCACCTCGGCGATGTCGTCCGGGGTACCGAGCCGCTCCAGCGGTGGCTGGGCCGCCAGCTGGGCGATCCGCTCCGGGCTGTTGGCCCCCAGGAAGAGGTCGGTGGCGGTCGGCCCGGGTGCGACGACGTTGACGGTGACGTCCCGGCCGCGCATCTCCCGGGCCAGCACCAGGGTCATCGCCTCGACCGCGCCCTTGCTGGCGGCGTAGGCGCTGTAGTTCGGGAAGGCGAGGCCGACGACCGAGGAGGAGAAGTTGACCAGCGCGCCGCCGGGGCGGAGCCGGCGTACCGCCTGCTGGTCGACGACGAAGGTGCCCCGGATGTTGGTCCGGTGCAGACTGTCCAGGTCGGCCAGGTCGAGTTCGGCGAGCGGGGCGAGCGGCATCCGGGCGGCCACGTGCACGACCACGTCGATGCCGCCGAAGGTCCGCTCGGCGGTGTCGAAGAGTTCGGCGACGGCGTGCTCGTCGGCCACGTCGGCCCGTACGGCGATCGCCCGGCCGCCGACCGTCTCGACCTCCTTGACCGCGGCCTCGGCCTCGACCTGGTTGCCGGCGTAGCCGACCACGACGGCGAAGCCGTCGGCGGCGAGCCGGGTGACGACCCGGCGGCCGATGCCGCGTGAGCCGCCGGTGACGACGGCGGTACGAACGTTCGGGGTGGCGGGGGCGGACGGGGTGGACACAGGAGTTCTCCTTGCTGTTCCGTAGCTGTTCGTGCGGTTTCGGGGTGCGGGGTGGCGCCGGTCGCGGCGCCCGGGTGCTGCCCGCGCTGTCGCTGCCCGCCGGTCGGGTCAGCCGGTGACGGGCCGGTCGGCGAGTCGGGTCAGCCACTCCAGCAGCAGGCCGGTCTCGGCCGCCGAGAGCGGACTGTCCGGCAGCGTCGGCAGCAGCGCGCCGAGGTTCGCGGCGGCCACCGCCACCTCGCCGCCCGGTTCGGCGGTGCGCTCCCGACCGGCGGAGGGATCCGGGGTGACGATGGCCGTGACGACCGCCTCGCGTACCCGGGCCGACACCTGGGCGGCGTCGGTGTAGATGGTCGGGCGGGTGATCAGCAGCAGTGCGACCCCCACGGTCGCCGGCATCACCATCTGGGCGGCGAGCTGCGGACTGATCCGGAGCCGGCCGGCCGCGGCGCAGCGTTCGAGGACGCCGAGCAGGAGTTGGTGCGCCTCGGTCGCGGCGGCCGGCGGGGTGGAGAGTCCGGGTGAGTACATCAGGCGGTAGAAGTTCGGGTTCTCCAGCGCGAACGAGACGTGGTTGTCCCAGCCGTTGCGCAGGTCCCGGACCGGGTCGTCCGACGGGACGGCGGCCCGCTTGTCGGAGAGGTACTGCTCGTAGCCGTAGTCGACCACGGCGGCGAGCAGCCCCTCCTTGTCACCGAACTGGCGGTAGAGCACCGGCGCGCCCACCCCGGCGGCCTCGCAGACCGCCCGGGTCAGCAGGTCCGCCTCCGGGGAGCGGGCCAGCAGGTCGGCCGCAGCCCGCAGAATCCGCGTTCTCGTATCCACGTAAGCGACGATAACACCGGAGGGGTACCACCGCTACCTCCGAGATGTAATCGTCGTTACGGGCGCCCGGTCCGGCCGTACTACGCTGGTCGAGTGGATCTAGCCGAGGCGCGACAGTTGTGGAAACCGGAGCCGGGCTGGCTGAACACCGCCAGCTACGGGCTACCGCCGGAGCCGGCCTGGGAGGCGCTCCAGGCCGCCCTCGCCGACTGGCGCACCGGGCGTACCTCCTGGGAGGGGTGGGACGAGTCCACCGCCCGGTCCCGGGCCGCCTTCGCCCAGCTGGTCGGCGTACCGGTCTCGGACGTGACCGTCGGGGCGACCGTCTCCCAACTGCTCGCCCCGGTCGGTGCCGCGCTGCCCGCCGGAGCCACCGTGCTGGTGCCCGAGGTGGAGTTCACCTCCAACCTCTTCCCCTGGCTGGTCCAGGCCGAGCGCGGGGTACGGGTCCGCACCGTGCCGGTCGACCGGCTCGCCGAGGCGGTCGACGCCGACACCGACCTCGTCGCGTTCAGCCTGGTCCAGTCGGCGGACGGCACCGTCGCCCGGTACGACGAGATCCTGGCCGCCGCCGAGGCGCACGACGCGCTGGTGGTGGTCGACGCCACCCAGGGCTGCGGCTGGCTGCCCTTCGACGCCGGCCGGGCGGACGTGGTCGCCGTCGGCGCGTACAAGTGGCTGATGGCGCCGCGCGGGGCGGCGTTCGGCTATCTGGCGCCCCGGATCCGGGACCGGATCACCCCGCTCGCCGCCAACTGGTACGCCGGCTCCGACCCGCACGCCTCCTACTACGGGCCGCCGCTGCGGCTGGCCGACGACGCCCGCCGGTTCGACCTCTCCCCCGCCTGGTTCTGCTTCGTCGGCGCGGCCCCGGCCCTGGAACTCCTCGTCGAGGTGGGACCGCCGGCGATCCGGGAGCACAACGTCGGGTTGGCCAACCGGTTCCTGGCCGGGCTCGGCCAGCCGCCCCGGGACAGCGCGATCGTCACCGTGGACGTGCCCGGTGCGGCGGAGAAGCTGGCGGCGGCGGGTGTCCGGGCGGCGGTCCGGGCCGGCCGGGTACGCGCCTCGTTCCACCTCTACTCCAGCGACCACGACGTCGACCTGGCCCTGGCCGCCCTGACCTCCTGACCGCCCCCGCGACGTCAGTCCACGTCGCGGCGGCGCGTCTGCTTGAGCTGGCTGCGGCGCTTCTTCTCGGCGAGCCGGCGCTCCTTGGCGCCGCGACTCGGTTTGGTGGGCCGCCTCGGCGGCGGTGGCGGCGCGACCGCGTCCGCCAGCAGCGCGGCGAGCCGGGCCAGCGCGGCCTCCCGGTTGCGGAGCTGGGCCCGGTGCTCCGACGCCGAGATCGTCAGTACCCCGTCGACGAGCCGCCCGCCCAGCCGGTCCAGCGCCCGGGCCCTGAGCCGCTCCGGCAGCGCCGTCGAGTTCGCCACGTCGAAGGAGAGTTCCGCCCGGGAGTCGGTGGTGTTCACGCCCTGTCCGCCCGGGCCGCTGGACCGGGAGAACCGCCAGTTCAGTTCCGCCTCCGGGATGACGAGACCCGGTCGGATGGTCAGGGGTGCCATGGCGTCAACCGTACGGCTCAGCCGCCCTTGCCGATGATGGTGTCCGCCGTCTGCTGCACCTGCTCGATCGGGATGGCGAAACCGATCCCGATCGACCCGCTGCCGTCGATGGTGGCGATCGCGGTGTTCACCCCCACGACCTCGCCCCGGGCGTTGACCAGCGGACCACCCGAGTTGCCCGGATTGATGGAGGCGTCGGTCTGCACCGCGCTGTGCCGGTTGTCGCCGAGCTTCACCTGACGGTCCAGCGCGCTGACGATGCCGGCGGTCACCGTGCCGGCGAGCCCCAGCGGCGAGCCGACCGCGAGGACCGGCTCGCCGACCCGGGTGGCGCCGGGCTTGGCCAGCGGCAGCGCCGTCAGTCCGGCCGACGGCGGCACCCGGAGCACGGCGATGTCGCTGCTGGAGTCCCGGCCGACGAGCCGGGCCGGGAACTGCCGGCCGTCCGAGGTCTCCACCATCACCGCGCCGTCGGGCTCCCCGCCGCCGCCCCGGGCCACGATGTGGTCGTTGGTGACGATGTGCTGTAGGTCGTCGATGGCGAACCCGGAGCCGCTGGCCGACTTGCCACCCCCGGCCACCATCACCGAGACGACGCCGGGCACCACCTGCGCGGCCGCGGCCACCAGGTCGGCCGGCAGCGCCGCCTGCGCCGCCTTGCCCGGCTGCCCCGGGGGCTCCTGGCTGGCCACCCAGCCGCCGGCCAGGCCGCCGGAGCCGATGGAGAGCGCGACCACCGCCAGCGCGGCGAGCAGCGCCCGCCGCCGCCGGGCCGCCCGCTCCGGCAGCCCCGCACCGGGTACGCCCGGAACTGCTCGCCCGTCCGGTTCCAGTTCGGGTGAGATGAACCATGGACCGCGGGGTTCGCCGAGTCCGGTCTGCGTTGCCATAGCTCACTCCTCGTCAGTCCGTCGTCGGATCGGGCCAGCAGGTGTGCCGGTCTCCGCCTCGGCCGGGCCGAGCGGGCCGGCGCGGTCTACGGCAGTCGGGAGAACCACGCCATCGAGCCGCCCGCCGCCGCCAGGGCCAGCAGCAGCCCGATGCCGATGAACCGGGCGGAGATGTCCTGCTTCTCCGTGCGGTAGCCGACCGATGTCCCGATGTCCTCGTACACGGCCCGCAACTCGGCACTGCTGCCCGCCTCGTGGTAGCCGCCCTTGGTCTGCTCGGCGACCGCCCGCAGGGTCTGGCCGTCCACCGGTACCCGGATCGGCCGGCCGCCCCGGGCGACATAGCCGGCGGCGGTGCCGAACGAGATGGTGTGCACCGGTACCCCCACCTGCACCGCCTCGTCGGCCGCGTCCATCGGGTCGCGTCCGGAGGTGTTCGCCCCGTCGGAGAGCAGCACGATCCGGGCCGGCGGCGGGTTCTTCGCGGCCTGGGTGTCGAAGGTCTTGATCGCCTCCAGCGAGGTGCCGATCGCCTCGCCGATCGCGGTGCCCTGCACCCCGGTGCTCCCCTCGGCGAGCCGCCTGATCCCGGAGTGCAGCACCGAACGGTCGGTGCCCGGCGGCACGAGTACCGCCGCACTGCCGGCGAAGGCGACCAGCCCGACGTTGAACTCGTCCGGCAGCGTCTCGGCGAACCGGTGCGCCGCCGACTTCGCCGCCGCCAGCCGGTCCGGTTCGACGTCGGTGGCGAGCATCGAGGTCGAGACGTCCACCGCGACCATCACGGTGGCCCGCTCCCGGGGCACCCTGACCTCCGCCTCCGGCCGGGCGAAGCCGACCACCAGCAGTGCCATCATGGCCAGGAACAACCCGGCCGGCAGGTGTCGGCGCCAGGACGGCCGGTCCGGCGCGACCCGGTCCAGCAGCCGCAGGTTGGTGAAGCGGACGGCGTACCGGCTGCGGCGCCGTTGCAGCACGACGTACCAGATGCCGAGCCCGAGCACGCCGAGCAGCAGCAGGAGCCGCTCCGGAGACTGCCACGTCATGCCGTGCCTCCCCGTACCGCTGCCGTGGGCGGGCGGGCCGTGCCGGCCAGCCGCCGCTGGGTGTGTACGTGCCGGACGATGTCCGCGACCCAGTCCCGGTCGGTACGCAGCGACAGGTGCGCGGCGCCCGAGCGGCGCAGCGCCTGCCGGACCAGTTCGCGCTGGCCGGCCGCTGCGGCGGCGTACCGCTCGCGGAGCCGACGGTCCGCCGTGGACACCTCACGCCGCCGGCCCGTCTCCGGGTCGACCAGCGTGACCAGTCCGACGTCCGGCAGCTCCAGTTCACGCGGGTCGACGATCTCGACCGCCAGCACCTGGTGGCGTACCCCGAGCCGCCGCACGGCCCGCTCCCAGGCCGGCGTGCCGCCCTCGGTCTCGGGCAGCCCGTCGAGGAAGTCGGAGACCAGCACCACCAGGCCCCGGCCGGTGGTGGCCCGGTGCAGTGTGGTCACCGCGTCGGCGAACGACGGGGCCGTCCCGGACGTGTCGCGCCGGTGCGCCGCGAGCAGCATGTTGAGCAGGCCCAGCAGGTGGTTCCGGCCGGTCCGGGCCGGGAAGCGGCGGATCCCGGTGCCGTCGAGCAGGTGGGCGCCGAGCCGGTTGCCCACCCCGGCGGTGAGGAAGCCGACCGCCGCCGTCGCGGCCACCGCGAGTTCCCGCTTGTCCAGCTCGGCGGTGCCGAAGTCCATGCTGGGGGTGGAGTCGACGAGCAGCCAGGTGGTCAGTTCCCGGTCCGCGTCCACCTCCCGGACGTGCGGCAGGGTGGTCCGGGCGGTCACCGCCCAGTCCATCCGGCGTACCTCGTCCTCGCCGGGCCGGTATTCCCGGGCGCCGGTGAACTCGCTGCCGGGGCCGGGGAGCAGGCCGAGGTGCTGGCCGTGCAGCAGCCCGTCGAGCCGCCGGGTGACCAGCAGTTCCAGCCGGCGCAGCCGGTGCTCGGGGGCGAGCTGTGCCAGCGTGGGGTCGCCGCTGTGCGCGGGCACGCCGTCCCGACCCGCCCGGCCGTCCTCGCCCGGCGGGCTCTCCCGACCGATCCGGCCGACCCGGCGACCGATCCGGCTGACCCGGCTCACGCGACCGCCAGGCCGCGCCGCTGTTCCTCGCGGCTCGGCGCGATCCGGGGCGGCGGGACCGCCTCGACCAGCCGGCGTACCACCGACTCGGCCGGAACCCCGTCGGCGATCGCGTCGAAGGAGAGCACCAGCCGGTGCGCGATCACGTCGGTGGCGAGTTCGCGTACGTCGTCGGGGAGCACGTAGTCCCGGCCGCGCAGCAGCGCCTGTGCCCGGGCGGCGGCGACCAGGCCGAGGGTGGCCCGGGGACTCGCCCCGTACGCGAGCAGCGGCGCCACCTCCGGCACCCCGAACCGGGCCGGATCGCGGGTGGCCAGGATCAGCCGTACGACGTATTCGGCGAGTGCGTGGTGCACGAAGACCCGGGAGGCCCGGTCCTGGAGGGCGCGCAACCGCTCCGGGTCGAGTACGGCCCGCGCGGTCGGCCGCTCCGCGCTCATCCGGTAGAGGATGGCGAGTTCGTCGGCGTCGGTGGGGTAGTCGACGAGTACCTTGAGCAGGAACCGGTCGCGTTGGGCCTCGGGTAGCTGGTAGACGCCCTCGGACTCGATCGGGTTCTGGGTGGCCAGGACCAGGAACGGTTCCGGTACCGGATAGCTGCGTCCGCCGATGGAGACCTGCCGTTCGGCCATCGCCTCCAGCAGCGCCGACTGCACCTTGGCCGGTGCCCGGTTGATCTCGTCGGCGAGGACCAGGTTCGCCATCACCGGGCCGAGTTCGACGTCGAAGCTCTCCGAGGAGGCGCGGTAGATCCGGGTGCCGACGATGTCCGACGGGACCAGGTCCGGGGTGAACTGGATCCGGGAGAAGGTCCCGCCGACGGCGACGGCGAGGGTCTGCGCGGCGAGGGTCTTCGCCACCCCGGGTACGCCCTCCAGCAGGCAGTGCCCGTCGGCCAGCAGCGCGGTGAAGAGCCGTTCCACCAGCCTGTCCTGCCCGACGATCACCCGCTTGACCTCGAAGAGGGCCTGTTCCAACTCGGGGCCGGCGGAAGCCGTCTCGACCGGCCTGGGGCGGGTGGCCACGGTGTCTGACATGTCCGTCACGGTGCGGGCTTCCCGACCTCACCCGCGGCAAACCCGTGGCCACCGCAGCGTCACGACAAGTTCCGTCACAGGCACATCTCCGGGCGCACAAATCCTCCGGTGTACCAATAGGATCGGCGACACACAAACCCGTCAGCGGAGCCGGGACGGGACGAAACGCGGGAGGCACTGTGTTGCTGCGACGGTGCACGGCGACGCTGCTGGCGGTGGCTTCGGTGCTGCTCTTCGCGGCACCGGCGACGGCGGCCCCCGACCCGCTCCCGCCACCGAGCTACGCGGGCTTCCGGCTGGTGAAGGCGATCCCCGGCGAGCCCGGCACGCCGCGGATCACCCTGCCGGTCGGCTACGAACTCGTCACCGGCGCCTCGACCCAGGTGGCCAGCCGGGCCGAGTACTACTCCTTCGTCCGGGGCCCGCGCAGCGAGGCGGTCACCGTCACCGTCGACTGGCCGGGCACCTGGGTCGGCTCGGTGGTCGCCACCGACACCCGGCTGGCGATCCGCCGGCACGCCGGTGCGCCGTACCGGATCAGCTTCACCCTGCCGGTGACCTGGTCGTCGGTGAACGCCAACCAGGCGACCGTGCAGGTCTGGAGCATGCTCAGCCCGGAGACGTCGAGCGGGCTGCACTGGCGGATCGAGCACAACGACCCGGACCGGGTGGCCGGGCCGTGGACCACCGTCGCCTGGCCGGCGACGCAGGCCGCCTCGGTGATCAACTATCTGGTCGCGACCGAGGCGGTGCTCCAGGACTCCGGCCTGGTCGCCGAGGCCCGCCGCAAGGGGCACTTCTTCTCGCTGATGGGCTTCGAGACCAACAACGTGCTGCACCCGGACAACCCGCCGCACTGGCACCTCGCGTACTACCCCGGGCTGACCTACAGCGCGCCCCGGGCGCACGTGCCGCACTTCTGGGTCGACGCGCAGGGCAGGACCTACTACAACGGGATGGACATCCAGGGCCAGGGCCGCAGCCGCTTCTACGCCGGGGACCCGGCGCAGATCCACGACCCCGAGAACAACCTCGTCGTCACCCTCACCATCCGGGCCGACGGTGGGCTGGACATCGACCCGCCGGCCGGGCCTCGCTACTCGGTCACCGCACCGGACGGGGACTTCTCGCACCAGGTCGACGTCTCCCGGGACGGCGTGCCGTGGCGCTCGGTGGTCAGCCGGGACCACGTGAAGATCGGCGTACTGGTCACCCAGGTGAAGGAGCACCAGTCGACCCGGCCGCACCGGACCACCGTCTACCAGTACGACGCGCTGACCGGGGTGCTGACCAACACCTGGCCCGGCCCGCACTAGCTCCGCACCCCGCACACGATCTTCACCGGCTCTCCACAACCGACGGTTAGCGTGCCGGTGTGGATGTCGATCTCGCCTCGGAGCGGCCGCCCCCGGCCGTACCGGACCGGACCCGTCGACGGCCGCTGACCGGGCTCTGCTGGCTGCTGGTGCTGCCCGCGCTCGGTCTCGCGGCGGTACGGCTCAGCGGGCTGGAACGGGGTCCGCTGGTGCAACTGATCGCGTTCACGCCGTACCTGGCGGCCTGGGCGCCGGTGCCGCTCGGGCTGGCCCTGGCCCTACGGCGCCGGTGGGCGGCGGGCGTCGCGGCCGTCGCCGCGCTCGTCCTGGTCGCGCTGGTCGCGCCCCGCGCGCTGCCGGACCGGCAGCCGGCCGCCGGTGGGCCTCCGCTGCGGGTGCTCACCGCCAACCTGCTCGCCGGGGCGGCCGATCCGGAGACGCTGGTCGCACTGGTCCGGAGCGAGCGGGTCGACGTGCTCGCCGCCCAGGAGTTCACCCCGGCGGCCGAGGCGGCACTGGACCGGCTCGGCCTGGCCGGACTGCTGCCGCACCGGCAGGTCAACCCGGAGATCGGCACGACCGGGTCGGCGCTGTACTCCCGCCATCCGCTCCGGGAGACCGGCATCCGGCGCAACGGGGGCGGCTTCTCCCAGGCGTACGCGACGGTCCAGCCGCCGGGCGGGCCGGCGGTGCTGGTGGAGTCGGCGCATCCGATGGCGCCCGCCACGCTGGCCCGGCTGCCGGACTGGCGGGCGGATCTACGGGCCCAGCCACCGGCCACCCCGGACGGGCCGCTGCGGATCCTGGCCGGGGACTTCAACGCCACCCTGGACCACGCCCCGCTGCGCGACCTGCTCGACACCGGGTACGTCGACGCCGCCGATTCGGTCGGGGCCGGCCTCACCGGCACCTGGGGTCCGTACGACGGCGATCCGATCCCGCCGGTGACCATCGACCACGTCCTGGTGGACCGGCGGATCGCGGTCGGCCGGGTGGCGGTGTTCCGGCTGCCCGGCTCCGACCACCGTCCGGTACTGGCCGAGCTGACCCTGCCGGCCCGCTGACCCGGCGCGCTGACCCGCTGGTCTGGACGGCGACGTGGCGGCGCACCCCCACCAGACGCCGCCGGCCTCCGTGTCCGTTCGGGGGGACACGGAGGCCGGCGGGCACCGGGGGTCAGGGCAGGAACACCGCCAGGTGGAAGCTGCGGTTCGCCGGCTGGTTGGCCGCGTTCCAGGTCTGCACGAAGACGCCCTGGGACAGGTTGGTCCGGCCGACCACCGAGATGAGACCGGACGGTGAGGTGCCGACGCTGCCGGTCAACCCGATCGTGGCGACGAACGCCCCGCTGGCCACCGGCACGTTGAAGACCACCTGGTAGAGGCCGAGTCCCAGCGAGGTCGCCGAGACGGCCTGGCTGCCGCGGATCAGACCGCCGTTGGCGCTGACCACGGCGAAGAGCTGTGCGCTCGACGCCTGGATGGCCGCGTCGCCCTTGAGCAGCGCCGCCTTGGCCAGGTCGATGTCGGCCTGGGTGACCGCTGGCTGCTGGACCACCTTGCCGTTCACCCGCACCGCGTCGGGGTCGGCGCGGTGGCTCGGGCCGGCGACGGCGATGCCGCCACCGGCGAGGGTCAGCGCGAGCGCTCCGACGGCTAGCAGGATCGTCTTACGTCCAAAGATTCTGGCCATGACGTCATCTCTTTCTTTCTACCCAGGATGGTGATGGTCTCTCCGACGGTGGAGATGGGTCCGAACTGCCGACCTGCTGTTCCGGGTACGCCCCTTGCCCGTCCAGACTCGCGACCGAAATAGCCAGCCCGACAATTGCCGTGGGCGCTTTCAACGACGAGCCACCGGACAATGAGGGCTGCGTCAGTCCTTGACGCACGATTGTTTCGCGTGCCGAACGCCCGACCGACACCGATCGTCGCCCCGCGCCCAGCAGCAGATACTACTTAGAGTGGCCACTCAACAACCATGAGCGAACATAGCATTCGGCAAAGCAGCAGGTCAATAGCGGTTTCACCTGCCCGGGTCCGTCCACATGGGCGGCCGACAACGGGCCGTCAACCGGAGCGCGATTTTCGAGAATGCGTGCCGCTCTCGGATCTCACATTCATTTTTCGCCTTTTACGGGAAACGGCTCCGGGCATGCCGGAGAAACGGAACGGCCCCGCCCGCGGTCGTCACCGCGGCGGGGCCGTCTCTCGGTCCGTCGGCTCAGACCTCGGCCGGGGTACGCGCCACCCCGTACGTCAGCGCGTCGACCAGTGCGTGCCAGCTCGCCTCCACCACGTTCGGGTGTACGCCCACCGTGGTCCAGTCCCGGCCGCCGCTGTCGGCGGTCTCCACCAGTACCCGGGTGATCGCGCCGGTGCCGTGGCTCCCCTCCAGGATCCGTACCTTGTAGTCGGCCAGCTCGAACCCGCGCAGCTCCGGGTAGTGCCGCAGCAGCGCCACCCGCAGCGCCTCGTCGAGGGCGTTGATCGGCCCGTTCCCCTCGGCGGTGGCGATCACCCGCTCACCGCGTACCCGGAGTTTCACCGTCGCCTCCGAGACCACCGCGCCGTCCTCGCGGTGCTCGACCAGCACCCGGTACGACTCCAGCGCGAACGGCCGCGGCGCGGTCATTCCGGGCAGCTCGGCCCGGACCAGCAGCTCGAACGAGGCGTCGGCGGCCTCGAAGGACCAGCCGCCGGCCTCCAGCTCCTTGACCCGCTTGGTGACCCGGGCAGCGGCGTCGGGATGGTCGGCCAGGTCCAGACCCAGCTCGCGGCTCTTCAGCTCGATGCTGGCCCGGCCGGCCATCTCCGTCACCAGGATCCGCATGTCGTTTCCCAGCACGGCGGGGTCCACATGGTTGTAGAGCAGCGGATCCACCTTGATCGCACTCGCGTGCAGCCCCGCCTTGTGGGCGAAGGCGGCGGCCCCGACGTAGGCCTGGTGGGTGTCGGGGGCGATGTTGGCGATCTCGGCGATGGCGTGCGAGACGCGCACCATCTGCTCCAGGCACCCGTCCGGTAGGACCGGTAGCCCGAGCTTGAGTTGCAGGTTGGCGACCACCGCGAAGAGGTCGGCGTTGCCGGGCCGCTCGCCGTAGCCGTTGGCCGTGCCCTGGAAGTGGCGTACCCCGGCCTCGACGGCGGCGATGGTGTTCGCCACCGCGCAGCCGGTGTCGTTCTGGGTGTGGATGCCGAGCCGGGCCGGCGAGATCCCGAGCCGCTCGGTCAGCTCGCCGATCGCGGCGGTCACCTGGGAGGGCAGCATCCCGCCGTTGGTGTCACACATCACCACGACCTCGGCGCCGGCTTCGAGGGCGGTCTCCACCACCGATGCGGTGTACGCCGGGTCGTGCCGGAAGCCGTCGAAGAAGTGCTCGCAGTCCAGGAAGGCCCGCCGCCCCTGCGCGACGAGGTGGGCCACGCTGTCCCGGACCATCGCCAGGTTCTCCGCCGGGGTGGTCCGCAGCGCCCGCTCCACGTGCCGGACGTCGGACTTGGCGACCAGGCAGACCGCCGGGGTCTCCGCGTCCAGCAGCGCGCGCAACTGCGGGTCGGCGTCGACCGCCATCCCGGCCTTGCGGGTGGCGCCGAAGGCGACGAGGACGGCGTGCTTGAGGTCGAGTTCCGCCCGGGCCCGCCGGAAGAACTCGGTGTCCTTCGGCATCGCCCCCGGCCAGCCCCCCTCGATGAATCCGACGCCGAACTCGTCGAGCAGCCGGGCCACGGCCAGCTTGTCGACGACCGAGTAGCTGATCCCCTCGCGCTGCGCACCGTCGCGCAACGTCGTGTCGAACACCTGGTACGTCATGTGATCTCCTTCGAGAAGGGCGCGCACCCCGCTCCGATGCCGTCCCGGCCTGACAAACAAAATGACCCCCCGCGGATGCGGGAGGTCTGCGCGCTCGGCGGGAAGGATGCCGGCGCGCTAGCTGCCAATAATGAGTGCGGAGCGGGTCACGGACCGTACTCTGCCACGCCGTCACGGATCTGGGAGGAAAAATCCACATCGCGGGACTGGTCACCGGATCTCGGCTCGCCGAATTCCCCTGGTGTAGGGATCGACCACCCTGGGTAGGTGTCTTCGGGACAGCGGAGAACGTCGAGACAGTCGAGAAGAGGAGTGATAGCCAGTGGACAGGCTCGATCCTCAGACGACCCCGCAGCAGACGCCGGATCCTCTGATCCATGGCGGCGGTGGTGCCTTCGCGGGCGGAGCGCCCGCGGGCGAGTTCGACCCGTGGCGCTACCGGGACGACGCCGGGGTGACCGGCGCCGACCTGGTGGGCTACAAGGTGGAGGCGACCGACGGCGGCATTGGCAAGATCGACAGTGCCAGTCACGAGGTCAACGCCAGCTACCTGGTGGTGGACACCGGCCCGTGGATCTTCGGCAAGAAGGTCATGTTGCCGGCCGGCGTGGTGAACCACGTCGACCACGACGACCAGAAGGTGTACGTCGACCGGAGCAAGGACCAGATCAAGGCCGCTCCGGAGTTCGACGGCGCCACGCACGAGGATCCGGCCTACCGGGACAAGCTCGGTGGCTACTACGGCGGCACGTACGGCGCCTCGGGCTGGACGGTTCCGCCGGGCCGCGCCATGTGACACGCGACCCGCAGTCGACTGGCCGGTGGGGCTCCGCCCCGCCGGCCAGCGGCGTCCTACCCGCCGGAAGGCGCGATCGCCGGCCCGGACCGGCGCTCCCCGCAGGCACTACGGTGGTCGGGTGGATGGAACTTCGACGCGTACGACGACCTTCCAGAACCTCTTCAACTTCCGGGACGTCGGCGGCGTCGCCGGGCTCGACGGCCGGCTGGTCCGCCGGCAGCGGTTGTACCGGTCGGACTCACCGCACCGGATCGACGGCATCGACCGGGAGGCGTTCGAGGCGCTCGGCATCCGCACCGTGATCGACCTGCGCCGGCCCGCCGAGGTACGCCAGCACGGCCGGGTACCCGCCTACGACGGCCTGGTCTACCAGCACATCCACCCGGAGCACGCGCTCTGGCAGGAGTCCGCGTACGCCGAGGAGATCGGGCTGGCCCGCTGGCTGGCCGACCGCTACCACGACCTGGCCAGCACCGGCTCGGCGGGCCTGGTGGCGGCGCTGGAGGTGATCGCCGACGCCGAGGCCGCCCCGGTACTGGTGCACTGCGTGGCCGGGAAGGACCGCACCGGCGTGGTCTGCGCGCTGGCCCTGTCGGTCCTCGGCGTCGCCGACGCCGACATCGCCGAGGACTACGCCCGGAGCACCGCCGCCTCGGCCCGGTTCAGCGAGTGGCTGGCCAGCACCATGCCGGACGAGCCGCCGCTGCCGGCCCCGTTCCTCGCCTCGCCGGCCGAGGCGATGACCCTGTTCCTGGCCGAGCTGCGCGACCGGCACGGTTCGGTGCCGGACTACCTGGTCGGCGCCGGCCTGGCCCCGTCCCGGATCGACGCCCTCCGCACCCACCTCCTGAGCTGACCCGCGCCGCCCGCCGCACCCACCGCGCGCCGTCGGGCGGGGGTGCGGCGGGCGGACGCTCAGCCGATCCGGTGGATCCAGCCGTTGCGGTCCTCGGCCCGGCCCCGCTGGATGTCGACGAGCTGCTGCCGCAGTCGCATGGTGACCTCGCCGGGACTGCCGTCGGCGATCGGGAACTCCCCGTCCGGGTAGCGCACCTGGCCGATCGGGGTGATCACGGCGGCGGTACCACAGGCGAAGACCTCGCGCAGCCGGCCGCTGGCCGCGTCGGCCCGCCACTCGTCGAACGCCACCGGCCGCTCCAGCACCGTACCGCCGGACTGCCCGATCAACGTGATCAACGATTCCCGGGTGATGCCGCGCAGGATCGTACCGCCGAGCGGCGGGGTGACGATGCTCCCGTCGTCGTAGACGAAGAAGATGTTCATGCCACCGAGTTCGTCGACGTACCGCCGCTGCACGGCGTCGAGGAAGACCACCTGGTCGCAGCCGTGCTCCATCGCCTCGGCCTGGGCCGCCAGCGAGGCGGCGTAGTTGCCGCCGAACTTCGCCTCGCCGGTGCCGCCGGGCGCGGCCCGGGTGTAGGTGGGCGAGACCCAGACGTCGACCGGCTGCACGCCCCGGGCGAAGTACGAGCCGACCGGCGAGGCGATCACCACGAAGAGGTACTCGTTGGCCGGGCGCACCCCGAGGAAGACCTCGTTGGCGAACATGAACGGCCGCAGGTAGAGGCTGGCCTCGTCGGTGGTGGGCAGCCAGGCCCGGTCGATCTCGATCAGGTGCCGTAGCGAGTCCAGGAACACCGCCTCCGGCAGCTCGGGCATGGCCATCCGCCGGGCCGAGTCGTTGAACCGGGCGGCGTTCGCGTCCGGCCGGAACATCGTCACCGAGCCGTCCGCCGCCGAGTACGCCTTCAGCCCCTCGAAGATCTCCTGGGCGTAGTGCAGCACCGCGCTCGCCGGGTCCATCGGGATCGGCGCCCGGGCCTCCACCCGGGCGTCGTACCAGCCCTTGCCCTCGGCGTACCGGATCGTGACCATGTGGTCGGTGAAGACCCGACCGAATCCCGGGTTGGCCATCAGCGCCGCGCGCTCGGCGGCGGCTACCGGCTGAGGATTCGGACGGATCTCGAAGTCGAGCTTGTCACCACCGCTCATCGTGCTGACCTCCAGAGAGTGGACCGGCGCCCGGGGACGGGCGGCCGGAACGTGGGAGTTGTGCCTGAAACTTACCCGAACGGTCGTTCAACCTCGACCCTCCGGGCGACCGGCGGGCCGCACCACCCGCGCCTTCGCGCAGATCCGGCGGCCTGCCAGGCTCTGCGGGCGGAACGGGCGGGCGGCTCAGGAGGCCGCGTGGGCGGCGAGCCGGTCTCCGATGTCGGCGGTGCGCCGTGCCGAGCCGGGGCCCCGGGAGGCGAGCTCGGCGGCGACCGCCTCGGTTACTCGGCGGGCCGCGTCGGGGTGGCCCAGGTGGTCGAGGAGCAGCGCGGTGGAGAGCACCGCGGCGGCCGGGTCGGCGACGCCCTGGCCGGCGATGTCCGGCGCCGAGCCGTGCACCGGCTCGAACATCGACGGGTACGCCCGCTCGGGGTTGATGCTGCCGCTGGCGGCGAGCCCGATCCCGCCGGTGACGGCGGCCGCGATGTCGGTGAGAATGTCCCCGAAGAGGTTGTCGGTGACCACCACGTCGTAGCGCTGCGGCTGGGTGACCAGGAACATCGCGGCGGCGTCGACGTGCTGGTATTCGGTCTCGATGTCCGGGTGCTCGGCGGCGACCGAGGCGAAGGCCCGGGCCCAGAGCGAGCCGGCGTGGGTCAGCACGTTGGTCTTGTGCACCAGGGTGACCTTGCGGCGCTCCCGGCGCCCCGCCCGGGCGAACGCGTCCCGGATCACCCGCTCGACGCCGTGCCGGGTGTTCAGGCTCTCCTCGGTGGCGATCTCGGCCGGGGTGTCCCGGTGCAGCGTGCCGCCGGCCCCGGCGTAGAGGCCCTCGGTGCCCTCCCGGACGACCACCAGGTCGATCTCGTTCGGCTTGACGCTGGCGAGCGGGCCGGCGGTGCCCGGCCAGAGCCGGGACGGCCGGAGGTTGACGTACTGGTCGAACTCGAAGCGGAGCTTGAGCAGCAGGCCGCGCTCCAGCACCCCGGGCGGCACGGTGGGGTCGCCGACCGCGCCGAGCAGGATCGCGTCGTGCCCGGCCAGCTCGGTGAGCACGGAGTCGGGCAGCACCTCGCCGGTCCGGTGGTAGCGGGCGGCCCCGAGGTCGTACTCGGTGGCCTCGACCCCCGGCAGTACGGCGTCGAGCACCTTGCGGGCCTGCGCGACCACCTCCGGCCCGATGCCGTCGCCAGCCACCACCGCGATCCGCGCCACCGCCACGTCCCAGCTCCCTTGCCTCCGTCGTGTCTAGGGAACGTTAAGGGACCGTCCCGGCTCCCGGTACGCCACTCCCAACATCTGGAATGTCAACTGCACAGGAGCTTCTCAGCCAGTACTCATGCTCTGGCCATCTTCGCTTCCTATGGTGAGCGCGGAGAACGGCTCGCGGGCTGGCGACGGCGACCGGGCCGGAGGGGCGAGACGCGGATCCAGGGGGCGAACGTGCGGATCCAGGGGGCGAACATGCGAATCCCGGGCGGCCGAAGTCGGGGACAGCGTAGCCGGAGCCTGCCGCCGGCGCCCGCCGTAGGCCGGGGACGGCCGGACCTGCGGTTGGGCGCCGGCTGGCGCAACGTCCGGCCCGGCGCGACCCTGACCGACCGGGTGGTCGCCCGGCACACCGTGCAGACCTCGATCGCCGAATACACCCTGGTGCTCAACGGCATGGGTGCGGTCGGCTGGCGCGGCGTCGGCGACGCGCTGCGGGACGCCGTCGCCGAACTGCGGGCCATCGACCTCACCTACAGTCCGGCCCGGCCGGAAAGCCTGGTCTCCCGGCTGCGCCGGGGCGAGATCTCCGCGGACGCGTACCCGCCGCTGGCCGACATCGTCGCCCGGTGCGCCGCGATGCGGGCCGCCACCGACGGCTGGTTCGACGCCTGGGCGGTGCCCGGCGGCTTCGACCCGGGCGGCCTGCTGGTCGGCTGGGCGGTGGAGCGGGCCGCCGCCCGGCTGCGCGCCGCCGGCATCGAGGACTACGCCGTGATCAGCGGCGCGGATCTGGTGGTACGCGGCCACGCGCCGCACGGCGGCCCGTGGCGGGTCGCGGTGCACCACCCGACGCAGGGCGACCGGCAGCCGATGATGCTGGAGATGACCTCCGGGGCGATCGGCACCTCCGGCGTCGCCGGCCGGCGCGACCACGTGGTCGACCCGCACACCGGGCAGCCGGCCGACAAGCTGCTCGCGGCCACGGTCACCGGCCCGGACCTGGCGGTCGCCGACGGGTACGCGACCGCGCTCTTCGCCGCCGGGCGCCCCGGCCTGGACTGGTTCCCCACCCGGGACGGTTACCGGGCCCTCTTCGCCACCGCCCGCTGACCCTGCCCGGCGCGGCCCTGCCCCTGCCCGACGGCCCTGCCCCTGCCCGACGGCCCTGAGTCGGCCCGGCAGCTCATTGCCGACTCCCGTCACCGCACGCAGTGCACGGCCACCCAGGTGATCAGACCGTGGAGCGACGGGTCCGGCGGCGCAAGCGCGATCGGCCCCCGCGATCTCGGCAACGATCGCGGGGGCCGATCAGCGACGAGTGCGCGTGGCTCGCGCACACGGGGGTGCTGGCTACCCGGCCGGCGCGACGCCTCATCACCCGAAGACGAGCCCACGCCTAGGAACTCACCGGGTATCCGCGTCAATACGCTATAGACCCGACGCGAGTCCCCGCAAGAGTCGCCCTTCCGCGTGTCGGCGGGGTATCCGAGAAAAGGTCGCCGACTCAGTGGCACCCTGTACCCCCGTGAGTTCTGATCTGTCAACACTCTTGGGACACGGGAGCCCGGTGTGAGCTTCGATCTGATCGTATGGGCGCTCGGGGCCGGCGCCGCCGACGAGGACGTACGCGCGGCCCACGGCCGGTGCCGGCAGGGTGTCCATGCCGAGGGGAGTCCGGACCGGCGGATCTCGGCGTTCTACCGGGCGATCACCGCGGGCTATCCGGACCGGCCGGGGCCGGGTACGCCGTGGGCGGTGACCCCGCTGCACGTCGCCGCCGACCACGTCGAGATGAAGCTCGACGAGTCCTGTGCCGACCAGGTGCTGCTCGACATCGAACGGTTGGCCGCGCAGCACGGCCTGATGCTGCTCGACCCGCAGGACGGCTCGGTCTATCCGCCGCCGACCCCGGTGAACGGCTGACCCGGGCGGGGCGACCGTACCCCGATCGCCCCGCCCGGGCCGCAGGTGTCAGGCGCCGCTCACACCTCGTCGCGCAGGTCGGCGGCGCTCGCCGCGACCGCGCCGATCGAGTCGGCGGCCGAGCTGAGCAGCTCGGCCGCGGTCGCCGAGTCCACGGTCAGGGTCATCAGCGCCTCGCCGCCGGCCTCCCGGCGGGCCACCTGCATCGCCGCGATGTTGACGCCCGCCTCGCCGAGGATCGAGCCGATGCTGCCGACCACGCCGGGCTTGTCGACGTAGCGGAAGAAGAGCAGGATGCCGTCCGCGCCGAGTTCCAGGTCGAAGCCGTCCACTTCGGTCAGCTTGAGCACGTCGCGGTTGCCGGTGTGCACGGCGGTGCCGGAGACGGAGACGGTCCGGCCGTCCGGCAGCGCACCGTGCACGGTGACCAGGTTCGGGTGGTCGATGGTCTCCGCGTGCGTGGTCAGGGCCACCGTGACGCCCCGGTCGGCGGCGAGCAGCGGCGCGTTGACGTAGCTCACCTGCTCCTCGACGATCGAGGTGAAGATGCCCTTCGTGGCGGCCAGCTTCAGCACCGAGACGTCGTTGGCGACGATCTCGCCGCGCACCTCGACGGTGACGCTGGCGGCGACCCCGCCGGCCACCGCCGTGAAGACCTTGCCGAGCTTCTCGGCCAGCGGCAGCAGCGGCCGGACGTCCTCGGCGACCACGCCGCCGGCCTGCACGTTCACCGCGTCCGGCACGAACTCGCCCTGGAGGGCGAGCTTGACGCTGCGGGCCACCGCAAGGCCCGCCTTGTCCTGCGCCTCGGCGGTGGAGGCGCCCAGGTGCGGGGTGGCCACCACGTTGTCGAAGGCGAAGAGCGGCGAGGCGGTGCAGGGCTCCTTGGAGTACACGTCGATGCCGGCGCCGCCGACCCGCCCCTCGGCGATCGCGTCGGCCAGCGCCTGCTCGTCGATCAGGCCGCCCCGGGCCGCGTTGACGATCCGGACCCCCGGCTTGACGAGGGCGAGTTCCTTCTCACCGATCAGACCGACCGTCTCCGGGGTCTTCGGCAGGTGGATCGAGATGAAGTCGCTCTCCCGGAGCAGCTCCTCCAGCCCGACCAGGCGTACGCCGAGCTGCGCCGCCCGGGCCGGTTGCACGTACGGGTCGTACGCGATCAGCCGGGTGCCGAAGGCCGCGATCCGCTGCGCGAAGAGCACCCCGATCCGGCCGAGCCCGACCACGCCCACGGTCTTGCCCTGGATCTCCACCCCGGTGTACTTGGACCGCTTCCACTCCCCCGCCTTCAGCGCGGCGCTGGCGCTCGCCGTGTTCCGGGCGACGGCCAGCAGCAGCGCGAGCGCCTGCTCGGCGGCGGAGACGATGTTGGAGGTCGGCGCGTTGACCACCATCACGCCCCGGGCGGTCGCGGCCGGCACCTCGACGTTGTCCAGCCCGACGCCGGCCCGGGCGACCACCTTGAGTCGGGGGGCGGCGGCGATCGCCTCGGCGTCGACCTGGGTGGCGCTGCGTACGATGACCGCGTCCGCCTCGGCGAGCGCGCTGAGCAGGGCAGGGCGGTCGGTACCGTCGACGTGGCGTACGTCGAAGTCGTGCGCGAGCACGTCGATTGCGGCGGGAGCGAGCTCTTCAGCGATCAGTACGACGGGAGTCATTGGTCCTCGTATATGTCGTCCGGGCGAGGTCTGCGGCCACGTGGGCGCCGCACTGCGTCCCGCGCTTCCGGCCATTCGGGTGCTTCCCTGCGGTGCGGACGCACCTGTCTGCCGATCGTAGGCGTCCTGCTGCGCACGGTGCGGCGCAGAACCGCGTGAGTGCCCTCACAAGGCGCACCGACCGGCGTGTTCCGCCGACGGCTCAGGCGGAGGTGAAGACCTCGGATCCGGGCAGTGCGGAGCGGGGCCGCAGCAGCGACCGGGTGCCGAGCTGGCGGAACGTCCCCGCCTCGCTCTCCAGTACGTCGCGGAGCAGGTCCAGGTCGAGCGAGCCGACCGGCGGGTAGATCCGCTCCCGGGGCGGCTCCTCGCCCGGCGCGATCGCCTGCTGGGCGAGCATGAAGTCGAGGATCGCCTCGCGGACCGGCGGCAGCGCGACCGGCGAGTGGTAGAGCACGTTCAGCGCCTGCATCCGCATGCCCTGGACGTGGTCCTCGCCCTTGTTGTCGTGGAAGTGCGGGTTGCGGGTCTCGATCTGGAGTACCGGGACGGAACTCGCCATCACCTCGGGATGGGTGGTGTCGAGCACCCCGCCGAACTGTTCGAAGAGTTCCACGAACTCGAAGGGCTCCACCGCGAAGCCGCCGGCCAGCCGCATCCGCAGCCCGAGGTCGAGACTGAGCGCGTGTTCGCCGGCATTGCCGGTGGCGATCACCTCGGTACCGAAGCCGGAATACTCGGCCACCAGCCGGTTCAGGAACTCGTTGGTGATCTCGGAACTCCGGCCGCGCCGGCTGAAGAAGAGGCGCCCGTCCCGCAGTTTCGGCTTCGAGTGCCAGGAGATCCGGACCATCGCGTACGGATTGGCCGCGAGGTGCAGGCCGGCGGCGTACACCTTGACGTACTCGTGCACGGCGCCCGGTACGTAGTTGTCGGCGTCGATGTAGCCGAGGTACTTCCGGCCGGTCAGCGCGGCGACCGCCATGCCGATCAGCATCGCCTCGCCCTTGCCGGCCCGGACCAGCCCCTCGTCGTCGATCAGCTCGGGCATGCCGGCGGCCTTGACGGCGGCGGCCAGTCCCGGGTCCCGCTGGTGCACCATGATCGCCGGCCGCTCGGTCGCCCGGCAGTACTGCTCCAGGGTCTGGGCTTCCATGTCGTAGCGATCGACCGGGTGCCGGGCGCTGTTCGAGACGAGCACGATCAGACAGTCGTGTGGAATCCCCGAGAGCACACCTTCGATTACTCTGCGTGTCTCGTTCATGCAGGGAATGACGATGACCATCTGCCGCTCGATCGCGCGCATCGCCGCGTGCGAGACGATCCCCTCGGCGGTGGTCCCCGTGGCGTCTCCCGAGTCCAGCTGTATGACACGCTGGAGTTCGTGGATACGGACGGCGCCGAAACGCTCGGTACGGTGCGATTGCTCCAGACGCATGCGGCGACAGTACCCGAGCGGACGCATTAACCGCCCGTAACCGCCGACCATTTCCTGACGCCACCGCCGTGGATGGCGATTGGACGTCTATTGGCAATGATCTGGAAACTCGGCGGAGGAAGATCGGGTACCGGAAGAATGTTCCCGCCGGATGCGGCCGCCGCCCCGGACCGGTATCCTCACCGGCCCGGGGCCGCCGCTGTGTCAGGCGGTCTCGGTGATCGGCCGGTCGACCCAGCTCATCATGCCGCGCAGCTTCTTGCCGGTCTCCTCGATCGGGTGCGCCGCGCCCTCGGCCCGCCACTTGGTGAAGTTGGGCCGGCCGGCGTCGTCCTCGGCGATCCACTCCCGGGCGAACTCGCCGGACTGGATCTCGGAGAGGATCTTCCGCATCTCGTCCTTGACCCGGGCGTCGATCACCCGCGGGCCGCGCGAGTAGTCGCCGTACTCGGCGGTGTCGGAGACGCTGTAGCGCATCCGGGCGATGCCGCCCTCGTACATCAGGTCGACGATCAGCTTCAGCTCGTGCAGGCACTCGAAGTACGCCACCTCGGGCGCGTACCCGGCCTCGGTGAGCACCTCGAAACCGGTCTGCACCAGCGCGGAGGCGCCGCCGCAGAGCACCGCCTGCTCGCCGAAGAGGTCGGTCTCGGTCTCCTCCTTGAAGGTGGTGCGGATCGCACCGGCCCGGGTGCCGCCGATCGCCTTGGTGTAGGCGAGCGCGAGCGGGAAGGCGGTGCCGGTGGCGTCCTGCTCCACCGCGACCAGGCAGGGCACGCCCTTGCCGTCGACGTACTGCCGGCGGACCAGGTGGCCCGGGCCCTTCGGGGCGACCATCGCCACGTCGACCTCGGCCGGCGGGGTGATGAAGCCGTACCGGATGTTCAGGCCGTGGCCGAAGAACAGCGCCTTGCCGGCGGTCAGGTTGGGCGCGATGGCCTCGGCGTAGAGCGACCGCTGCGCGGTGTCCGGCGCCAACACCATGATCACGTCGGCCTCGGCCGACGCCTCGGCCGGGGTCAGCACCCGAAGGCCCTGCTCCTGCGCCTTGGCCCGGCTCTTCGAACCCTCCGGCAGACCGATCACGACGTCGACGCCGGAGTCGCGCAGCGACAGCGCGTGGGCGTGGCCCTGGCTGCCGTACCCGAGCACCGCGACCTTCTTGCTCTGGATGAGCCCCAGGTCGGCGTCGTCGTCGTAGAACACCTCAACGGACATGACTTTCCTCTCCTGCGGCGCGACCCGGCCGGGCCCGCCGTTGCCAATCGTTGTGCGGGTTCGCCGTGCTCAGGCGGCCCGCAGCGCCGAACCGGTGGTGATCGAACGGGAGCCCCGCCCGATCGCCACCAGGCCCGACTGCACCATTTCCTTGATTCCGAACGGTTCGAGATCGCGCAGCAGCGCGTCCAGCTTGTCAGCGGTGCCGGTCGCCTCGATCGTGAGGGTGTCCGGCGCGACGTCGACCACCCTGGCCCGGAACAGGTTCACCGTCTCCAGCACCTGGGCCCGCTGCGAGCGGTCGGCCCGGACCTTGACCAGCACCAGCTCCCGGGCCACCGAGACGCCCGGATCCAGCTCGACGATCTTGAGTACGTTGACCAGCTTGTTGAGCTGCTTGGTGACCTGCTCCAGCGGTGAGGTCTCGGCGTTGACCACGATGGTGATCCGGGAGACGTCCGGGTTCTCCGTCTCACCGACCGCCAGCGAGTCGATGTTGAAGCCCCGGCGGGAGAAGAGCCCGCTCACCCGGGCCAGGACACCCGGCTTGTTCTCCACCAGCACGGACAGCGTGTGCTTGCTCATCTTCCCGGCCTCACAGCTCGTCGTCGTCGAAGGCGGGGCGGACCCCACGGGCGAACATGATCTCGTCGTTGCTGGTGCCGGCGGCCACCATCGGCCAGACCATGGCGTCCTTGCCGACCACGAAGTCGATCACCACCGGCGCGTCGTTGATCTCCATCGCGGCCTTGATGGTCTTGTCCACGTCGGCCTTGCTCTCGCAGCGCAGCCCGACGCAGCCGAGCGCCTCGGCCAGCTTGACGAAATCAGGAATCCGGTGCTTGTGGGTGCCCAGCTCGGTGTTGGAGTAGCGCTCGCCGTAGAAGAGCGTCTGCCACTGCCGGACCATCCCCAGGTTGCCGTTGTTGATCACGGCGATCTTGACCGGGATCCCCTCCAGGGCACAGGTCGCCAGCTCCTGGTTGGTCATCTGGAAGCAGCCGTCGCCGTCGATCCCCCAGACCACGGTCTCCGGCTTGCCGACCTTGGCGCCCATCGCCGCCGGCACCGCGTAACCCATGGTGCCCAGGCCTCCGGAGTTGAGCCAGGTGTACGGCTTCTCGTACGAGACGAACTGTGCCGCCCACATCTGGTGCTGCCCCACCCCGGCCACGTAGATCGCCTCCGGGCCGGCGATCGCGCCCAGCCGCTCGATCACGTACTGCGGGGCGAGGGTGCCGTCGGTCGGCTCGTCGTAGCCGAGCGGGTAGCGGTCGCGCAGGTCGTCGAGCTGCGCCCACCACTCGGTCCGGTCGATCGCCGCGGTCTGCCCGGCGGTGGCGGCCCGGACCGCCTCGATCAGCTCGTCGATCACGTATTTCGCGTCACCGACGATCGGCACGTCGGCGGCGCGGTTCTTGCCGATCTCCGCCGGGTCGATGTCGGCGTGCACGATCGCCGCCCCCGGGGCGAACGAGTCCAGCTTGCCGGTCACCCGGTCGTCGAACCGGGCCCCCAGCGCCACGATCAGGTCCGACTTCTGCAGGGCGTAGACCGCGGCGACCGTGCCGTGCATGCCGGGCATGCCGAGGTGCTGCGGGTGCGAGTCCGGGAAGGCGCCCCGGGCCATCAGCGTGGTCAGCACCGGGATGCCGGTCAGCTCGGCCAGCTTGCGCAGCCCCTCGGTGGCGCCGGCCTTGAGCACGCCGCCGCCGACGTAGAGCACCGGGCGGCGGGCGGTGGTCATCAGCCGGGCCGCCTCGCGGATCTGCTTGCCGTGCGGGTGCAGGGTCGGCCGGTAGCCCGGCAGGTCCAGGGCGGGCGGCCAACTGAAGGTGGTCTGCGCCTGGAGGACGTCCTTGGGGATGTCGACCAGCACCGGGCCGGGCCGGCCGGTGGCGGCCAGGTGGAACGCCTCGGCCAGGATCCGCGGGATCTCCTCGGCGGTCTGCACCAGGAAGTTGTGCTTGGTGATCGGCAGGGTGATGCCCTGGATGTCCGCCTCCTGGAAGGCGTCCGTGCCGATCGCCGGCCGGGCCACCTGACCGGTGATCGCCACCATCGGCACCGAGTCCATGTACGCGTCCGCGATCGGCGTGACCAGGTTCGTCGCCCCCGGACCCGAGGTGGCGATGCAGACGCCGACCCGGCCGGTGGCCTGCGCGTACCCGGTGGCGGCGTGCCCGGCGCCCTGCTCGTGCCGGACCAGGATGTGCCGCACCGACGAGTCGTAGAGCGGGTCGTACGCCGGCAGGATCGCCCCACCCGGGATGCCGAACGCGACCTCGACGCCGAGCGCCTCCAGCGACTTGACCAGCGAACCGGCCCCGGAGACCTGGACCGGTGCCACCACCTGCCCGCCCGCGGCACCCCGGCTCGGCTCGGCGAGCGGACCGGACTGGTCGCCGGCCGGCTGGGCACCCGGGCGGAGTCGGCGGGGGAACTGGTCGGCGGGGTCGTTGCTCCCCTCGGCGGGGGCGGACCGGTGACGCCGCGCGCTGTTGGCCAGGGTCTCGGGTGTGGGTCTCGTCATGGCTATTCAGGCCTTCGGCTCGGAGCAGTGATCTTTTCGAGGTGTACGGCGTTGCGGGCGGGCCGCCTCGGCCGGCGGTCGATCTACCCAAACCGGCAGGAGTGGTACGCCAACCGGGGCGAGCACACTGCCGACGCGAGATACGTGGCCAATAAAAACGGCCCTCGTGCTGATGCACGGGGCCTGCGCACTCTCGGGAGTCGAGAGTGCGCTCAGATAAGTACTCGGAAGGACCTGGTCGCAGACATGCGGCTAAGCCTGACGCATCTCACGCGATGAGTCAACTGATCCCGCATTCTGGGCAGTGTCGGTTTTCGGGTCCGCCGGCCCGTCGCTGGGCCTGCGCTGCCGGGGCGCGCTCCGGCTGTTGCCGGCCGTCCGGGAGGCGGGCTTGCCGGCGTCGCCCTTCGGGCGGGACTCCGAGCCGCTCCCCTCCGGCGGGCTGGCCGCCTCCAGCATCGCCTCCAGGTGCTCGGCCGGCACCCCCCAGCCGAAGAGCTGGCCCTGCCCGAACCGGCAGCCGGCCTCGACCACGGCGGCGAGTTCCGTCGGGTTGGTCACCCCCTCGGCGATCACCTCCAGCCCGAGCTGGTGGCCGAGCCGCATCACCACGTCCACCATCGGGGCGAAGGCGCGGCCCTTCGGTCGCCGGATCGGCTCCGGACCGGCGACCAGACTGTGGTCGATCTTGAGGATGTCGATCGGCAGCCGGCGGAGCTGGCCGAGCGAGGAGTATCCGGCGCCGAAATCGTCCAGCGCGATGCGTACCCCGGTCAGCCGCAGCGCCCGGAGCCGGCGGATCAACTCGTCCAGGTCGGTCGCCACGGCGTGCTCGGTCACCTCCAGCACCAGCCGTTGCGGCGGCACCCGGTGCGCCCGCAGCGCCTCGGTGACCTGGACGACGTACTCCGGGGCGTGCAGCTCGCGGGGCGAGACGTTCACCGACACCCAGACGTCGTGCCCGGCGGCGAGCCAGAGGGAGAGCTGGTGGCAGGCCCGGTGCAGCACCCAGGCGCCGAGCTTGGCGATCATCCCGCACTCCTCGGCGAGCGGGATGAACTCGTCCGGACCGACGTTGCCCAGCTCGGGGTGGTGCCAGCGCAGCAGTGCCTCCGCGCCGACCGGCCGGACCGACGGGACCGCCACCACCGGCTGGAACGCCAGGTGCAGCTCGTCGCGCTCGATGGCGCCGCGCATCTCGTGCTCCAGCGTGGTGCGCCGGCGCAGCAGGTTGTCGTAGGTCGCGTCGTACCGCTCGACGCGGTTCTTGCCGCGCTGCTTGGCGTACCGCAGGGCCAGGTCGGCGTTGCGCAGCAGGGTCTCCACGTCGGCGGCGTCGGCGCTGTCCGCCACCCCGATGCTGACCGACAGGAAGACCGACCCGGCCTCGTGCCGGTACGCCGAGCCGACCACCCCGAGCAGCCGCTCCGCGATCCGCTGCGCCTCGGCCGGACGGGCCCGCATCAGTACGGCGAACTCGTCGCCGCCGAGCCGCGCGGCCAGGTCGCCGGGGCGCAGGTTGCTCTTCAGCCGCCGGCCCACCTCGACCAGCACCGCGTCGCCGACGTCGTGCCCGCGCATGTCGTTGACGTTCTTGAAGCCGTCCAGGTCGAGTCCGAGCAGCACCCAGGGCGTCTCCGGGTCGGCCTGCTGCACCGCCCGGAGCAGCCCCCGGCGGTTCGCCAGCCCGGTCAGCGGATCGGTGTGCGCCAGTTCCCGGAAGTGTGCCTCCCGCTCGGCGAGCCGACCCGCATAGGCGCGTACGTCGGCCAGGGCCAGGTATTGCCGGGCGACCAGGCCGAACCCCTCGACGATGCCGGCCACCACCGCGAAGATCGTGAAGTCGCCGCCGACCAGCAGGTGGTAGACGGCGGAGACGGCCATCGCCACCATCGGCAGCACGGCGTAGGTGCCGCGCCGGATGACGTCGCCGTCCGGCCCGCCGGCCAGCTCCGGTGCCCGGCCGGCCAGGGCGACCATCAGCAGGCCGAACGGCAGCAGCACCGCCCCGACCAGCGCGACCGTCGGGCCGGCCTGGCAGATCCCGGCGGAGATGGCCAGTCCGGAGCCGGTCACCAGGTTGACCCCGGTCCCGGCCAGCAGCAGCCCGCGCCGGGGCGCCCGGGCCCGGGCGCCGACGATGAAGGTCAGCCCGACCGCCACCGCCGCCGTGACGGTCGCCACCAGGATGGCCAGGCAGCCGCTCGGGGTGAGGTCGCCGAGCACCCGGGTCGGTTCGGCGAGCAGCACCCAGCCGACGAACCAGAGCGCCGCCCCGATCACCAGCCCGTCCAGCACCAGCCGGAGCGCCGCGCCGGGGGTCTCGGCGACGCCGGGCAACCGGAGCAGGCCGGCGCAGAGCAGCGCCCCGCTGCCGGCCATCCCGGCCGCGATCAGGGTGGCCAGGCCGGTCCGCTGGGCCTGCTCGTGCTGCCAGTGCTCGGCCATTGTGACCAGCGCGAACAGCCCCAGTGCGGCGCTGGCCGCCGCCAGTGCGCCGCCGACGGCGAGCAGCCAGTGCCCGATCCGGCGCGCACCGGTGTGCCGGTGTGCCGACAGCGCCAGCATGACCGGCCCGCAGCAGGAGGCGAGGCCGGTCGCCACGGCGAGGGCCGGCGCACCGGAGGCGAGTTGCACGGGTTCACTCTGCCGGATCGATCGCACTCCATGGGGGAGCCCGCGCCGGTTCATCGATCAGAGGCACAGACCGCCCATTCGGGCATCGGCGGGATCATCGGGCCGGGGCGGGACGGCCCGGCGGGGTGCCGGCGGGCCGGCCCCGACCCGGCCGGCGTCCCGCTGGCTGGACCGGGTGGACCGCGCAGGCGGCGTTCGGCCGCCGGGAGTGCCACACTTGTCGAATGCCTGACCTGCGGTCGAAGACCTCCACACACGGCCGGACGATGGCCGGCGCCCGCGCGCTGTGGCGGGCCACCGGGATGACCGACGACGACTTCGGCAAGCCGATCGTGGCCATCGCGAACAGCTTCACCCAGTTCGTACCCGGGCACGTGCACCTCAAGGACCTCGGCGGCCTGGTCGCGGACTCGGTGGCCTCGGCCGGCGGCGTCGGTCGGGAGTTCAACACCATCGCCGTCGACGACGGCATCGCGATGGGGCACGGCGGCATGCTCTACTCGCTGCCGAGCCGGGAGCTGATCGCCGACGCGGTCGAATACATGGTCAACGCGCACTGCGCGGACGCCCTGGTCTGCATCTCCAACTGCGACAAGATCACCCCGGGCATGCTGCTCGCCGCGCTCCGGCTGAACATCCCGACCGTCTTCGTCAGCGGCGGCCCGATGGAGGCCGGCAAGACGGTGGCGATCGAGGGGATCGTGCACGACAAGATCGACCTGATCGACGCGATGATCGCCTCGTCCAACGACGCGGTCACCGACGACCAGCTCGGCGCGATCGAGCGCTCCGCCTGCCCCACCTGCGGCTCCTGCTCCGGCATGTTCACCGCCAACTCGATGAACTGCCTCACCGAGGCGATCGGACTGGCCCTGCCCGGCAACGGGTCGGTGCTGGCCACCCACGCCGCCCGCAAGGCTCTCTTCGAGGAGGCCGGCCGGGTCGTCGTGGAGATCGCCAACCGGTGGTACGCCGACGACGACGCCTCGGTACTGCCCCGGTCGATCGCCTCCCGGGCCGCGTTCGAGAACGCGGTCGCGCTGGACGTGGCGATGGGCGGCTCCACCAACACGGTGCTGCACCTGCTGGCCGCCGCCCGCGAGGCGGAACTCGACTTCGGCGTCGCCGACATCGACGAGATCTCCCGCCGGGTGCCCTGCCTGGCCAAGGTCGCCCCCAACTCGCCGAAATACCACATGGAGGACGTGCACCGGGCCGGTGGCATCCCGGCGATCCTCGGCGAACTGGACCGGGCCGGACTGCTCCGCCGGGACGTGCACGCGGTGCACTCGGCCGACCTGGACGGCTGGCTGGCCGACTGGGACATCCGGGGCGGCAAGGCCAGCCGGGAGGCGATCGAGCTCTTCCACGCCGCCCCCGGCGGGGTACGCACCACCGAGCCGTTCTCCACCACCAACCGCTGGTCCACACTCGACACCGACGCGGCCGAGGGCTGCATCCGGGACCGGGAGCACGCGTACACCGCCGACGGCGGGCTGGCGATCCTGCACGGCAACCTCGCCCCGGACGGCGCGGTGGTGAAGACCGCCGGGGTGCCGGCCGAGTGCCTCACCTTCCGGGGCCCGGCCAAGGTCTACGAGTCGCAGGAGGCCGCCGTCGAGGCGATCCTCGGCAAGCAGGTCGTCGCCGGTGACGTCGTGGTGATCCGCTACGAGGGCCCGAAGGGCGGGCCGGGGATGCAGGAGATGCTCTACCCCACCTCGTTCCTCAAGGGACGCGGTCTCGGCCGGGAGTGCGCGCTGATCACCGACGGCCGGTTCTCCGGCGGCACCTCCGGGCTCTCCATCGGACACGTCTCCCCGGAGGCAGCCGGCGGCGGGCTGATCGCGCTGGTCGAGCCCGGCGACGAGATCGTCATCGACATCCCGAACCGGAGCATGGAACTGGCGGTGGCGCCCGAGGTGCTGGAGGCGCGCCGGATCGCGCAGGAGAAGCGGGACCGGCCGTACACGCCGGTGGACCGGGAGCGGCCGGTCTCCGCCGCGCTGCGCGCGTACGCCTCGATGGCGACCTCGGCCAGCGACGGCGCCTACCGGCGCGTCCCGGAGTGAGCGCGACGCCGGGCGTGGGGTCTTCTGACGGATGACCCCACGCCCGGCGGCCCGGGTCAGCCGAGCCGGGCCCGCAGGGTGTTCACCATCGCCACCGCGGTCGGCACGTCCCGGCAGGTGACCAGCCGGCGGCTGCCGTCGGTCAGCCGGAGCGCCAGCGCCGGGCCGGGCAGCAGCGGCACGTCGGCGGCGGTGGCGCCGCGCAGGAACGAGCGGAGCAGCCAGTCCTGCACCGCCAGGTGGTCCGGCTCGGCGGCGGCGATCGCCGAGATCGGCACCCGGCGGCGCAGCGGGCCGACCGCCACCCGGACCGCCTCGCCGTCGATGACCAGCCGGTAGCGGGTGAACGGCAGCATCGCCAGCGCCGACACCATCGGCGCGGCACCCGCCCAGCCGACGACGCCGACCAGCGGCACCAGTACGGCGACCATCAGCACCCCGGTCAGAGCCAGCGCCCCGGTCGTCCAGAGCACCGGGCGCAGCGCCCGCAACTCCCACCAGATCAGCCGCTCGTCGGCACCGGCCGCCAGCAGCGGCCCGACCGCCGGCTCCGGGACGTCGGGCCCGGCCGCCGCCCGGGTCGGTGCCGGGGGGCCGGCGCCGGGTGCCGCCGGGGGTGCCGCGCCGGCCAGCAGGTACGCCAGCAGCCCGGCGACCGCCGCCGCCACCATCGGCAGCCCCATCAGCGCGGCGAAGTAGCCCCAGGAGAGGCGTACGTCGGCGGCGGTCGGCGCGTCCAGTGCGGCGGCCAGCGTCATCAACAGCACGGTGCCGGCCGCCGCGGCGGTGCCGTTCACCGCGACCTGGGCGCCGAGCCGTAGCCAGTGCCGCCCGGTGCCGGGGAGCCCACGGGCCAGCGCGAAGACCAGCAGCCCGGCCAGCCAGACGGTGAGCGCGGCGCCGAGCAGCACCCCGGCCAGGGTGTCGACGCCGATGGTGCTCACCATCGGCCGGTCACCGACACCGCCGGAGTTGGGCAGGCTCTCCGGGAGGCGGCTCCGCCAGGCGAGGGTCACCGCCACCGCACCGCCGATCAGGGCCGCCGGCAGCAGGCCGCTGCCGATCGTCCACCGGGCACTCCTCATGCGCTCACCTCTCTCGAGTACTGCTGCCGCAGCAACGCGACGGCCTCGTCGAGGCCGACGCCGGCCCGGCGGGCAACCGTCACCAACTCCCGTACCGACTCGATCACCCGGGCCCGCTCGTGCGGGACCTCCCCGGTCACCACCGCGCCCCGTCCCCGGCGAAGCTCGATGAGCCCCTCCTCGCGCAGTGCCGCGTACGCCCGGAGCACGGTGTGCATGTTCACGTCTAGCGTGCCGGCGAGTTCCCGTGCGGCGGGCAGCCGGTCGCCCCGGCCGATCGCTCCGTCCGCCAGTGCCCGGCGCACGCTGCCGGCGATCTGCTCGGCCAGCGGTACGCCGCTGCCCGGTGACACCCGAAACAACATGTTCGTATTCTACTAGAACAACGAGTACTATCCACAAGCCCGTCGACCGGATCGGGGCACCAGCGCGGGACCCCTAGCGGGAGAGGAACCCCGTGACCAGGTCGGCCAGTTGGCCCGGGCGTTCGGCCACCATGGCGTGGCTGGCGCCGTCCAGCGGTACGACCTCCAGCCACGGGTTGTCCCGGACGGCCGCCAGCCGCTCCAGCACCCGACGCCGGTGTGCGGCGTAGAGGTCGTGGAAGGGACGCTGTTCGGGCATGTCCACGGTGGCCAGTACCAGCAGCAGCGGGCAGCGGACCGCACGGTAGACGGGTACCAGGTCCAGCGACTCCATGGCCAGCCGCAGTTCCTCGGTCAGTTCCGGATCGGGGCGCAGCCGGCTCGTCCCGTCCTCCGCCGGCACCAGGTTGCGCCGGAACGCCTCCACCCAGATCTCCTCGGCGGAGCCGTACCGCCGGGCCGTGGCCCGCTGTCCGGCGAGCGCCGCCGCGACCTGCTCGGCGTCGAGCGGTCGGGCCAGCGCGGCGGACATCCCGGCGAAGACCTCGCGGAGCCGGGCGAGTTCGGCCACCGCCCGGTCCGGGTCGAGGCCGGCGAGGTCCTCCGGCCGGCTCGGGACGGGATTGCCGTCCAGGCTGACCGCGCCGGGGCAGTCCGGGTGGCGGGCCGCCCAGAGGCTGGCGAGCATGCCGCCGAGCGACATGCCGACCACCGCCGGGCGGGCCAACTCCAGCTCGTCGGCGACGGCGTCGAGGTCGTCGAGGACCTCGTCCCACTTCCACGGGCCGTCGCCGGAGCGGCCGTGGCCGCGCAGGTCGACCGCGACCACCCGGTGCGCCGGCCGCAGCGCCTCGGCCAGCGCGGTCATGGTGACCAGGTTGCCGCCCCCGCCGTGCAGCAGCAGCATCGGGGCGCCGGAGCCGCCGAAGTCCCGGGCGACGATCGGCACCGGGCCGGAGTCGATGGAAATCTCACGGTCGTGGGGTACGTCAGACACGGCGGGGCCGCCCTTCCTCCAGTAGCCGGTCGCGGACGGAGGAGGGCAGCACACCACCTTCCGGATGACGGACCAGCTTGCCCCGGTTGACCAGGTCGTGGACGCCCTGCCGGGTGATCCCGAGCATCGCCCCGGCCACCGCGTACGTCACCGAGTCGGCGGTGGGGTGCCCGACCCGCCGCGCGACGACCTGGCCCAGCGGGCTGCGCCACCAGTCGAGCGGGGGCTCGAACGGGCCGTCGCCGGGATAGAGCGTCGAGACGATCCGCATCGCGGTGCCGACCGCCTCCCGGTCGTCGCCGTCGACCAGCCGGTGCGCCCAGGTCTCGGCGCGGACCCGCACCACCGTACGCAGCGCGTCGACCGCGTCGTCCCCGTCGAGCAGGATCTCCAGCGGATCGAGCAGCCGGACGTCCATCGTCCGGAGAAGCTGCTCGACGAGTTCGTCACGGGTCGGCGGCACGCCACCCTCCTCACTTGACGTCCAGTGTCAAGCACTTGACGAGCACTGTCAAGTAGATGCCGACGGCCGGGCTGGGCGGGCAACGCTCGTCCAGCCCGGGCCGGTGGAGCCGGTCAGCTCGGGCGGGCGGAGTCGGTCAGTAGCCGGGGAAGACCCGGCGCAGGTCGTCCAGGCCGAGCGGGCCGGTCACGGTCAGCGTGTCCGGGGTGTGCTCGGGCGCCAGCCGGCCGGCGGCCAGCCGCAGGAACGCCTCGGCCGGCCCGGTGATCTCGCCTGCCGGCTGCTCCGGCCGCTCCACCAGCTCGACCCGGTCGGTCAGCCGCAGCCCCAGGACCCGGTCCGGATCGGTCAACCGCAGCGCCAGCTCCACCGGCCGGTCGCCGACCGCGTCCGGCCGGGCGATCCAGCCGAGCAGGCCGCCGAGCCGGTCGAGCACCAGCGGCACCGCCTCCGGCGCCACCGTCGCGTACCGGTTGAAGGCGACCTCCACGTCCCACTCGTGCAGCGCGAACTCGCTGAGCCGCATCCCGGCCGCCGTAGCCAGGTCCACCGGCTCGGGCAGGAAACCGAGGTCGATCCGCAGGCTGGACCGGGCCTCCGCGTCCAGCGACTCGTACCGCTCGACGAGCCGGCGGTTGGCCTCCAGAAAGCCCTCGGCGTGCTCGATCGGGGTCATCGCGTCCCAGCGGGCCCAGACCTGCTTGTTGAAGTCCGCCTCCAGGGCGGGGCGACCGCCCAGCGCCACATCGAGAGTGGCCTCGTTGATCTCGGCGCCGCTGCCGAGGTGGCTGAGCACCTGCGACACCTGCCACTCGCTGGCCCCGGACGGCCGGGTCAGGTCGGTCGGGCCGAGGTCGCGGACCAGCGCCGCGAGTTCGTCGTGGCCCGAGCGGAGGGCGGCGATCGTCGTGTCGGCGGTAGTGGCCATGTCTTCCTGTCTCCCGGGTCGTACGTCGCCGGCTCCGGATCGGCCGGCACGACACCCGCCCATCATGCCCGCTGCCCCCGACCGACCGCCGACCCTCCGGCCACCGCGTGGCGGTGGCGGGCGGCCCGGAAGCCGGCGAACGTCCACCGTCACCCCCCGCACCGCCGCCACCGTCAACTCCCCGTGGCGCCACCCCCGTCAACTCCGCGTGGCGCCGCCACCGTCGACTCCCGGGCCGCCGCCATCGGCACCGGGGGTCAGCCGATGCACTCCTTGTCGATCCTCGTGCCCACCTGCACGAACTCGCCCTGGAGGAACTTCACCGGGTCACCGGACTTCGCGCCGGACTCGATGTCGGCGACGATCCCCTCGACCAGCGCCTTGACCTTCGGGTCGGTCGCCTTGGCGGCCTCGGCCTCCAACTGGCCGGCGAGCCCGGTCAGCGTGGTCTGGAGCTGCTTCTCCTGCTGCGCCACACTCAGCTGCTTCTCGATTGCCTTCACCGAGTCGTCGGCGATCTTGACGCTGCCGTCCAGGAAGATGTCGGTGACCGCCTCGCACACCTCCTTGGTGTTCGGCGCGGCGGTCGGGCTCGGTGCGGCGGTGGTCGGAGCCGCGGTCGGCGTACCGGCCGCGTCGGTGGTCGACTCGTCCGGCTGGCAGCCGGCACCGAGTACGGCGACGGTCGCCAGGGAGAGGGCGACGAGGCCGGTACGAACAGAACGAACAGTCATCAGGAACCCCCGTTATCGCGAGCAACGGCGGGGAGCGTAGCAAGGGTGATCAACCACGGCTGAAGATTTATCGGCGCCCCGTCACGGGCGGCGGCGGGCCGCCGGGACCGTTCACCCCCGCCACCAGCACCGGATATTTACACCGGCACACGCCTCGATTAGCATGATCACAAGTGAGTACACGTTGGGTGGCGCCCCCGACACGGAAAGTGGCCATCATCCTGCCGACCCGGCAGACGGTCACCGAAGTGACGACAGGAGATCTACCGTGGGCTCCGAGATCACCCGCTCCGCACCCGACCGACCCGATCCCGGCCAGCCGGCCCCGCCGGTACCCCGACCCGCCCGGCGGCCGACCCCGAAGCTGGTGACCCTGCTGGTGGGCGCCGCCGTCGTGCTGGCCAGTACGCCCCTGTGGGGTACCGGCGACCCGGTCGCACTCGACGACGCCGAACTCTCCGCCGCGCCGACGTACACGATCGGGTTGCAGCCGGCGGCGGACCCCGGCCCGTTCCCCGGCAGCGTCACCCCGACCACCCCGACCATCACCATCGCCGGGGAACGCGACGGGGAGAGCACCTTCGACGTCGTACGGTATCCGCAGGTCCAGCCGAAGCAGCCGGGCCAGATGGACTTCGACCACTTCCACACCGGGATCGAGATCCAGTGGTGGCTGAAGAAGTGGGCGCACCAGCGGCCGGACATCGTCGACCTCCACATCGTCGGCGAGAGCTTCGGCGGCGAGCCGATCTACCAGCTCACCATCACCGACAAGTCCACCGGCAAGGACACCGACAAGCCGGCGGCGTTCTTCGAGGGCAACCGGCACTCCGGCGAGGTCTCCTCGGCCGAGAGCTCGCTCTGGCTGGCGCACCACCTGATCAGCCGGGCCGGCAAGGACCGGCAGGTGGACCGGATCCTCGACACCAAGACCGTCTACATCCGGCCGGTGAACAACCCGGACGGACACAACCTCTACCTCTACACCGCGCAGACCAACCGGTCGTCGGTCCGGCCGACCGACAACGACGCCGACGGCAGGCTCGACGAGGACCCCGGCGAGGACCTCAACGGCGACGGCTACCTCGGGCAGCTGCGCCAGCACGTCGGCGCCGGCAAGGGCACCCACGTCGTCGACGACCGCGACCCGGCCGGAGTCGTGATGCGCAACGTCGGTGCCGGCAACGGCGACTACCTGATGTTCTCCGAGGGCGTCGACAACGACGGCGACGGCCGGGACAACGAGGACGGCGTCGGCGGCCTCGACCTGCACCGGAACTACCCGTACAACTGGCACGTCATGCCCGGGTACGACGAGACCGGCCGGAACCTCACCCAGGTGGGCGCCGGCGAGTACCCGCTGTCGGAGCCGGAGACCCGGCACGTCTACACCTGGCTGATGTCGCACACCAACATCGGCGCGGTGAACAGCATGGACACCCGGGTACCGATGCACCTGCGCGGCCCCTCGACCTGCGACCCGGTCCAGTGCATGTACACCGGCGACCGCAAGCTCTACGAGCACTTCGACCGGGCCGGCGTCGGCTTCACCGGCTACCGCTACTCCGGCAGCGTCTACATCGACTACGCCACTCGCAACGGCGGCGACCCGGAGGCGCTCTTCGGGCACGGCCCCGACTTCGGCTACTTCCAGTACGGCGCCGTCTGGTACGGCGACGAGATCTGGAACGGCGGCGACTTCTTCGACTACGACAAAGACGAGCGGTTCGCCGACTGGGAACGGTCGCGGTGGTGCGTGGAGAACCGGCGTACCAACTGCTTCCTGCCCTGGACCAAGATCCAGCACCCGAAGCTCGGTGCCGTCGAGGTCGGCGGGATCAACCCGAAGTTCTGGGCGCAGAACCCCTCGCCCGACCTGATCGGGCAGTGGGCGGCGAACCAGGCCCGGTTCAACATCTACCTGACCGAGTCGCTGCCGCAGGTGGCGCTCTCGCAGGTCGGCGTGCGCAAGCTCCGGGCCGGGCAGAGCGACGGGGCGACCCACGAGATCACCGCCACAGTCACCAACACCGGCCGGATCCCGACCGCGCTGGAGCAGGCGAAGGAAGTCAAGATCGTGGCTCCGGACACCGTGCAGGTGCAGGGCGCCCGGCTGGTCGGCGAGGCTCCGCAGTTCTTCCTCGACGGTGGGAAGAAGCAGCGGGTGACGCTGCGGGTCAGCAAGACCGAGACCGAGTCGGTGACGGTACGGGCGGTCAGCGTCCGGGGCGGGCTCGACTCCGCACCGGCACGGCTGCGCTGACTCTCGTCGTTCCCGCCCCGCGCGATCGTCGTCTCGGGCGATGCTCTCGCGGGGCGGGGACGTCCGTCTCCGGGGCAGCGGACGGTCCGGAGCCGGGCGTTACGCGGGGTCCGGGGCAGCGGACCGGGGCCCGGGGCAGCGGACCGGGGTCCGGGGCAGCGGACGGTTCGGAGCCGGGCGTTAGGGGGCGGCGTCGAGCCAGGTCTCCAGCAGCAGCCGGTCGATCGAGTCCGGGTTGCCGAGCCGGCCGCGCGCCGCCCGCCGGTCCCGCAGCTCCGCCCGGCTGAACCAGCGGGTCTCCAGCAGCTCCTCGCCGTCCACGGTGGTCACCTCGTCCCGAGCCGTGGCGAAGAAACCCACCATCAGACCGGACGGGAACGGCCACGGCTGCGAGCCGAAGTACCGTACCGAGTCGACGGCGAGCCCGGCCTCCTCGGCCACCTCCCGGCGTACCGCGTCCTCCAGGCTCTCCCCGACCTCCAGGAAGCCGGCGAGCAGCGCGAAGGAGTCCTCCCCCGCCCCCGCGTGCCGGGCCAGCAGGCAGCGGGCCGGCGGGCCGGGCAGCTCCACCAGCATGATCACCGCTGGGCTGATCCGGGGGAAGAGAACCTGGTCGCAGCCCGTGCACTGCCGGGCCGCACCGCCCTGCACCGACCGGGCCGGGCTGCCACAGGTGCCGCAGAACCGCTGGTTGCGGTGCCAGTGGCAGAGCCCCCGGGCATACCCGAGCACGGCAGCCTCGGCCGGGTCGAGCCGGTGCACCAGCCGGCGTACGTCCATCGTCCGGTCGGCGCCGACCGCGGCGAGCGCCTCCTCCTCGGACAGGTCGCTGAGGTCGACGGCGAACACCGGTCGACCGTCGTCGAGACGTCGACCGTCGACACGTCGACCGTCGTGACGTCGACCGTCGTGACGTCGACCGTCGTGACGTCGACCGTCGTCGAGACCGAGGAAGACCGGTTCGCCGAGCCCGTCCGGCAACCCGCGCCTGCCGTCGCCGACCAACCGCAGCACCGCGTCCCGCGCCACCAGGCAGCGGTCCCGCCAGAGCGGCACCACCTCGGCCCGTTCACTGCCGAAGAGCCGGCGCAGTCCGTCGGCGTCCCGCCGCAGCCCACCCGCGCGATCCAGCGCTCCGCCCGCGTACGCCGTGACGACGCCCGTGCTCAGCATCCGGCACCGCCGGGGCGGCCGACGGATGGAGCGGATCCGACCTGCGGGAAGTGGGATCTGATCGACGACACCACCGCATGGTATGCCCGGGTGCTGGCGCTGCCGTGAACCCGGGCGGACCTCGTCCGGCAGCCGACGCGGCGCGGGCACCTCTGGCGGGTCGCCGCGAACTCCGGGCTCGGTAAATGGATTGGACAGCACGAGGATCATGAATTCGTGACACTGCGGCTGTCGGGTGGGGTGGTGCCGGGGCCGGACACGCGGGTCTGGGCCGCCGGACCGCGTGGCCGGGCCGTCGCGCCCTCCCCGGAACTCGCCCCGGGCAGCCCGGTCGTGTTGGGGCCCCGTTCGGCCACCCCGGAGGCTGCCGAGCGGGCGGTCGCGGAACTCGGCCGGCTGGTCACGGTCGGCGGTGTGCTGGCCGCCGGTGCCGGCGTCGACCTCGGTGACGGGTTCCGGTCGGCCCGTACGGAGGGCGCCGCCGGAGACCGCCGGGACGCCGTACTGTCCGCCCTGCTGGTGCCGGCGCTGGGCGGGCGGCTCGGCGACCGGCGGGCCGTACTCGTCGCACTGTTCGGCCCGGACGCGACGAAGCCGCTCGGCGCCGCCGCGCAGGCCGTACTCGACGAGGGCCGGTGGCCGGTGCTGCGGTTCGCGGTCGCGGCGAGCGACGTACTCGGACCGGAACAGCTCGTCCGGATACTCGAACTGCGGGCGCCGGACGGGGTCGATCCGTTCCCGGGCGGGCTCCCCTCGGTGGTGGGCGGGCACCTGACCCGGGTGCTCCGGGAGGTGCCCCGGCCACGCCGCCTCGCCCTGCTGACCGACCTCTGGCAGCGGGTCTGCGCGCACGGTGTCCAGCAGGTGCGGCGAGAGCGGCTGCGCGCGTCGCAGGGCCGGCAGGACCGCAGCGCCGATCTCACCGTCCGCTACCACCGGTACGAGGAGGACGAACTGACCGAGCGGTTGCGTACCGAGCTGTGGGGCGAGCCGACGATCCTCCGGGCCGCACTGTGGCAGCCGTCGCCCGGTTACTGGCTGACCCGCGCGAAGCGGGTGCTCCAGGACGCCATGGCAGCGACGGTGCTGGCCCGGGTCGCGGTGAGCGCGGTCGACCGTGGTCTGGACGCGGCCCTGACCGCACACCGGCACGAGATCGAGGCGGCCGTCGCCGAACTGTCCCCGCCCGAGGCATCGAGGTCGGCGCGGCGGATATCGGGGCTGACCGGGCTGCCGGCCCGACCCGGATCGTACCTGCGGGACATCCTCGCCCGGACCGCGCCCGGCGAACGGCCCGATCCGCGCTGGACGCCCTACCTGGACCAACGGCTGGCCCGGGCCCGGGACTACGGCCGGATCATGCTGGACGTCGTGGCGCAGTTCGTCACCTCGACCGCCGGGCTGGACTCCGCCTCGGCGCACGCACACCTCTCCGCCTGGGCCGGCAGCCCGCTGGACGTCTGGCGGCACCGGGTCGGCTACCTCTCGCCGGACCGGCCCGCCCGCTGGGACCAGCAGCCGATCCTTTCGTCGGATCCGACCCCGCCGCTGGCCGAGCGGCTGCGCGCCGCACCGGACCGCACGACGGCCGAGGTCGAGACGATCGGCGACCTGCTCTGGTACGCCGAACTCGCCGACGCGCTCGCCGGGCTGAACGGTCATCCGGCGGCCGTGATCACCCCGCGACCGCACGCCCCGGTCCCCGACACCGACCCGACGGCCCCGGACGAACCGCTGGTACCCCGACCGCAGTCGATCCCGCTCGCCGTCGCCGGTGCCGCGCAACTGGTGGACCTCGGCGGGCAGCTTCCGCCCCGCTGCCGGAGCTGGTCGGAACTCGTCGCCGGGCTGAGCGACCAGGCCACCATCGCCGCCGCGCTGACCGGTGCCTTCACCGTCCCGGCGCCGGTCGAGCGCTTCGACGGTACGGTGCTGCCCGGCACCGACGCGCGGATCGAGCTGGCCCGGACCGCCCGGCAGTTGGCGGACTGGTCCGACTACATGGGCAACTGCATCGCCGGCCCGCACTACGTCGAGGACGCGACCAGGGGCCGGAGCGTGCTGGTCGCGCTCCGCGCACCGGACGGCCGCATCCTGCTCAACGCCGAGCTTCGGCCCAGCGCCCGGGGTTGGCGACTCGAAGAGATCCGCGCCCGGTTCAACCAGGACCCCGATCCGACACTGCGGCACCGGACCACCGCCTGGCTGGCCGACCTCGCCCTTCCCGAGCGCACCGTCCCGCAGCCGCGCCGCGCCGCCCGGCACGACGGGACCGGTGCGGCGGCGCCCCGGACCGGCCGGCGGCCCGCCTCCGCCGTACGGGTGCTGCGCGACCTCGGCCGCCGCCTCGACGAGGCGGCGGCCGACACGGTCGGCCAACCGGACATCCTTCGGGCCGCCGAGGTGCTGGCGCTGCTCGCGACCCGACTGGCCGGCGCACCGGCGACGCCGCCGGCCGACCCACATGACGCACTCACCGCACTGCGCCGGGCCACGCCCGGGGCGGTGCTCCAGGCCTGCCGGCTCACCCTGGCCGACCCGGCCGGGCCCGGCCCGGTCGCGCTGTGGCGGGCGAGCGGAGACCGGCCGCTGGCCCGTGCGGTGCAGACCCTGGCGCCGTCCACCGTCGCGGTCGTCTCGGCCGGGTCGACCGGAGGGAGGACCGTCACCGTCGGTTCCCCGTCACCGGGGTTGCCGCGTCGAGCGACTCCGCCGTCGCCACCCGCACCGGACCGGCTGGCTCCGCTGCTGCGGGACGCGCCGCTGCCCGGCTCGCTCCGGCCGGTGGCCCGGGTCGGGCACGTCGCGGTCGCCCGCACCGCCGACCTGGTCGCGTTGCGCGTGCGCGTCGCCCTGGGCACCCTGCTCCGGCAGGACTGTCCCGAGTTGGCCGACGGGGTACGGTCCCGGCCGCACGCCGGGCTGCTCCGGGCTGCCGCGCTCGCGGTGACCTCCTGGAGCGGTCTGCGCACCGGAGGGCCCGATCCCGGGTCCGCCCCGGTCCGGTTCTCCGCCGAGCGCGTCACCGTCGTGGTGCCGCGCCGCCGGGTACGGGTGCCCGGCTTCCCGCAGTCGTCGCTTCGGGACGAGAGCTGGCAGTCGAGCTGGCCCGACGCCGTCGAACTCGGTGCCGTACCCGACGGGTTCTGGGAACGGATCGCGGGGCACGGGCTGCTGCTGCCCTCGTCGTGGCTAGCCGGCGGCGGCTGGGCCGCGCTCTGGTCCCGGGCCAACGGCCCGTGGCAGCAGGCGACGGAACGGTAACGCCGCCACCGGTCTCACGAATTGCCGGCGACGCGTTCGGATGCACCCGTGCCGCCGCCACCAGAGCCGGGCGGCCCGGATACGCCCGTGCCGCGCACCACAGCCGGGCGGCGCCGAAACGGGTCCTGCGGTGCGGGTTGCCGCCGGGTCCGATTCGCCGGTGCCCGGTCGGCTCACCGTCGTCATCGAGCCGGCCGGGCGTTCCGCGTCCTCAGTCGAGCAGCGTGACCCGACCGCTGTCCAGGTCGTACCGGGCACCGACGATCGCCAGCTCACCCGCGTGCACCCGCTCGCCGATGATCTCGCTCGCCTCGGCCAGGTGTCGCGCCTGGGCGAGTACGTTGGCCCGGACCGCCGCCTCCACCACGTCTCCCGACCCGCCGAGCAGTGGCTCGACGACCGGCCGCAGCGCCTCGACGATCGCCTGGATCGCGCCCGGGGCGGTACCCCCGCTCTCGATCGTCTGCACGGCGGCGGAGACCGCACCACACCGCTCGTGGCCGAGCACCACCAACACCGGCGGGGCGAAGTGCTCGACGGCGTACTCGATGCTGCCGAGCATGACGGTGTCGACGATGTTGCCGGCGACCCGGTTGTCGAAGAGGTCACCGAGGCCCTGGTCGAAGAGGACCTCCGGGGGGACCCGAGAGTCGGCGCAACCGACGAGGATCGCGAACGGGTCCTGCCCGGCGGCGAGATCGTGGATGTGCCGGGGCGACTGGTGCGGGTGCCGACCCCGGCCCTGGACGAAGCGCCGGTTGCCGTCCAGCAGCCGGGCGATCGCCGCCCGGGGGTTGTCGACGGCCGCGTCGGCGGGGGTGGCGGCGGCTGCCTCGGCGGAGGGTCGGGCGGCGGCCGGTCCGGCGAGGGCGGCGGTGCCGACGGCGGCCAGGCCACCGGCGGCCAGCAGCGAGCGTCGGGATAGGTACGACCGTTCTGGAAGATTCTTCACAAACCGTGAACGTACGCCGACCGACGACGGAGCTGAATGCCCGCTGAGAGTTGCCTGCGCCACTCTCCGGCACCCTCCACAAAGGCTGGCGAGAAGGCGGGCGACGCCCCCTTGTCACCGCACCGTCCTAGCAGTACAGTCCCGGCTCGCTCTCCTGGCTAGGGCCGGACGAAACTGGCGCCGTTGATCTCCAACTCCTGCTCCGGCGGCGAGGTGAACCGCTGCCGTTGCTCGTCGAGGACCAGCAGCATTCCGGTCGGAATGTCGAAGAAGAGCCCCTGCACCGACACCCTCCCCTCCTCGACGCCACGGGCGGCGAGGAACTCCCGGAGCACCGCGACCTGGCGGGCGACGTTCACCATCGCCAACTGGTCGACCTCGGCGCGGCCGTCTCCGGCTGCGGCCGACCCGACCGGATGGCCGGCCCGCCACGCCGCCAGGCTCGGCCGCCCCCACCGCAGCCACCGCCCGACGTGACTCTCCTCCTCGTCGCGCCCGCCGAGCAGCCCCTGCATCGCCCCGCAACCGGAGTGCCCGCAGACCAGCAGCGCCGGCACGGCGAGCACCTCGACGGCGTACGAGACGGCGGCGGTAACCGAGCACTCCGCCGGATGGTCGGCGGGGACGAGGTTGCCGAGATTGCGCACCGTGAAGAGGTCACCCGGCCCGCTGCTGGTGATCACGTTCGGCACTATCAGGGCGTCGGCGCAGGTCAGAAAGGCACTGTACGGCCTGTGCCGGCCGTCCAGTTCGGTGAGGAACGGCCGCAGCCGGGCGGCCGAGCGGCGATGGTATTCGCGTACCCCGACGTGCAGCGGCCGGAGCGCCGCGTGCGCCGATCCGGCCGCCTGCTCGGTGTGGTTCGGCTCACCCGCCCCGTCCGGATGCCGGGCCTGCCAACTCGACCACGGTGAGAACCAGCGCGGTGGCACCAGGGCGTGGATCCGCCGGGACGGCCGGGGCTGGTCGCCGCGCAGGGCCGCCGGACCGACCTCGTCGAGGCGTACCCGGCCGCCGGTGGTCTCGTGCTGGCGTACCCACGAGTCGAGGTGGTCGAAGGCCGCATGGTCCAGGAAGTCGGTGACCAGTTCCAGGTCGACGGTGCTGCCCGGCGGCACCCGCCCGAGGACGACGGAGAGCCGTGGGATGGCGAGGAAGCTGAGCGTCCCCTCGACGTGCACGGACCAGTGTTCGCGGCCCGCCGGACCGCCGCGTACCCGCTCGGCGTGCACCCTGGCCCAGACCACCCGGCGCAGGATCAGCACGACCGCCAGGACGAGTCCGACCAGTACCCCCTCCAGCAGGTTGAGGACCACCACGCCGAGTGCGGTGACGACGTAGACGGCCAGTTCACGGTGCCGGCGTACCCGCCGGATGTCGGAGATCTTCACCAGTTGCAGGCCCACCACGACGAGGAGGCCGGCGAGCGCGGCCAGCGGGATCCGCTCGACGAGTACGACGAGCAGGACCGCGAAGAGCAGCACCCACACCCCGTGCAGTACGGCGGAGGCCCGGGTCCGGGCGCCCGCGTTGACGTTGGTGGAACTGCGCACGATGACACCGGTGACCGGGAGCCCACCGAGCAGCCCGGAGACGCCGTTCGCCAGGCCCTGGCCGATCATCTCCCGATCGAGATTCGTCGGGGTGGTCCGGCGTTCGCCCCGGGCGGCCCGGTCGGCGGCCAGCCGGTCGACGGCGGTGGCGGAGAGCAGGCTCTCCACGCTGGCGATCACGGCGACGGTCAGTACCGCGGCGGCGACCGCCGGCCAGTCCCCGGCCGGCAGCGCCGGCAGATGTACGGCGGCCAGCAGCGACCCGGGCATCTCCACCCGGGCCAGGTCGACGTCGTTCCAGACGAGCGCGGCGAGGGTGGCCAGGGTGACGGCGACGAGCGGGCCGGGTATCCGGCGTACCGGTGCCGGCAGCCGGGGCCAGAGCACCAGCAGTCCGATCACCGTGAGTCCGATCACGGCCGCGTGGTCGTGCCGGGTCGCCAGTTGGGCGGGCAGGTCGATCAGGTTCCGCACCGGCGTGGTGCCGGGTTCGCCACCGAGCAGTACGTGCAGTTGCCCGAGCACGATCGTGAGGCCGATCCCGGCGAGCATGCCGTGCACGATCGCGGGCGAGAGGGCGAGCGCGGTCCGGGCGATCCGGCACAGCCCGAACCCGACCTGCAACAGCCCGGCGGCGGCGGTGATCGCGCAGGTGGCCGTCCAGCCGAACCGGCTGACCAGCTCGGCGACGACAACGGTCAGCCCGGCCGCCGGGCCGGTGACCTGGAGCGCCGACCCGCCGAACAGGCCGGCGACCACCCCGCCGACCACGGCGGCGATCAGGCCGGCGGCCACCGGGGCGTTGGAGGCGGCCGCGATGCCCAACGACAGCGGCACCGCGACCAGGAAGACGACGAGCGAGGACGGCAGGTCGTACCGCGCGTCGTGGCGGAACCAGCGGTGCAGTCGGTGGGATGCGTCGGCCAGGCCGATCGAGGTGGGCGACATGCTGCCTCCTCCGGCTCCGCCGGCCGCGATGACGGCAGAGGGATGGTTGCCGGGCCGGCTCGCGTCCGATTCCGGGTGCGCTGGTCGGGCGGTGGAGGGGGAACGTCGCTGTCCAACAGAATTGTAGCCTTACGTCATAGGAAATCCCTATAGTGACGATTTATCATTTTGACCGGTACCTACCTGCTGTCTTCATCGCGCTGCCCCACCGTCGAGTGCGGCGATCTCCTCCGGATCGGGCAGGGGCTTCCGGCACGGGCGGTCAGCCGACCGGCGCGCGCTCGGCGGCAAGTCGGGCCAATATGTCGACGGCTTCCCGCGCCGAGTGGTTCGAGAGCCAGGTACTCACCCCGAACGTCGCCCGGTCAGCCCGTTGCTGATCCGGCGCTCGTAGCGTGGCCGGCAGATCCTTCACCCGGACCACCAGCGTCCAGGGTCCGCCGGAGATCCCCGTGCGACTGGTCTGGATCGCGAAGATCGACTCGATGTGGTCCCACGGCACCCAGATCGCGAAGGCGTCCGTACCGGTACGACTCCGCGCCCGCACCCAGACTCCGCCCGGGTCGGCGGCGAGCCAGATCCCGGTCACCTTGGACATGACGCGCAGGATGGCGAAGAGCATCACGACCAGGAAGGGCAGAACCAGCACCAGCAGCGTCCACGGCACCCCGGAGGGGTTGACGACCGGGATGCAGAGCGGCGACAGGATGCCCAGCCACACGACGGGTTGCAGGGCCAGTACCCATACGAGCGTCCTCCGACGCAGGACGAACGGCTGCCCCTCGTCCGGGATGCTCGGTGCACTCCGGAAGACCCGGTCGTCAGCCACCGAACAACTCGCGGGAGAGCCGGCCGAGCACGGCCGGGCCGTCCCGGCCGTCCAGGGCAGCGGGGTCGATGCTGAGACCGGTGATCCGTTGGTATTCCGCCTGGGCGGTCCGACTGAATTCGGCCTGCGCCTCGGCGATCAAGGACAGGACCGTCTGGGCGATGGCCCGACCGTCACCCCGGCGCAGGGCCGAGTCGGCGATGTGCAGGTCCACCACCTCCCGGTTCGGGCCGATGGTGACCTCGACCAACCGGTCGTCGCTCTGTCGCGTCACCCGAAGCCGCGAGACGGCATCGCCGGCTTCCAGGATCCCGGCCCGGGTCGCCTCGAAGTTGTGCACCATCTCGTCGAGCCGGGCGGCAAGGTCCTCACGCACAACTGCTCCTAGCTGTTCGGGTCTGCGGTCCTCGGGGTCCAGCCCGCCGGACGGCCGTCGATGCTCGGCAGGGCGTCTACCGGCGAGGTGGAGTGCCGCCCCTTCCCGTCGAGCGTGGACTCGTGTTTCGCGAGCAGGGAGACGCGCGGTGTCGACATGGACAGGTAGGTGATGACTCCGGACGCGAGCCCGCCGATCAGCCCGAGCAACGACAGGATGATGTTGCCGGCTCCGGCCAGGCTCGCCACGCTCAGGATCAGGCCGACGGCGGTCAGCACCGCACCGACCATCTCCAACCAGGTGAGTTCGATCCCGTCCGCCACCGTCACAAGAGCGCCGCCGACGATCGGGATGCTGTCGGCCTCCTGGTGCAGCGCCGCCCTGACCTCGCCGAGGTAGCGCTCGTACGCCTCGCTGGCGGTGCCCTGCCAACGGTCGTCGACGGTACGCAGGAACTCGTCCACCAGCCGCTCGGCGTGGCCGTCCAGCGCCGCCGAGGTCGGCGAGGAGGTGGGGCTGGTCCCCCAGACCTCGGTAGCCGCACGCCGGAGCTCGTCGGTGTCGACGAACTGCTGGAACTCCTTGAGCATCTTGATCGGGTCATCGACGCCGACGAGTCGGGCGACCCCGCTGAGGACGTGGGCCGCCTCTGGCAGTGCGAGCGTCATCGGCCGGCCGCCCCGGTCCGGCCGGCAGATCCCCGGTCGCTGCGGTCGTACTCGTCAGCCGCCTCGCGGAGCAGCCGGCCAGCCTCCCTGACGGCGTCCCGGATCCGGCGCAGTCGCCACTCCGTCCCGGACTGCGCGTCCACATAGGCGTCCCGGAAGGCGCGAAGCTCCTCGGCCATCAGATGGAGCCATCCGGTACGGCTGCTGAACGCGTCGATCGGGATCGTGGCCGGACCGCCGATGGCAAACCTCTCCTGCAACGGCTTCAGATCATCCGCAACCTGATCGAGATGGTTCGCGTAGTTGCGTAGGACGTCCGTGTCGGTACCGAATCCATCCGGATTCAACATCCCGACCCCTCCCCGCTATCCCGCATCCGACGATAGCAGTCAATCTACTGATCAAGCATGGTCGCAGTCTTCGGCCTGCTCGGCACTCGCAAGTCTGACAGGTATTTGGTCATGCAGATGGCGAGCATCGGACACTTCTCGGATGTCGAAGTCGATCTTTTTCGTGCGGTACTCTGGCGCCTCCCGCACGTGGCGATCACCACCGCACCGCCGTCCCGGTATATCGATTTCACCGACGAACATCTGTGCACGCCCCGCCAGATTCTCGGCACCGGCCTGATCCTGCCGACATATCCCGTTCTGTTGTTTCTCAACGCATTCAGGGCCGTGGCCCAGTTCGCCACGCGAGCGCGGCGGTTCCTCGTGCGGGCACTCGACCTCCAATTCCCGCACCCGTCTGGGGTGCCGCGCCGGAAACCCGGCTCATAAACACTGGTATGCGGTCGCTCTCAGCCACCCGGCGCGATGCCAGCCCCTACCGCTGGACGAGCCCGGCGGCGAGGCGGCGGATCCCCTCGTCGATGTCGGTCAGCGCGATGCCGCCGTACCCGATGACCAGGCCGGGCTGCGCGGGGCGCTCGGCGCAGTAGCCGGCCAGGCTCTCCACCGCGACCCCGCACTCGCGGGCCCGCGCCGCCACCGCGGCCAGCTCCCCGGCCGGGTCCGGGCCGGGCCGGACGGCGAGGTGGAGTCCGGCGGCCGAGGGCACCGGGTGCAGCCGCCCGGCGAGGTGCGCGGCCAGGGCGGCCAGGATCCGTTCACGGCGGGCCCCGTACTCTCGGCTGGTCCGGCGGATGTGCCGGGCCAGCAGACCCTCGTCGATGAACTCGGCCAGCGCGCCCTGGGTGGTCAGGTCGCCGTGCCAGTCGGTGAGCTGCCGCGCCGTGCGCAGCGCGGGCCGTAGCGAGGCCGGCGCGACCAGGAAGCCGACCCGCAGCATCGGCAGCAGGGTCTTGGAGAACGACCCGACGTAGACCACCCGACCGTGCCGGTCCAGGCTCTGCAACGGTTCCAGCGGGCGGTCGGCGAACCGGTACTCGCTGTCGTAGTCGTCCTCGACGACCACCGCGCCGTGCCGCTCCGCCCAGTCCAGCAGGGCGGTACGCCGGGCCAGCGACATCGGTACGCCGAGCGGAAACTGGTGCGACGGGGTGACGTAGACGAGTCGGCTGTCGGCCGGCAGCGCGGCGACGACGAGTCCCTCCGAGTCGACCGGCACCCCGGTCACCCGGGCGCCGAGGGTTCGGAACAGGCGGCGTGCCGGCGGATAGCCCGGTTCCTCCACCGCCACCCGGTCGCCCGGCTCGATCAGGACCCGACCGATCAGGTCGAGCGCCTGCTGGGCACCCTGGGTGACCAGGACGTCGTCGGCGCCGGCCCGCACCGATCGGGATACGCCGACGTGCCGGGCGAGAGCCGCGCGCAGCCCGGGATGCCCGGCCGGTTCGGTGTAGGCCGGGTACCGGACGGTCGCCGCCCGCAGTTGCCGGGCGACGAGCCGCCGCCAGGTCTGGAGAGGAAACAGCGCCGGGTCGGGGAAGCCGACCCGGAAGTCGTACCTCGGAGCGGGGTGCCGGGGCGTCTCCGGGACGGACTCCCAGACCGGACGGGGCCGGACGTCTCGGCCGACCGGGGCGGTCCGGGGCCGCGCCTCGCCGATCAGCCGGCGATCACCGACGTACGTCCCGGAGCCGACCCGGCCGACCAGGAAGCCCTCTGCGGTGAGCCGGTCGTACGCCGCCGCCACGGTGTTGCGGGCGACGCCGAGCCGCTCCGCCAGCTCGCGGGTGGGCGGCAGCCGCTCCCCCGGCCGCAGTCGCGCGTCGAGCACGGACTCCCGTAACTGTCGGTAAATCTGAGTGGTCAGGTCGTCAGGGCCGTCCAGCCGTACGTGAACCTCCACGTTGCCCTCCATTGGCCCAATCAACTTGTCGGGAATTGGAGCTTCTACACGGCCAATATGCCACCTAACGTCACGGGCAGCACAGCGCTCCTCTCCGAAGGGATCTCGATGATGCCGACCTCCGTCGACATGTGGTTCGATCCGATCTGCCCGTGGGCCTGGATCACCTCACGCTGGCTGCTGGAGGTCCAGCAGGTGCGGGAGATCGAGCTGCGGTTCCACGTGATGAGCCTGTCGGTCCTCAACGAGGGCCGGACGGACCTGCCGCAGCGGTACCGGGACCTCTTCGAGGTCGGCTGGGGGCCGGTCCGGGTGGCCGTCGCCGCCGAGCGGAAGTACGGACCGGAGGTGCTCGGTCCGCTCTACACCGCCCTCGGCACCCGACACCACCACGACCGGGCGCCGATCGGCCGGGACCTGTACGTCGGCGCGCTCACCGAGCTGGGGCTCGGGGTCGAGCTTGCCGACGCCGCCGACTCGACCGAGTACGACGAGGAACTCCGGCGCAGCCACCTGGCCGGGATGGAGCCGGTCGGGGAGGAGGTCGGTACGCCGGTGATCCACGTACCCGGGCCGGACGGCCGGCGGATCGCGTTCTTCGGCCCGGTGGTGACGCCGATCCCGCGCGGTGCCGCGGCCGGCCGGCTCTGGGACGGTGTGCTGCTGGTGGCCGGAACCGACGGCTTCTTCGAACTGAAGCGGACCCGCACCCGGGACCCGGAATTCCACTGAGGAGGGTGCGGTGACCAGGCGGGGTTGGTTGCTCTTCGCCCTGATGAGCGTGATCTGGGGCATTCCGTATCTGTTGATCAAGGTAGCCGTGGAGGGCGGCGTACCGGTGCCGGTGCTGGTCTTCGTCCGGACGGCGGTCGGCGCCGCCGTACTGCTGCCGCTGGCCGTGCGCGGTGCCCGGGGTCTCCGGGGACTGCACCGGCACCGGCGCCCACTGGCCGCCTTCGCGGCGCTTGAGATCATCGTCCCGTGGTGGCTGCTCACCGACGCCGAACGGCAGATCAGCAGCTCGATGACCGGGCTGCTGATCGCCGCGTCGCCGATCATCGCCGTGCTGGCCGGGCGGCTGGCCGGTGACGTCGAGCGGCTCGGCGGGCGGCGCTGGGCGGGTCTGGGGGTCGGACTCGCCGGGGTGGCGGTGCTGGCCGCGCCCGGCCTGCGCGGCGGAGACGTGCGCTCGATCGTCGAGGTGCTGCTCGCCGCCCTCTGCTACGGGATCGCACCGCTGATCCTGGCGCGGCGGCTGGCCGACGTACCGGTGCTGCCGTTGACCGCCGTCTGCCTCGGCGGAGCCGCCCTGGTGTACGCCACACCGGCAGTGTTGACCTGGCCGGCGACGCTGCCCACCGGCCGGGTGCTGGCCGCCCTCGCCGGGTTGGCCGTGGTCTGCACGGCGGCGGCGTTCGTCATCTTCGCCGCCCTGATCCGCGAGGTCGGCGTCACCCGGGCACTGGTCTTCACGTACGTGAACCCGGCAGTGGCGGTCATCGCCGGAGTACTGCTGCTCGACGAGCCGCTCACCGTCCCGGTCGTCGCCGCGTTCACGCTGATCCTCGGCGGCTCGGTGCTGGCGACCCGACGCGACGCCACCACACCGCACACCGCGACGCCCAGCGCACCGGACACCGGACCGACCGCCGCCCGCCCGAGCCCCGGGCCGGCGGCGGCGCCTACGCCACCCCGTCCGGCCGCCGCAACGACGACGGCTACGGCGACGGCGACGGCGACGAGCACGAGCGCGAGGACGAGGACGAGAACGAGAACGAGAACGAATCGGAGCACGCCGCCGGACCGGTGATGCCCGATGTACTCGGTGTACCCCGCCCGAATCGACGACGACGCCGGAGGCTCAGATGAGCCCGTGGGCGAGCATCGCCTCGGCGACGAGCCGGAAGGCGTCGATGTTGGCTCCCGCGACGTAATTGCCCGGCATGCCGTACTCCTCGGCGGTGGTGTAGCAGCGGTCGTGGATGGTCCCCATGATCTCCCGCAGTCGCTGCTCCGAGTGGGCGAAGGTCCACGAGTCGCGACTGGCGTTCTGCTGCATCTCCAGCGCGCTGGCCGCGACTCCACCGGCGTTGGCCGCCTTACCGGGCGCGAACCGCACCCCGGCCTTGGTGAAGGCGCGCACCGCCTCCGGCGTGGTGGGCATGTTGGCCCCCTCCACCACGATGGTGCAGCCACCCGTGATCAGGGTGAGCGCGTCGGCGGCGGTGAGTTCGTTCTGCGTCGCGCAGGGGATCGCCACCTGGCAGGGCACCTCCCAGACCGGGCGACCGGCGACGAACGTGGCGTGCGGCCGGGCCTCGACGTACTCGTCGATCCGTGCCCGGCGGACCTCCTTGACCTGCTTGAGCACCTCGACGTTGATGCCCTTCTCGTCGTGGATGTAGCCGGAGGAGTCCGAGCAGGCCACCACGGTGCCGCCGAGCTGGTGCACCTTCTCGATCGCGTAGATCGCCACGTTGCCCGAGCCGGAGACCACCACCCGTTTTCCGTCGAAGCTGTCGCCGCCGTCGACCCGGAGCATCTCCTCGGCGAAGAACACCGCCCCGTAGCCGGTGGCCTCCCGGCGCACCTGGGCACCGCCGTAGCTGAGGCCCTTGCCGGTCAGCACCCCGGACTCGTACCGGTTGGTGATCCGCTTGTACTGCCCGAACAGGTAGCCGATCTCCCGGCCACCGACTCCGATGTCGCCGGCCGGCACGTCCGTGTACTCGCCGATGTGCCGATACAGCTCGGTCATGAACGATTGGCAGAATCGCATCACCTCCCGATCGGAGCGGCCCTTGGGGTCGAAGTCCGACCCGCCCTTGCCGCCGCCGATCGGCATCCCGGTCAACGCGTTCTTGAACAGTTGTTCGAACCCGAGAAACTTCACGATCCCCAGATAGACCGACGGGTGGAAGCGAAGACCTCCCTTGTACGGGCCCAGCGCGCTGTTGAACTCCACCCGGAAGCCACGGTTGATGTGCACCTCGCCGCGATCGTCCTCCCACGGCACCCGGAAGATGATCTGCCGCTCCGGCTCGCAGATCCGCTCGATGATCTTCGCTTCGGCGTACTCGGGGTGGCTGATCAGGGCGGGAACGACGCTGTCGAGCACCTCCCGCACCGACTGGTGGAACTCGCTCTCACCAGGGTTGCGCCGCACCACCGACGTGAAGATCGACTCTAGCTTGTCCTCTACCGACACGTATGCTCCTCGGCGTTGCACCCGCGGCCGGTTCACGGCGGCGCGTCGGGCGCCCCTCGGATCGCCCACACCGCCGCGGCCACGTCAAACTCATAATGTCGCCGTGGGTAGCGACATGTCGGGGTACGGCTGATTCCACCTTGTGAGTGAGAATCGCCGGCAGGGACGGGATCTTCTCACCGCCCTCGTCCCGGACCGCGCTCGGCATGGTCAAGTGTGACTTTCGGCTGCTCATCGTCGTCGGCGTTGGTGGGTTGGCGAGGGCGCCGATGGCGGCCGGGAGGGTGGGGGCGGTCGCAAGCCGGCGTACGTCGTCGCGCCCGCCCGATCGGTGCGGCCGGCTCATCGCCGTGCGTTCAGTCGACGACCGCGACGGCCTCGACCTCCACCAGGAGATCGGGGCCGGCGAGCGCGCTGACGCCCAATCCCGTCAACGGTGGGACGGGGGCGATTCCCAGCTTCGTCGCTGCCCGGCTGATCCCCTCCATCAGCAGCGGCATTTTGTCGGCAGTCCAGTCGACGACGTAAACGGTCAGCTTTGCCACGTTGTCGAAGGAAGCGTCGACCGCGTTCAGGGCGGTGGCGACGTTCAGGTAGCACTGTTCGACCTGGGCGGCGTAGTCGCCTATCCCCACCGTCGCCCCATCGGCGTCAACGGCGACCTGGCCCGCGAGGAAAACCAGCTTGGAACCGGTGGCGACCGACACCTGCCGGTACAGGTCGACCGTCGGCAGTCCTTCGGGGTTCACCATTGTGATGGGCATTGCTGACTCCTTGTCTTGAGAACTTCTGTGCAGACGGCGGCTACTCCGGCTCTCCCAAACCATAGCAGAGCTATGTTATGTAATCTGATGGCATGGCGAGGACGAAGGATCCTGCGGTGCGGGTACTGCTCATCGAACGCGCCGCACACATGCTCCGGACCCGCGAGCCGATCACCCTGCGCTCCCTGGTCGCCGGGACCGGTGTGTCGACGATGGCCGTCTACACCTACTTCGGCGGCATGGACGGCCTGTGGCAGGCCCTGCGCCAGGAGGGCTTCACCCGCCTGGCGGCCAGGTTCGCCACGGTGGCCGCGTCCGAGGATCCGGTGCAGGACCTGGCCGCGCTGGTCGCCGCCTACCTCGGCAACGCCCTGGAGCACCCCGACCTGCACCGGGTCATGTTCGACGCGAACTTCGACCTCGAAGACCTCAAGGCTGCGGACGCCACCCTGGAGTGCCTGGTCCAAGCCGCCCGGCGGGCCAGAGACGTCAACCGCTTCCGCCCCGCGATCGAGCCGCTGGAACTGGCGATCCAGAGCTGGGTCATCGGCCATGGACTGGTCTCCCTGGTCGCCAACGGCCCCCTGCCCCGCCAGACGCTCGACTACGGCGTCTCCATGCTGACCGCGTTGTTCGTCGGCATGGGCGACGAGCCCGACAGGTGCCGTTCATCGGTGGCGAACGGCTGGAAGCACCTGCACCCGCCCGGCCGATAGGGGTCGGTCAAAGGCCGAGAGCGCCGATGGCGGCGGGAAGGGTGGGCGCGGTGGCGAGTTGGCGTACGTCGTCGTGCTCGCGGAGCCACACCTGGCAGGTCGGGCCGTCGTAGTGCACGGCGACGGGTTGCCCTGGGTGGTGGCGGGCGAGTCGGCGGAGCAGGGGTGCGGGGTCGTCGATCGCGATCGGGGTCGGAGTCTGTGGCACCGGGATCTGCTGGTCGGGGTTGGCAGGGACGTTGCCGGCGATGGCGAGTTCGAGATATTCGAGGCAGTGCGCGGTCGCGGCTTCCGGGGTGGAGTGGGTAGGCGGGTCGGCCGGGGCGGGGAGCTGGCGGAGGGTGTCGACGGTGAAGTCCCAGCTCTCGCCCTGGATGAGGCGCAGGTCGCCGGCATTGCGGATGTGGTCGGTGAGGGTGATCGTCACCGTCAGGCGCAGCCCGAGGACGAGCCGGACCAGCTCGGCCAGCGGTGGCACGTCGGGGCGGCGAGCGAGGACGAAGAGCCGGCCGCCGGGTCGACCCCGGGCGGCCCAGCGCAGATATTCGGTGAGCGGGTCGGCGTCGGGGTGGTGCAGGGTGACGGTGCCGTCCCGGAGGCTGTGGTCGAGGCTGCCGCCGCCGTCGAGTTCGACCAGGTCTTCCGGGCGTACGCCGAAATGGTCGGCCCGGCCGGCGAGCCGGAAGTGGTCGGGAAGCTGGTGCAGCGGCTTGCCGCCGGGGTGGGTCGCCACCTGCGGCGCCGACACCCGCCGGCCGGTCCGCCAGGTCTCCTCCCCCGCCGGCCCGGCCCGGCCGGCGGGGTCGTCGTGCCAGGCGAATTCGCCGGTACGCCAGCCGGACGCGTCGGTGCGCCAACTGAGCTGCACTACCCGGCCGGCGAGGTCGGTGATCGTGATCGCCGCCTCGGAGTGGAGTCGGCGGGTGCCCCGGCAGGTGTAGCAGCGCAGCAGTGACGGGCTGCGGCCGGAGCCGGCACACTTCGGGCAGTCGGGATCGGCACGGTCGGTGCCGAGTCGGCAGTCGCAGCGGCGGAGTCGACTGTGCGGGTCGCAGTCGGGGCAGTCGACGTACGGGATGGGCGAGTCCTGCCACGACGGTGCCGGCGGCTCCCAACCCCGGCGCAGCGTCGTCGCACGCCGGCTGTAGATCTGCCCGGTCGACCACTCGGTGAGGACTTCCGTGGTCCCAGCGGTACGCAGGCTGGTGTGCCACCAACGGCCGTCCCGCCAGATCGCCTGCGCCCCGGCGGTCGGGTCGCCGGTGGCAAGGTCGAGACAGTCGGCGAGGATCCGCCGTTCGAGCTGGTCCAGGTCGATCGTGGGTGGGTCGGGCGGTGGCTGCCCGAGGGTCACGTGGTGGGCGGGGGCGGTCTGGCCGCGCTCTTCGAGGCCGTAGCAGGCGTCGAGCACGGTCGTGGTGGTGATCGCGTCGATCAGGTCGTCGGCGTAGCCCCGGGCCTCGGCCGGCACCGGCCCGCCCGGCACCTCGAACCGGATCGCCCAGGTCAGCCCGGCCGTGGCGATCAGGCGGCGGGCCTCGACCACCAGGTCCAGGCAGAGCAGGTCGGCCAGCCGGCAGAGCCGGCCCAGCTCGGCCGCCGGCACCCGGGGCGGCGCGACCGCCGCCCGGCCGAGGTAGAGCCGCCACGCGTCGTGGCTTTCCCCGGCGATGGCCTCGGCCTCCAGCACCTCCCGGACCGACGCGGAGTGCTCCGGCCGCCAGGCGCGGGGCAGGATGACGAGTGGCCCGTCCGGGTCACCGGGCTGGCGGACATCCGTCCACGACCCGGCGCCGACACCGACGGCGGCGGCCAGGTCGCGGAGAAGCGGGGCGAGGGGCAGATGCCAGCTCCCACCGCCGTCGCCGGGCCACGGCGCCGGTTCCACCACCCCGGGTACGACGTTGGCCGAGGCCACTGCCCCGGTGTCCAGGTTCGCCATCGTGAGTACGAGTTGGGCGCGGCGCCGCCCGGTCTGCCCGCAGTCGTGGCAGGGCCGGCCGACCGTGCCGACCCCCTGACACTCCAGACAGTCCTGGTACGCCTCCCCCGCCGCCCGCCGAACTGACTCACTCTCGTCGACCAGAACACGGTTGCCGCCGTAGGTGCAGCGGCACGGGTCGAGGGTGAAGGAGAGGCCGTCACACGACCGGCACTGCACCACCGGCGGCCCGGCCATCAGCGCCGCGCCAGGTCGTGCGCCGCCGACACCTGCCGGGACTGCCACCGCCGCAACGCATCCTTGATCCGGGCGTTCTGCTCCCGGACACCGGCCAGTTCCGCGTACGCCCTGGCCAGGTCACCGGCGACCTGATCCAGAAACTGCGTCACCTCGTCCGGATCGACTCCCCGCCGACCGAAGCCGACCGGGGTGAACCGGCGCAGCCGCACCTGCGACGGCAACAACGGCCGGTACGCCGCCGACCGATACGGGTACGCCGAGCCGAGCCGCCGCAGCGACGGCCCGTCCCTCCCCTCCCGCCGGAACAACCACCGGAGCAGAGCACGCATGACCTCTCACCAGCCTCTCGGAGCACAGGACGTGGATGGGTGACCCCGGCCGGCGCCACCCCGCCCCACCGCCGCAGGCACGAGCAACACCGACGGCAGCAGGGCGTGACTAGAAGCCCGGACGGACAACCCGTACAAGCTGGCCGTCCCGGCAGACGTGAACTCGGAAACGGCTGCGGACATTCATCGGACGACATGCGCCGAGGGACTATCCGCAGGTCGGAACTCCTTCCACCGAAAGCTCCTCGAAGAGCCAGGCCGCCTCGGTCGGGCCAACCCTCACCGCCACCGCAGCCGTGTTCGGCGGTGCCGCCTCGGGTTCGTCGTGTGCTACTCGATCTCTTCGTCGTGCTTTGAACCGGGACGAGCGCAGTGCTCGCCCCGGAGCAGGGCGTACACCCGGAGGGTTGACTTGCCGCCAAGCAGGTCACCCGACGGCTAACTTAGAGGACAATGTACGCTCAGTCAACAGCTAGGAGCACCATGTACTTGATGTGATGGATCAGGACGTGATCGAATTGGTGGGCCGCCAAGCAGGGAGTCCACCATGCCGATCGAGCCCATCTACACCCGGATCGTCGCGGACATCAGAGCGAAGATCGCCTCCGGGGAACTCAAGCCGGGAGACAAGTTGCCCTCTGTTGCCCAGCTACGCGCCCAGTACGACGCCAGCAACACGGCCGTCCGCAACGCCATGCTGGTGCTCCGGGAGGCCGGGGTGGTCGAAGGACACCAGGGCAAGGGCGTATACGTGCGCAAACCGGAGAAGTGACAGCACGCAGTTAATCATCATCAGGCCAGCCAGCCCAGGCTGTGAGACCTCCATTTCCGGGGCTGCTATCGCCGGTTCTTTCGGTTAGTGTTCGATCGACCACGCGGCGGTAACTCGACACTCCCAGTGTCTGTGCCGACCCGCCGTCGTCTGGCGACCTAGAAGGACACCGAATGCCCAGGGTCGAGGGAGCTGAAAGCACGTACGCACAGGCCATCGTGCTTGTCCGGGGCAGCGTGGCCGCTGCCGGTGTGCGTACAAGCGTTCCGGTCTGATCAGGGGCGACGCGGTGAACATCGACGAAGTCAAGCGGACAATCCGCGAGGGATCCCTGGCTGCCAAAGAGGCCAAGAAGATCCTGGTCGAGGTGGGCACAGAGGCCGCTGAGGCAGAACAGCTCGCCCGGCTCACCGTCCACGACAGTGAGGATGACGACGCCCAGGCCGGCTTGAAGATCTTGGAGGACTTCGGCCGAGAGGTCGACCTGACCGTACGCCGCATCGACGCGGCAATTGAGCACGCCGACGCCTACCTCGCCACGCTCGGATGACCAGCTCCGTCGCCGACATCGTGGCCCAACTGCAAGCGGTGCGGGAACGACTCGCCGCCACAGCGGTCACCGCGACACGCGCCGAAGCCGATGCCGAACAGGCACGCCAGCGGTACGCCGAGGCAGCATCAGGCACTGATCATCCCCAGATACAGGAAGCGATCACCGACATCCGAACGGCCGCCGAGAAGGCGGCCAGGACAGCCCGCCTGTTGACGCAGGCCAGAACACGCTTCACCGCATACTCGAACAGGATCGCCCCCGGCTCAGCGCCAGATGACGACGTCCAGGACGCCGAGATGCCCTCGGGTGAACGCCTCGTGGACGAGGCCAGACGACGCGGACGCAAGGCAGACATCGTCTGGCGCAAGCAGATGCAAAAGGCAGAGGACCACGAGTCCACTTTGAAGCAGGTGGAGGATGCCGGGAAGGCGGTTCTGAAGTACTTTCGACAGCAGCATGGCCCCTCGGGGACGACATCTGCCGGCACGGCTCCCCCGAAACAACCTCAGTCGCAGGAGCGTCCACAGATCGACAACCCGGTAACCGCAGCCGTCATGGCCAGTGGTGCAGTTGCCATCGCGGCGAAGTCGATCTGGAACAGCGCCAGGAAGCAACGAGAGAAAAAGAGAAATGACGATCAAACCTGAGCTGGCAGCCTACGTCCGGACCCTAGTCAGGGGTGACAACGAGGCCAACGAGAGGATCGAAGCGCAACTGGATGGCGAGGGCTGGGACGGGTTCCCCCGGTTCCTCGCTGCACTCTTCTTCCTCGCCGTCGACCGACGCTTCGGGGAAGACGCAACGTCGGCAGAGGTGATCAGGTTCGTCGCAGACCTGCGGGCCGGTCTGGCAGACGATGCCCCCGCTATCGATGCTCAGGACGCGGAGGCGCTCATCAAAGCCAACATTGATCCGGACGCCGACTATGATATCGAGCCAAGTTCGATCGGGAAGATCCAGGCTGCGGTCACGTACAAGGTGCTGACCGACGAGCAGCTCACAGACGAAGAACTCGACAGCTTCCTGACCGAGGCAACGGAGATTGCCAGTCGGTCGTAGCGTACTTCGGCAGCAGGTCGGTGCCCCATCCCGGCCGCCTAGATGCGTCCGGCCGCTGCCAACCCGCCGTCGGCACCGGTGGCCCTGCGCCACCGGCATGCCGATTCCAGGTATCCATCGCCTTGCGAGTGGATCGCCGGAAGGGCTGTGTAGGCGGCGTCTAAAGACGACCAGGCAGGTGCCCTACAAGTTGTCGACAGGTCAGGAGCATGGACGCGCAGACCGTCCTAGTTGGACGGATGCTGCGGGCCTGCGGTGTCGTCGTACCGGAGCGGGGAGCGCTTCCGGCGCTCCTGCCGCCACCAGTGGATCCGCAGTGCGAGCATCCCGCCGAGGAAGACGACGAGAATGCCGAACAGGACCCAGTCGCGCGTCCTCCCACCCTCCAGCGCCGCCCCCAGCATGGCCGCGACGAAGGCCAGCCCAGCGATGGCGAACCATCCCGCCCGCACCCGGTAGTAGCTCACGGGGAGCTTGCGGTGCGCGTAGCGGGCGACCGCTTCCATGACCAGAAACACCGGCACGAAGGCGACGCACAGCAGGAACAGCACGAAGGCGTAAGTGATCCACACCGGCGGCGCACCTTTCTGGAGCCTGGCATCGCCCTGCACGGTACGTGAGCGGCCAGCGATCGCCACAGCCACGACCATGACCGTCGCCCGCGCCGCCAACAGGTGCACTGTCGAAGTTCCGGTCGGCCCCAGAACATGGAACTATTTCTATGGCTCCGCGCGGGGTAGGGCACGCAGATCGGCGTCGCCGGTGGCTCCGGCGGTGCCGTCGTCACGTCCGTTCCCGACCGAAAGGTTTCCGATGCCCGTCATTCCCGTACGTCGCCTGTCCGGTGCGGCCGGCGCGCTCGCGCTCGCCGCCGTCGCGGTGGTCGCCCCCGCCGGACCGGCGCAGGCCGCCGGCAGCCTCGACGACGAACTTCCGAGGGTGATCGCCGAGCCCGCCGAGACCTCGATCCCGGAGGGCACCGGCGGCTCCTTCCGGGTACGGCTGAGTCACCGGCCGGCCGAGGCGGCCTTTCTCCAGATGAGGATGCGGGGCACCGGCAGGTGGATCAGCCAGCCGGTGATGCTCCAGTTCACCCCGACGAACTGGAGCAACTGGCAGGGTTACGCGCTGGGGAGCGTTCAGGATCCGGACACGGTCGACGATGTTCTCGTCATCACCCTCAGCTTCCCCGAGTACCGTCCCGACAGCGTCACCTTCACCCAGGTCGACGACGACTAGTGCCTCGTCCTGTCTTCCAGCCCTTCCGATCGTCTCGGTGATCTGCCATCCGGATCACCGTTCCAGGCCGCCTGACGTGGCACCGGCATCGCTGCGCGGAGGGCGGCAACCACCGACCGGCGGCGGAGCGGGGGTGGTCGGCGCGGAGACTGTCGAGCTGGGCGCACGGGCGGGGCACCGGCAGCCGGGGTTGCCGACGGCGTGCTGCGGTTCGCCGTCGACCGGCCGGGCGAGACCGGGGTTCGGGCAGCCCGTGAGGGTGGGCGCACAAGCGGGGCAGCTCGACAGTCTCCTCGGCGGATATCCCCACCCCGCACCCAACCCGACGTCAGGAGATCGCCCGCTCAGCGATACGGGAACCACCGGGTGACACGATCGACCTGCAAAGACAGGACACTAGCCGCTACACCGTTGCGACGCTGGCGTGTGGTCACAGCGACCCCAGTACCGCGTCGGGGTCCGCGTCCAGCGCCAGCGTCTCCAGCACCGTCAGGAGCTGGCGTTCCTCGTACCGGAAATGGGACTCCATGATGGCAGCCACGCCCTCCAGAGGGCGCTCCAGCTCCGACGGCGGAGCGCCCCGAGCCACGGCGGCCTGGAGGCCGGTCAGCAGGTACCCGATCATCGAGTGGTCCTGCCGCAGGTAGCGCAGCGTCTCCCGCAGCTCGGGATGCTGCTCGGCGATCGCCGGAAACAGGTCCCGGTCCTCGCCCTCGTGGTGCGCGGTCAACGCGGCGCAGAAGCCGTGACAGAACAACAACAGGTCTCTGGTCGCCGGCTCCGCCGGTTCGCCGTCGGCGACGGCCTGCCGGGTGACGCGCAGCGCCTCGCGGAGCCTTCCATGGACGCGGCGCAACTCTCGACTCCAGGCCACCAGCCTGGTCTGCTCGCCCTCACCCACAGGTGGAGGGCGAAGGGACGACTGACACGTCGGGTTCCCTTCGGTCCGGCGCCTCCATGCCTGACACGGTCTGCCACCGGCACGCGACGCTGGGAGCGAAGCTACCACGAAGCCTGCCCGGACCGAGCCGCCGACCGGGTAGGCCGCGCCGTCCGGCGGCCGGGCGGCCACCCGCCGACGACCGCCCCACTCCGAAACATCGGCCGCCGGCTCACCGAAACTTTCGGTCCGTCGACCGTCCGGTGGAGAGGTACCGACCGGTCGGGCAGGGCATCTCGACTAGCCCGCGTCACGCGGCTAACATTCGCGCGACTGGATTCGCGAGGAGCGATTCGGAGACACCGCCATCGCGTCGTCCCGCCCGGGTAGGGAGCCCTTGATGCGCATCGGACGTAGACCGGCAAAACCATCTCGAAAATTGACCGCTTTTGTCACATCATTACTGCTCACCATGGCCGGGTCGGTCGCGCTCGCCGCTCCCGCCCAGGCTGCGGACCGGGTCGTCCTGGCCAACGATTTCGAGTCGGGTTCCTACGCTCCGTGGGGGCCGCGCGGAGCCGTCACGCTCGGGATAACTGCGGAGGGGCACGAGAGCGCGAATAGCCTTTCGGTCACCGGCCGTACCGCGAACTGGCAGGGTACGGCGATCGACGCGGCCGCGAGATTCGAGCCGGGCGCGACGTACGTTATCAGCGCGTGGGCGAAACTTCCGGCCGGTACCGCCGGGTCGGCGGGCGTCCACTTCACCGTGGAGGCCAGCCCGGCCGGCGGCGGTGACAACACCTACACCTGGGTCGGCGACAACGTCCCCACCACCGCGGAGAACTGGGTACGGATCGGTGGCAGCTACACCATGCCCGCCGGCCTGGCCGCGGCGACGCTCTACGTCGAGGCCGAGGGGACCACTCCATACCTGCTGGACGACATCAGCATCACCACCTTGGAGGGCGGGCCGGAACCCGGAACGGTCGTGATCGACACCGACTTCGAGGACGGGCTCGACGGTTGGGGGCCGCGCGACGGCGGACCGGGCGCCCCGACGGTCGGGCTGACCGACGTGGCGCACGGCGGCGAGGCTGCGGCCCTGGTCAGCAACCGGGTGAACCAGGGCGCCGGCATCGGACGCGACGTGAGCACCGTATTCGAGACCGGCGTGACCTACGAGTTCAGCGCCTGGCTGCGGTTCGCCGAGGGACAGCCGACCGACCAGATCTGGCTCAGCCTGGCCAGCACGAGCGGCGGCAGCCAGTCGTTCAGCACCCTCGCCCAGTTCGACGGGATCACCAACACCGGCTGGACCGAGGTGACCGCCAGCTTCACGATGCCGGCGGCCGACAGCGCGCTGCTCTACTTCGAGTCCCGCTGGCAGGACGGCGAGACCGGAAACACCAGCGACTTCCTCCTCGACGACGTCGTGGTACGGGTGCCGCAGCCGCCGGTCATCGAGGATCTCACGCCGATCCACGAGACCACCGACTTCCCGGTCGGCGTCGCGATCGACAGCCGCGAGACGGTCGGCGCCGCCGCCCAACTGCTGACCCGGCACTTCAACCACATCACGCCGGAGAACCACATGAAGCCGGAGGCGTGGTACGACGCGGAGCGCACCTTCCGCCCGCACGACCAGGCGATCGCGCTGATGGACTTCGCCCAGGCCAACAACCTCGGCCTCTACGGGCACGTACTCGTCTGGCACAGCCAGACTCCGGACTGGTTCTTCCAGGACGAGGCCGGCGCCCCGCTCAGCACGTCGGCGGCGCACCAGCAGGTTCTCCGCGACCGGCTGCGTACGCACGTCTTCGCCGTCGCCGAGTCGCTGAGTGACCGGTACGGTCCGTTCGGCTCCGCCACCAACCCGATGCGGGCCTTCGACGTCGTCAACGAGGTCGTCGCCGACAGCGGCGAGTTCAGCGACGGCCTGCGCCGCAGCGAGTGGTACCGGATCCTGGGCGAGGAGTACATCGACCTCGCGTTCCGGTACGCGGACGAGGCGTTCAACGACGTCCACGCGGTCGCCGACACCGACCCGGTCACCCTGTTCATCAACGACTACAACACCGAGCAGAGCGGCAAGCAGGGCCGGTACAAGGCGCTGGTGCAGCGGCTGCTCTCCCGTGGCGTACCGGTCGACGGGGTGGGCCACCAGTTCCACGTCTCCCTGTCCACCCCGACCGCCAGCCTCGGGGCCGCGCTGGCCGCGTTCGCGGACCTGCCGGTGATCCAGGCCGTCACCGAACTCGACGTCACCACGGGTACCCCGGTGACCCAGGCCAACCTGATCGAGCAGGGCTACTACTTCCGGGACGCGTTCCGGATCTTCCGGCAGTACGCGGACGACTTGTTCGTGGTCACCGTCTGGGGTCTCACCGACGGCCGGTCCTGGCGGGTCGGCAACGGTGCCCCGCTCGTCTTCGACGACAACCTCCGGGCCAAGCCGGCGTATTACGGCGCGGTGGACGGTGAGCTTCCGGCCCGGCTGCGGACGGCGAACGTCTTCGCCGGCGACGTCGCCCTCTCCGACACCGCCACCGCCGACCTGACCTGGAGCAAGCTTCCGCTGCACCCGGTGGAGGACCTGGCGAGGTTCCAGCTTCGCTGGGCTCCGGATCACCTGACGGCCTTCGTCACCGTCTCCGACGCCGCCGCCTCGGCCGGCGACCAGGTCAGCTTCGTGCTGGGCGACCAGACGTACACGGTGGCCCGGGACGGCAGCGGGAACGTGCCCGCCGTGGCGAAGGAGCGCAGCGGTGGCTACGACATCGTCGCCCACCTGCCGCTGACCAATGCGGCCGAGGGCGACACGCTCACCCTGGACGTCCGGGTCGGCAACGACGGTCGGACGGCCGCCTGGAACGCCCCGGGCGCGCTGGGCACCCTGGCCCTGGTCGAGGAGCTGTCGTACCTGGAGGTCACCCAGGCCCGGACGGCGCCGGTGGTCGACGGCGCGGTGGACACCGCCTGGGCCGACGCCCGGGCGGTCACCACCGCGAAGGCGGTCTCCGGCGCGGACGGCGCGACCGCCACCGTCCGTACCCTGTGGCGGGACCAGACGCTCTACGTGCTCGCCGAGGTCGCCGACCCGGTCGTGGACGTCTCCGGCTCCGACCCCTGGACCCGGGACTCGGTGGAGATCTACGTCGACGGGGGCAACTTCAAGAACGGCCCCTACCGCTACGACGACACCCAGATCCGGATCAACGCGGAGAACGGCGTCTCGTTCGGTACCGGTGACGAGGCGTTCCAGCGGGGTCGGCTGACCAGCGCGACGGCCCGCACCGAAACCGGGTACACCGTCGAGGCGGCGATCAGCCTCCTGGAGTACGGCGGCCTCGGCACGTTCCACGGCCTGGACTTCCAGGTCAACGACGCCACCGGCGGCACCCGTACCGCGATCCGGAACTGGGCCGACCAGTTGGGCACCGGTTACCAGACCACCTCCCGTTGGGGAGTGGGTCGGTTGGTCGGGCCGGCCGACGGCAACGTCGAGATCGTGGTCAAGAACTTCACCCAGTGGAACTCGGACGACGGCGGCGGCTACTGCGCGAACATCGTCGCCACGAACAGGACCGACAAGCCCGTCGACTGGTACGGCTATGTCGCGCTCGGCGGCGAAATCTACACGGCCTGGAACTTCGCCCGGCAGGTCCAGGGTGACGGCAGCTACCGGATCCACGGCGAAGCCTGGAACAAGACCCTGAAGCCGGGCGCCAGCACCGTCAGCGTGGGCTACTGCGCCAACCGCTGAGGGTGGTCAGAGCGGGGCCCTTCCTGTCCACGACAGGAAGGGCCCCCGCCTTTCGGCTCACTCGGCGCGCAGGTGGTCCAGGTCGTGGGTTCCCGGGCTGACCCAGATCAGGATCCCGCGTACGTCGGCCAGCGCCGCCGCGTCACAGGACATCTCGGTGAGCAGGTCGACCGTCACCGTCGTCTCGGTGCCCTGCGACACCCAGCCGAAGGTGGACTGGCACCAGGCCCACCCCTCCCCGGTCTGCACCGCGATGGAGGTCGAGGTGCCGACCGTGGGGTCGACCCGCAGGTCGTACCTGAGCGTCGCCTTGGCCGACAGGTCCACCGGCTCGGGCAGGGTCACCCCGAACCAGCCGCCACCGGTCGCCGCGACCCGCAGCCCGGCCGAGCCGTGGGTGTGGAAGTCAGTGGTCTGGGCAACCGTCCCGGCGTCGGTCTGCCAGTTGCCGGGCGCCCAGCCCTCGACACCGCTCTCCCAGGAGGCGATCAGGATCGGGTCACCGGGGGCGGGCTTGACCGTCACCGTCAGCTCGGCCGGGTTCGACACCCGACCGGCCTGGTCGCGGATGGTGTACGAGGCGACCACCCGGCCCTGGAAGCCCTCCGCCGGAGCGAAGGTCACCGTCCCGGTCGCCGGGTCGAGCGTGAACGTGCCCCCGGCGACGGTCACCGCGCGCTGTTGCCCGGCCGTCGCCGGATCGAGGTCGATGCTGGCCGGCCGCACCGTCGTCCGGTACGCGATGTCGTTCGTCGCCGGAGTCAGGGTGACCGGCGTACCCGACTCGGTGACGGCGGTGTCGGCGTCGGCGACCGGCGGTCGGGAGCGCTGCCCCCGGACGAGTTCGTCGCCCGCGTTGGAGAGCGTGGTGCAGACCGGGCTCGGGCAGTAGACGGTGTAGCCGTCGTAGTCCGGATAGAGCGTGCCGTCGTCCTGGATGCCGGAGAGGATCCAGTAGAGGAAACCGGTGCCGCCAGTGGCGATGAAGGCGTCCGTCCACTGTTGATAGACCGGGTTCCGGGTCGCCTTGTCGACGTAGCCGAACTCGCCGAGCATCACCGGCTTGCCGAGCCGGCGCGCGTCCCGGTTGTGCCGCTTGATCCACTCGACTCCCCAGGCCGCGTCCGTGCCCCAGTGGTCGGGATAGAGGTGGTACGAGACCACGTCCACCGCCGGCAGCCGGGTCAGCGCCACCGAGTCGACGCCCTCGGCACAGTTCACGGTCCAGTCGGAACTGGCCGGGTCGTCGCAGTAGAAGCCCTCGTCACCGACGCTGGCCAGGTGCCGGCGGTCGACCGACTTGACGTGCCGGGTCATCTCGTCGGCCCAGGCGGTCAACACCGCCGGGGTGCAGGTCGGCGACGTCGGATAGACGCCCGAGCCCTTGCACCTCGGCTCGTTGCCCAGCTCCCAGGTCATCACCGTCGGGTCGTCCTTGTAGGCCACCCCGGTCAACGTGTTGGTCCGGTTCAGCACGTGCGAGATCCAGTCCTTGTACCAACCCCGGATAACCGGGTCGGTGTAGAACTCGTCGTGGTACTGCCCGCCGCGCCAGCGGACGTACTGGTCCATGCCGCCGAAGTCGCGCCAGTTGTTGGTCAGCGGGATCACCACCTTGATCCCGGCCTGCCGGGCGGCGTAGAGGACGTAGTCGAGGCGTTCCAGCCCGTCCGGCCCGTCGTTGTACGCCGGCTTCGCCCCGTCCCAGTACTGGAAGTAGACCCCGTCGGCCGGCCCGGCTATCGAGTCGGTCCCGCCCGGGGTGCCGATGTCGAGGAAGCCCCAGTGCCGCAGCACGGTGAACCCGGCCGCCTTCGCGTCGGCGAAGACGTCGTCGACCATCCCCCGCGACTTGTACATCAGGTAGTAGTTGTTGGTCCCGGCGAACCGGAACCGCTTGCCGTCGAGCATGAGCTGGTCGCCGTGGCGGACGACGAACCCGGCGGACCGGCCGGAGCCGGCGGGGTCGGGCGAGCCGGGCGGGGCGGCGGAGGCGGGTGCCGGCGAGGCCGCGAGCAGCAGCCCGACCAGCCCCAGCAGCAGCGGGACATGGCGTTTCATGGGCGGTGGTGATCCTTCCGGGAGCGGTGTCCGGGAACAGGGGTGCGGATCAGTGCGAGGAACCAGAGCGACGGATCAGTGCTGCGGAACCAGGTTCAGTGCTGCGGAACCAGGTTCAGTGCTGCGGAACCACGTTCAGTGCCGCGGAACCATGTCGTTGACGCAGCGGAGCACCGGGGGGGCGGTGAGCGCCGCCGGGTCCAGCCGCGCCGCGGACCGTACGGTGAAGGTGGTCGACTCCCCCGGCAAGAGCGTGACCAGCGCCTCGTCGACCTCCGCCGCCGGGTCGAGCCGATCCGGGGCGAGCAGCAGGTCGCGCAGGATCGTCCGGGCGGTCACCCGGACCCGTACGCCCTCCGGCGACGGTTCGACGGTGGCGTCGTAGTCGGCCGCCGGATAGGTCAGCTCGTGATCCTCGGCGAAGAACCAGAAGCTCCGCTCGCCGTCCCCGCCGGGATCGGCGACCAGCAGCTCGGCGCGCGGGTCGTCCGGGCCGGCGACGTCCGCCGGCAGCGGCCAGGTGATTTCCGAGTACGGCGGCACGGACAGCTCGACCGACGACTTGCCCCTCGGCTCGCCGGCCAGGGTCAGCCGGGTCACGTCCACCCGACCGGTCCACGGTGCGCCGCCGTCGTTCACCGCGACCAGGGCCAGCCCGCCCTGCCTCGGCTGGATCGTGAGCAGCCGGTCGGCGTACGCGCGGCGCAACGCGTACCAGAGGGGTTTGCGCCGGCCGTCGCCGTCGACGGCGGCCCACGAGGTGACCGGCCAGCAGTCGTTGAGCTGCCAGACGACGCTGCCCATGCAGATCGGCCGGTACGACCGCAGGTGCTCCACCCCGACGCTGATCGCCCGGGCCTGGTTGAGCTGGGTCAGGTAGTGCCAGTCGTCGAAGTCGCGCGGCGCCGGCAGGTGCGCTTCCAGTCCCCGGGCCAGCTTGAGCCGGCCGTCGCCGGCCTTCTGCCGGTGCGCCATCGCGGCCGAGTCCTCGGCCAGCCCGCCGGGGTCGGAGATGGCCCGGCGCAGCGTGGCATGGCTGGCCGGGCCCTGCCAGCCGAACTCGGCGACGAACCGGGGCAGGTAGTCCCGGTAGTGCGTGTAGTCGAGCTGGTTCCAGACCGTCCAGATGTGCATGCTGCCGTGCGCCGGGTCGTTCGGGTGGATCTCCGGCCGCCCGGACCACGGGCTGCCCGGCCAGTAAGGCCGGCTCGGGTCCAGTTCGGACAGCAGGCCGGGCAGCAGCTCGAAGTAGTAGCCGGCACCCCAGGTACGGTCGGCCAGCTCCTCCTGCCAGCCCCAGTCGTGCCAGCCCCAGATGTTCTCGTTGTTGCCGAACCAGAGCACCAGGCTGGGATGGCTGGCCAGCCGGACGATCTGCTCGGCCGCCTCGGCGCGTACCTCGGTGCGGAACGGCTCCTCCTCCGGGTACGCGGCGCAGGAGAAGAGGAAGTCCTGCCCGACCAGCAGGCCCAGCTCGTCGGCGAGGTCGTAGAAGTCCTCGGACTCGTACCGGCCGCCGCCCCAGATCCGCAGGAAGTTGACGTTCGCGTCGCACGCCTGGCGGAGGCGTTCGGCGTAGCGCTGCCGGGTCACCCGGTGCGGGAAGCAGTCGTCCGGGATCCAGTTCACGCCCCGGGCGAAGACCGGCAGGTCGTTGACGACGACGGTGAACGCCGAGCCGTGCTCGTCGGCGGCGGTGTCGAGGCGTACCGAGCGGAAGCCGACCTTCCGCTGCCAGCCGTCCAGTTCCCGGTCACCGGCGTGCAGGGTGACGGCGAGCGGATAGCGCGGCTGTGCGCCGTACCCCCGGGGCCACCACAGCTCCGGGTCGGCGACGGTGGCGGTCAGCTCGGCACTGCGCTGCCCGGGCCCGAGCACCGTCTCGGCGACCTCGCCGGCCAGCGCGGCCCGGACGGTGAGCGGCTCGTCGTCGGCGGCCCGGTCGACCTCGACGCGTACCTCGACCCGGCCCTCGGTGCCGGCGACGGTGACCTGCGGGCGGACCTCGGCCAGCCGCGCGGTCCGCCAGCTCCGCAGCCCGATCTCCTGCCAGATCCCGGCGGTGACGAGTTCCGGGCCCCAGTCCCAGCCGAAGTTGCAGGCCATCTTGCGGATGAAGTTGAACGGCGTCGGGTACGCCTTCGGCCGGGCGCCGAGCCGCCGCTGCTCCGCCTCGGCATACCGGTACGCCGAGTCGAACCGCACCCGCAGCACGTTCTCGCCGACCCGCAGCAGCGAACGGACGTCGAAGGAGTAGCTCCGGTGCATGTTGGCGGTGCGGCCCAGCTCGACGTCGTTGAGGGTGACCGTGGCCACCGTGTCGAGGCCGGCGCAGACCAGCTCGACCCGGTCGGCGTCCCCGCCGCCGTCCCATCCGAAGGTGGTCTGGTAGCACCAGTCGGTGCGGCCGATCCAGCCGAGCGTGAGTTCGTGCTCGTCGAGATAGGGGTCCGGGATCAGTCCGGCGGCGAGCAGGTCGGTGTGCACACAGCCGGGCACGGTGGCCGGGACCGGCGCGGACGCGACCGCCTCCGGAACGTCCGGGTTGCCGATCGCGGTCAGCAACCAACCGTCGTGCAGGCTCTGCCAGGACGTCACGGGCACCTCATCTTCCTCAGGTCGTGACCGACCGTTCCCCCGGGTCGCGACTCCGACCGTTTCCCTCGGGTCGGCGACGATACGGTTGACCGACCGCGACCTCGGCGCGCCGTCCCTGGTGGAGGGCACCGTCGCCGCACCGGGAGGCACGCTCAAGACATCGAGAGATGTCGACTGAACCGGATAAGTAACGTCACCGTACGGGCGCCCCTCCGCCCTGTCAACGGTCCGCAATTCGGCCAGGAATGGCCGACAATCGATGGCCGAACGATCCGGGTCCGGCCTTCGCCGCCGTTCCCGACCTCGAAATATCGGGGCGCTATCCACCGGCCCGGCGAGCCGGCCGGCACTGTCGGCAAGATTGCCGCATCGCTATGCTTAACCGGAAAAGTTCACTCCCGTGGTCCGCGCGGGCTCTGCTGCGCGCGTGCGGCAGCACGACCCGGCGTGCGGGTGAGCCGACCGGCCCGCTGCGAATTCGGGTCGGCGCAGACGAAGGAGCGCCGGGTGAAGCGGCCGACAATCGCGGATGTGGCCCGCCGGGCCGGGGTTTCCAAGGGCGCCGTCTCCTACGCCCTCAACGGGCAGCCCGGCGTCTCGGACGCCACCCGGCAACGCATTCTCGCGATCGCCCAGGAGATCGGCTTCAACCCGAACAGCGCGGCCCGGGCACTCTCCGGAGCCACCGCCAACGCGGTCGGGCTGGCGCTCTGCCGGCCCGCCCGGATCCTCGGCATCGAGCCGTTCTTCATGGAGCTGATCAGTGGGGTCGAGGCGGAACTCTCCGCCCGGTCGTACGCGCTGACCCTCCAGGTGGTGGCGAGCCCGGAGGCCGAGATCGCCGTCTACCGGCGCTGGTGGGGCGAGCGGCGGGTGGACGGCGTACTCGTCTGCGACCTGCGGATCGACGACCGCCGGCTGCCGGTGCTGGCCGAGCTGGGCCTGCCGGCGGTGGTGATCGGTGGGCCGGGCGACCGTGGCGGGCCGGACTACGTCTGGTCGGACGAGTCGGTGGCCCTGACCGAGGTGCTCGAATACCTCGTCGCGCTCGGCCACCGCCAGATCGCCCGGGTCGGCGGCCTGCCCGGGCTGCTGCACACCGAGATCCGCACCGAGACGTTCGGCACCGCCTGCCGCCGGCTCGGGCTGGAGCGCACCGTCACCGTCTCGTCCGACTACAGCGGCGAGGAGGGCGCGCGGGCGACCCGACGCCTGCTCAGCTCCGCCGACCGGCCGACCGCCATCGTGTACGACAACGACGTGATGGCGATCGCCGGACTCTCGGTCGCCCAGGAGATGGGGCTGACCGTGCCGACCGACGTCTCCATCGTCGCCTGGGACGACTCGCCGCTCTGCCAGCTCGTGCACCCGTCGCTGACCGCGCTGCACCGGGACATCCCGGCGTACGGGGCGCACGCCGCCGGCCGGCTCCTCGCCGCGATCGCCGGGCAGCCGCTCGGCGACTTCCAGGACGAGACCGCGCACCTCATCCCGCGCGGCAGCACCGCACCGCCCCGGCAGCCCTGAGCCCCGGGCACCGGTCGGCTCCGAGCCCGGGGCATCGGCTGCGGGCGACGGCCGGGCAACCGATAGCATCGGCGGCGAGGCGGAGCCAAGCCAGGAGGACGACCACCGTGCACGTACCACCGATTCCCAGCCTGACCGCCGCCGACCCGGAGTTGGCGACGCTGATCGAGTCCGAGGCGACCCGGCAGCACGACAAGCTGCGGATGATCGCCTCCGAGAACTACGTCTCGACGGCCGTGCTGGAGGCCAGCGGCACGGTGCTGACGAACAAATACTCCGAGGGCTACCCGGGCCGCCGCTACTACGAGGGTCAGCAGTTCATCGACCCGATCGAGACGCTCGCCGTCACCCGGGCCCGGGAACTCTTCGGGGTCGACCACGCCAACGTGCAGCCGTACTCCGGCTCCCCGGCCAACCTCGCCGTCTACCTGGCGTTCCTCTCCCCCGGTGACACGGTGCTCGGGATGGCGCTGCCGATGGGCGGCCACCTCACGCACGGCTGGTCGGTCTCGGCCACCGGCAAGTGGTTCAACCCGGTCCGCTACGGCGTCTCGGCGGAGACCGGCCGGATCGACCTCGACGAGGTCCGCGACCTGGCCCGCCGGGAGCGCCCCAAGCTGATCTTCTGCGGCGGCACCGCCGTGCCGCGCACCATCGACTTCGCCGGCTTCGCCGAGATCGCCCGCGAGGTCGGTGCGGTGCTGGTGGCCGACATCGCGCACATCGCCGGTCTGGTCGCCGGTGGCGCCCACCCGTCGCCGGTCGGGCACGCCGACGTGATCACCACCACCACGCACAAGACCCTGCGGGGCCCGCGCGGCGCCATGATCATGACGACCGCCGAGCACGCCGCCGCGGTCGACAAGGCCGTCTTCCCGGGCCTCCAGGGCGGCCCGCACAACCACACCACCGCCGGCATCGCGGTCGCGCTGCGGGAGGCCGGCACCGAGGAGTTCCGCCGGTACGCCCACCAGGTCGTCGCCAACGCCAAGGCACTGGCGGCGGCGCTGGTCGAGCGGGGCTTCACCCTCTCCTCCGGCGGCACCGACAACCACCTGATCCTCGCCGACCTGACCGGCAAGGGCATCGCCGGCAAGCCGGCCGCGCAGGCGCTGGACCGGGCCGGGATCGAACTCAACTACAACACCGTGCCGTACGACCCGCGCAAGCCGTTCGACCCCTCCGGCATCCGGCTCGGCACACCGGCGCTGACCACCCGGGGGCTGACCGAGGAGCAGATGCCGCAGGTGGCGGCCTGGATGGACGAGGCGGTCAGCGCGGCGATCAAGGACGACGAGGCAGCCCTCGACCGGATCGCCGGTGAGGTCCGGGACCTGCTGGCGGCGTACCCGATGCCGGGTTACGCGGCCGGCTGACCGGCCCGGTCGTCGGCTGACCGGTCCGGCGGTCAGCGGGACGGGCTCGGGAACTCCTCCAGGTACGCCTCGACCCGCTCTGCCGGAGCGGGTCGGGAGAGTGCGTACCCCTGGCCGAGCTTGCAGCCCGCCCTGCGGGCCTGCTCGACCTGCCCCGGCGACTCCAGGCCCTCGGCGATGATCTCCAAGCCGAACCTCTTGCCGAGACTGACCAGTACGTCGATGAAGGGCTTGCTCTCGCCCTCCCGGGTGCCACCCTCGGTCACCAGGGTCCGGTCGACCTTGAGGAAGTCGACCGGCAGCCGGCGGAGCTGGGCCAGCGACGCCTGCCCGCTGCCGAAGTCGTCCAACGCGGTCCGCACCCCCAGCGCCCGCAACCCGGCGAGCTGGGTCACCACCGCCGGCACGTCCACCCCGCCCCGGGGTTCGGCGATCTCCAGCACCAGCCGGTCCGGCTCGATCCGGTGCTCGGCCAGCGAGGTGCTCACCCAGCGGACGAACTCGGGGGCGGTCAGCTCCCGGGACGAGATGTTGACCGACATCCAGAGCCGTCGGGGCCGCTGCGACCAGGCGGCCAACTGCCGGCAGGCGGTGTCCAGCACCCAGCGGCCCAGCTCCTCGACCACCATCAGGTCCTCGGCCACCGGCAGGAGCTCGGCCGGCAGCACGGTGCCGAGCGCCGGGTTCCGCCAGCGCAGCAGCGCCTCGGTCCCCACCGGCTGCTGGTCGTCGAGGTCGAGCACCGGCTGGTAGACCAGGTCCAGCTCGCCCCGCTGCACCGCACCGGGCAGCTCGCGCTCCAGGTCGAGCCGGCGGGTGAACTGCTCCTCCAGCTCGTCGTCGTACCACTCGACGCGGTTGCGGCCGAGCTGCCGGGCCCGCAGCCGGGCCAGGTCCGCCCGGCGGAGTACGTCGTCGACACCGTCCCCGCCGGAGAGGTCGGCCAGGCCGATGCTGGTGCCGAGGTAGAGCACCGCGCCGGGCATCGGGTACGGCTCGGTCAGCGCGGTCAGCAGCCGGGTCCCCATCGCGTACGCCAGCACCGGCCGGTCCACGGTCACCACCGCGAACTCGTCCCCGCCCAGCCGGGCCACCACGTCGGCGGCACCGACACCGGTCTTGAGCCGCCGGCCCGCCTCGGCGAGTACGGCGTCGCCCATCTGCCGCCCGTGCGAGTCGTTGATCCCGGACATGCCGTGCAGGTCGATCACCAGCAGCGCGCCGGTGTGCCCGGGCACCGCCCGCTGGGTCACGATGGTCCGCATCAGTTCCCGGCGGTTCGCCAGCCCGGTGAGTTCGTCGGTGAAGGCCAGCTCGTTGAGCTTGCGCTCCAGCCGCTGCCGTTCGCTGACGTCCCGGACGTGCACCACCAGCGCGGCCACCTCGGGTACCGCCCGCTGGTCGCTGACCGTGGACTCGGTGTCCCGCCAGGCGCCGTGCCCGTCCAGCAGCCGGGCGGTGACCAGTTGCGGCCGGCCGGTCGGCACGTCACGCCCGGCGAGCACGTCGGTGAGTACCTGGGTGACGTCGGCGGCGTCGTCCGGATGCATCAGGTTGGGGAACGCCCGACCCCGCACGTCGGCGTCGGAGAGCCCGAAGAGCCGGGCCGCGGTCGGCGACTGCCAGCGGATGAGCAGGTCCTCGCCGACGATCATCGTCAGGTCGTTGGCCCCGGAGACCAGCGAGCGGAAGTGCGCCTCCTGCTCGGCCAGCCGCTTGGCGTACCGGCGGATGTCCAGCATCACCAGCACCTCCCGGACCACCAGGGTCGGGATCACGGCCAGGCCCAGCAGGATCGAGGTGGAGTCGAAGTGGCCGACGGTGGCCAGGTGCCAGAGCGCGGAGAGCGTCGCCAGGATCGCCGGGATGGTCAGCAGCGGATAGGCGGTCAGGGTGGTCTGCGGCTCGGTCGGCGCACCGTTCGGCTGCGCCACCGGATTGGCCCGGCGGGCACCGGCGGCGATCAGTGCCGGACCGGCGACCAGCGAGATGGCGACCAGCGGCAGCGCGGTCACCGGCGCGCCGTAGGCGATCAGTACCGCGATCAGCGAGTGCCCGAAGACGGCGAGTCCGGCGCCGATGCCGCAGAACGCGGCGGAGCGCCGGTGCTCGTACGCCCGCAGCGTGGTGATGGTGACCACCGGCAGGCCGACGACGGCGAAGAGCGCCGCGACCATGGCGAGCGGCGGCAGCTCGCGGGGCGGGATCACCCAGGCGGAGAAGGCGAGACTGATCCCGAGGCTCAGCCCGTCGAAGGCACGACGCAGCCGTACCGGCACCGTGCTCGCGGCGCCGGGCAGCATCATCATGCCGAGCAGGTAGAGGGCGAACGCCAGCACCAGCCCGCCGAGCGCCACCGTCGACCGGGCACCGGGCGGCGCCAGGAAGAGGGCGAGCGCGGAGAGCGCGCTGGCGATCAGGCCGAAGCCGAGGAATCCGGCGCCCCGGCACGGGCCGAAGCCGGTACCGCCCCGGTGCAGTCGGATCGCCAGCCGGACCAGCCGAGCGGCGGCCGCGGCGGCGACCATGCCGACGGCCGCGGCGACGGCGGCGTAGGGCGGCAGTGCGCCGACGTGGGCGGCGAGCAGGACGGCTACGGCGAGAACTGGGGCACCGCTCTCGGTGACCCGGACGACCAGCCGGCGGGCTCGGCCGTCCGCGATGTGCGCCACGAACATGGCGGGATGCCTTCGCAGAGGGGGCACGGACGTGGTGCAGGTCAGGCCCGGTCCGACCGAACGGCCGAAACCAGTCCTATCAACCCCCAACGATCGGCAGGGGGCATGGTTACGTATCGAACCTTTTTCGACCTTCCCTTGCGGTCCGTCCCGGTCGCGGTCGTCGGCCGGGACGCGTACGCCGGGCTGCCCAGGTTGAAGAGGTTCAATGGTAGGGGTCTCCCACTCCGGGTTGCTCGGGAAATCTTCCCTCAACCGGTCAAGCCCGCTCCACCCCGGCTCGGCCAGCGGTACCGGCCACCCGGCCGACCCCACTCGGCCCGGCCGGCCGAGGCCCACGCCCGACCCGGCGGGCCGGGGTGCGAAAATCGCCGGGTGGGTAAGACCGGCACACTCCGCTTCCGGCACAGCCAGGCAATCTGGGTGGCCGCGCTCATCGCGTTCCTCGGCGCCCTTCCGCTGGCCAGCTCCCGCTGGTATCTGACCCCGCTGCTGCTGGTGCCGGTGGCGGTCGGCGTCTGGGCCTGGCGGGCCGGCACCGACGCCGACCGTGACGGGGTACGGATCCGGGCACTGCTGGGCCAGCGCAGCATCGCCTGGTCCGAGATCGTGGAGCTGGCGTCCGACCCGCGCGGCCAGGCGGTGGTACGGCTGCACGACGGCCGGACGACGGCCCTGCCCGCGGTCCGGGCCGCCGACCTGCCCGGTCTGGTCGCCGCCAGCGGCCAGCCGCTCGGCGAGCCCCGCCCCACCCCGGGCCAGCCCGCCGACTGACTCTCCTGGCGGGCGCCTCCCCGCCGGTCTCGGGGCGTCCGGCTCAGTAGCCGTCGACCACCTCGTTGATCAGCGGGGTTCCGGCCACGAAGCGGCGCAACTGCTCGCCGGCCAGCCGGTAGCCACGGGGCAGCAGCCCGCGTACCGAGCCGCCGACGTGCGGGGTGAGCAGTACGTTGGGCAGGTCCCAGAGCGGGTGCCCGGGCGGCAGCGGCTCGGGCTCGGTGACGTCCAGCGCCGCCGAGATCCGGCCGGTCGTCAACTCGGCGACCAGGGCGTCGGTGTCGACCACCGGTCCACGGGCGGCGTTGACCAGCAGGGCACCGTCCGGCATCGCGGCGAGGAACCCGGCGTCGACCAGCCCCCGGGTGGCCTCGGTGAGCGGCACCAGCAGCACCACCACGTCCGCCTCGGGCAGCAGCGTCGGCAGGTCGTCGACGCCGTGGACCTGCTCGGCGGGGCGGGCGGTCCGGGCGACCATGGTCAGGCCCACCTCGAACGGCGCCAGCCGGGCCCGGGTGGCCGCACCGATCGAACCCGCGCCGACGACGAGTACCCGCTTGCCGGCCAGCTCGTCGGTCGGATTGACCTGGTCGTACGACCACTCGTGCCGGGCCTGGGCGCGGGCGAAGAACGGGAACGACCGCAGGTACGACAGGATCGCCGTGACCACCCACTCGGCGGTGGACGAGTCGTGCACCCCGCGCGCGTCGCAGAGGGTGACGTGCTCCGGCAGCCGGCCGGCCCAGGTGTCCGCCCCGGCCGAGAGCAGCTGCACCACCCGCAGGTCGGGCAGCTTGGCCGCGATCGGCACCGCGGCGGCCTGGGCGAGGAACGGCGGCACCCAGAACCGGACTCCGGCCGGGTCCGAGGGGAGCCGGTCGGGTGTCGGGGCGATCTCCACGGTGACGCCCTCGGGAATCTCGCCGAGCAGTTCCAGACCTTCGGGATGGGGAATCCACACCTTCACGGACGCCGACGATAGTCCTCGGCGGCCGGGTACCGGCGGTCGCCCTCGCAAGCCGCGACCCGCCGGGGCCGGTGGGCGGGGCCGGTGGGCGGGGTCGTCGCGCCGGCCTCAGCGCAGCGGCAGGCCGACCGGCCCGGACGGCTGGTAGACGTGGTGTCCGGCCACGGTGGTGACGGTGACCGGCAGGCCGCTCCCGCGCAGGTGTGCCCGGACCGCCGCGTCCAGCGGGGAGCGCTCGGCGATGACGAACGCCGGCCGGTCCGCCTCGGCGACGAGTCGGGGGTAGCGGGGGTGACGGTCCCAGCCGGGGCGCAGGTCGGCGCCGAGCACGGCGCAGACGAGTCGTTCCCGGCTGAGGAAGATGACGTCGTAGCAGGTCCAGTAGTCGGTGTAGAACCGGCGTACGCCCAGCCGGTCGAGGCCGGTGACCAGGTCCCGGCGCTGTGCGGCCTTCCGGGCCAGTTCGGGACCGGCCGCGACCAGGGCGGCGCTGGCCAGCAGCATGCTGACGGCGAGCCCGGCGAGCGGGGCCGCCGCCGCCAGCCGGACGGCCGCCGCCCTCCGGGGCCGGCCCGGGACCGTGCCGGGCGGCCGGGTCAGCACCGACCAGAGCGGCCAGAGCACGGCCGGGGTCGAGATGAGCAGTACCGAGAGGTAGCGCGCGCTCTCCACCGGGGTTCTCGCGGCGGCACCGCTGCCGGCGTACGCCAGCAGGGTCAGCGCTGCCGCGCCGAGCAGGGCGAGCCGGCCGGCCTGCCGGACCCGGGCCGCCCGGTCGGTGGCGCGGCGCAGCGCCCGCCAGGCCGCCCCGGCGGCGACGGCCAGCAGCACGGGGTAGACGACGCCCCAGCCCAACTGCCAGGGCGCGCACCGGCCGGGTGGGCAGAGCCCGGTACCCATCGGCAGTCCGAGCAGGACGCCGCCGTAGAGTCGCTCCGGCCACGAACCGGCGCCGCCGCCGAGCGCGGCGTAGACGGCCAGCGAGCGGTCTGCTGGCGCGGCGGTCAGGTTGTGCGCCACGATCGGGACGAGTCCGAGCGCCAGCCCGGCGCCGAGCGCCAACCCGGCCCGGCCGGCCAGTGCCCGCCACCGGAACCCGAGCAGCACCGCGGCTGCCGCGCCGACGTACGGCAGGATCAGCCAGTCGTCCCAGAGGGTGAGTCCGGCGACCAGCCCGAAGCCCGCGTACGCCGGGGCGGGCCGGCGGACGACGCCGAGGCCGAGGTTGACCGCCAGCAGTACCAGCAGCGCGCCGGCCGGGTTCATCTCCGGATAGCCGCCACCCGCGATGAGCTGGTTCTTCACGATCCGGTCGGAGCCGAGGGCGAGCAGGCCGACGGTGGCCGCCGCCAGCCAGGGGGTGTAGAGCCGACGGGTGAGCTGCCACATCAGCGCCAGGAAGGCGGCGTAGAGCAGCAGGTTGGGCAGCCGCAGTACGAGGGTGGACGAGCCGAGGACCGCGAAGAGCGGCGCGGCGAGATAGGACTCCAGGGCGCCCATGTAGTACTGGCCGTAGAAGAAGAGCGGAAACTCCCGCCCCTGTGCCACGTGCCGGGCCACCAGCCCGGTGACCGCCTCGTCGCTGTTGCCGGGCGGCACCTCGGCGAGCAGCAGCGCCAGCCGGTAGCCGACACCGAGCACGCCGAGCGCGGCGGCGACGTGCCCGGGCCCGGGTCGCCGCCGGGCGGGCCGGGGTGGCGACCCGGTCAGCTCCGGCGAGGTGGCGAGCGCCATGCCGGGGAGTCTCGCACGGCCGGACCGGCGGGAGCCTCGGCGACATGCCCGATTCATCTCCTCGGCACCGTTCGCGGCTTGTCGACGTGATTGATTCGATCCGGGCCGGGGCCGGAGGGTCGAGAGTGGATCATCGTCCCCTGCCGGGAACCCGTCCCGGACGGCACGACTCGTCCCGCTGACGGTCGCCGATCCCGGTGCCCGGCCGGGGCGACCTGCCGGCCCCACCATGCCGGCCGGCGCCCCGAGCAGCGACGACTCCGGAAGATCGGTGGAATGATCGAGCGAACCGACGGCACACGGTGGGATCGGACTACGCTGGGCCGGGTGAGCGCTCGCCCGTACCCCAGACTCAGCCGTCGGCGCGCGGCGGTCGCGCTCTGTGCGGCGGCCGTGCTCGTCACGAGTGGTTGTGCCTTCGGCGAGCCGGAACCGGACCCGGCCGGCGAACCGCCGAAGTTCCCCACCCCCTCCGTCTCGCCCAGCCAGAACGGAGCCGGGCAGCAGGTCGCGGCCACGGTGCTGGCCAGCAGGTTGCAGATCCCGTGGGGGATCGCGTTCCTGCCCGACGGCGGCGCGCTGGTGACCGAGCGGGACACCGCCAAGATCCTGAAGGTCGGGCCGGAATCCGACACGAACGGCCTCAAGGTCACTACCGTGCAGACCCTCGACGAGGTCGACGCGGCCGGCGAGGGCGGCCTGCTCGGAATCGCGGTCTCCCCCGGCTACCAGCGGGACAGGTCGGTCTTCGTCTACTACTCGACCGCCGAGGACAACCGGATCGCCAAGCTGACCCTCGGGGGCGAGCCGACGCCGATCGTCACCGGCATCCCGCTCTCCGGCATCCACAACGGCGGTCGCCTCGGCTTCGGCCCGGACGGCTTCCTCTACGCCACCACCGGGGACGCCTCGGAGCGCGGCCTCTCCCAGGACCTCAGGAGCCTCGGCGGCAAGATCCTCCGGATGACCCCGGCCGGCAAGCCGGCCCCGGGCAACCCCTTCCCGAACTCGCTGGTCTGGTCCTACGGGCACCGCAACGTGCAGGGCATCGCCTGGGACGCCGACAAGCGCCTCTACGCCACCGAGTTCGGGCAGAACCAGTGGGACGAGATCAACCTGATCACGCCGGGCAAGAACTACGGCTGGCCCGAGGTCGAGGGGCGCGGCGGCAGCGGCGCCGACGCCGACAAGTACGCCGACCCGCTGGTCACCTGGACCACCGCCGAGGCGTCCTGTTCCGGGGCGGCGATGATCGACCGGGTCTTCGTGGCCGCCTGCCTGCGGGGCGAGCGGCTCTGGCTGGTGGAACTCACCGCGAACGGCACCGTGCTGGGCCAGCCCCGCCCGCTGCTCGTCGGCGAGTACGGTCGGCTCCGCACCGCGGTCGCCGCACCGGACGGCTCGTTGTGGATCTCCACCTCCAACCACGACGGCAAGCGCGACCCCGCTCCCCAGGACGACCGGATCTTCCGGTTGGTCTTCTCCGGCGGTACGGCCGGCCGGAGCTGACCCCTCCGGCTGGACGGCCGGGCGGGCGGCCGGTGAGTTGGCTCATACCCGCGGTGGAAATGGCGCGGCACCTGCGGCGGGTTTCGAAGATGTCGCTTTGGGCAGGTGATGATTGAGCATGGACAGGCGGAGGAATGACACCCGAGCCGCCGGCGGCACGACGCCTCCGGCGGCTCGGCGTGTGCTGGGCTGGTCGCGTACCGCCGTACGGGGCTGCCGCGCCGTCCTGACCTCGAAACCGAGCCGTCGGGCCGGACTGGCCCTGTCGATCATCGCCGTCACGGTGGTCGGGATCGTGGTCGGCGCCCTGCTCGGCGGGCGGATGCAGACCGACATCGGGCCCTTCCGGGCGGAGATGGCGATCACACCCTCGGTCGAGGGCGGCACCACCGTCACCATCCCGCCGCTCGGCGCGCTCCAGCTCAGCAGCCATGCCGGCCCCGCGCACCTCTCCGTCCGGCTCGGCTCGCTCGACCAGCGCCGCACCGAGGCACTTATCGACGATCCGGCCAGCATCAGCCGGGCCAGCCAGTCCGCCGTCAGCGACGTGACCAACGGGGTGATCCGGGTCGGGGTACGCACCGTCGCGGTCTCCGTACTGGCCACCATGATCCTGGCGGCGCTGGTCTTCCGGCGTACCCGCCGGGTGGCCTGGGCCGGCGGGCTGGCGCTGGTGATCACCGGCGGCAGCCTGGGCATCGCCGCGCTGACCTTCCGGCCGGACTCGATCGAGGAGCCCCGCTACGAGGGCCTGCTCGTCAACGCCCCGGCGATCGTCGGCGACGCCCGGCGGATCGCCAACGACTACGGCCGGTACGCCGATCAGCTCCAACGGATGGTCGGCAACGTCAGCCAGCTCTACACCACCGTCTCCACCCTGCCGGTCTTCGACCAGGAGCAGGGCACCGTACGGGTGCTGCACGTTTCGGACCTGCACCTGAACCCGACCGCCTGGCAGGTGGTCCGGACGGTCGTCGAGCAGTTCAAGATCGACGTGGTGATCGACACCGGGGACATGACCGACTGGGGCAGCGAGCCGGAGGCGTCCTTCGTCGGCTCCATCGGCCTGCTCAAGGTCCCGTACGTCTTCATCCGCGGCAACCACGACTCGCCGGCAACCGCCGCCGCCGTCGACCGGCAGCCGAACGCGATCGTGCTGAACAACTCGATCGTCAACGTCGCCGGGTTGACCATCGCCGGCATCGGGGACCCCCGGTTCACCCCGGACAAGGAGACCTCGCCGGCCGGCTCCGGCGCCCTGCCGCAGACGGTCGACCAGGTCGCCGGGGCCGGCGAGCAGCTCGCCTCGACGATCCGGGTCTCCGGCAAGCCGGTCGACATCGCCCTGGTGCACGATCCGGCGTCGGCCGACGCGCTCTCCGGAGTCGTACCGCTGGTGCTGGCCGGGCACACCCACCACCGGGAGGTGCGCGAGCTGCCACCGGTGCCGGACGCGATGCCGACCCAGCTACAGGTGCAGGGTTCCACCGGCGGGGCGGGGCTGCGCGGCCTGGAGGGCGACAAGCCGACACCGCTGGCGATGTCGGTGCTCTATTTCAACCAGCAGCGGGCGCTCCAGGCGTACGACGACATCCTGCTCGGCGGCACCGGCGAGGCGCAGGTCAACCTGGAACGGCACGTCGTGGAGGAGCCGGAGCCACCGGTGCCGCCCACCCCGACCCCCGGTACGCCGACCCCGGCGAGCCCGGTCCCGCCGGCCGGCGCCCCGCCACCCGACCCGACCCCCACCGGCTGAGGCCGCAGGTGGGTGTGACGAAGGGCCCCCGCTACTACAGAAAACTATGAGCGGGGGCCCTTCGGCACACCTCAGCCCTCGACGCCGAGCCGGGAGAGGATCAGCGAGCGGACGGTCTTGGCGTCCGCGCCCCGGGTGCTCTTCATGACGGCCCCGACCAGGGCGCCGGCCGCGGCCACCTTGCCGTCCCGCACCTTCGCCGCGATCTCCGGGTTGGCCGCGATCGCCTCGTCCACGGCGGCGGTCAGCGCCCCGGTGTCGGAGACCACCTCCAGGCCACGGGCGGCCATGATCTCGCTCGGCGAGCCCTCGCCGGCCACCACGCCCTCCAGCACGGTACGGGCCAGCTTGTCGTTGAGCTTCCCCGCGTCGACCAGCTTCTGCAGCTCGGCGACCTGGGCCGGGGTGGCGCCGACGGCGGCCAGCTCGACGCCGGCCTCGTTGGCCCGCCGGGACAGCTCGCCGAGCCACCACTTCCGGGCACCCGCCGGGGTGGTGCCGGCGGCCACCGTCTGCTCGATCAGTTCGACCGCACCGGCGTTCAGCACCGACTGCATGTCGTGGTCGTTCAGCCCCCACTCCTGCTGCAACCGCCGCCGGTGCACCCGGGGCAGCTCCGGAAGGCCCGCCTTCAGCTCGGCGACCCAGGCCGCGTCCGGGGCCAGCGGCACCAGGTCCGGCTCGGGGAAGTAGCGGTAGTCGGTGGCGGTCTCCTTGGACCGGCCGGGCGTGGTGTCGCCGGTGTCCTCGTGGAAGTGCCGGGTCTCCTGCACGATCCGGCCGCCGGAGTCGAGTACGGCCGCCTGGCGCAGCATCTCCGAGCGGACCGCCCGCTCGACCGAACGCAGCGAGTTGACGTTCTTGGTCTCCGTCCGGGTGCCCCACTCGGCGGAGCCGGCCGGCGAGAGCGACGTGTTCACGTCACAGCGCAGCGAGCCCTCCTCCATCCGGACGTCGGAGACGCCGAGCGAGCGGATCACGTCCCGCAGCTCGGTGACGTACGCCCGGGCCACGATCGGAGCCTTCGCGCCGGTACCCGGGATCGGCTTGGTGACGATCTCGACCAGCGGAATGCCGGCCCGGTTGTAGTCGACCAGCGACTCGGTCGCGCCGTGGATCCGCCCGGTGGCGCCACCGACGTGCAGCGTCTTGCCGGTGTCCTCCTCCAGGTGCACCCGCTCGATGCCGATCCGGACCATCTCCCCGTCGACCTCGACGTCGAGCCAGCCGTCCACGCAGAGCGGCTCGTCGTACTGGCTGATCTGGTAGTTCTTCGGCATGTCCGGGTAGAAGTAGTTCTTCCGGGCGAACCGGCTCCACGGCGCGATCGAGCAGTTCAGCGCGAGACCGATCCGGATGGTCGCCTCGATCGCGGCCCGGTTGGCCACCGGCAGCGAGCCGGGCAGCCCGAGGCAGACCGGGCAGACCCGGGTGTTCGGCTCGCCGCCGAAGTCGGTCGGGCAGCCGCAGAACATCTTGGTCTTCGTGCCCAGCTCGACGTGGGTCTCCAGGCCGATCACCGGGGCGTAGCGCTCGACGACGTCGTCGTACGAGGGCAGGACGGTCGTGCTCATCAAGACTCCAGCTCTCGGGCGGCAGCCGGCCCCCCGGCGGCATCCGGACAGAACCCTGCAAGCCTAATCGTTGCCCCGACCCGGGCTCGCCCGGGTTTCACCGCCGACTCCGCCGACCGGCCGGATCAGGACCGGCGCACCGCCACCAGGTACCCGTCGATCGTGGTGCTGGCGAAGTGCTCCGCTCCGACCAGCCGGACCGGTATCCGGACCGTCCGGCTCTTCGTGCCGAACGGGAAGGCGTCGTCGGAGCTGTGGAAGATCAGATTGTCCTTCTCGACGCGCAGCACCAGCACGTCGATCCGGTCGTACGGGTTGTCGGCCGTCCGGCCGGCGAACTCGGCCGGGCTGCCCGCCCGGGCCACCTCGTCGAGGAAGTCGAGCCGGTCGTGGTAGCGGGCGGTCGGGTGGGAGTAGTTCGCGGTCCACTGCACGAACCCGTAGTACGGGTAGAAGGCGAAGAGGTTCGCCCGGTCCGAGAGCACGACCGGATGCCCGGAGCCCCGGTACCGCTCGGAGATCACCGCGTGCACCGCCTCCGCCGCCGGCAGTTTCGGCTTCGCCTCCTCGTCGTGGAAGCCGGGCAGCCGGCCGTCCGGGAACGTCTCGTTGTGCGCGACCCTGATCCGGTCGTCGTCGACCACGGTGCTGACGAACCGGTCCGTGGCGAAGACCGCGAGCAGCACCCCGCCGAGCGCCACCACCCGCCAGAGCTGCCCGGCGGAGACGGTCGCGGCCGGCAGCCGGTCCACGGCGTACCGGGTCAGCCGGACCAGCCCCATCGCCGCCCCGGCCAGCAGTACCACCGGGACCACGGCCTTCATCCGGAACGACATCAGCGGCATGTCGACGGCGGCGAAGAGCCAGCCCAGCGCGTGCCAGACATAGAGCGAGACGAGGACGATCAGCAGCGACCGGGACAGCGCCTCCCGGAGCGTCACCACCAGGAAGCCGAGGCCGAAGAGGCAGAGCGCGCCGAGCACCGAGGGCGAGAGCATCGGCAGGGCCAGGTCGCCGGAGTTCAGGGTGATCCACCGGTTGTTCAGCGACTCGAACCGGGCGGCGGTGAGGAAGTTCCAGGCCAGCGGCGCCCAGTACGGCGCGGCACCGGCCGCCGCGATGCCCAGCACCCCGAGGCCCCGCCCGACGACCCGCCAACTGAACTCGGCACGCCACCGCTGCACCGCCAGGAACAGGGCGAAGACAATGACGAAGAGGAAGAAATAGTAGTAGTAGACGCAGAACAGCACCGCGCCGATCAGGCCGAGCAGGACCGGGTGCCGGGGCCGCAACCCCGGCCGGGTGAGCCCGTGTACCGCCTCCAGCCACCACGGCACGATCGCGACCAGCACCAGCCAGCCGTACGACTCGTACAGCTCGGGGGCGATCAGCGGCACCGCCGAGATGAGCGCCGCGACCCGCAGCGGCACCAGGCGGCGCCAGCACAGGTACGAGACGAGCGGGGTGAGGAAGCCCACCGCGACCAGGCCGTACTTGAGCATCTTCCACGGCGCCACCCCGGCCAGGTCGGCGGCCCGGCCGAGCAGCCAGAAGAAGCCCGGCGCGTAGTAGGCGGGCAGGTCCCGGTAGGTGTAGTCGGCGAGCCGCCACGAGTCGGCGAACCGGGTGACGATGGCGGTCCGGAACGTCTGGTCGCCCTGTAGGCCGTTGGCGTCGAACGGGGTGCCGTGCAGCGCGGTGAGCAGCGTCAGCGCGGCGAGGCCGCCGAAGAGCGCCGGCAGCAGGTCGGCATCCCAGGTCCGGCCCCGGCGCCGGGCCCACCAGACGGCGAGCACGGCGAGGGCGGCGACGACCAACGCGGCGGTGTGCAGGCCGTACTCGGTACGCCCGGACCGGGGACTGACCCCGGCCCGCACCGCCAGGGCGTGGATCGCCAGCACCACCAGTCCGACGGCACCGGCGAAGAGCAGCGGGCGGAGCGCCGACAGGCCGCGCCGGACGAGGGTGCCGGCCCGGCCCGCTCCGGACGGCTCCGGTTCTGTCGTCGGTCGCTCCGGTGCGCGGACACGCTGATCCTGATCGGCAACCCCGTGTTCCACGTATCCCCGCTCGTCTCCTTTGAGGACAGAACCGGGTGCAGGCTAGCCGAATCCGGACCGGGTACCGCTCGGCCGTTCCACCGATCCCCGTCGATCGAACGGCCGCCTCCGGTCCGCCCTCCGGCCGCCGGGCTCAGCCCGACGGCTCGGCCGCGCTGCCGGGTCGGACCAGGCCGGTCTCGTACGCCACGATCACCAACTGGACCCGGTCCCGGACGCCGAGCTTGGCGATCGCCCGGGTGATGTGGGTCTTGGCGGTCAGCGGGCTGATGAAGAGGCGCCCGGCGATCTGCTCGTTGGAGAGCCCGGTGGCGACCAGCCGGAGCACCTCGCGCTCCCGTTCGGTGAGCACCGACAGCCGCGCCTCGGTGTCGGTGGCCGCCACCGGCCGGTGCGCGAACTGTTCGATGACCCGGCGGGTGACGCTCGGCGAGAGCAGCGCCTCGCCGGCCGCGACGATCCCGACCGCCTGGCGGAGCTGGGCCGGCTCGATCTCCTTGGTGAGGAATCCGCTGGCGCCGGCCCGCAGGGCGGCGAAGACGTACTCGTCGGTCTCGAAGGTGGTCAGGATGATGACCCGGCAGCCGGACATCGCCGGGTCGGTCACGATCCGCTCGGTGGCGGCGAGGCCGTCCAGCCCCGGCATCCGGATGTCCATCAGCACCACGTCCGGGCGCAGGGTACGGGCCAGCCGCACCGCCTCGTCGCCGCTGCCCGCCTCGCCGACCACCTCGATCTCCCGGCCCCGGCGCAGCAGGCTGCGGAATCCGGCCCGCACCAGGGCCTGGTCGTCGGCGAGCAGCACCCTGATCGTCACGGCCGGAAGCCTGCCACCGGGATCGTGGCGCGGACCGCGTACCCGCCGCCGTCGGCCGCTCCGGCGGTGAAGGTACCGCCGAGGGCGGCGACCCGCTCCCGCATCCCGTTGATGCCGTGTCCCGGCACCGCCGCCGGGCCGGGGCCGTTGCCGTCGTCGCGCACCTCGAGTCGTACCGAATCGGTGGTGATCGCCAACCGGACGGTGGCCCGTCGCGCGCCCGCGTGCTGCACCGTGTTGGTCAGCGCCTCCTGGATCACCCGGTAGCAGGCCAGCGCGACCGGCGCGGCGACCGTACCGGGATCGCCGGTGACGTCGACGGCGACCTCCAGGCCGCTGGCCCGGGTCCGGGCGGTGAGTTCGGCCAGGCCGTCCAGGTCGGCCTGCGGGGCCGGGACGGCGTCCGCGTCCGGCCGGTCGCCCGGCGCCCGCAGCACGTCGATCAGCGACCGCAGGTCGGCCACCGCCCTGGCCCGGACCTCCTGGGCGGTACGCAGCGCGGCCCGCGCCTCGTCGGTGGAGTCGTCCAGCGCCTCGTCCACCACCCGCAACTGCACCCCCACCACGGTCAGGGTGTGCGCCACCACGTCGTGCAGCTCGCGGGCGATCTGCAACCGCTCCTCCGCGGCCCGGCGATCCGCCTCCAGCCGCCGCTCCTGCTCGGCGTGCGCCAGTCCGGCGGCGAGTTCGGCGCGCCAGCGCAGCCAGTTCCGGAACGCCACCGCGACCGCGATGGTCAGGGCCAGGCCGAGCGCCTCCCCGCCGACCTCGCCGATCGCCCGCTGCACCGCCTGACCCTCGGCCGTCCACTGCCAGTTGACCGCGAAGGTCAGTTGGAACAGCCCGGCCCCGACCGCCCAGCGCAGCCCGTGCCGCCGGGGCGTGTCGTCGGCGGCCAGCACGAAGAAGATCACCGACGCCGGCCAGACCCAGCCGGCACCGGTCAGCTCGGCGATCCGGAATCCGCTGACGGCCGCCAGGCTGGCCAGCAGGGCCGCCACCGGCCAGCGGCGGCGCAGCAGCAGGAAGAGCGCCATCCAGCCGGCCAGCGGCAGGGTGCCCTCGTAGGTGATCGGTGCACCGGCGACGGCGGTGCCGACCGGTACCCCGACCAGGGTCAGGGCGACCAGGCCCAGGGTGTTCCAGACCGGCCGTCGCCGCATGGCGGGGCCGCCGGCCGGGTCCTCGTCCCGGGCCGGCACCCGCTGGTCGTCTCCGACCACCGATCCGCCCGGGTCCGGTGGTCGCGGCAGCGTCGTCGTCATCCTGGCCTCCTCCTTCGGCAAGCCTGCCTCACACCGCGTGAGGTCGACGACACCGACGCTAGGCGGCAGGGGCCGGCGGCGCGTCAGCCCAGGGCCGACACCTGCGGCTGCCCGCCTGGAGCACCACGTACACCGGACGGAGTACCGGCGCCCGGGCGCGGTCGCGTGCGGTGTGCTCAGGACTGGTCGCCGGCACCGAGCAGGACGGCGACGAGGAGCACGCAGAGCAGCGCGACCGGCAGGCCCCAGCGGACCAGCCGGGTACGCCGGTCCGGGCCCCCCGCCGCGGCTCCCGGGGTCGCCCCGGCCGGCGGGTTGGCGGAGAGCCGCCCGGAGGCGAGCGGCCACCAGGCGGCCACCAGCAGCAGTACCCCGGCGCCGAGCGGCAGCCAGCCGGGGAGCCGTACCGCCACCTGCTGCCAGACCAGCACGGGTACCGTCGTGCAGGCGATCGCGGCGGCCCCGACCAGGCCGAACCGCCAGTCCGGAGCCGGCCGGTACGCCCGCCCGGCCCGGAACAGCAGCGCGACGGCGAGGACCATCCCGGCCACCCCGGCGAGGGCCGAGACGAACTGGCCGACGGTGAGTTCGGCGGTTCCGTACCCGATCACCGCCTCCAGCCCGGCGAGCAGTGCCATCACCCCGACCAGGGTGCTGGCGGCGACGAAGCCGCCCAGCCAGGGTGAGCGCCGGTGCGGGGCCGGTCCCGCCGAGCGGAGCCCGTGCGCGAGCGCCGCGGCATACTCGGCCGGCTCGCCGAACGCCTCAACCGGATCCGCCGCCGGCTCGGCCGGATCCGCGGTTGCCTCGGCCGGATCCGCGCCCGGCTCGGCGCAGTACGTGTCGACCTCGGCCAGCGCCGCCCGGATCTCCGCGCCGGGTACCCCGCGCCGCCGCGCCTCGGCCGCGAACGCCGTACGCCAGTCGTCCGGCGCGGAACTCCCGGGCATGGTCGGGCTCAGCCGGCCAGGGCGTCGCGCAGCTCGCCGGCCCGCTGCCGGCCCATGCAGAGCGGGCCGGTCAGCTCCAGCCAGGAGCCGTCCCGGAAGGTGACCCGGAGCCGGGCGCCGTGCAGCCGGTGCCGGCGTCGGCGCGCGCCGCTCACCTCGGCCCGGGGCACCGACCAGAGGGGCTTCAGTTTCGCCGCCGCCACCGGCGGGGTCGGCTCGCCGAACGGCCGTATCTCGGTGGAGGGGGCGACCGAGAAGACCACCAGCCGCCGGTCGGTGACCACGGCCAGCAGCTTGGCGTCGGTCGGCACCGCCCGGACGTAGCCGGCGGCGACCGAGTCGAGCCGGCCTCGTGCGGCGCGGCCGAAGAAGAGCCGGATCAGCCAGTCGGTCGGACCCCCGCCGCCGATGTTGTCGATCGCCTCAAGGCCGCTGAGCGCCACGTTGGCCAGCCCCATGCCGGCCACCGCCGCACCGTCGCCCGGGGTCGGCTCCGGCGGTCGGGGCGGCGGGTCCGGCGCCAGCCCGTGCGGACGCTTCGCCTCGCTGAGCGCCAGGATCGCCTCGCCCGGTTCGAGCCTGCTGGTGACCGCGTCCGTGTAGAGGTGGCGGTAGTCGGTGGGCACGGCTCAGCCCAGCGGGTAGTCGTCGGCGGCGTTGCCCAGCACCTCCCGCATGGAGTCCTGCAACCGCCGGGTCGCCTCCCGCTGCGCCCGCCGGATCGTGCCGGTGATCTCCGCGCCGAGCTGGTCCGGGCTGTACCGCATGCCCCGGGAGGTGATGTCGACCCGGTCGACCCGGCCGCCGTGGTCGACCGCCACCCGTACGGCACCGCTCTCGCTCTCCAGCTCGACCGGCTGCGCCTGTAGCTCCTCGATCCGCCGGCTCATCTGGGATTGCAGCCCGTCCAGGCTGTTCGCGAGCTGCTCCAGCCGATCCAGCGCGGGGTATTCCGCCACGTCGTCCTCTCCTGCTCTCGTCCGCTTCGGTGCCTCGGTGACCGGTCCGCCCACCGGCCGGTCAGCCCACCGAGTCGATCAGATTCTGCACGCTCTTGGTGTACGGGCCGATGTCCTCCCGGTAGGTGCCGTCGGTCGCGTAGTTGCGGTCCTTCTGCCCGTCCGAGATGTCGTGCATGCCGACGGCGGTGTCCAGCACCGCACCGCCCTTGCCGCTCAGGTTGACCGGCGAGACCTGGTTGAAGACGAAGCGGGGTACGCCGACCTTGAGGCTGTGCTCCGCCAGGATCGCCCGCCCCTGCGCGGTACGGCCCTGCTGCTTCCAGATGGCGTATTCCTTCTTCAGCTTGCGCAGCTCCATCACCCGCTTGCGGTACTGGGTCAGCAGCGTCTTGACGTCGTCCAGCTTGGTGGCGAGCTTCTGGAGGATCCGGACCAGCTTGCTGACGATCCGGGCGCCCCGGCCCAGCGTCATCGCCAGCCGGGCCAGCCAGCGTACGACGAAGGCGGCGATCGAGGCGCCGAAGCTGAGGAACGCCGCCGCGGCGGCGATGATCGCCTCGATCAGGAAGGCGGTCAGGAACTCGAAGATCAGCTCGCAGAGCAGGTTGAACGCGTCGACGGCCGCGTTCGCCGCCTCGACGAGTACCTCCTTGGCCGCGTTGAGGCCCTCGGCGAGCTGCCGGATGGTCTGCTCGACGTTGGTCAGCCCGGTCTGGAACGCCTCCTGTGCGCTGCCGCCCCAGGCCGGCGGCTGGAGCTGGGCCCGGTCGGTCTGCTGCTGGGCGGCGATCGCGAGCACGTCGTTCGACGCGGCGAGGCAGCGTTCCGCGCCCCGCATCAGGTCGTCGGGATCGCCGGCCACCTGTTCGAGGAGCTGCTCGAACGGTGACAACACCGTCCGGGTGAAGCCCTGGAGCGGCTCCGGTACGGAGCCGACGAACTGCTCGAAATAGGTCTTGCTGCGTTCGAGCGCGACGGTGGACACTGCGCCCTCCCCCTTCGTGGTCTTCGGTGTGCCGCGCCGGTCGGGTCGTCGCGGCGGTGCCTGGTCAGCCGCCGAACCGGGCCTGCGCGGCGGCGTCGCTGTTCACATACGAGTCCCGCTCGGCGGTGACCGCGTCGGCGATCACCTCCATCACCTCGGACCCGTCCGCCAGGGCCTGGAGGCACTCGTCGAGGCACGACTCGTACTGCTCGTAGAGGGTGAACGAGGCGGGCATGATGCCGAAGGAGGAGCGCCCGACGGCGCCGTCCCGGAGCCGGCCACGGATCTCGTCGAAGTCGTCCGCGCGGGCGTAGCTGGTCTTGGAGAAGCTCTCCAGCGCTGTCGGGTCTACCGTGAACCCGTCACCTGAACCGCCAGTCATGACAAGGCACCCTAATAGATCACTTCGGTGTCATCGGCCCGGCTGGGGCGGATCGGGGCAACAATTTGGACCCGCCCGGTCGATCGGTACGCCCCGGCGTCGAGCCGGCACCCGGCGTGGTCGAATCCGGCGGGACCGGGCCGAAGCACCGTCCATAGTCGACGAACGGGGCGGCCGGATGATCCGTCGCCGAGCTACCCTCGCCGACAGTGGGTTCGTCCGACCGGGGAGCGGCGATGGTCCGGATAGCGCTGATCGGTGACGTCGGTGGCCACGCCGACCAGTTGCGCGACGCCCTGCGGGCGCTCGGCGCGGACGACGACCGGCCGGGCCTGCCCGACGACGTCACGGTGGTGCAGGTCGGCGATCTCGTCGACCGGGGCCCGCACAGCGGCGCGGTGCTGGAGATCGTCCGCTGGTATCTCGACCACCAGCCGGAGCGGTGGATCCAGCTCGCCGGCAACCACGAGGCGCAGTACCTGCCCGGCGGGACGCCGTTCTGGCCGGACCGGCTCGCCGACACCGACGCCGAGCTGCTCCGCTCCTGGTGGGCGGAGGGCCGGCTGCGGGTGGCCGTCGCGATCCGCACCGCCGACGGCGAGGACCTGCTGGCCTGCCACGCCGGGTTGACGGTCGGCGCCTGGCGGGAGCTGGGCGAGCCGCCGAGCGCCGCGCTCGCGGCCCGGCTGCTGAACGACCGCCCGGGGCCCCTGATCTTCCGGGGCGGGGAGTTCGGGGTGGACCGGGCGGCCGGGCCGTTCTGGGCCGAGGCGGGCTGGGAGCTGCACGAGCCGTGGTTGGCGTACTACGGCGGTGGCGGGTTCGTGCCCTTCGGCCAGGTGCACGGGCACTCCCAGGTCGTACGCTTCGCCGACCGCACCTGGCGGTGCCCCGGCCGGGTACGCCAGCGCGCCACCGCCGACTGGGCCGCCCGGCACGTCCGGGTGCGCATCGGCGGACGGATCTTCACCGGGATCGATCCGAAGCACGGGCGTACCGGCGCGCCCGGCTGGCAGCCGCTGCTGCTCGACGGCGCCCGGCTCCTCACCGGCCAGGAACTCCCCGAGGGCGGGTGACCGGGCACCGCCACCGCCGCTCGGATCTCCGGCCCACCCGGCCGGCCCGGACACCTCCGCCGCTGTCGATACCCGCCCGGAGAAGACCGGGATTGGGGAGTATGAGCGAAAGAGGCGAATCTGCCGGGACGATCGCGGGGGAACGATGAGCGGCGCGGTACACCACCGGAACACCACGGTCGACGGCCTGGACGTCTTCTACCGCGAGGCCGGCCCGCCGGACGCGCCGCCGCTGGTCCTGCTGCACGGTTTCCCGACCAGCTCGCACATGTTCCGGAACCTGATCCCGGCGCTGGCCGACGACTACCACGTGGTGGCGCCGGACCACATCGGCTTCGGCTACTCCGCGGTCCCGTCCCTGGGCGACTTCCCGTACACCTTCGACGCGCTCACCGACGTCACCATGGGGCTGCTGGACCAGCTCGACATCCGCCGGTACGCCGTCTACATGCAGGACTACGGCGCGCCGATCGCCCTGCGGCTGCTGCTGCGCCGGCCGGAGAGCATCTCGGCGATCGTCACCCAGAGCGGGAACGCCTACCGGGAGGGATTCGTCGAGAAGTTCTGGAAGCCGCTCTTCGGGTACGCGAAGGATCCCGGACCGGAGAACGAGGCCGTCGCCCGGCTGGCCTTCACCGAGCAGGAGGTCCGGGCCCAGTACGAGACCGGGGTGCCGGACGTCAGCCTGGTCAGCCCGGACGCCTGGCACCACGCGATGGAGGTGCTCGGCCGGCCGGGCAACCACGACAACCAACTCCAGCTCTTCCGGGACTACCAGACGAACCTCGACCTCTATCCCCGGGCCCAGGAGTGCTTCCGGCAGACCCGGGTACCGCTGCTCGCCGTCTGGGGCGCCAACGATCCGATCTTCGGCCCGGAGGGTGCCCGCGCCTTCCAGCGGGACCTGCCGGACGCCGAGATCCACCTCCTCGACACCGGCCACTTCGCGCTGGAGACGCACGGCGACGAGATCGCCGGCCACATCCGGGAGTTCCTCGGCCGGACCCAGCGGCAGCCGATGCCGGCCCGATGACGTCGGCGCCGTCCGGGGCGGCCGGCCCAGCGGCCCACCCCGGACGGCGCCACAACCGCGGCGACCTGTCGAACGGTCAGAGGTTCCTGGTCTGGTTGTAGAGGTTCAGCGCGGTGTTGTCGAAGAACGGCGAGATCATGATCGTCGGGTTGACGATCCGGTCGATCCGGCTGTTGACGCCGTACAGGAAGCCGAAGTTGCCGTCCCAGTTGAGCAGCCAGCCGCCGCCGCTGGAGCCCCGGGTCATGTCGCAGGGGATCCGGATGGTCTGGGTGGCACCGGCCGACTCCGGCTGCGAGTTGCCGGAGCAGCGCAGCAGGTTCCCGCCGTCGAAGGGCGCCTCCTGCGGATAGCCGAAGGCGTTGATCGGGACGTTCAGGCCCCGGTTGACGTCCAGGCCCTGGCCGCCGAGCCGGGCGACGATGTGCTGCCCGTTCAGGGTGTTCATGATCGCCACCGCCATGTCCTCGGCAAAGTTCGAGCTGGCGGTCCAGCCCGGCGCCGGGACGAGCCGGGACGCCGTCCAGGTGCCGAACGGCCGGGGATTGGCGAGGTCGTCGTCGAAGGCGGGCACGAAGGCCCAGTTGGTGGCCAGCGCGCCGCCCGGACCGCCCGGGTGGGTGCAGTGCCCGGCGGTCCAGACCGTGTCCTGGCCCTCGGAGTTGACCACCGTCCCGGAGCAGACGAAGTTGCCGGTGGGCAGGGTGAAGAAGACCTTGCCACTGGTCCGCGCCGTCGGGTGGTTGGAGGCGAAGTTCGGGTTGAGTGCCGCCGGCACCGGACCGCGCTCCGGGGTACCCAGCTCACCGGCGGCCGGCGGGATCGTCAGCCGGGCGCCCCGGTCGACCGCCTGCCGGTTCGCCTGTCCACTGTCGACGTACCGCTTGACCGCCTGCCGGTAGGCGGGTGACTCCTCGACGGGCTGCGCCGCCCGCATCCGCTCCGGCGTCCAGTACGCCTCGATCGCCTGGTGCTCGCTGGCCCCCGGCCCGTACGCGGCCCGGCCGGCCGCCCACGCCTCGGCGGTGGCACCCGGGTCCAGGCCGGGTGCGGGTGCGGCACCCGCCGGCTGGCTCAGCGCCAGGGCCGGCGCCGCCAGCACCAGGGCGACCGCCGCTGATGTTGCCCAGTTGGCCCTCTTGGGTAGGACTCTCATGGACTGGCTCCTCCTCGGTAGGCATCTGCGCCGAACCCCCGCCGGCGCCGCTACTGAGCAGAGAGTCATCGATGTCCGACGGTGCCGCCGGGCATCCTGGACCCGGTTGGACAGGACTGGACAGCGGGGCGCTCCCGGACCGACCGGTCAGCCGCGCGGATGCCCCGGCGGCCGCGCCCCGGCCCGGACCTCCGGGCGGTACGCCCCGGAGACGTCGGAGCGGACGTCCCAGCCGAGAGCGCGGTAGAGGGCGCGGCCGTCGTCGGTGGCGACCAGGATTCCGGTACGCAGCCCGCCGGCCACCGCCCGCGCGGCGAGGGTACGCATGACGACGCTGCCCAGCCCCCGCCGCCGGTGTGCCGGCTCGGTCTCGACCTGGTCGACGATGCCGAACTCCCCGGCGGGGGCGAGCCGCCCCGACGCGGCCCTGCCGCCGACGCTGTCGTGCACCGTCGCGACGACCACCCCGGTGCCGGGCTCGGTGTGCACCCGGACCGTGTAGCCGGCGGGCGGCGCGACCGGCTCCGCGCGGAACCGCACGCTCATCAGGTGTCCGGCGATGTCCATCGTCCAGCCGTCGGGCAGGGCGGCCCGGAACCCGGCCGGATCTCCACTCACCTTGATCCAGTTGCCGGGGGCGGTCAGCTCCCGACCGAGCCGGCCGAGCAGCTCGGCGTCGTAGGTGTGCAGCACGTGGCGTACCCGATGGCCCGGCAGGCCGACGTCGACCCGGAAGCCGCCGGGGACCTCGACCGGCGCGGGCGTCCCCCGGGAAACCGCCCAGCCGCGCCCCCAGGCCATGATCAGCTCGGGGACTGAGGGGTCGACCGGGAACTCGACGGTGGAGGTGGTCTCGGCGCTGCGGGCAGAGCCGGTGAAGCCGTGCGGCATGGGTGTCCCCCCGGTTGCGGGATGGCCGGTGCACCGACCTTATTGCACACTCTTGGCAATAAGGGTCGGAGTGTGACCGGCCTTGCTCCCGCCGGGCCGAGACCGCGCTGCGCCCGCCCTGCATCCCGGCTGCGTCCGGCGCCCACACCGCCGGCGGATGCGCACCTTCCGGTACCACCGCCGGCGGGACGGTCCCCGACGGAAGGTGACCCCGGCTCAGAGCTCCGGCGGGGTGAGCGTGCCGATCACCGACTCCAGCGCGGCGCCGACCCGGTACATCCGGTCGTCCGCCATCGTCGGCGCCATGATCTGCAAGCCCACCGGCAGCCCCTCCGACAGCCCGCACGGCACCGAGATGCCCGGCCCGCCGTAGAGGTTGGTCGGGATGGTGAAGAGGTCCGCCAGGTACATCTGGTAGGGATCCGCCGTCCGCGAGCCGAACGGGAACGCCACGAACGGCGTCGTCGGCGAGATCAGCACGTCGGCCTGCTCGAACGCGGCGGTGAAGTCGCGGGTGATCAGGGTACGCACCTTCTGCGCCTGCCCGTAGTAGGCGTCGTAGTAGCCGGACGAGAGCGCGTACGTGCCGAGCATGATCCGCCGCTTGACCTCGGGGCCGAAGCCGGCGTCCCGGGTCAGCGACATCACCTCCTCCAGCGAGTGCACGCCGTCGTCGCCGACCCGCAGCCCGAACCGCACCCCGTCGAACCGGGCCAGGTTCGAGGAGCACTCGCTCGGCGCGATCAGGTAGTAGGCCGGCAGCGCGTACTGGAAGTGCGGGCAGGAGACCTCGACGACCTCGGCACCGAGCTTGGTCAGCGCGTCGACGGCGTCCCGGAACGCGGCCGTCACCCCCGGCTCGGCACCCTCGCCGGAGAACTCGGTGACCAGGCCCAGCCGGACTCCGGTCAGGTCACCGGAGGCGCCGGCCCGGGCGGCGGCGACCACGTCCGGCACCGGCGCCGGGATCGAGGTGGAGTCGCGCGGGTCGTGCCCGCCGATCACCTCGTGCAGCAGCGCCGCGTCCAGCACCGTACGCGCACACGGGCCGGGGGTGTCCAGCGACGAGGAGAAGGCGACGAGGCCATATCGCGAGGTGCCGCCGTAGGTCGGCTTCGCCCCGACGGTGCCGGTCACCGCACCCGGCTGCCGGATCGAGCCGCCGGTGTCGGAACCGATCGCCAGCGGCGCCTCGTACGCGGCCAGCGCGGCCGAGCTGCCGCCGCCGGAGCCGCCCGGGATCCGCCCCAGGTCCCACGGGTTCCCCGTCGGCCCGTACGCCGAGTATTCCGTCGACGAGCCCATCGCGAACTCGTCCATGTTGGTCTTGCCCAGCATCACCGTGCCGGCCTCGCGCAGCCGGCGCACGATCGTCGAGTCGTACGGCGGCCGCCAGCCCTGGAGGATCTTGGACCCGACGGTCGTCGGCACGCCCTTGGTGGTGAGCACGTCCTTGACCGCCACCGGCACCCCGGCCAGCGGGCCCAACTTCTCCCCGGCGGCCCGCTTCGCGTCGACCGCGCGGGCCGCCTCCAGCGCACCGTCGGTGTCGACGTGCAGGAAGGCGTGCACCCGGTCGTCGACCGCGGCGATCCGGTCCAGGTGCGCCTGGGTCACCTCGACCGCGGACGCCTCGCCACCGGCGATGAGGGCCGCGATCTCGGTCGCGGTCATCCTGGTCACGTCAGCCATGGTGGTCACGCGTTCCCTTCCGCCGGGCCCTCACCACGGGGGCTGGGCGGCTCGTCCTCGTCCAGGATGCGCGGCACCCGGAACCGGTCCTCCTCGCTGTCCGGCGCCCCGGAGAGCGCCTCCGCCCGGGTCAGGCCGGGCACCACCACGTCGTCGCGCAGCACGTTGGTCAGCGGCACGGAGTGCGAGGTGGGCGGGATGTCCGCGGCGGCCACCTCGCCGACCCGCGCGACGGCCTGGAGGATCACGTCGAGCTGGCCGGCGAAGGTGTCCAGCTCCTCCTCGGTGACGGCGAGCCGCGACAGTCGCGCCAGGTGCGCGACCTCCTCGCGGGAGATGGCGGACATCGGTGCCCCCTTCATGCCTTGACGTCTACGCGGCTTCCGCCGTCGACTTTCCCGGCGCAGCGTGGCACGCGCGCCGCGACCCCAGCGAGTCTATTTGGCACCCCGAGCGTCGCCGCCCCCGACTCCCCCGGGCCCCGGCCGTCCCCGGCGGCACCCTGCGACCGCCGGGTCACTCCACGCTCGGATGCAGCCGGGCCGCCGCCTCCGCCTTCGCCGGTCCGCCGCTCGCCGTCACCGGCGTGCCCGGCTCGACCGGCTCGGCCAGCGCGTCCCGCTCAATCGTCGGCCCGGCCACCCCGGGCGGCCGGTCCGGCCGCTCGCCGAGCTGCGCCGCCCCGTCGCCGTTGCGCACCGCCCGCTCGCCGAGCGGTGCCGCCCGGCCGTCGTCCCGCCCGGCCCGGACGCCCGAGCCGGTCCGCTCCGCGCCGGCCGGGGCGGGGCCGCCGGCGCCGACCCGGGCGGCGGGGCTGATCGGCCGGTACCGCGAGAGCCAGGTGACCAGCTCCTCCGCCGGCATCGGCCGGGCGAAGAACCAGCCCTGCGCGACCTCGCAGCCGGCCTCGTGCAGCAGCCGCCAGGTGCGCTCGTCCTCCACCCCCTCGGCGACGACCCGCAACCCCAGGGCACCGGCCAGCTCGATCACCGACCGGACGATCGCCGCGTCGTCGGCGTCGGCGACCATCCCGAGTACGAAGGAGCGGTCGACCTTCACCTCGGCCAGCGGCAGCCGGCGCAGGTGCTGCATCGAGGAGTAGCCGGTGCCGAAGTCGTCCATCGAGATCGCCACCCCGATCCGGTCCAGCCGGGTGATGGTGGCCAGCACCCGGCGCGGGTCGGCCATCAGCGCGCCCTCGGTCATCTCCAGCTGGATCCGCGACGGCGGTACGCCGTACCGGGCGAGCCGCTCCGCGATCTGGTCGGCGATCTCCCCGGTGTGCAGGTCACGGACGCTGACGTTGACCGCCGCCCGCAGCTCCAGCCCGGCGGCGGACCACTTCGCGAGCTGCTCCACCACGTCGTCGACGACCCGGCGGGTCAGCAGCCGCATCACCGCGCTCTGCTCGGCGACCCGGATCAGCTCCTCCGGGTCGACCATGCCACGCCGGGGGTGCCGCCAGCGCAGCAGCGCCTCCACCCCGACCACCTCGCCGGTGGCGATCGCGATCTGCGGCTGGTAGTAGAGGGTGATCTCACCGGCGTCGTCGGCCCCGGTCTCCAACACCCGGCGCAGGTCGGCCAGCAGGCTCAGCCGCTCCGCCGAGTTGTGGTCGGACTCGGCGGCGTAGACCGCCACCGGGTCGCCCCGGTGCTTCGCGTCGTACATCGCCACGTCGGCGTGGCGCATCAGGGTGGCGAAGTCGGCGCCGTGCTCCGGATAGAGCGCTATCCCGATCGAGCCGCCGACGTCCAGCGGCAGCCCGTCCAGCGGTACCGGGTCGGTCAGCTCCCCGACCACCCGGTCGGCGACCCGCCGGGCGTCCGCCACCCCGTCGAGCCGGGTGGCGAGGATGGCGAACTCGTCCCCGCCGAGCCGGGCGATCACGTCCGGCGGGCGTACGGCCGTGGTCAGCCGGGCGGCGACCTCGACCAGCAGCCGGTCCCCGACGGCGTGCCCGAGGGCGTCGTTGACGTGCTTGAAGCGGTCCAGGTCGAGCAGGAGCAGCGCGAGCTGCCCGCCGGGGGCCTGCTTGCCGGCCAGCTCGGCGTGCACCGCCACCTGCTCGGTCACCTCGACCCGCAGCGCCTCCCGGTTGGCCAGCCCGGTCAGCGGGTCCTGCCGGGCGAGCTGCTCCCGTTCGGCGGAGAGCCGGGCCATCCGGGAGACGGCGTAGAGCGGCAGCACCATCATCGGGACCAGCGCCGGGCTGGTCCGGGCGGCGGCGACCAGCACCGGGGCGAGCAGCAGCAGCGAGCCGGTGGCGAGCAGCTCGAAGCCGAGCCCCTGGCGGATCCGGGTCCACCACCGGCCGCCGAAGCGCAGCCGGACGGCGGTGGCGACCAGGCCGTGGTTGACGGTCAGCCAGGCGCCCGCCGCGCCGACCGCGACGAGCACGTCGAGCGGCCGGAGCCGGTCGGTCCCGCCGAACCCGTCACCGGGTACCAGCCGGACGACCGCGTCGGCGGCGACGAGTGCGCAGGCGTACTGGGCGATGTTGAAGATCGTGCGCCAGGGCGCGTACCGCATCCGCCAGCCGGAGACCAGCACGGCGGCGGCCTGTACCGCGATGGCCGGCCCCGGCCCCCACTCCAGGGCGACGGCGAAGGTGAAGCAGATCGACGGGAAGACCGACATGCTGCGCCGCTCGGCGTGCGGGCTGAACGGGCGGGCGTCGAAGGTGACCGCGAGGGCCGCCATCAGCCAGAACGCCAGCGGCAGCCGGGGCAGCTCGCCGGGGAGGGCGAGCAGCGACACGGCGGAGACCCCGACGGCCAGGCCGACGACAGCCCAGACGAAGCCGAAGAACGGCGCCGTCCGATCTGGAGGGACGGAGTTCCGCAGCGCGGCGGCCTCCATGTGACCTCCCGAACCTCTCGGTCTGGGCGCGGCGGCTGCCGCGCGACGTGCCTCCCATGAAACGCCCTGACCCGCGCCCGGCGGGAGGCGACAGACGCGAATCGGGCCTAGTCGTGACTAACTTGAAATACTGCGCATCTTGCCCAGGAAGTTCTGTTACGGATTGCTGATCGACCCATTACTAATCGTCACTGAGTACGAGCCTACCCGCGGCCTCCGGACCCTCCGTGAGCAGCGCCGCGAAACCGGCCTCGTCGAGCATAGGCACCTTCAGCGCCGCCGCCTTCTCCGCCTTGGAGCCCGGGTTGTCGCCGACCACCACGAAGTCGGTCTTCTTCGAGACGGAGCCGCTGACCTTGGCGCCCCGCAGCCGCAGCTCCTCGGCCGCCCGGTCCCGGGTGTACCCGGACAGCGTCCCGGTCACCACCACGGTCAACCCCTCCAGCGGGCGCGGCCCCTCCTCGACCCGCTCCTCGGCCATCCGTACGCCCGCCTCGGCCCACTTGCGCAGCACCTCGCGGTGCCAGTCCACCTCGAACCACTCCCGCAGGCTGACCGCGATCGTCGGCCCGACACCGTCCACCGCCGACAGTTCCGGCTCACCGGCCGCCTCGATCGCCGCGATCGAGCCGAACTCCCGGGCCAGCGCCTCGGCGGCGGTCGGGCCCACGTGCCGGACGGAGAGCGCCACCAGCACCCGGGCCAGCGGCCGGTCCTTCGCGGCGGCGAGACTCTCCAGCAACTTCTGCGCGTTGCGGCCCAGCGTGCCGTCCTTGCGTACGAAGAACGGCACCCGGGCCAGCCGCTCCTCGTCCAGATAGAAGAGGTCGCCCTCGTCGGTGATCACTCCCGCGTCGAGCAGCGCGCCGACCGCCTTGAAGCCGAGCACCTCGATGTCCAGCGCCTCCCGGCTGGCCAGATAGAAGATCCGCTCGCGCAGCTGCGCCGGGCAGGTACGCGCGTTCGGGCAGCGGATGTCGACGTCGCCCTCCCGGGACGGCGCCAGGGCGGTGCCGCAGGCCGGGCAGCGGGTCGGCATCTCGAACCGGCGGGCGTCCGGCGGGCGCAGCTCCACGATCGGCCCGAGCACCTCCGGGATCACGTCACCGGCCTTGCGGATCACCACCGTGTCGCCGATCAGCACACCCTTGCGCTCCACCTCGTGCGCGTTGTGCAGGGTGGCCCGGGCCACCGTCGAACCGGCCACCTTCACCGGCTTCAACTCGGCGAACGGGGTCACCCGGCCGGTCCGGCCGACGTTCACCTCGATGTCGAGCAGCTCGGTGGTGACCTCCTCCGGCGGGTACTTGAAGGCGATCGCCCAGCGGGGTGCCCGGCTGGTCGAGCCGAGCCGGCCCTGGATGGCCACCGGGTCGACCTTGACCACCACCCCGTCGATCTCGTGCTCGACGTCGTGCCGGTGCTCGGCGTAGTACTCGACGTAGTCGGTGATGCCGGCCAGGTCCGGCACCACCCGCCAGCGGTCGCTGGTCGGCAGCCCCCAGCCGCGCAGCGCCGCGTACGCCTCGGACTGGGCGGCCGGCGCGAACCCCTGCCGCGCCCCCAGGCCGTGCACGACCAGCCGCAGCGGCCGGCTCGCCGTGATCCGGGGATCCTTCTGCCGCAGGCTGCCCGCCGCCGCGTTGCGCGGGTTGGCGAAGGGCGGCTTCCCCTGCTCGACCAGCCCCGCGTTCAGGTCGGCGAAGGCGGCCACCGGAAAGTAGATCTCGCCCCGCACCTCCAGCAGCTCCGGGACGGGTTCGGTGCCGTCGGTCAGCCGCTCCGGCACCTCCTTCAGGGTCCGTACGTTCGCGGTGACGTCCTCGCCGATCCGGGTGTCGCCCCGGGTCGCGGCCCGGACCAGCCGACCCTTCTCGTAGGTGAGGTTGATCGCCAGCCCGTCCACCTTCAGCTCGCAGAGGTAGTCCACCGGACCGCCGGCATCCCGCTCGATCCGCTCCACCCAACCCGCCAACTGCTCTGGCGTGAAGGCGTTGTCCAGCGACATCATCCGCTCGATGTGCGGCACCGGGGTGAAGAGCGTGGAGAAGGTGCCGCCGACCCGCTGGGTCGGCGACTCCGGGGTACGCAGCGCCGGATAGCGCTCCTCCAGCGCCTCCAGCTCGCGCAGCAGCGTGTCGAACTCGGCGTCCGAGACGATCGGCGCGTCGAGCACGTAGTACCGGTACTGGTGGTCGGTGATCTCGGTGCTCAGCTCGGCGTGCCGGTCCCGTGCCCCGGCGGTCGGCTCCTCGCCGGCCGCCGCCTCCTGCTCCGGCCCGACCTGCTGCGGGATCGCTTCCTCGGACACCTCGACCTCCTCCGACCTCACCGCAAACCTAACCGCCCTCCCCGGCACGCACAGTCGGACCGGCCTGGCCGGGCCCCGTCCGGCGCCACCGTCGGAACCCCGGCGGTACGCGGCGGCGGTCAGTCCCAGGCGGCGCCGAGGGTGCCGAGCTGGTCGGCGTACTCGATCCGGTCGGGCCAGTCGGCGGGCCAGGCCGCCATCCCGTACGCCGCGCCGACGAAGGCCCCGGCCAGGCAGGCGATCGAGTCCGAGTCGCCGGAGGTGGTGGCGCCCCGGGCCAGCGCCGACACCGGGTCGTCGGCGTGCCGGATCGCGCAGTACAGGGCGGTGCCGAGCGCCTCCTCGGCGATCCAGCCCGCCCCGGTGGCCGCGCACGCGTCGGTGCCGTCGTCCGGTGACGCCAGCGCCGCGTCCAGCGCGTCGAGCACCCCGAGGCACTCGTCCCAGCCCCGGGAGATGAAGGTGACCGGGTCGTCGACGGCGGGCCGCTGCCACAGGTCGCCGAGCCAGTCGGTCCGGTAGACGGTGCGCTGCCGTACGGCCCGGTCCCGCAGCAGGCCGGGCAGCTCGGCCAGGGCCGCGCCGTCGCGCAGCACCCGGACCGCGTACGCGGTCAGCTCGCTCGCGGCGAGCCCGGTCGGGTGGCCGTGGGTCAGCCCGGCCTGCAACTGGGCGACGCCGGCCAGCGTCTCCAGGTCGTAGCCGGGGACCAGCCCGACCGGGGTGACCCGCATGTTGGCGCCGCAGCCCTTCGAGTCGGCCACCGTCGCCGCCTGCCAGCGCAGCCCCTCGGCCAGGCCGCCGCAGGCGCGCAGGCAGGTCATCCCGGGGGCGCGATTGTTCTCCGGACTCTGCGCCCAGGCCACGAAGCGCTGCCGGAGCAGCGGCTCCAGCGCCTCGGGGGTGGGCGCCGGGCCGGCCTCGTGCAACGCCCAGCCGACCGCCAGCCCCATCTGGGTGTCGTCGGTGACCCGGGCCGGCTCGCCGACCAGCTCGCGGGGGCCGGCCGGGCCGTACCGGCGGTGGATCTCGACGACCGGCAGGAACTCGGTCGGCGCCCCGAGCGCGTCACCGTAGGCCAGCCCGAAGAGCGAGCCGGAGGCGCGGGCGAGGTGTGGCGAGGCGGTGACCGGATCAGGCATGGCGGCCATCTTCCCGGAGTCGTTCCGGCGCCGCCACCCGCCCGCTCGGCCTGCCCAGTCGTCCCGGCGGAGCCTGGTCAGTTGCCCAGTCGTCCCGGCGGAGCCCGGTGAGTCGGCCCAGTCGTCCCAGCGGAGCCGGGTGAGTCGGCCCAGCCGTCCCGGCGGGGCCCGGTCGGCTGGCTCAGTCGTCCCAGCAGAGGCAGAACGGGTGGCCGGCGGGATCGGCGTAGACCCGCCAGCCCTGACCCTCGCCGGGCAGCCGGGTCGCACCGAGCGCCAGCGCCTGGGCCTCGGCCTGCTCGATGTCGTCGACGGTGACGTCCAGGTGGAACTGCTGCGGCCGGTGTGGGTCGGGCCAGCGCGGCTCCCGCAGGTTGACCGCCTTCTGGAAGGCGAGCCGGGGATGCTGCCCGGGCTCGCCGCCGAGCACGACCCAGCCATCGTCGTCGTCGGCCCCCCGATCGTCGACGGGCAGCCCGAGCAGCTCCGAATAGAAGCCGGCCAGGGCGCGCGGATCAGGGCAGTCGATGACGACGGAACGGAGGTGACCGATCATGCCCCCATCCTGCCCGTCGGATGTGACAGGAAAACCTACTCCTCGGCGAGTCGGCGACCCGCGTCCCGGCAGGCGGTGAGGAGGGTCCGGGCGTACTCGCCGGTGGCGCCGGCCAGCCCGCAGGCGGGGGTCACCACCACCTGCTCGGCGAGCCGGGCGCGGGGGAAGCCGAGCCGGTCCCAGAGTTGGCGTACCCGATCGGCGACCTGGGCCGACGACGGCCCGCGCCCGCCCTGCGGCGGCAGCGTCGGTGCCGCCCCGGCGAAGAGTCCGAGCCCGGCGTCGATCGCCTCGCCGACCGGGTCGAGCCGGTCCACCAGGGCCAGGTCGAGCGCCACCGCCGCCGCGCCGGCCGCCCGGACCAGGTCCAGCGGTACGTCCCGGGCACAGCAGTGCAGCACCACCGGCGCGTCGACGGTCGACACCACGGTACGGAGCAGCCCGGTCGCCGTCCCCGACTCGACCGGCCGGTACGCCCCCAGCCCGCTCTCGGTCGGAATCCGCCCGGCCAGTACGGCGGGCAGCGCCGGCTCGTCCAGTTGCAGCAGCACCGTGGCCCGGGGCAGCCGGCGGCGGACCTGCGCCACGTACCCGCGCAGCCCGTCGGCGAGCGACTCGGTCAGGTCCCGGACCGCCCCGGGGTCGCGGAGCATCCGACCGCCGACCGGAAGCTCGACGTTGGCGGCCAGGGTGAGCGGTCCGGCCGCCTGCACCTTGAAGGTGCCGGTGAACTCGCCGGCCTGCTCGGTCATCTGGTCCAGGTCACGTTCCAGCAGGTCGAGGGCCTGACGCAGGTCCCGCCCCGGACGCCCGGCGATCCGCCACCGGGCGGCGTAGAGCTCGACCGGCAGGTCCACCAGCAGCCCGGCGCTCCGGCCGACCAGGTCGGCACCGGGTCCCCTGGCGGGGAGTTCGGGCAGGTGCGGCACGGGAAGCTCGCCGAGCACGATCCGCTGGGCCTCGGCGATGTCGGTGCCGGGCATCGAGCCGATGCCGGAGGCCGCCCCGGCCGGCCAGGGCCACGCCGGCCCGGTCGCCGCCGTCGAGTCCGCCGGTTGGTCGGGCAGCTGCTGTTGATCGGTCACGTCGGCAGGTTATCCCGGCACCGGCAGTCCACCCGGCACCGGCGGTCCATCCGGCACTGCCCGGCCACCCGGCACCGACGGTCCATTCCGGCACTGCCCGGCATGCGGCACCGGAGCGACGTTCTCAGGCGGCGGCGCTGATGGTGGCCGAGCCGAGCACGACGTCGCCGCCCGGATCGGGCCGGTAGACCACGATCGCCTGCCCGGCCGCCACCCCACGGACCGGCTCGCGCAGCTCGGCGCGCAGCGCCGCCCCGTCGAGCCGGACGGTGGCCGGCACCACCTGGCCGTGTGCCCGCAACTGCACCTCGCAGTCGAAGGCGTCGGTCGGCACCGGTCCACCGGTCCAGACCGGCCGCTCGCCGCTCACCGTGCGGACCTCCAGCGCCTCGGCCGGCCCCACCGTCACGGTGTTGGTCTTCGGGGTGATCGAGAGCACGTACCGGGGCTTCCCGTCCGGGGCCGGCACGCCGAGCGCCAACCCCTTGCGCTGCCCCACCGTGTAGGCGTACGCGCCGCTGTGCGCGCCGACCACCGCACCGGTGCGGGCGTCGACAATCTCGCCGGGCGCCTCGCCCAGCCGGTCGGCGAGGAACCCCCGGGTGTCGCCGTCGGCGATGAAGCAGATGTCGTGCGAGTCGGGCTTGTCGGCGACCGCCAGGCCCCGGTCGGCCGCCTCGGCGCGTACCTGTGCCTTGGTTGAGTCGCCGAGCGGGAAGATCGACCGGTCGAGCTGCTCCCGGGTCAGCACCGCCAGCACGTACGACTGGTCCTTGCCGAGGTCGACGCTGCGCCGGAGCAGCCCGTCCGGGCCGAGCCGGGCGTGGTGACCGGTGACCACGGCGTCGAAGCCGAGCGCCACCGCCCGGTCCAGTACGGCGGCGAACTTGATCTTCTCGTTGCACCGCAGGCACGGGTTCGGGGTACGCCCCGCCGCGTACTCCGCGACGAAGGTCTCCACCACGTCTTCGTGGAACCGGTCGGCCAGGTCCCACACGTAGAACGGGATGCCGAGCACGTCCGCCGCCCGCCGGGCGTCCCGGGAGTCCTCCAGGGTGCAGCAGCCCCGGGCACCGGTCCGGTAGGTCTGCGGATTGCGCGCCAGCGCCAGGTGCACCCCGGTGACGTCGTGTCCGGCCTCCACCGCCCGCGCGGCGGCGACCGCCGAGTCGACCCCGCCGGACATCGCTGCCAGTACCCTCACCGGTCCATCCCCTCCACCTGACGAGCCTAGCCGGTGCGGAAGGGCCCCTTCATATCGCCTTTTCGCGGTGCGGGGCCCTTCCTGACACCTGGAGGGTGTCAGCTCCGGGCCGACTTGACCGCGCCGGCCCGGCGGGCCCGCTCGACCACTCCGGGCAGCGCGGCGACCAGCGCGTCGACGTCGGCGGCGGTCGAGGTGTGCCCGAGCGAGAACCGCAGCGACGACCGGGCCCGGTCGTCGTCGGCACCCATCGCCAGCAGCACGTGCGAGGGCTGCGCCACCCCCGCCGAGCAGGCCGACCCGGTCGAGCAGGCGATCCCCTGCGCGTCCAGGAGCATGAGCAGGGCGTCCCCCTCGCAGCCGGGGAAGGAGAAGTGCGCGTTTCCGGGCAGCCGCTCGATCGGGTCGCCGTTGTAGAGCGCCTCCGGCACCGCCTGCCGGACCCGGGCCACCAGGTCGTCGCGGAGCGCGGCGACCCGCGTCGCGTACTCCTGCTGGGCCTTGACCGCCGCCTCGACCGCGACCGCGAAGGCGACGATCCCGGCCGCGTCCAGGGTGCCGGAGCGGACGTCCCGCTCCTGTCCGCCGCCGTGCAGCACCGGTGTGCAGCCGACGTCCCGGCCGAGCAGCAGCGCGCCCACCCCGACCGGTCCGCCGAGCTTGTGCCCGGTGACGGTCAGCGCGGCCACCCCGCTGGCGGCGAAGTCGACCGGTACCTGGCCGACCGCCTGCACCGCGTCGGTGTGGAACGGGATGCCGTACGCGGCGGCCACCTCGGCGAGCGCGGCGATCGGCTGGACGCTGCCCACCTCGTTGTTCGCCCACATGGCGGTGACCAGGGCGACCTCGTCGGCGTGCGCGTCGAGTTCCGCCGCCAGCCGGTCGGGGTCGAGTCGACCGGTCTGGTCGACCGGCAGCCAGTTCGCCGCCGCACCCTCGCGGGCGGCCAGCCACTCGACCGAGTCCAGCACCGCGTGGTGCTCCACCGCGCTGGCCACCACCCGGATCCGCCCCGGGTCGGCGGCCCGGCGTGCCCAGAAGATGCCCTTGACCGCGAGGTTGTCGCTCTCGGTCCCGCCACCGGTGAAGACCACCTCGGAGGGTCGGGCGCCCAGGGCGGCGGCGACCCGCTCGCGGGACTCCTCCACCCGGCGTCGGGCCACCCGGCCGGCGGCGTGCAGTGACGACGGGTTGCCGACCTCGCGAGCGGTCGCGACGTACGCCTCCAACGCCTCTTCGAGCATCGGAGTGGTGGCCGCGTGATCAAGGTAAGTCATCAACGTCCAGCCTAGTGCCAGGGTCCGGACCGCCCACCCGGCCGCCCGGCCGTGCGTCACCGGCCCGGCTGCACCGCCCCGAGCGCGGATCACACCCCTGGCCAGCGACGAAACCCGGCCGGGTGCCCTGGGGGCGCCCGGCCGGGTATCGCACGTCACACCGCCGTCGGCGGGTTGGTGACCCGCCGAGGGCGTACTTCCGGCTATCGTCGCTTGCGGATCTCTTCGGCCGCCTGCGGTACGACCTTGAACAGGTCGCCGACCACGCCGAAGTCGGCCAGCTCGAAGATCGGCGCCTCGGCGTCCTTGTTCACCGCGACGATCGTCTTCGAGGTCTGCATGCCGGCCCGGTGCTGGATCGCACCGGAGATGCCGAGCGCCACGTAGAGCTGCGGCGAGACGGTCTTGCCGGTCTGCCCCACCTGGAACTGGTGCGGATAGAAGCCGGAGTCGACGGCGGCCCGGGAGGCGCCCACCGCGCCGCCGAGCAGGTCGGCCAGCTCCTCGACCAGCTTGAAGTTGTCGGCGTTGCCGACGCCGCGACCGCCGGAGACCACCACCGACGCCTCGGTCAGCTCCGGCCGGCTGCCCTTCTGCTCGGCGACCCGCTCGACCACCCGGGCGAGCTTGTCGGTCTCGCCGAGCGTGACGTCGAGCTGCTCGACGGTGGGGGTGGCGGCGGCCGGGCTCGGGGTGACCGAGTTCGGCCGCAGGGTCACCAGCGGCAGGCCGCGGGTCACCTTCGAGGTGACGATGGTCGAGCCGGCGAAGGCGACCTGGGTGGCGGTGCCGTCGGCGGCGAGTCCGACCACGTCGGTGAGGATGCCGTTGTCCAGCTTGACCGCCAGCCGGGCGGCGATCTCCTTCCCCTCCTGGCTGGAGGCGAGCAGCACGGCGGCCGGCTGCACCCGACGGACCAGCTCGGCCAGTACGGTCGCCTTCGGCGCCACCAGGTGGCCGTCGATCTCCTCGTGCTCGGCCGCGTAGATCTTCTCCGCGCCGTACTCGCCCAGCCTGTCGCCGAGCGCGGCGGCGGCGCCGGGACCGCCGAGCACCACCGCTGCCGGCGTACCCAGCTCGCGGGCGAGGGTGAGCAGTTCGAGCGTGACCTTCTTGACGCCGAACTCGCGGGTCGCCTCGACGACGACGAGAACCTCGGTCATGACTTCTCCTCCTGATTCCCGGTCGCGCTCAGACGAACTTCTCGGTGGCGAGGAACTCGACCAGCTTCGTGCCGCCGGTGCCGTCGTCGGTGATCCGCTCGCCGCCGGACCGCTCGGGGCGGCGGCTGTGGTCGAGCACCGTACTGGTGGCGCCGGCGAAGCCGACCTCGTCGGCGGCGATGCCCAGGTCGGCCAGGGAGAGCGTCTGCACCGGCTTCTTCTTCGCCGCCATGATGCCCTTGAAGGAGGGGTAGCGCGGCTCGTTGATGGTGTCCCAGACCGAGACCACGGCCGGGGTCGCGGCGGCGACCACCTCGTAGCCCTCCTCGGTCTGCCGCTCCACCGTGAGGTTGCCGCCCTCCACGGTCAGCTTGCGGGCGCCGGTCAGCGCGGCGATGCCGAGCCGCTCGGCGAGCATGTGCGGCATGACCTGCACCCGGCCGTCGGTGGACTCGGCGCCGCAGAGCACCAGGTCGGCGCCGAGCTGGCCGAGGGCGGCGGCGAGCACCTTGGAGGTGGCCACCGCGCAGGAGCCGTGCAGGGCGTCGTCGAGGACGTGCACGGCCTTGTCCGGTCCCATCGACAGCGCCTTGCGGATCGACTCGGCGGCCTTCTCCGGACCCATGGTCAGCACGGTCACCTCGCCGCCCTGCGCCTCCTTGATCCGCAACGCCTCCTCGATGGCGTACTCGTCCATCTCGTTGATGACGTTGTTTGCCGACCCCCGGTCGACGGTGTTGTCGTCACTGCGCAGGTTGCGGTCCGCGCCCGAGTCGGGCACCTGCTTGACGAGTACGACGATGTTCATCGCGCTTCGACGACCCTCCTGTGAATGCCGATCCCCGCTGATCGTGGCGATCCCGCCGGGTTGCTCGGGAGCAGCCTCCCGCGTTCCTTAACGATCGGTCAACCGAAGACCGACGGGCCGGCGCGGGAGAAGGTGTGGCGTTACTTACGGCTAATGTTACCCGCAAGTAGCATACGGCTCGGGCCGCTCCGGAGTGAGCCGGCTCACCGTCACCCGCCCGACCGTCGCGTCCGGGCGGGCGCGCCGGCTCAGCCCGCCGCGTCCAACGCCTCCCGCACGGTGGCCATCGCCGCCGCCTCACCCGGGCTGATCCCGTCGTGCGCCCGGGCGACCTGCTCGGTGGCCCGCAACACCGCCGAGCGGTAACTCGCCACCTCGTCGGGCGCCTTCGACCTGAGGATCTCCACCGACCGGCGCAGCGCCGGCAGCACCGCCGCCGGCACCTCGGCCGGCGAACCGCCGGGCAGCCGGGGCAGCGCGCCGGTGGTGAGCAGTTCCCGGACCAGCCCGGTGGTACCGGCGAAGGCGTTCGACGCGGCCAGACTCTCCTTGATCATGGAGAACGCGCCCGGTTCGGCGCTCGACACCAGATAGACCGCACCGAACGCGGCACCCTTCAGGGTCGCCCGCTCCTCCTCGGTCAGCGGTTGCGTCACGGGTTCGGAGTGTAGACGTACGGCGTGGTGGTGGTGACCGGGACGAAGCCCAGCCGCTGGAGAATCGGCCGGCTCTCCTCCGAGGCGTCCACCTGCAACAGGCTGAAACCCCGGGCGTCGGCCAGCCGGGCCCGGTGGGCCAACAGTGACCGGTAGATGCCCCGGCGACGCCAGTGCGGCAGGGTCGCCCCACCCCACAGGGTGGCGAACCGGGTGCCGGAGACGAACCGGACCCAGGCGGCGCTGACCAGCTCGTCGTCGGTCTCGGCCACCACGATGGCCAGCGGCGGCTGGTCCAGCTCCGCACCGGCGGCCAGCTCCCGCTCCAACCCGTCGGCCAGCCAGCTCCCGTCGTCGTCGCCACCCCAGACCCGCGTCTTCAGCTCCGCGATCCGGTCCAGGTCGGCACGCTCGGTCACCTCACGCAGGCGTACCCCTTCGGGCGGCACCGGCAGCGTCGCCGCCAGCGACGCGACCGGGCCGATAACCACGGTCTCCCGCTCCTCCGGCACGAAACCGGCGGCCACCAACCGGTCTGGCAGGTCCGCCGGCAGGTCGTGGCCGTGCAGCTTCCACTCCACCGGCTGGCCCAGCCCGCCGAAGAAGTTCCGCTGCCGCACGATCAACTCGTCCAGCGCCGCCCCGGTGAGGCCAGCCAGATCCCGGTACGTCACGAAGCCGCCCCGGTCCAGCCCCTGGATCCGCAGCAGCGGGCCGTCCCGGTCCACCGTCACACCCGCCGGCACCGGCTCCGGCGGGCGGGCCCGCAACTGGTTGTCGTAGGCCGTCCGCAGCAGCTCGGCGTCGAGGTCGCTCACCCGCCCAGGCTACGGGCGATGTCCACCCGATAATCTCCGAACGTGTACCAGGCGGTCCGGCGGTGGTTCGACCCGCGCGAGCTGCGGGAGGTCGGCGAGACGCCGGACTACCGCTTCTCGCTGGCCAACGAACGCACCTTCCTGGCCTGGCTGCGTACCGGGCTGGCGCTGATCGCCGGTGGACTCGCCGTCGCCCAGTTCCTCCCCCCGATGCCGGTACCGCACCTGCGCGAGGCGCTCGCCGTGGCACTGCTGCTGCTCGGCGGCGCGGTGGCGGTCCGGGCGGTGGACCACTGGGCGCGTACCGAGCGGGCGATCCGGCTCGGCGACGAGCTTCCCACCTCCCGGTTCCCCGCCGTACTCGCCCTGCTGGTCGGGCTCGGCGCCGTACTCCTCGTGGTGGCGGTGCTGGTGCAGGGCGGCCGGGAGCCGTGAGCCCGGCACGGGGCGGTCCCCGGCACCCGCCACCGGGGCGGGACGCCGGGCTGGCCGGCGAGCGGACCCGGCTCGCGTGGCGGCGCACCGTACTCGCGGTCGGCGTGGTGGCGGTGCTCGCCGCCCGGCTGGCCCTGTCGAACGGTACGGTCGGGGCGCTGGTCACCGCGCTGGCCGGGCTGGGCTGGCTCGGCGTGCTGCTGGTGACCTTTCCGCGGATCGCCGGCCGGCGACTCCGCCCCGGTCCGGCGCTACCGGTGACCGCCCTGATCACCGCCGGTTTCGCCGTACTCGGCCTGCTGCTGGTGCTGGCGTCGGTGCACTGACCCCGACCGGTACGTCATCATGGCCAGATGGTCCGCCTCTACGCGCTCCTCGCCATCGGACAGCTCATCCTGGCCGTCGTCGCTCTGATCAGCTGCCTGTCGGCCGAGGACGACGAGATCCGCGCACTCCCCCGGTTCGCCTGGGTCCTGATCATCCTCTTCTTCCCGCTGGTCGGCTCGATCGCCTGGTTCGTCGCCGGCCGGCCGGCCCGCACCGAACGGCCGGCCGCCGGTGGGCGTCCGGCCGGTGGGCGTCCGGCCGGTGGGCGTCCGGGCGGTGGTCGGGACCGCCGGCCGCCGCTCGCCCCGGACGACGACCCGGAGTTCCTGCGTTCCCTGGACGACGAGCGGTCGAAGCGCGACCGCGAACTCTTCGACAACTGGGAGCGGGACCTCCGGCGCCGGGAGGAGGAACTGCGGCGCCGGGACAGCGAGCCGCCCCGCGAAGAGGACAAGCCGGACGTCTGACCGATCCCCCGGTCCGGCACCGCAGAACCCGCTGCCGGCGCTCGACCGCCCGATGGCGGGCAACCGACGGAGTCCGCCGTTCCGGGGACCCGTGACCCTGCCCGGCCGTAGCATGGCCGAGATCGGTGCCCACCACCCCTCGCACCGCTGATTGGCGCGGCCGCGCCCGGGGCGAAGGACGACAGGCATGGCACACGGGGTGGTGACCGGGCCGGCATGGCCGGCGGACGGTTCGGCGGAGCCCGACGACCGCCGGCCCCGCCGACCGGGGTGGCTCGGGGACTCACCGACCAGGCTCGGCGTGCTGACCTTCGGGCTGGCCCAGGCGGTACTGCTGTTCTGGTGGGCCGCCCGCTATCCCGGCCTGTTCAGCCCGGACTCGCTCGACCACGTCTGGCAGGCCACCACCGGCAACTGGAACACCCACCACCCGGTCAGCTACACCGCACTGGTCTGGCTGTCGGTGCGACTCACCGGCGGAATCGGCGCGCTGACCCTGGCCCAGACCGCCGCGCTGGCCGCCGGCCTGGCATACGCGGTCACCGGGCTGCGCCGGATCGGCGGCCCGGGCTGGGCCTGGGCCAGCGCCGCGGTGGTGCTCGTCGCGCTGCCTCCGGTCGGCACCTTCACGGTCTGCGTCTGGAAGGACGTGCCGTACGTCGTCTGCCACGTCTTCCTGCTCGGCACGGTGGCCCGGCTGCTCGCCGTACGCCGGCCGGACCGCACCGGTGCCCCGGCGCAGCCGAACGGTCGCGGTCCGGCAGCCGGCGGCAACGCCTTCGGTACGGTCGTCCGGCACGCCGCCCCGGCACCGTGGGCGGCCGGACGTCCGGCCGGAGAGAGCCGGCGACCGTCCTGGGGGCTGCTCGGCGCCCTCGTCGCCGAGCTGACCCTGAGCTGCCTGTTCCGGCAGAACGGCTTCGTGGTGGCGGCGATCGTCACCGTGCTGCTGGCGCTGCTGCTGCGCGGGTTGGCGCTGCGGGTGCTGCTCGCCGGGGTGGTGGCCGCCACGGTCGCGCTGCTGACGAACTGGACCCTGCTGCCCGCCCTCGGGGTACGGGACAGCGAGTCCATCGTGGCCTACGAGGCGTTCCTCGCCGACCTGGCGATCGGGTACGCCGAACGGCCGGCCGACTTCCCCGCCGCCGATCTGGCCCTGCTGACGAAGGTGGCGCCGCTGGCACACTGGCGCCAGTCGGCGGACTGCTACACCGTCGACTCCACGGTCTACCACCCCGACTTCGACCGCCGGGCCGCCGCGGCGCACCACGACGAACTGCTGTCGGCCTGGTGGCGGCTGGTACGCCGTTCGCCGGAGACGGTGCTCGCCGCCCGGACGTGTCGGGGTTCCATCGCCTGGCGCCCCACCCCGGCCGGCGGGTTGCGGGCCAACCCGACCGCCTGGGCGCTGCCGATCTATCTCGAACGGGATCCGAGGTTCCAGCGGCCGGAGGTGCTGGCCGTCGCGTACAGCCGGCCGCTCGGCGAGCCGGTCAGCGAGGCGGCGGACGTGCTCGCCAGCCGGGTCGGCCAGCCCGAGTGGCTGCTGTGGCGCGGTGCCACCTGGGCCTACCTGGCGTACCTGACGGTCGGGCTGCTGGCCTGGCGCCGACGGGACCGCGCGTTGCTGGCCCTGGCCACGCTGAGCCTCGGCAACCAGCTCTCGGTACTGGTCGTCAACAACGCGCAGGCCGCCCGCTACATGGCCGCACCGTTCGTCCTCGGCGTACTGCTGCTGCCGCTGCTCGCGGCCCGCGACCCCGACGCGGCCGGGCCGGGCGGGCGGGACGCGCACCGGGCCTGGTGGAGCGGCGGGTCGGGCCGGGCCGGCGCGGAGCCGCCGCTGCGGGTCACCGACCTGACCGTGGTCGCCGGGCCCGGCATCCCCGCACCGACCGAACAGCTCGACCCGGCACACGCCGGCTCGGGCCGATCGCCGACGACCGACGCGACCCAGCCGGCACACCAGGTCGAGGCGGCGGACGAGTCCGAGTTCCGGGCTCCGCCGATCGGCCCGGCCGAGTGGTGGACCGACCCCGCCGACCGGTCCCGCTGACCCGCCGATCCCGTCACGGTCAGGCCCGGCAGGCGGGCGGCCGGGACTGGCCGGGCAGGGTCAGGCGAGGTTGGAGGAGCGTGGGTAGGCGTCGGCCGGGTCGGTCAGCACGTTGACCAGGTACGGCACGCCGGCGTCGAAGGCCCGCTCCAGCGCCGGCCCCAGGTCGGCCGCCTTCGCCACCGTCTCGCCCGCACCGCCGAGCGCGGTCACCACCTGGTCGTACCGCAGCTCGGGCTGGAGGTCGGCGGCGACGTCGTAGCCGTACATGCCGCGCATCGGGTGCTTCTCCAGGCCCCAGATGCCGTTGTTGCCGACCACGATCACCACGGGCAGCTTCTGCCGGACCAGCGACTCGACGTCCATCAGCGAGAAGCCGGCCGCACCGTCGCCCATCAGTACGCAGATCTGCCGGTCCGGGTGGCTGACCCTGGCCCCCATCGCGTAGCCCATGCCGGTGCCGAGGCAGCCGTACGGGCCGGGGTCGAGCCAGGTGCCGGGCTGGGCCGGCTCCAGGTAGCGGCCGGCGTACGAGACGAAGTCGCCGCCGTCGCCGATGGTGACCGCGTCCGGGGCGAGTACCCGGCGCAGCTCGCCGTAGACCCGGGCCGGCTTGATCGGGTCGGTCTCGGCCGCCATCGCCGCCGCGTCCCTGGCCCGGGCGGCCTCCTCGGCGGTACGCAGCCCGTCGATCCACGACTCGTGGTCGGCCCGGTCACCGGGGTGCTCGGCGAAGGCGGTCAGGATCAGCCGCAGGTCGCCGGCCGGGCTGACGGTCGGCTCGACGTGTTGCGCCCGCTGGCTCGGCGCGTCGACCACGTGCACCACCGTGGCGTCGCCGAAGTCGCCGAAGCCGAGCCGGAAGTCCAGCGGGGTGCCGACCACCACGACCAGGTCGGCGCCGCCGAGCGCGGCCCGGCGGGCCTTGGCGAAGCTGAGCGGATGGCCGGGCGGCAGGGCGCCCCGGCCCATCCCGTTGGTGAAGACGGGTACCCGGAGCGCCTCGGCGGCGGCCCGCAGCGCCTCGACGGCGTCCCCGGCGTACACGTCGGAGCCGGCGATGATCACCGGCCGCTCGGCCTCGGCGATCAACCGGGCGGCCTTCGCCACCTCCTCCGGGTCCGGCTCGACGGGCGCGATCGCCGGCCCGGCCGGCACCGCCACGTCACCGGTGGAGAAGATCACCTCCAGCGGCAGGTCCAGGAAGACCGGCCCCCGGTGCGGGGTCAGCGCGGTGGTCAGCGCCTCGGCGACCGCACCCGGTACGTCGTCGGTCGACCAGACCGTGCCGGCGTGCTTGGTCACCGGGGCGACCAGCGGGACGTGGTCGATCTCCTGGAGGCTGCCCGAACCCCAGCGGAAGGCCGGCGCCCTGCCGCCGAGCACCAGCACCGGGGAGGCGTTGAAGAAGGCACTGGTCAGCCCCGAGATCCCGTTGGTGACGCCGGGGCCGGCGGTGAGCACGGCCAGTCCCGGCCGGCGCTGCAACTTGGCGACCGCCTCGGCGGCGAAGACGGCCGACTGCTCGTGCCGGACGTCGTAGATCGGAAAGCCGGTACGGTGCGCCGCGTCGTACAGCGGGAAGACGTGGCCGCCGGAGAGGGTGAACATCTCCCGCACGCCGTACGCCCGCAGGGCCGCGAGGGCCAGGTCGCCGCCGTGTCCTTCGATCCGATCCGTCATCGCCGCTCCTGTCGTCCGCCGTGCTCGTCGTCCGCCGTGCCCGCCGCCCGTCCGGCCGGGGTTCCTGCGAGGTTACCGGTCGGTTGGAAAGAACGTGAGAGACACTCGCCTATCCGCCCGGCCGGGGGGTCACCGGCCGGTGAAGTCGGGGCGGCGCTTCTCGACGAAGGCGGCCATCCCCTCCCGGCGGTCGTCGGTGGCGAAGAGCGCGGCGAAGAGCTGACTCTCCCAGGCCAGCGCGGAGGCGAGATCCATCTCCAGTCCGCCGTCCACCGCCTGCTTGGCCGCCCGCAGCGCCTGGGCCGGACCGGTCAGGTACGGCCGGACCAGCGCCACCGCCTCGGCGTAGACCCGATCGGCCGGGGCCACCCGGTCGGCGAGGCCGATCCGGAGCGCCTCGGTGGCGTCGACCATCCGACCGGACATGATCAGATCCTTGGCCCGGGCCGGGCCGACCAGCCGGGCCAGCCGCTGCGTGCCGCCCGCACCGGGGATGATGCCGAGCTTGATCTCCGGCTGACCGAGCTTCGCGTCGTCGGCGACCACCCGCCAGTCACAGGCCAGCGCGAGTTCGCAGCCGCCGCCGAGGGCGTACCCGGTGATCGCCGCGACCACCGGCTTCGGGATCCGGGCCAGTGCGCCGAGCGCGCTGGAGAGGTCGGCGGCCCGCTCCGCCATGTCGACGTACGACATGTCGGCCATCTCCTTGATGTCCGCGCCGGCCGCGAAGACCTTCTCCCCGCCGTACACGATGACCGCGCGGACGTCCGGATCGGCGGAGACCGCGGTGGCGGCGGCGCGCAACTCCTCCTGCACCTGCGTGTTCAGCGCGTTCATCGGCGGGCGGTCCAACCGGATCGTGCCGATGCCCTCGTTGATGTCCACCCGGACCAAGTCGCCCACAGCCCACCTCCACGTCGAAATCGCGAGGCTCACCCTAACGGGCGTTCGGCCAGCCCCCGCAGGTCGGTGTGGATTCGGGGCGGCACCTGCTGGGTAACGCTTCCGGATACGCTGAGCACGTCGGACTCACCGAGCGGAACGGCAATGACCACCTACTACGACGACCGCACCATACGGATCACCTCCGAGGCGATCCGCGTCGACGGCCGGGCCTATCCGCTGGCCGAGGTGGCCCGGGTCTGGCACGTCCGGGGCGCCCGCTCCTGGGGCACCCTCGCCGGCCGGGGCGCGCTGCTGGCCGGACTCGTCGGCCCGCTGGTCGCCGCCGCCATCGGCATCGTGATCGCGGTACGCCTGCACACCTCGCTCACCGCCACCATCGCGATCGTCGGCGGTTCCGTCCTGGTGGGGCTGGCCGCCGCTCCGGTCGCCGACTTCCTGCTGGAGCACGTCGACCGCAGCTACGCCCGGGGCGCGCACCGGCTGGAGATCTGGGCACAGTGGCGCGGGCTGCCGGTCCGGTTGCTCAGCACCGGCGACGCGCTGCGGTTCGGCCAGGTCTACCGGGCCCTGGAGCGGGCCGTCGAACAGGCCGCGACCGCCACTCCGAGCCGCAACCGCTGACCGGCGGAAGCGCTCCGACGCCCGCCCGCGTCGCCATCACCGCAGGTGTCGTACCGCTCTCCTAACGTACCCGCCATGCCGAGTGCCGAGCACGAGTCCCCGGTCGCCCTGGCCAGGCTCGACCCGAGCCTGGTGGCCTGGCTGCTGACGCACGTGTTCGACGTGAAGGTTCCGGACTACCACCACGCCCGTCCGCACGCCACCGACGTACGGGTACTGGTCCCGCGCACCTATCACGCGGACAGCATGCTGCTCTTCTGCGATCCGGCCGACCGGCCACTGCTGGCGGCCGTACTGGAGATCCAACGTCGCTGGGACGCCACGAAGCGACGCACCTGGAAGCTCTACGTGGCCCAACTCGAAGCCGAGTTGGATGTCGATACGGCGTTGCTGGTCTACTGCCCGGACCTCCGGACCGCCCGCCGCTACCGGGGGCTGTTCGAGTTCGACGGGTTGAGCCTGTCGCTGCGACCGCTCATCTTCACCCCGAACGACGTGCCGCTGGTCGTGGACGTGGACCTGGCCCGAACCAACCCGGCGCTGGCCGTCCTCTCGGCCATCTGTCACGGCCAGAACGCCCAGGTGGAAGCCACCTTTCCGGCGCTGATGGCGGCGCTTCGCTCGGTCGGTCCGAAAACGGCAATCTTGTATTATGACGTCGTACTGGCCGGACTGCCGGCGGCGGTCCGGACTCGTTGGGAGGCCTTCATGACCACCATGGCGGACTACGAATTTCGCAGCGATCTGCTGCGTGAGCTTGCCGCCCGATACGAAAAGCAGGGCGAGGCCCGAGGGGAGGCCCGGGCGATCCTGACCGTGCTCGACGGGCGTGGCGTCGCCGTCCCCGACGAGGCCCGCGCCAAGATCCTCGGCTGCACCGACCTGGCCCAGCTCGACAGCTGGCTCCGCCGCGCCGTCAACGCCAGCACGGTCGACGACGTCCTCGGCGGGTAGGGCGGCGGCGACCGGCGACGACAGCTCGCCGGTCGCTTTCGGGTTCCGCGCGCCGGTCGATCGGGCATCAATTGATCTAAGTCCTTGACCCTCCTCCGCCAACCCTCCTACTGTTGCCGGCAGGTTTCGTGCGCGGATCGGCTGCTGCGAATCGGTGGTCGATCCCACCCGCAGCGGCGCGAGGAGACACGATGGCGACTTTCCCGTCCGGCCCGTCCGTTCCGCCCGCGACCTCCCGCCCCGCGTCCGGCCCCGCACCGGGCATGCTCGACCGGCGGCGTCTGCTCGGCGGCGTCGCCGTCACGGCCGGTGCCCTGGCCCTGCCGGCGGGGCTGGCCGGCTGCGAGAAGCCGACCGAGGGCGGCAGCGGCGGCGGGACGGTGACCTTCGGCTCGAACTACTCGGACGAGGTGCCGAAGAAGGCGATCGCCGAGGTGCTCGCCGGCTCAGGTCTCGACGTGAAGATCAACACCGTCGACCACAACACCTTCCAGGAGAACATCACCCGCTACCTCCAGGCGACTCCGGACGACGTCTTCACCTGGTTCTCCGGCTTCCGGATGCAGTATTTCGCCGCGCAGGGGCTGGCCACCGACATCTCCGACATCTGGCAGTCGGTCGGCGGCGACTTCTCGGCCGCGATGAAGCAGGCCTCCACCGGTACCGACGGCAAGCAGTACTTCGTGCCGTTCTACTACTACCCGTGGGCGATGTTCTATCGGAAGAGCGTCTTCCAGGAGCGGGGCTACCAGGTCCCGAAGACCTGGGACGACCTCAAGGCGCTCGCCGCGAAGATGCGCTCGGACGGGCTGATCCCGATCGCGATGGCCGACAAGGACGGCTGGCCCGCGATGGGCACCTTCGACTACATCAACATGCGCAGCAACGGGTACGACTTCCACGTCAACCTGATGGCCGGCAAGGAGTCCTGGGAGGACAGTCGGGTCAAGCAGGTCTTCACGCTCTGGCGGGAGCTGCTGCCGTACTGCCAGCCGGGGGCGAACGGGCGCACCTGGCAGGAGGCGGCGCAGTCGCTGGGCCAGAAGCAGACCGGGATGTACCTGCTCGGCATGTTCGTCGGCCAGCAGTTCCAGGGCGAGGTCGCCGCCGACATGGACTTCTTCCCGTTCCCGCAGATCGTCGAGGCGCACGGGCAGGACGCGGTCGAGGCGCCGATCGACGGCTTCATGATCTCCAGCAAGGTGAAGAACGTCGACGGAGCGAAGGAGCTGCTCCGCTATCTGGCCAGCGCCAAGGCGCAGAACGCGTACCTGAAGAGCGACCCGAACAACGTCGCCACGCACAACGGCGCCGACACCAGCGGGTACAGCGCGTTGCAGAAGAAGGCGGTCGAGCTGGTCAGCGGGGCGAAGCAGATCTCCCAGTTCCTCGACCGGGACACCCGGCCGGACTTCGCCTCCACGGTGATGATTCCCTCGTTGCAGAGCTTCCTGAACGCCCCGAACGACATCGACGGGCTGTGTAGGCGGATCGAGTCGCAGAAGAAGACCATCTTCGCCTCCTGAGCGGCGGTCGCCGGTGACATCGACTCCGACGGCACCGCCGGTCGAGGCTGGGCGGGCGGCCGACGTACCCGGAAGGCCGGCCCGGCGTCGGCGGCGCCGGATCGGCCGGTTCAGCCCCCGCGACATCGCGGTGATCGGGCTGCTGCTCGGCCTGCCGCTGCTGCTCGACCTGGCGCTGATCTGGGGGCCGGCGCTCGCCTCGATCGGGCTGTCGTTCACCTCCTGGGACGGGCTGGGCGAGATCCGGCCGGTCGGGCTGGACAACTACGTCAACATCGTCAGCAACTATCCGCCGTTCTGGCCGGCGGTCTGGCACAACCTGCTCTGGCTCGCCTTCCTCGGCCTGGTCGCCACCCCGTTCGGGCTGTTCCTGGCGGTGCTGCTGGACCGGGAGATGCGGTTCACCCGCTTCTACCAGACCGCCTTCTATCTGCCGGTGGTGCTCTCGCTGGCGGTGGTCGGCTTCCTCGCCCAGCTCATCTTCTCCCGCGACTACGGGGCCGCGAACGCGCTCCTGGGCCGGGCCGACAACCCGGTCGACTGGCTCGGCGACCCGTCGATCAACCTCTGGTCGGTACTGCTGCTGGTCGGCTGGCGGCACGTCGGGTACGTCATGCTGCTCTACCTGGCCGGGCTGAAGGCCGTCGACCCGGCCCTGAAGGAGGCGGCGGCGATCGACGGGGCGAACGAGCCGCAGACCTTCTTCCGGGTGGTGTTCCCGACGCTGCGGCCGGTCAACGTGATCGTCCTGGTGATCACCGTCATCGAGGCGCTGCGGGCGTTCGACATCGTCTACGCGATCAACCGGGGGCGGAATGGGCTTGAGCTGCTCTCGGTGCTGGTCACCGACAACATCGTCGGGGAGGCGAGCCGGATCGGGTACGGGTCGGCGATCGCGGTGATCCTGCTGCTGATCTCCACCGGCTTCATCGCGGTCTACCTGGTGCAGGTCTTCCGGCGGGAGGACGAGGCATGAGCGTAGGTGTCGGGGAACGGGTCGCTGCTGGGGGCCGGTCGACGGTGGGTGGCAGTTCGCGCCGGAAGCGGCCGGCGAGCCCGTGGCGGGTGGTGATCCGGGTCTTCCTCTGGGCGATGGCGCTGGGCTGGCTCGTGCCACTACTGCTGCCGCTCTACGCCTCGCTGCGGCCGTACGCGGAGACCGCCGCCGAGGGGTACTTCTCGCTGCCGAAGACGCTGAACTTCGACTACTACGTGCAGGCGTGGCAGGGCGGCAACCTGCCCCGGCACTTCCTGAACACGCTGCTGGTCGCCGTACCGGCGGTGGTGTTGACGCTCTTCTTCGCCTCGTTCGTGGCGTTCCTGATCTCACGGCGCCGGCTGCCCGGCGGGCGCCTGCTGTTGATCCTCTTCACCGCCGGCAACCTGCTGCCGCAGCAGGTGGTGCTGACCCCGCTCTACCTGATGTACACCAAGCTGCCGCTGCCGTGGTGGATGAGCTGGCCGTCCGAGCTGGTCTACGACTCGTACTGGGGGATCATCGCGATCCACGTCGCGTTCCAGACCGGATTCTGTGTCTTCGTGCTGAGCAACTACATGGACACCATCCCGCGCGAGCTGATCGAGGCAGCGACGGTGGACGGGGCCGGGGTGTGGCGGCAGTACTGGCGGGTGGTGCTGCCGCTGGTCCGCCCGGCGCTCGGTGCGCTCGGCACCCTGGAGTTCGCCTGGATCTACAACGACTTCCTCTGGGCGGTGGTGCTGATGTCCACCGGCGACAAGCTGCCGGTGACCAGCGCGCTGAACAATCTGCGGTCGGTGTACTTCACCGACTACAACCTGCTGGCGGCCGGTTCGATCCTGGTCGCCCTGCCGACGCTGATCGTCTTCTTCGTGCTGCAACGGCAGTTCGTCGCCGGGCTGACGCTCGGCGCCAACAAGGGCTGAGGTTGGGCGTCGACAAGGGCTGACCCTGGGCGTCGACGAGGGCTGACCCGAATCCGACCGGGCGGGGTGGTGGCGCTCACACCGGCTGCCGCGCTTTGCTGGAACGGTGACGCTCTATTACCGGGACGACACGGTACGGGTAACCTCCGAGACCATCCACGTGAACGGGCACACCGTGCCGGTCGCCGAGGTGTCGTACGTCTGGCATGCCAGGGGCCCGGGTACGGCCCGGACCCGGGGCCGGATCGCCGGTCGGGGCGTACTCATCTTTCTGCTGTCGATCCCGCCGCTGGTGGTGATCGTCTGCGTGCTGTCGCTGGCGTACTCGGCACAGGACCGGGGCGAGTGGAAGCTGGCGGCGATCGTCCTGGCGGTATTCGTCGTCGGTGCGTTGGCCCTCTTCCCGTTCCTGGAGGTCCCGCTGTACTGGCTCGACCGGTCGTACGAGCGCGGCGCGAAGGTGCAGGAGCTGTGGGTGCAGTACCGGGGCGAGGAGGCGATGCTGCTGCGCAGCTCGGACGCGCTGCGGTTCGGGCAGATCTACCGGGCGATCCAGCGCGCCATCGAACAGCACTCCCCTGAGGGATGACAGCCCACCGACACCCAGATGTGGGCGGTCCACCGCGATCTGATCCGACCACCGACCACCGACACCCGCTCGCGATCACGAGCCGGGCGGGTACCGCTGGGGATCACCAGGCAGCCGCGTACCGCTCGGCGAGGTCGAGCGTACGGCGGGCCGCCGCCACCATGGCCCGGTCGGCGAAGCGACCGTCCGGGAGTACCACCGCGCCGGAGTCCCGGGTCTGTGCCTCGGCGACCGCGTCGAGCAGCTCCCGGGCCCGGGACACCTCCTCGGCCGACGGCCGAAACGCCGCAACGATCACCGGCAACTGCCGGGGATGGATGGCGGTCCGGCCGACGAAACCCATCCGGCGGCCGGCCGCGCAGGACTCGGCCAGTCCGGCCAGGTCGGTGACGTTGGCGTACACCGGCAGGAGCGGGGGCGGCAGGCCGGCGGCGCGGGCGGCGACGACGATCCGGCCGCGTACCCAGGCGAGCCCGTCCTCGGCGGTCACCCCGAGGTCGGAGCGCAGGTCCGCCTCGCCGAGCCCGATCGAGGCGACCGCCGGATCTGCCCCGGCAATCTCGTACGCCCGCTCCACCCCGACCGCCGACTCGACCAGCGGATGCAGCGGCACCGGCACCCGCGCGGCGACCGTCCGCACCGCCTCCGGTGACTCCACTTTGGGCAGTCGCAGCCCGGCCAGCCCCGGCGCACCGGCCAGCGCGTCGAGGTCGGCGGCGACGTCCGGTCCGGTCAGCTCGTTGACCCGGACGAAGACCGGTACCCGATGGGGGGCGGCGACGAACTCGGCGGCGGCGTCCCGGGCGTACGCCTTGCGGGTCGCCACCACCGCGTCCTCCAGGTCCACGATCACCGCGTCGGCACCGGAGTCGACCGCCTTGCCGAACCGGTCGGGCCGGTCGCCCGGCACGTAGAGCAGGGTGAGCAGCATCAGACCGCTCCCGCCGCCCGCAACTGCGCGATCTCCTCGGCGGTGAGGCCGAGCGCGGCCAACACCTCGTCGGTGTCCTGGCCGTGTGCCCGGCCGGTGTGCCGGATCCGTCCCGGCGTGCCGGACATCCGGAACGGCACGTTCTGCATCCGCACCGGCCCGAGGTCGGGATCGGCCACCGAGACCGCCGTTCCCAGCGCCGTGTACTGCGGATCGGCGAGGATGTCGGGTACGTCGTAGATCGGCGCGACCGCCGCCTGCGCCTCCTCGAAGGCGGCCACCACCTCGTCCCGGTCCCGCGCCGCCACCCAGCTCCCGACGGCGGCGTCCAGCTCGTCGGCGTGTGCGGCCCGTCCGCTGCCGGTGCCGAACCACGGCTCGTCGATCAGTTCAGGGCGGCCGACCAGCCGGAGCACCCGCTCGGCGATGCTCTGCGCACTGGTCGACACCGCCACCCAGCGCCCGTCCGCGCACCGGTACGTGTTCCGGGGCGCGTTGTTGTTCGACCGGTTGCCGAGCCGGGGCTGGATATAGCCGAGCTGGTCGTACCAGGTGATCTGCGGGCCGAGCATGGCCATGATCGGCTCGATGATCGCCAGGTCGACCACCTGACCGGCGCCGGTGACGTCCCGGGCGCGCAGCGCCAGCATCACCGCGTAGGCGGTGGCGAGCGCGGTCACCGAGTCGGCCAGCCCGAACGGCGGCAACGTCGGCGGGCCGTCCGGCTCGCCGGTCGCGGCGGCGAACCCGCTCATCGCCTCGGCGAGGGTGCCGAACCCGGGCCGCCGGGCGTACGGGCCGAACTGGCCGAAGCCGCTGATTCGGGCGATCACCAGCCGGGGGTTGACCGCGTGCAGCTCGGCCGGGCCGATCCCCCAGCGCTCCAGGGTGCCGGGCCGGAAGTTCTCCACCAGTACGTCGGCGTCGGCGACCAGTCGGCGGAGTAGCTCGGCGCCGGCCGGGTCGGAGAGGTTGGCGGTGACGGTCCGCTTGTTGCGGCCGAGCACCTTCCACCACAACCCGATCCCGTCCTTCGCCGGCCCGTGTCCCCGGGACGGGTCGGGTTTCGCCGGGTGCTCCACCTTGACCACCTCGGCACCGAAGTCGCCGAGGAACGCGGTGGCGAGCGGCCCGGCGAACAGGGTGGCCAGCTCCACCACCTTCACCCCGGCCAGCGCGGCCGGAGCGGCGTCGCTCGTGGTCACGGCAGTCCTCCCGTCGAGTCGACCGACGACACGAAGACGTCGCCGTTGCCGAGCGCCGCGGCACCGGCCGGACTGCCCGCCGTCAAGCCGCTGACCAGCAGTTTTCCGTCGCCGGCCCGGGTGGCGTAGGCGTTCTCCTCGCCGAAGGCGTCCACCGCGTCGTCCCGGGCGGTGCCGTACTGCGCCGCCAGCACCTGCCTGCCGCGCCGGTCCAGCCGCAGGGTCAGCACGTCCGCCGCACCGGCCGGTACGCCCAGGGCACCGCGGGTGAAGCCGACCACCGCGACCTCGCCGTCGGGCAGCGCCAGCACCTCGGCCAGACCGCCGAGCCGCCATGGTCTCCTCATCCGGTCCTCTCCCTCAGCTCCACGACATCGGCGGTCGCACGGGGCGACGGCGCACGGTCACAGGTCGACGGCACAGCGGAAGCCGATCGACTCCGAGCGGGTGAGTCCGGCGCCGAGGGTCAGCAGCTTCACCGACGCCTCCGGCGGTTGCGGTCCGCCGTCGAGATACCAGTCCGAGCCGTCCGCCCGGTACGCGGCACCGCCCTTGAGGATCACGAACCGGGTACGCCCGTCGGTGTGCTCGCTCTCGGTCAGGTTCCAGACCAGCGGCTCGACCCGGCGCAGCAGTCCCGACTCGGCGGCGACCTGCCACTCGTCCTCGGTCGGCAGCCGCAGCCCAGCCCAGGCCGCGTACGCCCGGGCGTCGGCCAGCTCCACGTGCGTGGCCGGCCCGTCGGCCGGTCCCGGCAGCCCACCGTCCGCCCACGGCCAGCGCTCCGGCCGGAGCGGGCGATAGCCGGTGACCCGGACGAACTCGGCGTACTCGGCGACGGTCACCTCCCGCTCGGCGATGGCGAGCCGTCCAACTTCGACGGCGCGACGCAGGGTCACCGGCTGGTGCAGCCGGGGCGGCAGTGGCTTCCACTCGTCGACGTACGGCGCCTCGCCGTAGAGCCCGGTCTCGCGCTGCCGGTACCGGACCAGCAACTCCCGCCGCCCGCCGTCGACCGCCCGCATCCCGTCGGGTACGTCGTCGCGGCGCACCACCGGCGCGGCCCGGCGGACCGCTGCCCGGGCCGGGAAGTTCGGGTCACCTCCGGCGGGGGCGTGCCGGGGCAGCGTCAACTCCTCGACCGTGGCGAGCACGGCGGCGATCCCACCCGCCGGCAGTGCCCCGCCGACGGCTACCCGACCGGGACCGGCCGGGGTGGCGGTCAGCTCGGCACCGGTGGTCAGCTCGTACCAGCGGTGACCGGGGCGGTCCTCGGTGACCAGCCACGGCCCGTCGTACGCCCCGCCCCGGTTGACGACCGTCCACAGCGGAGTGTCGTCGTGCAGCCAGCGGGAGGCGTACACCTCGGTCCCGACGACGTGGTCGGCGAGCGGGGTCCAGTCCTCGGCGCGCAGCCAGGCCGCGTGGCCGCGCTGGACCCGGCGCATCGCCCGCAGCAGCGCCCGGTCCCGCTCGTTCCAGCCGACCCAGACCCCGAAGACGCTCTCCCAGACCAGCACCCCGACCCCGTTGAGCCAGGCCGAGTGCAGCTCGTCGAGGTGGTCGCGGTGCCAGCGCCGGGTGTGGTGCAGCATGTGCCGCCGCTCGAACCACTTGGCCCGCAGCACCCCCGGCACCGGCGAGTCGGCGAACCACTGCGCCCAGGACATCGCGTGGTCGGCGATCCGGGCCAGCGGCACCCGCGACTCGCCCTCCAGCACCATCCCGGGCCGGACGGCGTCCAGGGTCTTCCGAAGCTCGCCCGCGCCCTCCTTGAGGGTGTCCAGGAAGACGCCGTCCACGCCCAGCCAGCCGGCGAGCGCGGCGACCTCGTCGGCGTCGGAGCGCTGCGCCCGACGGGTACCGACGTCCCACGGGTTGTAGTCGACGAAGACCCGGACGCCCCGCGCCTGGAACGCCCGGACCAGCTCGGGCAGCTCCGCCACCTGCCGGTAGAAGTCGAACTGGTTGCGGTCGTCCAGCCCGATCACCGGGTACGCGTGCCAGAGCACCACCCCGTCGAAGCCGCCGAAGTCGCGTTCCGCACGGTCGAGGAAGCCCTCGACGGTGAAGACGCCGCGCTCGGCGTCGTAGAGCGTCTCGTCCCAGAGCCAGACCAGGCAGACGGTGAAGCAGTCCCCGGCGATCTCGGCGTAGTGCCCGCCGTCGTAGCCGAGCCGGGCCCGCGCCTCGGTCCGCCACCGGGTCAGCCGATCCCGCCAGGCCGGCCACCGGGCCGGATCCTCCGGGGCGGCGAAGATCTTCGCCTCGTCCAGCACCGACAGGTCGGCGTGCGCTGCCAAAGGCACCGCCGCGGGCAGGTCGATCGGCCTCGGGACATAGGGGTTGAAGGTCATGCCGGCTCCGGATAGCTCTCTGCGTAGAGGGCGTCGATCTCGTCCCGGGTGGGCAGCGCGGTGGAGGCGCCGGGCCGCCGCGCACAGGCGGCACCCGCCGCGCAGGCCCAGCGCAGCGCCGCCGTCACCGCCGCCGGCTCCACCGGCCCGCCCCGCTGCGCCCAGGCCACCGCCAGGGCACCGGTGAAGGCGTCCCCGGCCGCGGTGGTGTCGACCGCCTCGACCCTCGGCGCCTCGACCGCCAGCCGCAGGCCGAGCCGGTCGGCGTAGCGGGCGCCGTCGGCGCCGAGCGTGAGCACCACCCGGGGTACCAGGGCCAGTAGCGCGTCCAGCAGCGCCGCCACGCCGGTCTCGGTGGCGACGCCGGCCACCACGGCCGCCTCGACCTCGTTGACCACCAGCAGGTCGACGACGTCGAGCAGCTCCGCCGGCAGCGCGCGGGCCGGCGCGGCGTTCAACACCACAGTGGTACCGGCGCCCCGGCCCCACCGCGCGGCCTGGGCGACCGCCGTCAGCGGTACCTCCAACTGGCAGAGCAGCACGTCCGCCGCCTCCACCGTCGTCCGGTCGTCCGCGTCCAGGCTGGTCAGTTCGCCGTTCGCGCCCGGCGCCACCACGATCAGGTTTTCGGCCTGCGCGTCCACCGCGATCAGCGCCACCCCGGACGGACCCGGCACGGTACGCAGCCGGCGCAGGTCCACCCCCGCCTCCGCCAGGTTGCTCCGGAGCTGGTCGGCGAAGCCGTCCTGCCCGACCGCGCCGACGAAGTCGCACCTGGCCCCGGCCCGGGCGGCCGCCACCGCCTGGTTGGCGCCCTTGCCGCCGGGAACGGTCCGCAGCGCGTCGCCGAGCACCGTCTCGCCGGGCCGGGGCAGCGTCGGCGTCGACACCACCAGATCCAGGTTGGCGCTGCCGACCACCACCACCCGGACCTCGCCCGATCCCACCGTCGTCATGATTCCTCCCCCAACCGCCGGGTTCGCTCGGCCAACTCCTCGAAGGTCACGCCGTCGAAGCCGGCGATGCTACTGCGCAGCCGCCCGCGCAGCGGTCCGGTCCACTCGGCCGGCAGCCCGGCGGCACCGGTCAGCGCCCCGGTCACCGAGCCGACCGTCGCCCCGGTGGAGTCGGTGTCCCAGCCACCGCTGACCACCGCGCAGATCGACCGGACCAGGTCGCCCCGGCCGTACGCCAGGGCCGCCGCCACCAGGGCGGCGTTGTTGCGGACGTGCACCCAGTGCAGGTGGCCGTGCCGGGCGTGCAGGGTGTCCAGCACCGACTCCCAGTCGGTCGAGCCGGCCGCCGCCTCGGCGCCGAGGGCCCGAGCCTCGCGTACCGTCGCCGCGAACCGGCTCTGCGGCGGCAGCACCGACTCGCCCGCGTCGAGCACACTGTCCACATCGGAGGCGACCACGGCGGCCGAGGTCATCGCCGCCACCCAGAGCGCACCGTGCACCCCGCCCCGGACGTGGCTGACGACCGCGTCCCGGTGGGCCAGCTCGGCCGCCAGGTCCGGCCGGCCCGGATACACCCAGCCGTACACGTCGGTGCGGATCTGGGCGCCGATCCACTCCCGGAACGGGTTGTGCCGCAGCGCCGTCTCCGGTGGGGCCAGCCCGAGCAGCAGGTTCCGGTACGCCACCCGCTCGGCGGTGAAGACCCGTCCCCCGGGCAGCCAGTCCAGCCACGCCTGGGCCACGTCGGCGCTGCCGAACTCCGGGCCGTACGTCTCCAGGATCCGCAGCGCCAGCAGCGCGAAGTTGAGGTCGTCGTCCTCCGGCATCCCGTCGATGTTCTCGGCCAGGCTGGTCGGCGCGCTGCGCCGGTTCCACGGCCAGCGGGCCGCCACCTCGGCCGGCAGCCCGACCCCGGTGAAGTAGCCGGCCAGCGGCCACCGCCCGGTGGCGGTCAGGATCTCCCGGATGCCGTGCCGGGGAATCTTCTCCACCGGCTTGCCCAGCAGGCAGCCGACCGCCCGGCCCAGCCAGCCGCCGTGCAACCGGTCCGGCTCCGGCGCCCCGGTCGGCAGCCCGTACTCCGTCGGCCAGCTCGCCCGGATCGCGGCCAGCCCGGTCGGCTCGGCCGCCGAAGGGGCCGACGGCAGCGCGTCGCACTCGTCGAGCAGCTCCACGGCCAGTGCCCGCAACCGCGGGTCGGCGGGCTCGGCGGACGCCCCGCTGACCGGCGGCAGCACGGAACCACCGGCCGCCGTCCAGCGCCGCGCGACCGCCGAGACGTCCCGCCCCTCGTCGGCGCTGGCCGCCAGCTCGTGCGGCAGCAGATCCTCCGGCTGTACCCAGGTGAGCCTCATGACAGTCCGGCGAACCGCTCGGCGCGCCGGGTGAACCGCTCGCGGTCCCGCGCGAAGACCTCCGCCGCCACCTCGGCCAGCTCCTTCGCCGGTGCGACCAGGTCGGTCCGGGACGCCTCCGCGACCGTCGCCGACCACTCGGCCGGGACCGCCGCCGCGCCGCCGAGCGCCCCGGCGATCGCCCCGGCCATGGTGGCGGTGGAGTCGGCGTCCCGGCCGTAGTTGACCGCGCCGAGCACCGCCTCGCGGAAGTCACCCCGGGCCACCACCAGCATGCCGAGGGCCACCGGCAACTCCTCGATCGCGTGCAGCCGGCTGGGCCGCCGCGCACCCAGCCCCGGGTTGCGGTACTCCTCGCCGACCGTGTCGTACGGGGCGACCGCGGCGCGCAGCGGTGCGATGGCGTCGCGCCAGTCGGCGTACCCCTCGGCCTCCTTCACCACGGCGGCGATCGCCGCCCGGGTGCCGTCCCGGGCCAGGTCGAGCACCGCGGCCAGCACGTCGTGCACGCCCGCGCCGGGGGCCATCGCCGCCGCCACCGCCGCGGCCAGCACCGCCGCCGCCTCCCGGCCGTAGCTGTGCTGGTGCGCCCCGGCGATCTCCACCGCCTCGGCGTACGCACCGGCCGGGTCGCCCGCGTTCACGATCCCCACCGGGGCCATGTACATCGCCGCGCCGCAGTTGACGATGTTGCCGACGCCGCCCTCCCTCGGGTCGGCGTGCGCGTGGTGCAGGCGGGTGACCAGCCACCGCTCGGCGGCGGCGAGGCGGTGGAAGGTCACCCCCTCCCGCTCCAGGTCCGGGATGTAGACCACCCGCTCGAGCAGGTCGGGCACGAGCAGCTCCGCCACGTCGTACGCGTCGAGGTGGTCGCGCTTGCTCGCGTACGCCCGTACCAGCGCGTGGGTCATCAACGTGTCGTCGGTGATGTGCCCGTCGCCCTTGTGGTACGGCGCGAGTGGCCGCGCGGTGGCCCAGTCGGCGTGGAACGGCGGTGCGACGCCCCGCACCCAGTCGCCGTACCGGGCCCGGATCTGCTCGGGCAGCGCCGTTTCGGTGGCCCCGCCGAGGGCGTCGCCCACCGCGGCGCCGACCAGGCAGCCGACCGATTTGTCGAGCAAGTGTTCCATGGTTACCTCAGGACCTGCTTCCCACCGTCGACGAGCTGCGTACCGAGCTGGTCGAGCGTGATCTTGTTGGCGAAGTACTGCTGGAGGGCCGGGGTGGCGTACTTCAGCTTCCACTCCGGATAGCCGTCGACCATCTGGAACGGCGCCACCGTCAGGTCCTTGGCGCTGTCCGCCGCGACGTCCCAGCCCTGCTTGCCGCCGGTCGCCTTGACCAGCTCCTCGTTCGCCTGCTTCCCGGTCGGCACCAGCCAGTCGCCCTTGGCCAGCGCGGCCATGTTGGTCGGGTTGAGGAAGTACTCCAGGAACTGCGCCGCCTGCTTCTGGTGCGCCGAGTCGGCCGCGATCGAGAGGGTCTGCGGGTTGGCGGCCTGGTTGGCCGAGACACCCTTCACCGGCGGGATCGTCACCCACTCGAAGCCGGCCGGCGCCTGCTCGACCATCTGCTGGCGCAGCGAGACCGAGCCGGGAATCATCGCGTACTTGCCGGCGAAGAAGCCGGGCAGGGTGTCGGCGCCGCTCATCCCCAGCGCCTCCGGCGAGGCGGTCCTAGTGCTGTAGAGCATGTCGTGGATCCGCCGCGGCACCTCCTTCTCGGCCTCCCCGATCCGCACCTCGGTCCTGCCGCCGTCGGTGTAGAAGTACTTGCCGTCGAAGTTGAGCGCCAGGTTCATCACCCGGTTCGTCGGCGACTTCAGCGCCCAGGCGACGCCGTACCTGCCGGGACCGGTCAGCTTCTGCGCGTTGGCCTGGAACTCGTCCCAGCTCCAGCCGCCGTCGGCGGGCGGCACCGCGACGCCGGCCGCGTCCAGCAGCTTCTTGTTGGCGATCACCACCTGCGACTCCAGCAGGAACGGGACGCCGGTCACCTTGCCGTCGAAGGTCGCGGTGTCCCAGATCCCCTTGTCGATCTGACCCTTGAAGTCGTCGGAGAGCAGGCCGGAGAGGTCGGCCAGGTAGCCCTGCTTGCTGAACTCGCCGATCGACGCCGCCTCGTAGTGCACGATGTCCGGGGCGTCGCCGCCCTCGAAGGCGGTCAGCAACTGGTCGTGTACCGAGTTCCAGTCGCCCTGGACGTACTCGACCTGGATGTCCGGGTGTTCGGCGTTCCACTTGGCGACCAGGTCCCGGTTGGCCTGGAGCGACTCCTTCTGCCAGGCCAGGCTGAGGAAGCGCAGCTTGGCCGGGCCGGAACTCTCGTCGTCTCCGCTCCCGCCGCCGCACGCGGCGAGCGCGCCGAGTCCGACGACGCCGGCCAGCGCGGCGGCGGCGACCCGCCGGGAAACTCTTCGTCGGAAAACTCTGTCGAGCACGGGGGCTACCTCCTGTGGTGGTTGTGCGTTATCCCTTGACGGCTCCGGCGAGCGACCCGGAGGCCAGCCGGCGCTGCATGACGGCGAAGAAGACCAGGCTGGGGAGGGTGGCCAGCAGCGAGCCGGCCGCCAGCGGCCCGAGCCGGGCGGTGCCCTCGATGCCGACGAACCGGGCCAGCGCGACCGGCAGGGTCGCCAGCTCCGGAGTCTTGATCAGCACCAGGGCGAAGAAGAACTCGTTCCAGGCGGAGATGAACGCGAACAGCGCGGTGGCGACCAGGCCCGGGGTGAGCAACGGGAAGATCACCCGGCGCAGCGTCTGGAGCCGGTTGGCGCCGTCGACCGAGGCCGCCTCCTCCAGCTCACGCGGAATGTTGCGGACGAAGCCCTGGAGCATCCAGAGCGCGAACGGCAGCGCCCAGACCACGTAGATCAGCACCAGCCCGGCGTGCGTGTTGGCCAGTCCGGCCTGCCGGAGTACCAGGAAGATCGGGATGATCAGCAGGACGAACGGGAAGAGCTGGGAGAGGAGTACCCAGCCCAGCGCGACGGTGCCCAGCCGGGTCCGGAAACGCGCCAGCGCGTACGACGCCGGGGTCGCGATCAGCACGGTGAGCAGGGCCGAGGCGAGCGACACCTGGATGCTGTTCCAGGCCGCCCGGCCCAGTTCCTGTTCGGTGAACGCCTGCACGAAGTTGGCCAGCGTCGGGCTCTCCGGTATCAGCGTCGGGTGCAGCCTGACCAGTTCACGGGGTGGCTTGAACGAGGTGGAGAGGAGCCACACCAGCGGGAACGCCAGGAAGACCAGGTACGCCGAGAGGGCCAGGTATTGCAGTCCCCGGCCGACCCGGGTACGCCGCCTGGCGGCCGTGTTGTTCCGGGCCATCGTCAGTTCGCCTCCCGTAGCCGGCGCCGCAGGTACACCGCGAGCAACGCCACGACGATCACCACCATCACGTTGCCGAGCGCCGCCGCGTAGCCGTAGTTGCCGTACCGGAACGCCTCCTCGTAGGCGAAGAGCATCGGCAGCATGGTGCGGCCGCCCGGCCCACCGGCGGTGAGCACGTAGACCAGGCCGAACGAGTTGAAGTTCCAGATGAAGTCCAGCGAGGTGATCGCCACGATCACCGGCATCAGCGAGGGGAGCGTGACGTTGCGGAACCGCTGCCACGCGCCGGCTCCGTCCATCGCGGCCGCCTCGTGCAGCTCGCGCGGCACGCCCTGCAACGCCGCCAGGAGTACGACGGTGGTCTGCGGCATGCCGGCCCAGACCCCGACGATGATCACCGCTGGCAGGGCGGTGTTGAAGTCGCCGAGCCAGGTGGTCCGGAGCCCGTCCGCGCCGATCCGGTGCAGGAACTCGTTGAGCAGCCCGGCATCCGGGTGGTAGACCAGCCGCCACAGGATGCCGACCACCACCGGTGGCATCGCCCAGGGCACGACGGCGAGCACCCGGGCCACGCCCCGGAACCGCAGCCGCTGGTCGAGCAGCAGGGCCAGCCCGAGGGCGAGCAGGAACTGGAGCACCGTCACCGCGAACGCCCAGAGCAGGCCGATCCGGAACGAACTCCAGAACAGGCTGTCGCCGAGCAGTTCCCGGTAGTTCGCCAGGCCGGTGAAGCTGACCTCGACGTTCCGGCCGGCCCGGGCGTCGGTGAAGCCGAGGTAGATGCCGCGCAGCAGCGGGAAGACCGACAGCACCAGTACCGGCAGCAGGGACGGGAGCAGTAGCAGGTAGACGGTGGTCCGGTCGGAGCGGCGACGCCCGGAGCGGTTGCCCTGTCCGGTCCGCTCGACGTCGGGTCGCTCGGCCAGCGTGGTCACGGGGTCACTTCCAGGGTGCCGTCGGCCGGAGCCGTCGAGGGGCGGCTCGCCGGGCCGGTCGCGGGCCTCGGGGCCGGTGGCGGGCCGCTTCGGGCCGGGCCGCCGACGGTACTGGAGGCGCGTACCGCCAGGCTCGGGGCGACGTGTTCGCGCCGGGGCGGCAGGCTGGGGTCGGCGACCCGCTCCAGCAGGAGTTCGGCCGCCCGCCGTCCCCGGTCGGCGGAGCCCAGCGAGACGCTGGAGAGCTGCGGAAAGGCCATCTGCGCCAGTTCGGTGTCGTCCATGCCGACCAGCGCCACGTCCTCGGGCACCCGGCGCCCTGCGGTGAGCAGCGCGTGCAGCGCACCGACCGCGATCAGGTCGTTGGCGCAGAGCAGCGCGTCGGGCTCGGCCCGGGCGAAGAGCCGGGTCGCGGCCTCCCGGCCGGCGGCGTACTGGAAGTCGCCGACCTCGATCAGCCGCTCGTCGACCGGGATGCCGTGGCTGGCCAGCGCGGCGCGGAAGCCGGCGTCCCGGGCCGCGCCCGGCACCGTGTCCAGCGGGCCGTTGACGAAGCCGATCCGCTGCCGCCCGGCCGCGACCAGGTGGTCGACGGCGAGCGCCACGCCGGCCCGCGAGTCGGTCCGGACGTTGTCCACCGGCGCGTCGTCGGGCAACTGTCCGACCACGACGACCGGGACCGGGCTGACCACGATCGCGTCGAGGTGGCGGTCGGTGATCCGGATCGGGGACATGATCATGCCGTCCACGTAGCGGTTGGCGAGCCGGCGCAGCAGGTCGGTCTCGCTGTCGATCTCGCCACCGGTGGCGTGCACCAGGAGTTGCCGGCCGGAGGAGGCGACGACGGCCTCGATGGCCCGCATCATCGCCACGTAGACCGGGTTGCCGATGTCCGCGACGGCGAGCGCGACCAAGCCGGTGCGCTGGGCCTGGAGGGACCGGGCGATGGCGTTCGGCACGTAGCCGACCTCGGCCGCCGCCTCGCGGACCCGGCGGACCGTCTCGGCGCTGCCGCCGACGCCGTTCAGGACGCGCGAGGCCGAGGCGATCGAGACGCCGGCCCGGGCCGCCACGGTGTGCACGGTCGGCCGGCCGTCGGCGGCGGGCTGTAAACGTTTACGACCCATGCACCGAACCTCCGCTCCTGCCTTGTAAACGTTTCCGGGAAGTTTGCTCCGCTCCCCCCGACCCGTCAAGACCCCGTTACGAAAACGTTTCGTCCCTGCTCAGGCGGCAGTACGGGCACCGGTCGGGCGAATTTCCGGACGAGGGTGTCGATCCGGCCGACCGCCGTTCGTGTAGAGGTGGAGAGGCCGCCGGCACCGTGCCGGCGGCGCGAGGAGGAGGTCGCAGACCATGCAGCAGTACCTGCTCAGCATCTACCAGGGCGACGGCGAGCCCCCGGGTCCGGAGATCCTGGACCCGATCATGGAGAACCTGGCCGCCCTGAACCAGGAGATGAAGGCCGCCGGAGCGTGGGTCTTCGCCGCCGGACTGCACCCGGCGAGCACCGCGACCGTGCTCCGGCACCACGACGGCGAGGTGCTGATGACCGACGGGCCGTACACCGAGGGCAAGGAGCACCTCGGCGGGTTCACCGTCATCCAGGCCCCGGACCTCGACGCCGCGCTGGAGTGGGGCGGCAAGCTGGCCCGGGCGATCGGTCTGCTGCCGATCGAGGTACGGCCACTGGCCGACGAGGCCGAGAGCTGCGATCCGCCCCGTGCCTGAACCGCCGCACCCGGCACGGACACCTCGGCGGAAGCGGAGCGCCGGGTCGGGCCAGGCGCCCCACCCGGAGCACCGGCCCGGACGCGCCCCGGCGACCGTCGCCGACGTCGAGCGGGCGTTCCGGGCCGAGTACGGCCGGGCGGTCTCCGTCCTGATCCGCGTCCTCGGCGACATCGACGCCGCCGAGGACGCGGTGCAGGACGCCTTCGCCACCGCGATCCGGCGCTGGCCGGTCGAGGGCACACCGCCGAGCCCGGCCGGCTGGATCATCACCACCGCCCGGAACCGGGCGATCGACCAGCTCCGCCGCGAGTCCACCCGGGCCGACCGGCACGCCCAGGCCGCCCTGCTGCACACCCCCGACGAACCGGCCCCGTACGCCGGGAGCGGGCCGGACGAGGAGGGACCCGTGCGGGACGAGCGGCTACGCCTGATCTTCACCTGCTGCCACCCGGCACTCGCCCCCGCCGCCCGGGTCGCCCTGACCCTGCGCCTGCTGGGTGGACTGAGCACCGCGCAGATCGCGCACGCCTTCCTGGTCCCCGAGCCGACCATGGCGCAACGCCTGGTACGCGCCAAGGGCAAGATCCGGGCCGCCCGCATCCCGTACCGGGTGCCGGCCGAGGCCGACCTGCCGGACCGGCTCCAGGCCGTACTCGCCGTGCTGTACCTGGTCTTCAACGAGGGCCACACCGCCAGCTCCGGCGACCGGCTCGACCGCCCGGACCTCGCCGTCGAGGCGATCCGCCTCGGCCGGCTGCTCGCCGAACTCATGCCCGACGAGCCCGAGGTACTCGGGCTGCTCGCCCTGATGCTGCTGGTCGAGTCGCGCCGGCCGAGCAGGACCGGTCCGGACGGCGGGCTGGTACGCCTGGCCGAGCAGGACCGCAGCCGCTGGGACCGGCGGCTCGTGGCCGAGGGGCAGGCGCTGGTCCGGCGCTGCCTACGCCGCGACCGACCGGGGCCGTACCAGATCCAGGCGGCGATCAACGCGGTGCACAGCGACGCGGCGACCGCCGCCGAGACGGACTGGGCGCAGATCCTCCAGCTCTACGACCACCTGCTGGCGATCGCCCCGAGCCCGGTCGTGGCGCTGAACCGCGCGGTCGCGCTCGCCGAGGTCGCCGGGCCGGCCGCCGCGCTGGCCCTGGTCGACGACCTGGATCTCGGCGGCTACCACGTGTTCCACGCCGTCCGGGCCGACCTGCTGCGCCGGCTCGGCCGTACCGCCGAGGCCGCCCTCGCCTACGACGCCGCCGCAGCGCTGACCCGCAACGCGGTCGAGCAGGACTTCCTGCGCCGCAGCCGCCGGGCGCTGCCCGGCACCGCCTGACTTCGCCCAGCGCCCGGTACGGGGCCCCGGGGTCAGCCGGCCGGGGTCAGGCTGCCGGGACCGATGTCGCCGCCGGGCGTCGGAGGTCGTCGACCTCCACCACCTCCCGGCCGAGCGGCCAGAACGCCGCCGGGACCAGCTTGAAGTTGGCGATGCCGAACGGGATGCCGATGATCGTCACGCAGAGCGCGATCCCGGCGACGATGTGCGCCAGCGCCAGCCACCAGCCGGCCAGCACCATCCAGAGCACGTTGGCCAGCCCCGACCCGAGCCCGGCGCCGGGCTTCGCCACCAGGGTCCGGCCGAACGGCCAGAGCGAGTAGTACGCCAGCCGCAGCGCGGCGACTCCGAACGGGATGGTCACGACCAGCACGAAGCAGATCAGGGCCGCGATCCCGTACCCGATGGCGAGGGCGATGCCGCTACCGAAGATCAGCCAGAGCAGGTTGAGGACGAATCGCACCATGCCTCCATGGTGCGCCCCCGGATCAACCCGCGGGGACGTACAGGGCGTCGATCTCGGCCCGCAGCGGCAACGCGACCGAGGCACCGAGCCGGCGCGCACAGGCGGCACCGGCGGCGCTCGCCCAGCGCACCGCGTCGACCAGCTCCCGGCCCTCGCCCCAGGCCACCGCCAGGGCGCCGGTGAAGGCGTCACCGGCGGCCGTGGAGTCGACCAGGTCCACCTTGACCGCGGGTACGTGCACGGCGGTGCCGTCGCGGTCGCCGTACCAGGCACCGTGCCGGCCGAGGGTGAGCACCGCCCGGGGCACCACGTCGAGCAGCGCCGCCGGATTCTCCTGCCCGCACCCGGTGATCGCCCGCGCCTCGGCCTCGTTGACCACCAGCAGGTCGACGGCGTCCAGCAGCTCGACCGGTACCGGCTGGGCGGGTGCCGCGTTCAGCACCACCCGGGTACCGGCGGACCGGGCCGCCCGGGCCGCCTCGGTCACCGTGCCGACCGGGATCTCCAACTGCGCGACCAGCACGTCCGCCTCGCGTACGGCGGTCAGCTCGCTCTCGGTCAGTCCGACGAACGCCGAGTTGGCGGCCGGGGTGACCACGATCGTGTTCTCACCCTCGGCGTCCACGGTGACGACCGCCACCCCGGAGGCGCCGTAGACCACCCGGACCCGTTCAGTGTCCACCCCGGCGGCCGAGATCCGGGCCTTGAGCGTCACGCCGAACGAATCCGAGCCGATCGCGCCGAGCAGCGCCCCGTCGGCGCCGGCCCGGGTGGCCGCGATCGCCTGGTTGGCGCCCTTGCCCCCGGCCACCATCACGAAGTCGGTGCCGAAGACGGTCTCGCCGGGCTTCGGCAGGGCGCCGGTGGTGACCACCAGATCCATGTTGGCGCTGCCCATGACTACGACCCGTGGCCGGCTCACCGGCGGCACCTCCCGTTTCGGCGACCGCCTGAGTCTAGGCCGCGCCGTCGTCGGTGTCGTCTGGCAGGCTGCCAGACATGGGACAGATGCCGATCGGAGTGATGTACCGCTGTGACACCGCCCCGGAGCAGCTTCCGGCGTACGCCCGGCTGGTGGAGCGGCTGGGCTACGACGAGCTGTGGGTGGTCGAGGACTGCTTCTTCGGCGGAGCCGTCTCCAGCGCCGCCGTCGCCGCGGCGGTGACCGACCGACTCAGGATCGGCATCGGGATCCTGCCGGCGGCGTTCCGCAATCCCGCGCTGGCCGCGATGGAGCTGGCCAACCTCGCCCGGCTCTTTCCCGGCCGGATCCTGCCCGGGTTCGGGCACGGGATGCCGGAGTGGGTCCGGCAGGTCGGTGCCGACCACCCGTCGCCGCTGGCGGTGCTCGGCGAGACCGTGGCGGCGGTACGCGCCCTGCTGGCCGGGGAACGGGTCACCGTCGCCGGCCGGCATGCCCGGCTGCACGAGGTCGAGTTGGAGTTCCCGCCGGAGCAGCTGCCGCCGATCTCGACCGGCGTACGCGCCGAGAGGTCGCTGCGGCTCTCCGGCCGGGTGGCGGACGGCACGATCCTGGCCGAGGGCGCCAGTCCGGCGTACGTGCGCTGGGCCCGGGGGCTGATCGACGAGGGGCGCCGGGAGGCCGGCCGTACCGACGACCACCGGCTCACCGTCTACGCCCACCTGGACTTCGACGAGGGCCGGGCCAGCGCGCGCCGCGAGTTCGCCGCCCAGCTCGCCGGCGGCTGGGTGCTGCCACCGGCCGACGCGGACCTGGCCGACGAGATCACCGCCATGCTGGCCGGGTCGTCCGGCGTCGAAACGCTGGCGGCGGCCCTGCCCGAGCACTATCTCGACCGGTTCACCTCGGCCGGCAGCGCCGAGCAGTGCGCGACGGCGGTGACCCGGCTGCGGGAGGCGAGCGCCGACGCGGTGGTCTTCGTGCCACCCCGGGACGCCCAGTTGGCGGTCGCCCAGATCACCCTGGCGGCCGAGACGCTGCTGCCGATGGTCCGCGCCGCGACCACGACCGCGACCACGACCACCGCCGAGGCTCGCACCCGCTGACGTCTGCGGGGCGGTGTTCCGTCAGGCGGCGCGGGCGGTGAAGCGGTCGCCGGAGCGCTCGACCACCAGCGGCAGCCCGAAGGTCTTCGAGAGGTATTCGCCGGTGACCGTCTCGGTGAGCGGCCCCTGCGCCACGACGCCACCCTCGCGGAGCAGCAGGGCGTGACTGAAGCCGGGCGGGATCTCCTCCACGTGGTGCGTGACCAGCACCAGCGCCGGAGCGTCCGGGTCGTGGGCCAGGCCGGCGAGCCGGGCCACCAGGTCCTCCCGGCCGCCGAGGTCGAGCCCGGCCGCCGGCTCGTCGAGCAGCAGCAGCTCCGGGTCGGTCATCAGCGCGCGGGCGATCTGGGTCCGCTTCCGCTCGCCCTCGGAGAGGGTCCCGTACGTGCGGTCGGCCAGGGCCAGCACGCCGAGCTGGCCGAGCAGGGCGTTGGCCCGCGCCTCGTCCATCTCGTCGTACTGCTCGCGCCAGCGGCCCACCACCGACCAGGCGGCGGTCAGCACGACGTCGCGGACCCGCTCCTCCGCCGGGACCCGTTCGGCCAGCGCCGCCGTGGTCAGCCCGATCCGGGTACGCAGCTCGGCCAGGTCGGTGCGCCCGATCCGCTCGCCGAGCGCGTGCACCAGGCCGGTGGTCGGGTGCAGCCGCCCGGCCGCCAGGTTGAGCAGGGTGGTCTTGCCCGCGCCGTTGGGCCCGAGCACCACCCAGCGCTCGTCCGGCCACACCCGCCAGGTCACGTCACGCAAGAGTGGAGTGCCGGAGCGCAGTACGCCGACGCCGTGGAAGTCGATCACCACGTCCGGGGGTACCGGTGCCGGGGAGCCGGCGTCGGCGGGGACGGAAACCGGATCATCACGCACCCGACCATCCAACCACGCAGCGCCGTTCCCCCCGCGAGCAGCGTCCGGGCCGTAGGGTGATGCGCCGTGTCGTATGTCACGTTGCCGGGAGGTGGGACGTGCCGGCGGTGATCGAGATAGCCGGTCTGCGCAAGACGTTCACGAGTCTGCGCCGGGGTCGTCGGGTCGCGCTGGACGGGTTCGACATGCGCGTCGAGCCGGGCCAGGTGCACGGTTTCCTCGGCCCGAACGGCTCCGGCAAGACGACCACCCTGCGTACGCTGCTCGGCCTGGTCCGCCCGGACGGCGGCCGGATGGCCCTGTTCGGCGAGCCGACGCCCGGGCGGCTGCCCGCCGTGGTCCACCGGTTCGGGGCGATCGTGGAGAGCCCGCAGTTCTTCGGCAACTTCAGTGGCCGCCGCACGCTGCGGCTGCTCGCCGTCGCCGGTGGGGTGCCGGACGGCCGGGTCGACGCGGTACTGGAGCAGGTGGGGTTGCGGGACCGCGCCGACGAGCAGGTCCGGGCGTACTCGCTGGGCATGCGGCAGCGGCTGGCGGTCGCCTCCGCCCTGCTCAAGGAGCCCGAGCTGCTGATCCTGGACGAGCCGGCCAACGGCCTGGACCCGGCGGGGATCCGCCAGATGCGGGACCTGATGCGCGACCTCGCGGCCACCGGGGTCACGGTGCTGGTCTCCAGCCACCTGCTCGCCGAGATCCAGCAGATCTGCGACCACGTGACGATCATCTCCCGGGGTCGGCGGGTCGCCGCCGGTCCGGTCGAGGCGGTGCTGGCCGGTTTCGACCACCGGGAGTTCCGGATCCGGGTCGCCGACGACCAGCCCCGGGCGGTCGAGCTGGTCCAGGCGGCCGGGCTGCCGGTCGCGGTGCACCCCGACCACCTGGTCGTCTCCGGGGTCGACGATCCGGCCCGGATCAGCCGGATCCTCGGTGAGCAGGGTCTCTGGCTCCGCGAACTCGTCCCGCTCACCCCCGACCTGGAGAGCGTCTTCCTGGAACTCACCGGCACCCGACCCCGCCCCGGGGTGCCGCGCCAGGTCGACGAGTCGGTGCTGCCGGGCGCCCCGACGAACGACCCGGCGGAGATCACCGTCAGCAGCGACGACCCGAGGGCGGAGCCGTGAACCTGGTACGCGCCGAGATCGGCCGGCTGGCCGCGCGTCGCTTCGTACAGCTCATGCTGGTGCTGCTGGTCACGGCCTTCGGGGTCACCGTCGCCACCACGCTGGCCGGCTCACACCAGCCGACCGCCGCCGAGATCAGCGTGGCCGAGGCCCGGGCCGAGCAGCAGCGGGTGGACGCCCGGCAGTGGTACGCCGACTGCCTGCGTGCCGAACGCGCCGGTGCGCCCGAGCTGGGGGTGCGGTACCAGGGCAACTGCGCGGAGCTGCACCCGGACCGGATCGACGCCTCCGACTTCCTGACCGGGGTCTTCGTCTTCGACCGGCAGATCCTCGACCTGACGTACTTCCTGATCGCCTTTCTCTGCCTCTTCGGTTTCCTGGTCGGCGCCTCCTACATCGGCGCGGACCTCACCTCCGGCGGGATGACCAACCTGCTGCTGTGGCGGCCACGGCGGATGGTGGTACTCGGCACCAAGCTCGGCACCCTGCTCGCCGGCGTCCTGGGGGTGTCGGTGGTCGCCTCGGCGGTCTACCTCGGCGCGTTCCGGCTCATCGCGGAGGTACGCGGCCTGCCCGGCAGTCCGGGCGCGGCGTTCTGGACCGATCTGGCCGGCACCGTCACCCGGGGGCTGCTGCTGGTGCTGATGGTCACCGCGCTGGGTTTCGCCACGGCGACGCTGGGCCGGCACACCTCGGCGGCGCTCGGCGTCGCGGCCGCGTACGGCGTGGTGTGGGAGGTGGGCGGCCGGATCGTGATGGGGCTCGTGGACGTCGCCCGGCCGGACCAGTTGATGCTGAGCAGTTACGTGATCGCCTGGGTCGGTGGCCGGATCAGGCTCTGGGCGCTGGCCGGTGACTGCGCCCCGGCGGCCGGGTCGGGTTACTGCGACCTGTCGTACTCGATTCTCTGGCCGGCCGGGCTCGTCGTGCTGCTCGGGCTGACGCTGCTGGCCCTCGGCGGCGCGTTCGCCGCCTTCCACCGCCGCGACCTGGCCTGACCGTCCCGCGGTGCGGTGCGGGGTCGCGGTCGCGACCCCGCACCGCCGGCGGGCGTCAGACCCGGCTGACCCGGATGGCGTCCGCGATGACCAGGCCGGTGCCGCCGGTCCACCGGCTCACCGCCACCCTGTTCGCGTCACCGGCGGGCAGGGTGAAGGTGCCCAGGGTGCGCCAGCCGCCACCGCCGGAGCGCTGGTCGACGTAGACGGTCTGGTTGCCGGTGCTGGTGGCGATGATGTACGGCGCCGAGCTGTTGTAGCCGGGGTCGGCCGGATACCAGGCTTCCACCCGGTAGCTGCCGGTCTCCGGGATGTTCACCTTGTACCAGGCCGGGTCGCTCGACTCGACCGGGTCGGCGAACCGGTAGTCCGCGCCCTGCTTCTGCGACGAGTACGACGAGGTGCCCCAGTTCGCCCCTGCGGTGAACCGGCCGGCGGTGGAGTTGTCGACCGTCTGCGACCAGCCGGGCGGCGGGGTCGAGCCGGTGACGAGCTGCATGTAGTAGGTCCAGTTCCAGTGCGGCCCGGGGTCGGTGTGGGTGGCGCCGGGGACCTGGTTGTGCCCGATGATCCGGGACCGGTCCTTCGGGATGCCGTACCGGTCGCAGAGGTGCCGGGTCAGCGCGGCCGAGGAGCGGTACATGGCGTCGGTGAACCAGGAGGGCTGGGTGACGTACCCCTCGTGCTCGATGCCGATCGACTGGGTGTTGTAGGTCCAGTTGCCGGCGTGCCAGGCGACGTCCTTCTCCCGCACCGACTGGGTCACCGCGCCGTCCGAGGAGCGGATCGTGTAGTGGGCGCTGACCTGCGAGGCCGGGTTCTGGAACCAGCTGATCGAGCCGGCGTACGACCCCTGGGTCACGTGGATCACCACGTAGTTGATCGGGTACGTCGACTCGCGGTTCGCGACCGTGTAGTTGGCCGAGTGCGCCGGGGCCCAGGCCGCCGGCCCGTAGTCGGTGCTCATGATGCCCATCCGGTCGGGGCTGCCGAGCGGGGCCACGTCGCGCAGGGCTCCCCGGTCCGGGGCGACCTTGCGGGCGGGTACCCGTACCGGCCCCTCGGAGGTGCTGGCGTCGAGGCCGGAGCCGAGCAGGTCGTAGACGGTGTCGGCGTAGAGCCGGGCGACGGCCGGGGTGCTGGCGCCGCCGTACCGGACGACCTGGCCGTACCAGCGGTTGACGTCGCGGCGCTGTGCGGCGGTGAGCCCGGCGGCGTCGGCGTACGACCGCAGTACGGCCGCCGCGCCGGTGACGTTGGCGGCGGAGTCGGTGCGCAGGGTGTCCCGGCCGAGGCCGGTGAGCGCGGTCGCCTCGTCCAGGGTGCGCAGCTTGGGGTTGCTGGTCAGGTGCATGACGCCGTAGCCGCCGGAGGCGCTGGGCGCTCCGGCGTGCCCGTCGAGGTGCGTTTCGGCGTAGCCGAGCGCCACGAGCAGGTCACGGGGCACGTCGTACCTGGTGGATGCCTTGTCGAAGGCGGCGGCCAGCGGTCCGGTCACGGTGGCCGGGCCGGGTGCGGCCGGCTGGTCGGCCCCGGGTCGGCCGGCCAGTGCGGGCTGGCCGGTGAGGCCGATGGCGAGGGACGCGATCAGGGTGGCGCCGAGCAGGTGGCTCGCACGCGGTTGGGGGTTCCGTTCGGTCACCGTCACTCCTCCCCGAGGGTGGACGTCCCGGGGGGTCGGGACGCCGGGTGGCCGTACGGTATAGCCTCACATCCGTCTATGTCGAGACCTTGCATCCAACTCGTCGGTAGCGAAAGATATTTACATGCCAGCCCGACGGGTGCCCCCGGCCGGCACCCGTGGTGCGGCGGATCAGCCGAGCGTGGAGCCGAACACCTCGTCGCGGACGGCGTCCAGCGCCACCCGGAGGGCACCGCGCAGCACCGGCTCGTCGGTCAGCTCGGTGGGCACCACCCGGGGTGTGACCAGGGTGATCGCGGCGACCTCGTGCTGCACCCGCTCGGCCAGCGCGGTGCCGCCGGCCTGGCCGACCTCGCCGGCCAGCACCACCAGCGGCGGGTCGAGCACCACGCAACTGCTCGCCACGCCGAGCGCCAGCCGCCGGGCCACCTCGTCGAGCACCGGCCCGCCCTCGGTGCCGGCCGCGATGGCGGCCCGGATCGCGTCCGCCGCCGAGCCGGCCCGGAAGCCGTGTTCCCGGGCCACCGCGCGGACCGCGTCGGAGCCGGCGAGCTGCCCGAACGCCGGCTTCGCCCGCCGGGAGGCGTCCCGGGGAATGGGAGCGCCGGGCACCGGCAGGTAGCCGATCTCGCCGGCCGCGCCGGTGCTGCCGTGGTGCAGCCGCCCGTTCAGCACGATGGCCAGGCCGACGCCGACGCCGAGCCAGACCAGCACGAAGTCGTCCACCCCACGCGCCGCGCCGGACTCCGCCTCGGCGACCGCGGCCAGGTTGACGTCGTTCTCGAAGACCACCGGGGTGTCCAGGTCCTCGCGGAGCGCGGCGAGCAGTCCCCGGTGCCAGCGGGGCAGGTTGAAGGCGAAGGTGATGTCGCCGGTGGCCGGGTCGACCAGGCCGGGCGTGCCGAGCACCACCCGGCGTACCGTCGACAGCTGGGCCCCGGCGTCGCTCGCCGCCTGCACCACCGCGTTGTGCACGACGCCCACCGGGTCGTCGGTGTCCCGGGTGGACTGTTCCACCCGTCCGATCACCTCGCCGGTGATGTCGGCACAGGCCGCCACCACCCGGTCCTGTTCCACGTCGACCCCGACCACGTGCGCGGTGCCCGGCCGTACGGCGTAGAGCTGCGCGTTCGGGCCGCGCCCGCCGGCCTGCTCGCCGACCCGGCTGACCAGCCCGCGCTCCTCCAGGCGTTCCACCAGTTGGGACGCGGTGACCTTGGACAACCCGGTCAGCTCGCCCAACTGGGCGCGGGTGAGCGGCCCCCGCGCGAGCAGCAGCTCCAGCGCCGCCCGGTCGTTGAGCGCGCGGAGCAGGCGGGGTGTGCCAGGTAGCCGGGTGCTCGCCATGCAGTGTCCCTCTTGTTGCGGTGTCCCTCTTGTTTAAGAAGCTTTCCTAATAGCTAGGCTAACCTTCGTGGGAGTAGCCGTAGCGTAATGGTCCGGTGCGGCCGGAGTGTTAAGCCGATCCGGCAGCGCTTGGCCCCGAGATGGTCCACCCCGGTGCGACACTCGGAGCCGGGAAAAGGGCCGAAGGGGGAGGAACGTGCCGACCGATCCAGGAATCCGCCGGCTGGTGCTGGGTACGCTGCTCGCCGCCTTCCCCGGAACCAGCCCGCCCGGCTGGGCCCTCGACCTGCTCGCCGAGGGGCTGGCCGGGCACACCCTGTTCGGCCGGAACATCGACCACCCCGACCAGGTCGCCGCCACCACCGCCGCGCTGCGCCAGGCCCGGCCGGACGTGCTGATCGCGATCGACGAGGAGGGCGGCGACGTCACCCGGCTGGCGCACGCCACCGGCAGCCCCTATCCGGGCAACGCCGCGCTCGGCGCGGTGCACGACGTCGGGCTCACCGAGCGGGTCTACCACGCGATCGGCAACGACCTGGTGGCGGTCGGGGTCAACCTCGACCTCGCGCCCACCGTCGACGTCAACACCGCCGACGACAACCCGATCATCGGTACCCGGGCGTTCGGCGCCGACCCGGCCCGGGTCGCCGCGCACGCCGCCGCCGCGGTCACCGGGCTCCAGTCCGCCGGGGTGGCCGCCTGCGCCAAGCACTTCCCCGGGCACGGCGCCACGGTCGCCGACTCGCACCTCGAACTGCCCACCGTGGACGTACCGGTGGAGCTGCTCCGGGCCCGCGACCTGCCGCCCTTCGCGGCGGTGATCGACGCGGGCAGCAGGGCGATCATGACCGCCCACATCCGGGTGCCCGCGCTCACCGGGGACGACCCGGCCACCTTCAGCCCCGCCGTGCTGGGCGACCTGCTCCGGGGCGAATACGGCTTCACCGGGGTGGTGCTGACCGACGCGCTGGAGATGAGGGGTGCGGCGGTGGCCGCCGGTGGCGTCGGTCCGGGCGCGGTCCGGGCGCTGGCCGCCGGTGCGGACCTGCTCTGCATCGGCGCCCAGGTCGACGCCGAGCTGGTCGAGCTGGTGGTCGCGGAGATCGTCGCGGCCCTGGGCGACGGGCGCCTCGACCGGGCCCGGGTCGAGCAGGCCGCCGAGCGGACCGCCGCACTCGCCGCGTGGACCCGGGCCGTCGCGCCGGTCCGGGCCGCCGGAACAGATCTCGGGTACGCCGCCGCGCGCCGCGCCGTACGGGTCGAGGGGAGCCTCGACGGGCTCACCGCACCGCTGGTGGTGCAGCTCCTCGCCGCCTCCACCATCGCCGAGGGGCGGGTGCCGTGGGGGCTCGGGCCACACCTGAACGGCACCGAACAGCTCCGGGTCGTCGCCGCCGAGACCGACGCGGCCACGCTCCGGGACCGGGCCGCCGGACGCCCGATCGTGCTGGTCGGCCGGCACCTGCACCGGCTCCCCGGCGGACCCGAACTGGTCGAGGCGCTGGCCGGCAGCCATCCGGTGACCGTGGTGGAGATGGGTTGGCCCTCCGGCTGGCGCCCCGTGGGCGTACGCGCCTTCGTCACCACGTACGGCGCCAGCCACGCCAACGGTCGGGCCGCCGCCGAGGCCCTGCGCCTCGCTCCCTAGCCATATCTTGATCCATACCAGGTCAAATCCGCCGAACGGCCAGTTCGGACGAGGCCGCCGCAGGCTTGTCCGGGCTGGCACGCATACGTAGCGTTACCGGCACCGCCAACGGCGTCACCATCGGACCTCGGCCTGGGAGAGGACGCGGACCGTGGACCCCGGCGCGGGTCCACGGTTCGCGGATGACGCCCCCGGCGCGGGTCCACGGTCCCCGGACGACGCCCCGGGCGCGGGTCCACGGTCCCCGGATGACGCCCCGGGCGCCGGCCCACGGTCCGCGGATGACGCCCCGGACGCTCGCGTCCGGTGGACAGCACCCGGGCGGGGCCGCTTCGATCTCATTGACGAACGTCGGTGTGCGACCTATCGTGGATCGCAGGAAAGCGCTTTCCCGCCTCCGCCCGATCCGTACCGGCCACCCGGGCGGAGGCACCTCTCTCCGCCGAGCGCACCGCGCCCGCACCGCCCGTCCCCCGCCACGCCCGCGTCGCCCGGGTGGCGACGCGTACCGAGAAACCGAGAACCCAGATGACACCTCGACACCTCGGCGCCCCGCGCCCCGGACCCGTCGCCGGACCCGCCGCCCATCGGTCCCGTACCGCCCCGTCCCGTCCCGCCACCCGTCGCAGTCCGCTCGCCCGGCACCGGGGCAGGGTCGCCGCCGGCCTGGTCGGGGTACTCGGCCTGGCCCTGCCCGGTGCCGCCGGACCGGCCCAGGCCGGGGCGTACGACCGGACCGCCACGACGGGAAACGCGACGATCCTCTGTACGGACGCCCCGATCGGGTTCGCCTCGGTCAACGCCCTCGGCTTCAACGGCACCACCGGCGGCGCGGGCGGTCCGACGGTGACCGTGACCACGGCCGCCGCGCTGGAGGACTACGCCGGGCGGGCCGGGCCCTTCGTCATCCGGATCTCCGGTCGGATCCAGCTCGACGACATGGTGACCGTGGTGGCGAACAAGAGCATCCTCGGCGTCGGCAGCACCGCCGAGATCACCGGCGGCGGCCTCCAGATGGGCTCCACCACCCGGCCGGGCAACAACGTGATCATCCGGAACATCCGGTTCACCGGCGCCGAGGACGACTCGATCAGCGTCACCAACAAGGCCCACCACGTCTGGATCGACCACAACGACCTCTCCGACGGCTACGACGGGCTGCTCGACATCAAGCGGGAGTCGGACTACGTCACGGTCTCCTGGAACCGGTTCCACCAGCACAGCAAGTCGTCGCTGGTCGGGCACTCCGACACGTACACCGCCGACGTGGGGAAGCTGCGGGTGACGTACCACCACAACTTCTTCGACGGCACGGACCAGCGGCATCCCCGGGTGAGGTTCGCGGACCCGGTGCACGTCTTCAACAACTACTACCGGAACAACGCGCTCTACGGCATCGCCTCCACCGAGAACGCCGGCCTGATGGTCGAGGGCAACTACTTCGAGAACGTGGCCCACCCGATCTACGTCGGATACGACAAGAGCGGCCCCGGCCGGGTCGTCGAGCGCAACAACCTCTACGTCAACTCGGGCGCCCCGCAGACCGCCGGCACGGTGGTCGAGCCGCGCGGCTTCTATCCGTACACCGTGGACCCGCCGGCCAGCGTGCCGGGCACCGTGTCGGGCGGAGTCGGCGTGGGCAAGGTCTGCGGCTGAGCCGGACGGTCCGATTCAGACGGTCGCCGGGTCACGGGGACGTCGGCTGGTCCGCCCGCTCCAGCCCGTAGGCGGACCAGCCACGGTCGTCGAACCCGGCGGCCTCGGCGACCCGGGCCGAGGCGAGGTTGCCGGGATCGTGCAGGTAGGTCGGCACCGCACCCTCGTCCAGCACCCGGCGGGCCGCCTGCGCCACGAGCCGACGCGCCAGCCCCCGTCCCCGGCCCGCCGGCTCGGTGCCGACGGCGATCTCGTGCCCGTAGCCGTCGTGCCGCTTGATGCCCACCCCGGCGAGATAGCCGCCGTCCGAGTCCCGCACCACCAGCACCTCGCCGCCGAACGGCCGCAGCCACGGCGGCACCACCTCGTCCCCGGCGTCGACCCACTCACCGCCGTCCGGCAGCGGCGCCGGGGCGAGCGTGAAGCGGAACACCGCCCGGTAGCCCACCCAGCCGGGCAGGTCGAGCACGGTGGGGAGTTCGGCCAGCAGCGCCGCGACCGGCCGGGCACCGAGCGCGCGTACGGCGGCGACCCGGTCCGGCGGCACCGAGAGTACGACCCCGAGCGAGTTGCCGATCCCGACGACCGGATGCGGCTCGCCGTCCCAGCCCGGTTGGATCCGGCGCTCGGAGCCGACCACGTCCAGCGCCCCGCCGGCCGGCCACTGGCCCAGCCAGGTCACCAGATGGTGGTGCAGCCGCTGGTCGAGCATCCACCCGCCCCCGATCGCCCTCCGGCCCGACAGGCCCGCCCGGACATCCCGATGTCGACGAAGATTATCAATGGTCACCGACCCGCTGCCGCCGAGGTGGACGACCGGGCGACCCGACCGGCCGAAGTGGAGACCGCCGGATGTGGGGATCGCCGGGGCCTTTGATCAGCAGGCCAACCGCCCGGGAGCGGCCAAAAAGGTGATCTTCGTTCAAACCGGGGGTTGAGGCATCACACCGGGCGCTGCTAGCGTGCGCCGGGTACTCAAAGATCGTGGATGCGACCCAGGGCGCCCACGACGCCAGAACCTGGCGAGTAGTCGATCAATCGCCTCCGACCGGCACGGGACGGTGTAATGGGCTTTCGTGCTTCGCGCCTGCGTACCAAGGTTGTCGCCCTGCTGCTCACCCTCACCGCGCTCTGGGCGTTCGGCGCATGGGTGACGCTGCGCGACGGGTTCAACCTGGTCTGGGTGCAGACCCTGGAGGCCCAGGTGTACGCGCCGACCGAGCCGCTGATCCTGAACCTCCAGAACGAGCGGCGGCAGTCGCTGAGATATCTGGGCACGGTGCAGGCACCGGCCGGGGAAACGCTGGAGACCGAGCGCCGCAAGGTGCGCGCGGACGTGGCGATCTTCCGGGCCGAGACCGGGAAATGGTTCACCAGGCTGGCGGCGCGGCCGGAACTCGAACGACGGGTCGACGAGGCGCTGGCCAAGCTCGACGGGCTGACCGCCGTCCGGGAGGCGGTCGACGCCCGCCGCATCGACCGGCTGGCCGCCGCGCAGGCGTTCACCGACGCGATCGCGGCGATCTTCCGGATGTACGGCTCGTTGGGCAACCTCGACGCCGGTGACATCGACCGCCGCGTCGAGAACCTGATCAGGTTCACCAGGTCGCGAGAGCTGGCCTCCCAGGTCGACGCGCTGCTGGTCGGCGCGTACGCCGCCAACCGGATCAGCCCGGCCGAGCACACCCGGGTGATCCAACTGATCGGGACCGAGCGGCTGATCGCCGACGAGGCGATGGCCGAGCTGCCCCGGGCCGACCAGGAGCGCTACCGGCAGGCGCTCCAGCAGGGGCCACTCGCCCGGCTGCGCGCGGTCGAGGACCGGATAGTCCTGAATGGACGACCGAACGGCCGCCCCGCGGTATCGGCCGACGAGTGGCGGGGCACCATCGACCCCGGGCTACAGGAACTGCTCCGGTTGCAGATCGCCGGCGGTGACGAGGTGGTCAAGGCCGCCACCCCCGGCGCGATCGGGACCATCCTGCGGATGCTGGTGATGTCCATCCTCGGCCTGGTCGCCGTGGTCATCTCGGTGAACACCGCACGGTCGCTGGTGCGCCAGCTCGAAGGGCTCCGCCAGGCGGCGCTCAAGCTCGCCAACGAGCGGCTGCCGGACCTGGTCGGCCGGCTCGGCCGGGGCGAGACGGTCGACGTCGGCACGGACGCGCCGCCGCTGCGGGCCGGCCCGGACGAGATCGGGCAGGTGGCCCAGGCGTTCAACGTCGCTCAGGAGACCGCCGTACGCACCGCCGTGGAGCAGGCCGAGCTGCGCCGCAGCGTCCGGGACATCTTCCTCAGCCTGGCCCGGCGTACCCAGGCGCTGATCCACCGGCAACTCACCCTGCTGGACGCGATGGAGCGCCGGGAGAACGACCCCGAGGAGTTGGAGGACCTGTTCCGGGTGGACCACCTGGCCACCCGGATGCGCCGCAACGCGGAGAACCTGATCGTGCTCTCCGGCTCGACACCGGGCCGGGCCTGGCGGCGCAACGTCCCGATGATCGACGTACTGCGGGGCGCGGTCGCCGAGGTGGAGGACTACGCCCGGGTGACCGTACTCCCGGTCGGTGCCGTGGACCTCGCCGGCCGGGCGGTCGGCGACGTGATCCACCTGATCGCGGAGCTGGTCGAGAACGCGCTCTCCTTCTCTCCCCCGCACACCGCGGTGCAGGTCAGCGGTCAACTGGTCGCCAACGGCTACGCCGTGGAGATCGAGGACCGGGGCCTCGGCATGAGCAGCGACGACCGGGCCGCCGCCAACGAGCGGATCGCCACCCAGCACGAGTTCACCCTCACCGGCGGTGCCGCCCAGCTCGGCCTGTACGTGGTCAGCCGGCTCACCGAGCGGCACGGCATACGGGTCCGGCTGAAGGAGTCGCCGTACGGCGGCACCACGGCGGTGGTACTGCTCCCGTTGAACCTGATCACCGACCGCAGCGCGGAGGGTGAGCCGACCGCCGGCGCGATGCCGGTGGAGCGGCTCGCCGCGAGCGCGATCGGCGGCAGCGTACGCCGACCCGCCGTGCGGGAACTCGACCGGTCGCCGGAGCGGGAGTCGACGGGCCCGTCCGGTTGGGAGCCGGGTCGCGAGTCGGTGCAGCGTACGGGCCGGGAGCCCGGCGCGGATCCGGCGCAGGAGTCGCGCCGGGGACCCGAGTGGCCGAGCGCCGGAGGCTCGCTCGGCACACCGGGACGGCCGGCGGGCGCACCGCCGAAGCCGGACCTGGCACCACCGGCCCCGGACCTCGTACCCCGGAACTCCGGCCTGCCGCCCCTCGGGCTGGACCGAGGCTCCGCCCGGCCGCAGGCCGGCGCCGCGCCGGACGCCACGGCGTTCCCTGGGCCGGCCGGACCGGCGACACGGCCCGGACCCGTCTCCGGCGCCTCCGCGCCCGCACCGTCCGATGTGGTCGCCCCGGGACCCGGGCCGGTCCCCGGCGGCGCACCGGCGGCCGGTGGCGGGGCGTCCGCGTCGACCGGCTCCTCCGTGCCACCGGCCGGATCGGGCCGGGTGAGCGGATCGGCCTCGCTGACCCCGTCCGGGCTGCCGGTCCGGGTCCGGCAGGCGAACCTCGCCGCGCCGCTGCGCGACGGTGACGACCGGCCCGAACCGGAGCCGGCGGAGGAACAAGCCCCCCGTACTCCTGAACAGATCCGCCGGATGATGAGTTCCTATCAATCGGGCACCCGGCGCGGACGGTCCGACGCCGCGCGCCCGCTGGACGACGGTGGTGGCGCCACCGGCTCGGCTCCGCCCGAGGCGTGACCGTCATCGTCTCCGATGTGGAGAGTCACCGGTAGAGAGAGGGACCAACCCGTGCAGAAGACAGCGTCGAACCTCGACCTGACCTGGTTGCTCGACGACCTGGTCGGTCGGGTGAAACAGACCCAGCACGCCATCCTGCTCTCCGTCGACGGGCTGCTGATGGCCTCGTCGCGGGAGTTGGAGCGGGACGACGCGGAACACCTGGCCGCGGTGGCCTCCGGCGTGCAGAGCCTGGCCCGGGGTGCCGGCAAGCGGTTCGGCGGCGGGCCGGTGCAGCAGACCATCATCGAGATGCGCTCGGCGTTCCTGTTCGTGACCGCGGCCGGGCACGGCGCCTGTCTCGCCGTACTCGCGTCGGAGGACGCGGACGTCGGCCTGATCGCGTACGAGATGGCGATGCTGGTGACCCGGGCCGGTAAGTACCTCGCGTCGAGCAGCCGGGCACCTGACGCGCCGGTCCAGCGGCAGTGATCCCCGGCCATGACCGAGTACGAGGACCCGCCCGAGGTGCACTGGGTCGACGAGCACGCCGGCCCGGTGGTCCGGCCCTACGCGGTCACCCGGGGTCGGGCCCGGCCGGTGACCGGCAAGTTCGACCTGATCTCACAGGTGAGCACGGTACGGGCGGTCTCCGCCCGGGACGTCGGGCTCGGGCCGGAGCATCTGGCGATCGTCGCGCTCTGCCGTCGGCGGCTCTCGGTCGCCGAGGTGGCGGCGCACCTGGACCTGCCGCTCGGCACCATCCGGGTGCTCCTCGGTGATCTGCTCGAACGACAGCTCGTCCGGGTGTTCGAGCCGCGGCCGGCACCGGTCCTTACCGATGACAGCATCTTCGAACAGGTGATAAATGGGCTACGCGCACTCTGACGGTGCCGACCTGGCCGGGACGTCGAACGAACCGATGCCGACCGCCGTCAAGATCCTGATTGCCGGAGGCTTCGGCGTCGGCAAGACCACCATGGTCGGCGCGGTCAGCGAGACGCGTCCACTGCGGACCGAGGAACTCCTCACCGAGGAGGGGGTCAGCGTCGACGACCTCTCCGGGGTGGAGGCGAAGACCACCACCACGGTCGCGATGGACTTCGGCCGGATCAGCATCAACGACGACCTGGTGCTCTATCTCTTCGGCACGCCCGGGCAGGACCGGTTCTGGTTCGTCTGGGACGAGCTGGCGCTCGGTGCGCTCGGCGCGGTGGTACTCGCCGACACCCGGCGGCTGGCCGACTGCTTCCCGTCGGTCGACTACTTCGAGAAGCACGGCACGCCGTTCATCGTGGCGGTCAACTGCTTCGAGGGTGCCCGGCAGTACCAGCTCGACGAGGTGACCCAGGCGCTGAGCCTCGACCCGGGCGTACCGGTGGTGCTCTGCGACGCCCGGCGACGGGAGTCCGGCAAGGAGGTGCTGATCGCGGTGCTCGAACACGCGATGCGCAGCCACCGGGCGATGTCGGCGGCCAACGCCGGCTGAGCCACCGCCCAGGGGTCCGCGGTGCTGCGCTGCCCGGGCCCGAATCTGCCCCGCCGGCCGGAGCGTGCCGGCCGGCGGGAGCGACCGTCCCGGGTCGTCAGGTCGTGACCGGGGCGGTCAGAAGACGTACCGCTCGGCGAGGCCCTGGTAGTCGAACTGCTCGTCGGCCCCGAACCAGAGCTCGGACTCGTACTTCGCCTCGTCGACGCTGCCGGAGGCGTGCACCAGGTTGGCGATGGCCTTGCCGGTCGACTCGGCGTACGCCTTCGACATGTGCGCGAAGTCGCCCCGGATGGTGCCCGGTGCCGCCTGTCCCGGGAAGGTCGGGCCGATCATCCGGCGGACGTTCGCCACCGCCTCGACGCCCTCCAGCAGCAGCGCCACCACCGGCCCCTTCTGCATGTAGCTGGCCGTGGCGTCGTAGACGCCCTTGCCGTACCGCTCCTCCAGGTCGAAGTAGTGCCGGCGGGTGAAGTCGGCGTCCATCTGCTTCATCTTGATGCCGACGATCTTCAGTCCGGCGTCCTCGAAGCGCTGCACCAGGCGTCCGGTCAGCCCGCGCGCGACCGCGTCGGGCTTGAGCAGGACAAGAGTACGTTCTATGGCCGCCACCGCGTGGCCCCTTCCTCGATCATCTGGTCGGGCCCCACGAGCTGGACGGCTGGCAGCCCGACACCTCGTCGGGCGCCCGTTCCAGCGACAGGCCGCTGGGATCACGATAGTAGTCGGCCCGGTTCGCCCGACTCGGCGCTACCGCCCGGTCGCCGGCCCGGTCTGGCCGGCGGCGGCCAGCGGGGTCTGCCGGTAGCTGAGCCGGCGGAGCAGCACCTCGGCCGGGCCGCGCCGCCCGGCCCGGCGCATCAGTTCGGCGAGCAGCACGGTGCCGAGCCAGACGCCGAGGGCCACCGCCGAGGCGCCGGCGTCGCCGAGCCGCCCGCCGAGGCCGGCGGCCCAGGGCGAGAAGAGCGCCACGAACGCCACCGACTGGAGCAGGTAGCAGGTCAGCGAGCGCTGCCCGCAGGCGGCGAGCGCGGTGGCGATCCGGCCGGGCACGGCACGTACGGCCGCGATCCGGTACGCGACCAGTCCGGCCAGCGCGGCGTAGCCGAGGCCGGCGCCGATGCCGGTCACGCTGTGCAGCACGTACGCCGGTACGGCGGTGGCGGCGCTCCAGTCCGTCCAGATCCGGCTGTCGATCAGCGCCAGCGGGGTACCGCCGAGGACCGCGAGGCCGATCCCGCCGAGCGCGACCCGGGTCAGCAGTCGCCGGTGCCGGCCGGGCTCGTCGAGCAGCCGGCGCCGGGCGGCCCAGATGCCGAGCAGCAGCGGGGTGACCACGTCCAGCGCCAGCATCGGGGCGAGCACCGCCCAGGTGCCGACCCGGGGACCGATCGCGGCGAGCGGGGACTCGGCGTCGGTCGGCAGTGGCGTCGAACCGTTCTCGATGATTCCGAGCGGCGGGATGACGGCGACGGCGACGAAGACCAGCGTCCAGAGGCCGGCGACCCAGAGCAGGGTACGGTCCCGGGCCCGGAGCATGCCGACCAGCACCAGCCCGAGCAGGCCGTAGGTGGCGAGGATGTCGCCGAAGAAGAGCAGCAGCGCGTGGACGAAGCCGAAGGCGATCAGCCAGCGGCTGCGTCGCCGCAGCAGGCCGCGTACCTGCGGCCAGTCGGCGCCGGACGCGGCGCGCCGGTCGGCCAGCCGGACCATGCCGTAGCCGAAGAGCGCGGCGAACATCGGCAGCGCGCGGCCGTCCACCAGCAGTACCTGGAGGCCGGCGACCACCCGGTCGAGGGTGCCGCCGTCGGTGCTGTAGCCGCGGAACAGGGTCTCGTGGCCGTAGAGGTACATGTGGGCGTGGGCCAGCGCGATGAGCAGCAGCATCGTCCCCCGGGCGAGGTCGGGGGCGAGGGAGCGGGCGGCCGGTGACCCGGGCGGGCGGGGTGGGGCGGCGAGGTCGGTGCGGCCGGAGAGGCTGGACATTACTTTCCCCCGATGGTCCAGGAATGTGGGCACGGCAGCTCGCGACGACCGGAGATCGCCCGGTGGGCGGCAGAATCATCCGGGTCGACTGCGATGATTAGCTACGCATCCGTATCTAACATTCTGAAGATAAGATACGCAAGCGTTTCTTAGTTGAGAGGCAGCATGCGCGAGAAGGAAGCCGGCCCGGAGCCGGAGCGGCGTACCCGGCGACGCGGCGACGAGCTGATCCGGGCCATCCACGCCGCCGTCCTCCGCCAGGTGACCGAGGTCGGCGTCGGCGGACTGACCATGGAGGGGATCGCCAAGGAGGCCGCCACCGCCAAGACCTCGCTCTACCGGCGCTGGTCGTCCCCGCGCGAACTGCTGCTCGACGCGCTGCACGAGGCACACCCGCAGGAGGTGCCGTCCCCCGGCGCCGACGACCTACGCGGCGACCTGATCCGGGCGCTGCGCCAGCTCGTCGCCTGGATGGTCACCCCGGCCGCCACCGCCGTGGTGGCGATCCTGATGGAGCGGCACCGCCATCCCGACCTGGTGGCGTCGCTGTACACCCGGGTCTTCGACGCCCGGGGTGGCACCTTCACCAGTACGGTGCTGCGGCACTACGCCAGGCAGGGTCAGCTCGATCCCGCGCTGCTCACCCCGGTGGTGATGGACATCGGCGAGGCGCTGGTGCTCAAGTACGGCACCGACAACGACCACCTGCCCGGCGACGAGGTGCTCGCCGCCATCGTCGACCAGGCGATCCTGCCCGCCGTCGGCATCGGCCCGGCCGGTCACCGGCCCGATCCGGTGGGCGGGGTCAGAACTGCCGCACCACCGGGATGACGTCGGTGCCGAACCGTTCCAGTACGTCCAGTCGGGGCAGTTGCGGCGCCGCCCCGATCGCCACGTCGAAGCCGAGGTCGTGCAGCCGGCGCAACTCGTCGAGGAGTTGGGTGGTCTTCTCGCCGTTCTCCCCGACGTCCATGAACTGGTAGACGGTCTTGGTGATCTCGGCGTAGTCCCGGCCCTCCCGCTCGCAGTGCTCCCGCAGGACGGCCAGTTTGTGCTCCAGTTCCGGGGTGTTGAACAGGTTGCACGCCTGGGCGTACCTGGCGACCAGCCGCAGGGTCTTCTTCTCCCCGCCACCGCCGATCATGATCGGCGGGTGGGGCCGGGTCAGCGGCTGCGGCGAGTTCAGCAGCCGCTCGGCCCGGACGTGCCTGCCGTGGAACGGCCCGTCGCCGTCGGACCACATCTGGAGTACGTACCGCAGGGTCTCTTCGAGCAACTCGAAGCGCTCGGCGAGCGGCGGGAACGGAATGCCGAGCCCCCGGGACTCCTCGGCGTTCCAACCGGCGCCGATGCCGAGCATCGCCCGCCCGCCGGAGAGGACGTCCAGGGTCGTCACGATCTTGGCGAGCAGTCCCGGCTGCCGGTGGTGCACCCCGGTGATCAGGGTGAGCAGGGTGGCCCGCTCGGTGTGCGCGGCCAGGAAGCCCAGCGTGGTGTACGCCTCCAGCATCTCCGCCTCGGGCGGGCCGACCGTCTCGATCTGGAAGAAGTGATCCATCAGGGCCAGGTACTCGAACCCGGCCTGGTCGGCCGTACGCGCCACGGCGGCCAGGTCGGCGCCGAGCCCGGCCGGCCCGTTCGGCCAACTCATGTTGGGGATCTGTAGGCCAAGCCGCATGGCGCCGGTCGTCTCCTCTCGATATGTCACACCTGGTCGGATTCGACATATCCACCGCCACCCTAACCGCGCAGCACCCACCGGCGGACCGGTTCCCGGCCGGCGCGCCCGGCAGGTCGCGGCCGGTCGCCGCCGAACCACCGCCGTCCGGCGCGGCTCCTCGTCGGTCGGGAACCGCCATCCGGGCGGCTCCTCGTCAGGCGGGAACCGCCGCCGGCCACGCACCGTCCATCCTCGTCGGCCCGTCGGTCGAGCACCGGGAAGTGCCCGGGAACCGACCGGGACGGCGGGTGGGCGGATCTTGACTGCCCGGCCCGGGGCGGACGGTGTGACCGGCACCCCGGTCCGGGCCGGCCGGGGGCTCAGCTCCGCTCGGGGACGGTCATCTCGCCGAGAATCGACCAGTCGTCCTGCGGAATCGTGGTGTTGACGATCTTCGGCGTCTCGGCGAGGTACGTCGGCAGGCTCTGCTGCGCCTGCCGGAAGTGCTCGGACCGCACGTGCGCGGCGCCCGCCTCGCCGTCCCGGAACGCCTCGACCAGCACGTACTCGTTCGGGTCGTCGAGGCTGCGCGACCACTCGAACCAGAGGCAGCCCGGCTCGGCCCGGGTAGCCCGGGTGAAGTCGCCCGACACCTCGGCCCACCTGTCGGCATAGTCCGGCAGCACTCGGAACTTCGCGGTGATAAAGATCATCTGGACCTCCTCGTACGCTGGTCTGGCCCTGCGACCGGCCTCGCGCCCGCAGATCCTAGTGCCCCCGGCGCCGTACGCCCACTTGTTGCCGATCGCGGCCTTCCTCCGGATATAACCGGCATCCCGCCGACCCCTCGACAGAGCCGCGCCAAACCACGCGCCGACCAGGGTCCCGCCGGAGGCGGCACGGGCTAGGCTTTCCCGCGTGATCGAGGTGGACGACTCCGGAGCCGACGAACGGCTGCGCCGAATCGAGGCGGTGACCGATTCCGCGCTGTCCCGACTCGGCGTGGAGGACCTGCTCGACGAACTGCTCGCCCGGGTCTGCGGCCTGCTCCAGGTCGACACGGCCGCGATCCTGCTGCTCGACCAGCACGCCCAGCAGCTCGTCGCCACCGCCGCGAAGGGGTTGGAGGAGGAGGTCCAGCAGGGTTTCCGGATCGCCGTCGGCCGGGGATTCGCCGGCCGGGTCGCCCAGGACCGGCAGCCGGTCGTGCTCCCACAGGTCACCCCGGCCGAGGTGGTCAACCCGATCCTGCACCGCAAGGGCATCCGGTCGATGCTCGGCGTACCCATGTTCGCCGGCTCGGAACTGGTCGGCGTCATACACGTCGGCACCCTCACCCCGCGTCAGTTCAGCGCCGACGACGTCCGGCTGCTGCAACTCGTCGCCGACCGGGCGAGCCTGGCCAGCCAGGCCCGGATGGGCAACATCGACCGGACCGCCGCGCTCGCCCTGCAACGCAGCCTGCTGCCGACCCGGTTACCGGAGGCGACCGGCGTCGACATGGCCGCCCGGTACGTCCCCGGTCACCACACCGGCGTCGGCGGCGACTGGTACGACGTCTTCACCCTCCCCTCCGGCTGGCTCGGCATCGTGGTCGGCGACGTCTCCGGGCACGGCCTCGCGGCGGCCGTGGTGATGGGACGGCTACGCAGCGCCCTGCGGGCCTACGCACTGGAGTGCGACGACCCCGCCGACGCGCTGACCCGACTCGACCTCAAGATCCAGCACTTCGAGGCGGGAAAACTGGCCACCGTGCTCTACACGCTGGTCAGCCCCGACCGGACGCACTTCCGCGTCTCGCTCGCCGGACACCTGGCGCCGATGATGGCCCGGCCCGGGCACGAGGTCCACACGGTGGCCGTCCCCGTCGACCTGCCGCTCGGTACCGGCCGCCCCACCCCCCGCCGCAGCACCGCCGTGGAGCTTCCGGCGGGCGCCCTGCTGGTCTGCTACACCGACGGGCTCGTCGAACGCCGGAACGAACTCATCGACGTCGGGCTGGACCGGCTGCGCGCCGCGATCGAGCCCGGACCCGCCGAGACGGTCTGCGCGACGATCATGGCCGCCCTCGGCGTCGAACAGCCGGCCGACGACGTGGCGCTGCTGGCACTGCGCCGCGCCCCGCTCGCCGGATAGCCCCCGGCCGACCCCGCCCCGGCCCACCGACCGGCCCGGCCGGGATCCAGCGCCAGGACACGGACCGGCCCAGCGAGATTGACCGGCCAGGACGCCGGACCCGCCCAGCCGGGTCCACCGGCCAGAACCCGGACCCGCCAGCCGCGACCCACCGGCCGGGACGCGGACCGGTCACCGCACCGCGCGCGCAGCGGTTGCAGCCGCTCAGAGCGGCGGCAGGCCGAGGGCCTCGTCGACCCGGCCCAGCACGGCGACATCGTCCGCGTTCACACCCCGGAGCAGGTCGATCGCGGTCGCCCGGATCTGGCCCACGATCATGATGATCGGCAGCGGAGGATTCCGGGTGAGCAGCCGCCCGGCGGTGCGTACCGCGTCCAGGGCGGCGGTGTCGGTCCGTTCGGCGTACCGGTCGGCCGCCTCGTCCTGCCCGCTCAGGTCGGCGGCGAACGCCTCACCGGCACAGCGCATCGCCTCGGCCAGCAACCGCAGCGCCTCGGCCAGTTCCGGCGGGCTGGCCACCGGCAGCCGGGTCAGCGCCACCCCGGCTCGGGCCAGTACCCGCAGGTTGCGTACCGCGTAGTCGACCTGCCGGCTGGACGCGTCGAGCGCGTGTACCCGCCCGATGTGCCGGCGCCGCCGTACGTGCAGCCGCAGCGCCTCCCCGGCGGCCAGTACCGCCGTCTGGAGCCGCTCCACGGCGGCGTCCAGCCGGCGGGCCCGGTGCAGCGCGGCGAGCGCGGCCGGCTCGTCGCGGCGGTCGAGCGCCTCGCTGATCTCGGTGAGCAGCTCCGCCAGCGCGACGAAGGTCTGGCGCGACTCGGCCAGCAGCGGAGCGAGCGGCTGCCGGGCGCTGGCCAGCTGGCTCGCCACCAGGGCCACCACCCCGCCGATCAGCGCGTCGACGAACCGGAACGGCACCAGCGCGTCGGTCGTCGGCGGCACCGTCACCAGATAGAGGGCGGAGACCGTGGCCTGCACCACGGAGACGTTGCTCGCGCCGATCGCCGTGGCGAGCGCGACGGTCAGCAGTACGACGGTGAGGACCGTCCAGGTGGTCCGGCCGAGGGCCTGCACCACGAGGTCGGCGACGAGTACCCCGGCGGCGACCCCGAGCACCACCTCCACGGCCCGGCGCATCCGCTGGCCCCGGGCCTGGCCCAGCACGATCAGCGCGGCCGCCGGGGCGAAGAAGGGCTGCGGGTGGCCGAGCACCGCCGCCGCGATCGCCCAGGAGACGGTGGCGGCCAGCGTCGCCTCGACCATCGGCAGCCAGCCCTGGCGCAGCCGGGCGGCAGCCGGCCGGAGCCATCCCACCGGAGAACACCTCGTCCCTCGCTCTTCGACGACAACGGCGCGCAGCTGCGATCGTTTCCCGCACGATATCCGCTGACCGGGTCGCCTCCGGTGCTGGTGCCCGCCGTCGCCGGCCATCCGATCGGTCCGACGGACCGCGCGGGCGGCGCGGCGGGCCGGGGGCCGGGGACGGTGTCCGGGGCGGGTAGCGTCCTCCGGTGTGACCGGTGTCCCGCACTCGCACTGCTCGTACTGCGGCACCGCCTATTCGGTGCTCACCTGGCCCCGGGTCTGCGCGCACTGCGGCCAGACCACCTGGCGCAACCCGTCCCCGGTGGCGCTGGCGATCCTGCCGGTGCTGACCGCCGACGGCATCGGCGTGGTGGTGCAGCGCCGTGACATCGAACCGGGCCGGGGGCGGCTGGCGCTGCCGGGCGGGTTCATCGACTACGGCGAGGACTGGCGCGACGCGCTGGTCCGGGAACTCCGCGAGGAGACCGGCCTGGTCGCCGACGCCCGGACGGCGGAACTCTACGCGGTGCACAGCGCCCCGGCGGGTGGCACGATCCTGATCTTCGGCGTACTGCCGGCGCGGCCGGCCGACTCGCTGCCGCCCTCGGCACCGGCCGAGGAGGCCACCGAGTGGCTGGTGCTCACCGAGCCGGCGGAGCTGGCGTTCGCCACCCACACCCAGGTGCTGGCCGAGTTCCTGGCCGCCAACCGGCCGTCCGGACCGGCCGACCCGCTCCCGCCGCTGGCCGGCGACTGAGCCCCGACCGGCCAGCGGCTGAGCCCCGGGCCGGCCAGCGACCGAGCCCCGAGCCGTCCAGCGACTAAGCCCTGGCCGTCCGGCGGCTGAGCCCGGTGGCCGGCGCGGGTTCAGCCGTCGCCGAGCGCGGCCCGGACGATGGCAGCCGCCAACTCCCGGGTCGCCTCGGGGGTGATCTCGCCCGGCGCGCTGCTGACCAGGGTGAAGAGCGCTCCGCCGTAGAGCGCGACGAGGGTCGGCACGGCTTCCGGCGGGATTGCCAGGTCGAGGTCGGCGTGGTGCCCGGCGGTGACCGAGACGGAGCGCTGAAGCAGTCCGCGCAGCGCGTCGGCGAGGACCGGCCGGCGCAGGCTCTCCAGCCGGAGTTCGAAGATCGCCAGGTAGCGGTCCCGGTGCACGGTGGCGGCGGTGAGCAGCGACCCGGCGATCAGCTCCACCGCGCGCTCGCGGGTCTCCGTCGAGGGGGTCGGCCGGTACGCCGCCCCGGCCGCGTCCATGTCGGCGTAGTGCAGCTCGCCGACCCGGTCCGCCGCCGCGACCAGCAGCGCCTCCCGGCTGCGGAAGTAGTTGGAGGCCGTACCCGGGGGCAGGCCGGCCCGTTTCTCGACCGCGCGGTGGGTGACCCCGTGCACCCCGGTCTCGGCCAGCAGGGCGATGGCGGCGTCGGCGAGTTCGGCCCGGCGACGTTGGTTGGGTGGTGGCACCTCCCGATCGTATGCCAATATGCGTAGTACAACGATCGTAGTGAACGGGGTGTGTCATGCACGTGATCATCGTCGGCGCCGGCATCGGCGGACTCGCCCTGGCGAACGGCCTGCTGGCCGACGGCCACCGGGTCCGGGTCCTCGAAAGGGCACCCGGGCCGCGTACCGACGGCGCGGCGGTGACCGTCTTCGGCAACGGCGCGGCGGCGGCCGCCCAGCTCGGCGTACCCCTGGACGGGCTCGGCGGCGAGGTCGAGACGCTCAAGTTCTGCACCCCGGACGGGCGACCCTTCGCCCGCGCGGACCTGCGAGATGCCCGCCGGCACACCGGCTTCGGGGTGGCGACCGTGCCACGCGCCGCCATCCTCGAACGGTTCGCCGCAGCGCTGCCGCCGGAGACCGTCCGGTACGGCCACGACGTTTCCGACCTCCGGGTCGGACCCGACGGCGTGACCGTCGCCGGGGAGTCCGCGGACGTACTGGTCGGTGCCGACGGCTACCGCTCCGTGGTCCGCCGGACCGTGCTGGACTCCGAACCCGCGACCCGGAACGGCTGGGTGAGCTGGCAGGGACTGACCAGGGCGCTACCCGAGCTGGCCGGTGACGTGCACGCCCGCTGCCTGGTCGGTCCGGCCGGACTCTGCGGGCTGATGCCGGCCGGCGCCGGCCTGCTCCAGTGGTGGTTCGACGTGCCCGAACCGGCACCGGACGACCGCCCCGTACTGGAGTGGCTGCGAACCCGGTTCGCCTCCTACGCCGAGCCGGTCGGCGAGTTGCTGGCCGGGCTCACCGGGTCGGACGTGCAGGCGTACCCGCACGTGCTGCACCGGGTGCCGGCACGCTGGGGAACCGGCCCGTCGACCCTGCTCGGCGACGCGGCGCACGCGTTCCCGCCGTCCCAGGCCCAGGGCGCCAACCAGGCGCTGGAGGACGCCTGGCTGCTCCGCCGCGCACTGGGTACCCCGGGCGACCCGGCCGCCGCGCTGCGCCGGTACGAGCGGATCCGCAGCCGCCGGGTACGCCGGATCTCCCGGCTGGCGGCGAGCGAGGTCACCAACCGGCCGCCCGGAGCGCTGACCCGGCTCGCCGGCCGGCTGCTCACCCCCGCGCTGACCGGACGGCTGCACCTGGCGTCGATCCGGCGGTGCAGCAGCGTCCTGAACGACGACCGCCTCTGAGCCGCGCCGCCGACCGGCTGCCCCGGCCGGCGGAGCATCGCCCGACGCGGCGACGCACTGGTCGCGCCGGAGCGCCTCCTCGACCGGGCCGCCTCTCTGGCCCGCCGGGGCGGGAGGCGCTATTCTGCTCCGCGATGAATACCTCTCTGTGCAGATTGGGGGTCCAGTCCACGCAAGGTGAGTGCTGATGCACCCATCGACTGTGGACAGAGACTCCCGGCGATCCTTCTGGCTGCGCGTGCGCGAGTTCGCCGTGCCGCCCCCCATGATCGAGTTGGCGACCGCCCGCCGTGCCGTCGGCGACTGGGCCGGAGCCTGCGCCGCCGCACGCGTCGACGTGGATCTGCGACTGCGTGTCGTGGCGCGCACCTACGGTCGTGACCTGGCCGCCCGGCTCCGGGCCGACCTCTGCCATCTCGCTCCTGACCTGCTCCGCTGGCACCTGCCCCGGGTCGCGCCGGACGGGTTGCTGCGACCGGGCCTGACCATCTCGCTGGCCCGGTACCCCGGGACGGTGGCCGGCACCCCGCACCTGGTGGTCCGGACCCCACCGGCCTGGGCGGACGCCGGGCAGCGGATCAGCCTGGCGCTGTGGGATCCGGCGCGGTCCGGGTCGTCCGGGCCGCATCCACATCCCCGTCCGGACCGACGGTTCCGGCTCGACCTGCACCCTCACCTCTGGGACGTACGCCGGGCCGGCGAGCTGCGCATGCGCTCCGGGGCGGATCAGCGACCCGACGCCGGCCCGCTCGACCCGGAGGGCGGGGTACCGCCCGACTTCGACTGCGCCGTGCCGCGCTGGGCCGCCGAGGCGCGGTTGCTGCTCGACGCGGACGAGGAGGGCGGGACCAGCGTCACCGTCCGGCTCAGCTCCCGGCACCGGCTGCTGCTGGAGCTGGCGCCGGACCCGGCCGGCGGCCCCGCCCGGTCACGGATCCGGCCGCTGCCGGCCCGGAGCCGCACCGACGCGCTACCGGTACTGCCGGACGCGGCGACCTGGGTCCTGCCCGACCTGGCCCTGCTCCGGGCCGGGCTGATCCGCGCCGACGAGCTGCATCCGCTGGTCGCCTCGGCACTCGCACCGGACCGGCCGGCCGCCGGGACCCGGCCGCCCCCGGGCGACGGGGCGCCGCGCCTCGTGGAGTGTCGGGGCGCCCGGCACCGGATCGGCCTGGTGGACGGCGTACTCGTCGCACTGGACCACGATCCCGCCGAGCTCCGCCGCGAGGAGTTGCTGGCCGCGCTGACCGGTACCCCGTTGCCCTGCCTGCGGGCGATCGACGGGGCACACCGCCAGCCGGAGAACCTCGGCGACATCCGGGCCCGCCTGGACCACGGCGACACCGAGGGCGCCGTCGCCGCCGTCGAGAACCTGCTCGGAGCGGAGGCACTGCTCCGGGCCGGTGCCCTGCGGGAGGAGCTGGAAACGGCGGCGCTCCGCCGGGTCTCGCACGGGCTGTACCGCGCCGGGCTGGACGCTTGTGCGCCACACCCGGCCAGCGGGCTGCACGGGCGCCGCCGTGACCTGGCTCGACTGGCCGCGCGGTCCCGGCGTACCTCCCGGGAACGGCCGAGGCACGCCACCAACCGCTGACCCGCGCGCACCGTCCTGCTCCGCTTCCGCACCGGCCCGTCCGGACCCGACCCGACCCCAAGGTGATCTCACATGCGTATCTCCGTGCCGTCCGCCCCCGCCACCGTCGCACCGGTCTCCCCCGTCCGCTTCGCCTTTCCGTCCCGCACTCCGGCTCCGTCCTCGACCCCGGCCCCGGCCCCGGCCGCGAGCACACCGGCTCCGGCTCCGTCCCCGGCCGCGAGCACTCCGGCTCCGGCTCCGTCCCCGGCTGCGAGCACACCGGCTTCCGGCGCTCCGGCCGATCCGGCCGCTTCGGGCGCTTCGGCCGATCCGGGCGCTCCGGGCACGGGCGGGTCGGCGGGACCGTCCCGGCGGGGTCAGCTCGACGTCGCGGGTGACCTGCTCGCCCTGCTCGGCGACACCGCGACCGAGCCGCGCCCCGACCCGCAACTGGAGGCCCTGACCCTGGCCGTCGCCGCCGACCTGCCGGTGCTGCTCTGGGGAGAGCCGGGGATCGGCAAGACGGCCGTGCTGAACCAGCTCGCCTCGGCCCTCGACCTGCCGCTGACCACGGTGATCGCCAGCGTGCACGAGCCGTCCGACTTCGCCGGCCTGCCGGTGCTCGGCGACGATCCCGCGGTGCAGGGCGTGCCGATGGCCCCGCCGGACTGGGCCGTACGCCTGGTGCGGGCCGGCCGGGGACTGCTCTTCCTGGACGAACTCTCCACCGCGCCCCCGGCCGTGCAGGCCGCCCTGCTCCGGGTGGTGCTGGAACGGCGGATCGGCGCACTGCGGCTTCCGCCCGGCGTCCGGATCGTGGCCGCCGCCAACCCCCGCTCCTCGGCCGCCGACGGCTGGGAACTGAGCCCACCGCTGGCGAACCGCTTCGTCCACCTACAGTGGACACACGACCCCCAGGTCGTGGTGCGGGGGCTCGGCGGGACCTGGCCCAGGGCCGCACTCCCCCGACTCGCACCGGAGCGGCTGCCCGAGGCGGTGGCGTTCGCCCGGCGCGCGGTCTGCGGATTCCTGACCGCCCGCCCCGGGCTCGTGCACCGGCTGCCGGAGAACGAGGCCCGCCGGGGCGGCGCGTGGCCGTCACCGCGCAGTTGGGACATGACGCTGCGGCTGGTCGCCTTCGCCACCGCGGCCGACGCCTCCCGGGAGGTGCTCTCCATGCTGGTCAGGGGCACCGTCGGCGACGGACCGGGGCTGGAGCTGCTGGCCAGCCTGGACCGGCTGGACCTGCCGGACCCCGAGCTGCTGCTCGCCGACCCGGCCCGGGCCGACCTGCCCGAGCGGGGTGACCTGCGGCAGGCCGTACTCGACGGGGTGGTCGACGCGGTCCGGAAGCGCCCCGACCGGTCCCGCTGGGACGCGGCCTGGAAGCTGCTGGTCCGGGCGCTGGAGACCGGCGCCCCGGACCTGGTGGTGGTACCCGCGACCACGCTCGCCGCGCTCCGCCAGCCCGACTGGGACGTTCCGGCGGCGATCGACCGGCTCGCCGGGGTGGTCTCGCTGACCAGGCGGGCGGACGAGGTCGCGACCCGGGTCGCCGTCACCGCCGGGGTCGGCCGGTGAACGGCCCGGCCGGTGCCCTCGACACCGCGAAGCTCTTCACCGCCCGGCTGCACGCGGCCCGGGTCCGGCCCTATCTGGCGACGGCGCTCTTCGCGCTGCACACCGTCGAGTCCCGGCGGGTGCCGACGATGGCCGTGGACCGACACTGGCGCTGCTACGTCTCTCCCGCCTTCGTGGACCGGACGCCGGTCGAGGAGCTGGCCGGGGTCTGGGTGCACGAGGTCTCGCACCTGCTGCGCGACCACCACGGCCGAGGTGACCGGGTCGCCCAGCGGCGCGGGCTCGTCGGGCCGGGCGAACGGCTGCGGATGAACATCGCGGCGGACTGCGAGATCAACGACGACGTGTACGGGGACGGGCTCGCCCGGCCCGAGGGTGCGGTCGAGCCGACCCTGCTGGGCCTCACCCCGGGTGAGCTGATGGAGGACTACCTGCGGCAGTTCCGGCTCGGGCCGCACACCCAGGACTTCGTCTGGCTGGACTGCGGCAGTGGCGCCGACGGGCTGGACCGGGAGTGGGACCTCGGACCGGACGGCGCGCACGGGCTCACCGCCCAGGAGCGGGACGCCGTACGGTTCCGGGTGGCGCAGGGCATCGCCGCCCGGCCGGGTACCGCCCCGAGGGGGTGGCAGCGCTGGGCCGAGGAGGCGTTCCATCCGCCGCAGCCGTGGCTGGCCCTGTTGGGGGCGGCGGTCCGCTCGGCCGCCAGCAGCGCTGGTGCGGGCGACGACTACACGTACGGTCGCCCGGCCCGCCGCTCCGCCAGCCTGCCCGGGGTGATCCTGCCGAGCCTGCGGCGCCGGCCGCCCCGGGTCTGCGTCGTCGTCGACACCTCCGGGTCGGTCAGCGACACCGAGCTGGGCAGCGCGCTGGTCGAGATCGCCGCGATCGGTCGGGCGGTGGGCGGCCGACGCGAGCTGGTCAGCGTGCTGCCCTGCGACGCGGCGGCCCGGATGGTGCACCCGCTCTGCCGGGCCGGGCAGATCCCGCTGCTCGGCGGCGGCGGGACGGACCTGCGCACGGGCTTCGCGAGGGCGCTGCGGACGAAACCGGCCCCGGACGTCGTGGTGGTGCTCACCGACGGGCAGACGCCGTGGCCGGCGGCGCGGCCGGCGTGCCGGACGGTGGTGGGCCTCTTCCCCAGGCCGACGGCGAACCGGTCCTGGCGGGAGGACGATCCCGACTACGTGCCGGACGCGCCGCCGGCCTGGGCCCGGGTGGTCGAGATCGGTGGCGGGCCTGCGGCGGGCTAGCTCGGCGGCGGACCGGCGGCGGGCTAGCTCGGTGGCGGGCCGGCGGCGGGCTAGATCGGGACCCTGCCGGCGCTCAGCATGTCGATCATCGCCGGTCCGGTGTCGTAGGCGGTCACCCCGCCGTCCACGGTCAGGCAGGCGCCGGTGACCATCCGGGAGGCGTCGCTGGCCAGGTAGACCGCCGCGCCGACGAGGTCGTCCGGCTCGCCCCACCGGCCCATCGGCACGCTTCGGATCAGCCCGTCGGCCAGCTCCGGGTTACCGGCGAAGCTGCGGGTCAACCGGGTACGCGTCCAGCCCGGCGCGATCACGTTGACCCGTACTCCACTGGCCGCCCACTCCACCGCCAGGGTACGGCTCAACGAGATGACCCCGGCCTTCGCCACCGCGTACGGCGAAAGCATCGGAACGCCGTTGTAACCGCCCACCGAGGCCACGTTGATAACCGATCCCCGACCCACAGTGGTCAAATATCCGCCGACCGCCCGGCACATGTGCGCGACCGAATCCAGATTGGTACGCAAAATTTGCGTCCAGTCCGCCGGCGTCATCTCCAGAAACGGTCCGACATGGCTGAAACCGCCGGCGTTGTTGACCACGACGTCGATACCGCCGAACTCGTCCCGGGCCGCCGCCACCGCCTGGTCGATCTCGTCGGGCCGGTCGATGTCGCAGGTGAGCACGAGCGCCCTGCGCCCGGACGCCTCGATCTCCTTCGCCACCTCGGCCAGCGCCGACGTGCCACGGGCCAGTACCGCCACGTTCGCACCGGCCCTGGCCAGGCCGAGCGCAACCGCCCGGCCGATGCCCCGGGACGCACCGGTGACCACGGCGCTCTTACCGTCCAAACCAAACACTTCGGGCCCTCCCTCGGGCGGTGCTGACCATTCCGTCGACCGATTGTCGCCAGCCGTGGCCGGTGTCGCGTCTTCGTGGATGCGCAGCAACCGCACACCAGGAGATGCGTCGCCGTTCGGCCCTACACGACGATTTTGGGGTACCGGCGGCATATGAGCGGCCTCCGGTGCGGCACCACCTTTCGCGTCCGTCCCAGGAAGGGAAAACGCAATGAGCAACGCCGTCTCTCCGGTCCGTCCCGAAGACGAGAAAGCGGTACGCGACATCGTCGGGCGCATAACCGGAGCGTGGAACGAGAACGACGCCGACGAACTGTCCACGGTCTACAGCGAGGACGCCTCGATCGTGCTCCCCGGCGCCCATCTGAAGGGGCGTCCGGCGATCCGCGACTGGATGGCGGAGGCCTTCGACGGCAAGTGGAAGGGGACCCACGTGCTCGGGGCACCGCTGGAGCTGCGGTACATCCGGGACGACGTGATGCTGCTCCTCTCCCAGGGCGGCGCGTACCCTCCGGGCGCCACCGAGGTCCCGGTCGAGCACGCGATCCGCGGCATCTGGGTCTTCGTCAAGCAGGACGGCGAGTGGACCATCACCGGGTACGGGAACACGCCGGTCCGCGCCCCGATCCCGCTGCCGGACGGGTCGAGGTGACCCAGCCGGCGAACGGCGTACCCCTCGGTGGGCGCGCGGTGGTCCTCGGCGGCAGCATCGCCGGCCTCTTCGCCGGTCACGTCCTCGCCGAGGCGTACCGGGAGGTCGTCGTCGTGGACCGGGACCGCCTGCTCGGCGTGACCGGAACCCGGCACGCCACCCCGCAGGCGTTCCACGCGCACGCGCTGCTCGCCCGGGGGCAGCGCGCCATCGAGGAGCTGTTCCCCGGCATCACCGCGCAGTCCCGGGCGGCCGGGGTGCCGACCGGCGACGTGGGGGCCGACCTGCGCTGGGTGATCAACGGCCGGCGGCTGCCGAAGGTACGCAGCGGTCTGGTCTGCCTCGCCATCCCCCGGACCGCGCTGGAGCAGACCGTCCGCGAGCGGGTCCGGGCCCTGCCCAACGTGACCTTCCGGGAGGGGCACGACGTGCGGGAGCTGGTCACCACCCCGGACCGCGGCCGGGTGACCGGGGTGCGGATCCTGCACCGGCGCGACGGGCGGTCGGAGCTGCTCCCGGCCGATCTCGTCGTGGACGCGACCGGCCGGGGCTCGCGGCTGCCGGTCTGGCTGGCGGAGCTGGGGTACCAGCCTCCGGCGGAGGAGCGGATCAAGATCAGGCTGAGCTACACCACCCGGCACTACCGGCTGCCGCTGGGGCTGCTCGGCACGGACCTGGCGTACATCGTCGCGCAGACGCCGAGTCACCCGCGCGGTGCCGTCTTCGCCCGGGAGCGGGCGCTGCCGGACGGGGGTGAACGGTACGTCCTGTCGCTCAACGCGCACCTCGGCGACCAGGCCCCGACCGAGCCGGAGGGCTTCCTCGGGTACGCGCGGACGGTCCCGGTGCCGGAGATCCACGACGCGCTGCGGGTCGCCGAACCGCTGGACGAGATCCGGGCGTACCAGTTCCCGACGAGCCTGTGGCGGCACTACGAGCGGCTGACCAGGTTCCCCGACGGGCTGCTGGTGCTCGGGGACGCGATGGCCAGTCCCAACCCGGTCTACGCGCAGGGCAACACGATCACCGCCGTCGAGGCGCTGGTGCTCCGCGACCACCTGCGCCGTGGTGCCGAACCCCGACCCGTCGAGTTCTTCGCCGCCGTCGCCCCGACCATCCGGGCCGCCTGGGAGATCAACGTCCTGGGCGACCTGGCGTACCCGGGGGTCGTCGGCGCCCGGAGCCCGAAAGTCCGGTTGGCCGGCGCGTACCTGGCCCGGGTGCACCGTGCGGTGGCCGAGGACCCGGTGGTGGCGGAGTCCTTCCTGCGGGTGGCCGGCCTGATCGACGGGCCGCAGGCACTGCTGCGGCCCGGGATGCTGGCCCGGGTGCTCGGCCGGCGGCACCCAGCGCCGAGACCGGCGGCGGCTGCCGCCGCGGTCCCCTCTTGACCCCGGGAGACGAGCCATGCAGGACGACCGCTGTCCCTACGTCATCGACCGCACCGGGAGCGACATCCTGGCCGAGGCGGCCCGGCTGCGCGAGCTGGGGCCGGCGGTCCGGGTCGAGCTGCCCGGCGGGGTGTCGGCCTGGTCGATCACCAGTTACGCGCTGGCCAGGCGGCTCTTCGCCGATCCGCGGGTGGTCAAGGATCCGCGCCGGTACTGGCCGGCGTTCATCAACGGCGAGATCGGTGACGACTGGCCGCTGATCAGTTGGGTCAAGATGGACAGCATGACCCTGGTCGACGGGGAGGACCACCGTCGGCTGCGCGGACTGGTGGCGCCGGACTTCGGGCCGCGCCGGATCGAGGCGCAGCGTCCGCTGGTCGAGCGGATCGTCGCCGACCTGCTGGACCGGCTCGCCGAACATCCGGCGGACCGGCCGGTCGACCTTCGGGCGAACTTCGCCGCGCCGCTGCCGGCGCAGATGATCTGCGAGCTGTTCGGGGTGCCGGAGGAGGCCCGGCCGGAGGTGCTGCGCGGCCTCGAACTCGCCGTCGACACCACGCTGCCGCCGGAGGAGGCCGCGGCCAACGTGGCGCACTGGCAGGTGGCGCTGCGGGAGCTGGCGGCCGCCAAGCGGGCGGCCCCGGCCGACGACATGACCAGCCGGCTGGTGCAGGCGCACGACCGGCAGGGGCTGCTCAGCGAGTCCGAGCTGGTCGGTTCGCTGTTCAACGTGCTCGGCGCGGGTTCGGAGACGGTGATGAACCTGCTGACCAAGGCCGTCGTGGCCCTGCTCACCCACCCGGACCAGCGGGAGCTGGTGGCGGCCGGCCGGGCCTCCTGGTCCGACGTGATCGAGGAGACGTTGCGGGCGGAGGCGCCGATCGCCCAGCTCCCGCTGCGCTTCGCGGCCGAGGACATCGAGGTGGACGGGGTCACCATCGACAGGGGGAGCCCGATCCTGATCTGCCTCGCCGCCGCCGGTCGCGACCCGGCCCGGTACGGCGCGAGCGCGGAGGCGTTCGACCTGACCCGGCCGGACAAGGACCACCTGTCGTTCGGCTACGGGGCGCACTTCTGCGTCGGCGCCGCGCTGGCCCGGCTGGAGGCGTCGGTGGCGCTGCCGGCGCTCTTCGAGCGGTTTCCCGCGCTCGCCCTCGCGGTCCCGCCGGCCGAGTTGGCGCCGCCCGGCACCTTCATCATGAACGGGCTCCGCGCGCTGCCGGTGTATCTGACCGGACGGCCGACCGGTTGAGGGGGCGCGGGTCGGGAAAGCCACCAGGGCGCAACTGCGCTCTTTGGAAGTTGGTCAGATCCGCTCCGTCGATATTCTCATTTCCGTGAGTGTTCGCGGCGCCGCGCCGTGGCGGTGCGCGAGGGTGCCCTGTCTTTTCGAGGGAAGAGCCGACCATGACCACAAGTCGTGAGATTCACCTGATCACCCGCCCCCCCGACGACCTGCCGGTCCCCGGCGAGGTGGCCATGGTCGAGGTGCCGGTGCCGGCGCCGAAACCCGGTCAAGCCGTGGTCCGGAACATGTACATGGCGATCGACCCCGGTCTACTCCAGCGAATGCGCGACCTGAGTGATCTTCACGTGCCCCATTTCGATCTGGGCGGGCCGATGTGGGGGCACGCCATCGGCGAGGTGGTGGAGTCGGCCACCCCGGAACTCCAGGTCGGCGACGTCGTACTGCACCACATGGCGTGGCGGGAGTACGCGGTCGGCGACGTCAAGGAGTTCACCGTCCTCGACACCACGCTCTACCCGTCGATCTCGCACCATCTCAGTTCGGCGATCGTGGCCTACTGCGGCGTACACCGGATCGGCATCGAGCAGGGCGACACCGTGGTGGTCTCCAGCGCGGCCGGCGCGGTCGGCAGCGTGGTGGGACAACTGGCGCGGCTGCGCGGGGCGACCCGGGTGGTCGGCAGCGTCGGCTCCGCCGAGAAGGCCCGGTTCGTCACCGAGAAGCTCGGCTTCGACGAGGCGTTCGACTACCACGACGGGTGGCCGGCGGATCTCCAGGGCGTCGACGTCTACTACGACAACGTCGGCGGCTGGCAGCTCGACAGTGCCTTCAACGCCATGCGCCCACACGGCCGGATCCTGCTCTGCGGGAGTTCCGAGGAGCACCGCAACGGGCGGCCACACCCGCACCGCACCATGCAGATGGTGATCGGCAAGCGGCTGAACCTGATCGGCTTCACCACCAACGACCACCTGGACCTGCAGCCCGAGTTCGAACGCGAGTTCCCGCCGCTGGTCCGGGAGGGCAAGGTGGTGCTGCACGAGACCTTCGTCGACGGTCTCGACCAGTTGATCCCCGCCATCAAGTCCCTGCTCGACGGGGCGTACCTGGGCAAGGTCCTGCTCAGGTTCTGACCGTCTGGCCGTGCTGGCACCAACCGGAGGGAATCCTGCCGTGACGTCACCCGGAACCGACCCGCTGGTCTCGATCGTCATCCCCACCTACAACCGGCGCGAGCACCTGCACGCCAGCCTGCTCCAGCTGACCAGGCAGCGGCCGGGCACGCCGGAGTTCGAGGTCGTGGTCTCCGACGACGGGTCGTCGGACGACTCGGTCTCGGTGGTGCGGTCCTTTTCGGACCGGCTGCGCGTGAAATACCACTTCCAAGCCGACGAGGACAACCGGGTGTCGCTGGCCCGGAACGAGGGCGCCCGGCTCGCCTCCGCGCCGATCCTGGTCTTCCTCGACACCGGGGCACTGCCCGGGCCGGACTTCGTGCAGCGGCACTTCCTGGCCCACCGGGACGAGACGGCGCGTTGCGCCCTGCTCGGGTACGCCTACGGATACAACCCGGAGGCTCCGATGTGGGAGGTGGCGGACATCGTCCGGCAGCACACCCCGGAGGAGGCGGTACGCCGCTACGGCCAGGTGCCGGAGTTCCTCGACCTCCGGGAGAAGCTGCTGGCGGAGTGCGACGACGACCTGGAGCGGCGCAGCATCCCGTGGCAGGTCTTCTGGACGATCAACTGCTCGATGCGTACCGACGACTTCTGGGCGGTGGGCGGCTTCGACGAGGGTCACCGGGGCTGGGCCGGGGAGGACCTGGAACTCGGGTACCTGCTGCACCGCCGGGGCCTGCCGATGCGGCTCGACCGGGCGGCCTGGGTGATCGAGGCGTTGCAGGAGCGCAAGCGGCGCGAGCAGCTCGACGAGTTCAAGCGGAACATGCTCCGCTTCGCCTCCCGGCATCCGGAGCCGGTCAACGAGATCGGCTGGGCGCTGGTCGACGACGACCTCTTCTGGCCCTGGGAGGACGAGTACAACGCCCTGCTCCGGCACACCCGCGAGGTACGCGAGCTGGACGTGGCGGCCGAGATCGAGCAGGCGTTGCGGGGCAGCTCGCCGACGGACACGGTGGCGGTGGTCGGCGCGGGCGGGCACGTCCCCGACGCACTGCGGCCGGCGACGCTGCTGGACTTCGACCGGGAGCTGGTGGAGCGGGCCGTACGCGGCGGGCGGCACGTCGGTCACCACGCGCTCGGCCTGCGTACCCCGCTGGCCGAACGCTCCGTCGACGTCGTGGTCATCACCTCCCGGCTCGCCGGTCTCTGGGACCGGTGGAAGGACCGGTTCCTCGCCGAGGCGCACCGGATCGGCCGGGACGTGCGCTGCTTCTCCTGAGCCAGCAACGACGACGGGGGGCCGGCGCGAGCGCCGGCCCCCCGTTTCGGCATCTGCCTCGCGGTCAGAGATACATCGTGTTCGGCGCCAGCCCGCAGAGGATCCGCCCGTACAGCTCCGCGTTGGTGTTCGGGTGCATCAGTGCGTGCATGTTGAGGGTCTGGATGTCCCGGTCGATGCGCTGGATCGGCACGTCGTCGTAGATGGACGTACCGCCGCTGCCGGTCTTCAGCACCCCGACCGCCTCCTTGGTCAACTGGAAGACGCGGCCCAGGTCGGCCCGGGCCCGGACCCGGTCGACGAGCTGCCACGCCTCACCGGTGGCGTACTTCCCGTCCAGCAGCTCCACCAGCCGTTGGGCGTGGAACTCGGCCTCGTCGGTCTTCATCGCCGCCTCGGCGACCTGGAAGTGGGTGATCGGCGCCTCGCGCTGGCTGGTGTACTCGGTGTAGGTGATCTTCCGGTCACCGAGCCGGTCGAGGAACGCGTCCAGCGCGGCTCTGGCCAGCCCGACCGCGGTCGCGGCGAAGGTGGCGCAGCCGGTCGGGACCAGCGGCTGGCGGAACAGCGGTGAACCGGCGTTCGCCTTCGAGGCGTACTGCTCGGCCAGGATCGCCACCATCGGCAGTACCCGGTGCTGCGGGACGAAGACCTGCTTCGCCACCGTACTGACGCTGCCGGTGCCCCGTAGGCCGGCGGTGTGCCAGTCGTCGACGATCTCCAGGTCGGAGATCGGCACCAGCGCCATCAGCGGCCACTGGGAGCCGTCCGGCGCCGGCCCCATCGCGAGGATCGCCTGCCACTGGCTGTGCAGCGCGCCGCTGATGAACCGCCACCGCCCGTTGACCACGACACCGCCGTTGGTCGGCTCGGCGCTGGCGGTCGGACTCAGCACCCCGCAGACCCGCACGTCGGGCTCGGCGAAGACCTCGTCCTGGGCCTCGTCCGGGAAGAGGCCGGCGATCCAGTTGCTGATCGACCAGACGGCCGTGTTCCAGCCGGCCGAGCCGTCGCTGCCGCTGATCCGGCTGATCACCTCGCGGACGGTGCCGGCGTCGCTCTCGTACCCGCCGTAGCGCGCGGGCACCCGCATCCGGAAGATCCCGGCGGCCGACATCGCCTCGACGACCTCGTCGTGCAGCCGCCGGTGCTGGTCCGTCCATGCCGCGTGCGACCGCAACAGGGGTACCAGTTCCTCCGCCCGCCGGACCAGTTCCACCCGCTGCGGAACGTCGGTTTTCAACACCATGACTCCTCCAGACCTGCGTGAGAAGCGGACCGGCCGGCCTGGCCGCCCACCTCTGACCGTGACATTTCGGTATCAACCACGCACCTTCGGGAATGCGCAATGACCGGCTCAGCCCGTTGCCGCTGCCCGCCGGTCGCGGTCGGCGAAGGCGATCAACCGGGCGTTGAGCACCACGCCGACCAGCAGCGGTACGAGCCCGGCCAGGGTCCAGCCCAGGCCGACCAGCTCGGCGGACCAGCCGACCAGCGCCGGGCCGATCAGGATGCCGGCGTAGGTGAAGGTGCTGAACCGGGAGAGGAACGTCGCCGCACCCGGCCCGTCACCCCCGGCGTGCCCGACCGCGCTGAAGACCAGCGGCAGCAGCACCGACCCGCCGAGGCCGAGCAGCCCGAACCCGGCGATGGCGGCCGTCGGCGACGGGACCAGCAGGACGACCGCGAGGCCGCAGACGGCCAGTACGCCACCGGCCCGGAAGAGCGCCGGGGCGCCGTAGCGCACGTGCAGCCGGTCGCCGACGAGCCGGCCAGCCGTCTGGCAGGCGGTGAACGCGGTGAGGCCCAGCGGGGCCAGCGCCAGCGTCGCGTCGTGGTAGTCGTGCAGGAAGACGCCGCTCCAGCTGATCACCGTGGCCTCGGCGACCATCGTGACGAATCCCATCGCGCCGAAGAGCAGCAGCGTCCGGGTCCAGCCGGCCCGCCAGCCCGGCCGTACCCGCTTGCGGTCGGGCGAGCGTGGCACGTGGTCGGCCGAGGGCGGCAGCAGCCACGCGGTGATCAGCAGACCGGCGACCAGGCAGACCGCGCCGACCGCCAGGAAGTGCCCGGTCGGCGAGACACCGGCCCGGGTGAACCCGGCGGCCACCAGCGAACCGGTCGCCGCGCTGAGGCTCCAGGCCGCGTGGCAGCCGTTCATGATGGGACGGCCGCGTACCCGTTCCACCGCGACGGCGTGGGCGTTCATGGAGACGTCCAGGACGCCGATCACCGTACCCAGCACCAGCACCGCCAGCCCGAGCTGGACGGCGCCGCCGGCCAACCCCACCCCGACCAGCGCCACCGGGAGCCCGACCAGGGTCAGCCGGATGACCCGGACGCTGCCGAACCGGGCCACGAAGACCCCGACGAGCTGCATCGTGAGGACCGCGGCCACGCCGTAGACGGTCAGGACGAGGCCGAGTTCGCCGTCGCTGAGCCGGTGCTCGGTCTTCAGCCCCGGCAGCCGGGCGATGTAGCTGGTCATCAGCAGCCCGTTGACGAAGAAGACCGCCGTCACGGCCCAGCGGGCCCGGGCCGCCACCGCGGCGCTGATCGGCTGCGGCTCGCCGGCCGTCTCCGCCGCTTCGAGAGTGTGCTCAGTCATGCGTTGTCCCGCACCCTCAGTAGCGGTCGTGGTGCCGCAGCCAGCCGGCCTTGTCCTGGATCAACGGCCGGCCCTGCGGGGTGAGTTCCAGGTAGTTGTCGATGCCGTGCAGCAGCGCGGCGCCCTCCCCGTAGGTGGAGTAGGTGTGGTAGACGTCGCCGCCGCCCTGGACGAAGACGCTGAGGCCGCCCGCCTCGCCCGAGGTCTGCCCGCCGGTCCGCTCCAGCGTGGCCCGGTCCCGGTAGTTGTATTCCACCGGAGCCACCGCCTCGTCCAGGGTGACGTGGAAGTCGTAGTTGAAGTCGCTGCCGTGCGACGAATACCACGGCAGGCTCCAGCCCATCCGGGCCTTGAACGACTCGATCTTCGCCAGCGGTGCCCGGGACACCAGCACCAGCGTGGTGTCCCGGGCGTAGAGGTGCGACAGGTGGCCGATGTTGTCGACCAGATAGGAGCAGAACTTGCAGCCGTGCTCCCAGGCCGGGTCGAACATGAAGTGATAGACGATCAACTGGCGGCGCCCGGCGAAGAGGTCGAGCAGCGTGACCTTGCCCTCCGGGCCGTCGAAGACGTACTCCTTCTCCAGCTTCACCGCCGGCAGTGCCCGCCGCTGCGCACCCACCTCGGCCAGCCGGCGGGCGGCCTCCTCCTCACTGGCCAGCAACCGCTTGCGGGCGGCCAGCCAGTCCTGCCTCGACGCCACCTGTACGTCGCTCATCTCGTTCTCCTCTTCCGCCTCGACGGGGCTCTCATAGGTAGGTCGGAGCAGAGGGGCCGGAGGACGACAGCCGGCCGAGGGTTCCGGTGGAAGACCTACGGCCGGGCGGCCGGCGCGGGCCGGACCTGCTCGTCCGGGGCGGCGACGGCGGCCCGACGGCGGCCGGGGAGCGCCACCGCGAAGGCGAGCGCGACCACCGCGAACGCCACGCAGGCGACGAAGCCGGCCCGGAATCCGTTGGTGAGCGCACTGGGCTGGTCGGGCCCGGTGGAGAAGGAGACCGCCACGGTCGAGACGATGGCGATGCCGAAGCCGCCGCCGACCTGGAAGGCGGCGTGCACCAGCCCGGACGCCAGACCGGACTCCGACTCCGCGACCCCGGTCAGCGCGACGATCGAGGCGGTGGTGTGCGCGATGCCCAGACCGAGACCGAAGATCACGAAGGGGAAGAAGAGGTCGCCGAGGTAGTCGCCCCGGACACTGATCATGATCAGCATCGCGCACGCGACGCCGAGCATCAGCACCCCCGGCACGGCGGCCGGGCGGAACCCGCGCCGGGTGACGACCGCCTGCCCGACGTACGCGCCGAGCACCGCCATCACCGGCATGATCGAGCCCAGGAAGCCGTACTCGATGGCCGAGTACCCCAGCACCTGCTGCCCGTAGAGAGAGGAGAGGAAGGAGAGTGAGAAGACCAGCATCGCGACGACGACCATCAGCAGATTGCCGGTGGCGACGGTACGCATCCGCAGGGTACGCAGCGGCACCAGCGGCGCGCTGGACCGGGCCTCGATCCCGACGAAGACGACCCCGAGGACGACCACCAGGGCGAGCAGGCCGGTGGTCTGCACGCTCGACCAGCCCGCGGCGGGCGCCTCGGAGATCGCGTACACCAGCGCCACGAGCGCCGCCGTACTGGTCAGCGCCCCGGCCAGGTCGAAGGTCCGCCGCCGCCCGTGGTCCCGGCTCTCCCGCAGCACCATCGGACTGACCAGCAGCAGCACCAGCACCACCGGTACGTTCACCAGGAAGACCGACTCCCAGCCGAGATTGCTGGTGAGCCAGCCGCCGACCAGCATCGCCGCGGTGGCGCCGATGCCGCCGACCGCCGACCAGGCGGCGATGGCCTTGTTGCGCTCGGCCCCCTCCTCGAAGGTGCTCATCAGGATCGACAGCGCGCTCGGCACCATCATCGCCGACGAGACGCCGTGCACGGCCCGGGCCGCGATCATGACCTCGGCGTTCCAGGCGAACCCGGAGAGCAGCGAGGTGAGCAGGAAGCCGATCAGGCCGGCCATGAAGATCCGGCGCCGGCCCAGCAGGTCCGCCGAGCGGCCGCCGAGCAGCAGCAGACCTCCGAAGGTGAGCAGGTTGGCGGTCAGGATCCACTGCGCCGCGCTGGCGTCGAGGGCCAGCGCCGACTGGATCGCCGGCATGCCGACGATGACGATCTGCGAGTCGAGAATCACCATGAAGCTGGCGCAGCAGAGCACGACCAGCGCGGTCCAGCGACGTGGATCGCGCTCGCCGTGCGCGGTGGATGTTGCGGTTACCCCGGCTGGTTCCATCTCCGCTCCTCCTCGTTCCACCGATCGGCACGACGGCCCGCGCGGCGACGGTGCCGGCGGGCCGTCGGGCCGGGTCAACCTCCGTTCGACCGGCGCAGGGTCGGAAACAAGACCCGCGAGACCATCGCCGGACGCATCAGGGTCTCCGGCCGGTCGACAAGACCGGCCACCCGCATGAAGGCGCGGGAGACGACCGGGTCCCGGGTCGCCGCGGTCTGCAACCTCGGCATGTAGGCGTTCCCCAGCCGTACCTTGAGGCCGCGCCGGCCGGCGACCCCGGGGAAACCGAGGTCGCCGCCGGCCGACATGTCCCAGGGCGGGTCGATCGCCCGGGCCAGGTCGCGGAAGTACCGCTGCGCGCCCCGCACGCCGTCCGCCAGGTACTGACGCAGCACGACCGCCCCGATCGCCGCCACCGTCATCCCCTGGGCGTAGATCGGGTTGAACACGCAGGCCGCGTCACCGAGCACGAGCAGCCCCTCCGGCAGCCGCGCCAGCCGCTCGTACCGGCGCCGGATGCTGCTGGGAAAGTGGAACGAGACCGGGGTGGTCAACGGCTCCGCCCGGCGGACCGACTCGAAGATCTGCGGCACCGGCAGCGAGCGGACGTACTCCAGGAAGCCGTCCGGGTCGGTCGGCGGCCGGTCACCGAGAATTCCGTTCAGCGAGACCGAGTAGCGGTCGGGGAGCCGGGCGAAGGTCGCCCCGCGCGGGTTGCCGGGGGTGGCGACCGAGATGATCGCGATGTCGTCGCCGATCGGGTCGATGGCCAGCGGTGCCTGGAAGTCGCAGGTGGTGTAGGTGAGGTCCATCCTGACCTCCTCCTCGCCGACCCGGGGATAGCCCAGCTCCGTCAACCAGCGCGGGGTGCGGGATCCGCGTCCCGTGGCGTCGACGACCAGGTCCGCCGGCAGCGACCGCCGGCCGCCGGGCCCGCCGTCGTCCCGCCGGTGCACCGCGACGCCGGTGATCCGGCTGCCGTCCGGGCTCGCTTCGAGCCCGACGACGTCCGTCCGGTCCAGAAAGTCGACATTGGACAGCTCGCCGACCCTGGCCCGCATCCGCTCCTCCAGCAGCCAGCGACCGGGCGAGATGCAGACCAGGTCGGTCTCCACCTTGCGGATCATCCGGCCGTTGAAGTGCCAGCCCAGGCTGGTACCGAAGTCGCGGGTCGGCACCCCACCGGCGGCCATCTCCTTGGTGAAGCCCGGAAACAGCTCCTCGATGATCTGCTGGCCGCGGGCGAGCAGGCCGTGGATGTGACGTCCCTGCGGAACGGCCCGGCGCGGACCGGTCGCGCCGACCAACTGGTCGCGGTCCACCACGGTCACACCGCGGTAGAAGTCCGCGAGGACTCGGGCGGCGAAGAGGCCGGCCACACTCCCGCCCAGCACCACCGCCCGGTCACCGACATGTTCGTTCAAGGGGACCTCCCGGGCTCCGCCGCCGTCACCGCGACTGTCACACCGCGGCCGGAGGTCGCGCATCTTCCCCGTTGCTGTCACGCGGCCGACCCGGCACCGTGTCCGTCCTCGTGCCCCGGCCGGAAGCTGATAGCCTCCCGACGGTGACCTGACCCTCACGAAAGGTGGCGACGGTGAAGTACCTGTTGATGGTCTGCGTCGACGAGTCCGTCCAGTTGAGTCCGGAGGAGTCCGCGGCCGAGGTCAAGGCCGCGACCGCGTGGGCTCAGCAGATGCAGGCGCGCGGCGTACGGGTGCTCGGCGACCGCCTCCGGCCCACCACCGAGGCCACCACGGTGCGGTTGCGCGACGGCGAGCTGCTGGTCTCGGACGGCCCGTTCGCCGAGACGAAGGAGCAGCTGGCCGGCTTCGACGTCATCGAGTGCGCCAGTCTCGACGAGGCGATCGAGGTCGCCTCCGCCCATCCCGGCGCCCAGATCGGCACCGTGGAGCTGCGGCCGTTCTGGCAGGAGTGACCCGCACTCGTCCGCCGGTTCCGCCCACCGCGCCTGCCCGCCGGTTCGGCTCACCGCGCCTGCCCGCTGTTCCGCCTACCGCGCCTGCCCGCGCACCAGGCGGGCCGCCCGGTCCTCCAGGTAGCGGCGCTCCAGCAGGCTCGCCGTGCGGCGCGCGGCGAGCCGGTAGCACGAGTGCGCGGCCGTGTGGTCGCCCGCCATCTCCAGCAGGTGTGCCCGGGTGGCCTCCAACCGGTGCTGCCCGGCGAGCCGGCCGTCGGCGGCGAGCCCGCCGAGCAGGTTGAGTGCCGCCTGCGGGCCGTGCACCATCGCCACCGCCACGGTGCGGTTCAGCGCCACCACCGGGCTGGGCGAGACCTGTTGCAGCAGGTCGTAGAGGCCGAGGATCTGCGCCCAGTCGGTCTCCTCGGCCCGCGCCGCCTCCGCGTGCACGGCGGCGATCGCGGCCTGGAGCTGGTACGGCCCGGCCGGTCCCCTCGGCAGGGTACTGGTCAGCAGCGATATCCCTTCCCGGATGGCGTCCCGGTCCCAGCGGTCGCGGTCCTGCTCGCTCAACGGGATCAGCGTGCCGTCGGCCCGGGTACGCGCCGCGCGCCGGGCGTCGGTGAGCAGCATCAGCGCCAGCAGCCCGGCGACCTCGCCGGCCGCCGGCCACCGACGGTGCAGCTCCCGGGTCAGCCGGATGGCCTCCCCGGTCAACTCGCCGCGCTGCAACTGCGGCCCGGACGTCGCCGTGTAACCCTCGTTGAAGATCAGATAGAGCACGTGCAGTACGACCCGGAGCCGGTCGGGCAGCTCCCACTCGGGTGGCAGCCGGAACGGGATGCCGCTGGCCCTGATCCGCTGCTTGGCCCGGCGGATCCGCTGCGCCATCGTCGACTCGCTGGTCAGGAACGCGTTGGCGATCTGCTCCGTGGTCAGGCCGCCGACCGCGCGCAGCGTCAGCGCGGCCTGGACGGGCGGGGAGAGCGACGGATGGCAGCAGAGGAACAGCAGCCGCAGGGTGTCGTCCCGGTCCTCCGGGCGCTCGACGTCCGGGCCGGGTACCCACTGCTCGTCCGCCGGCAGCCGCGCCGCCGTACTCACCTCCCGGCGCCGTCGGGCGAGTTCGCTGCGGTACTGGTCGGCGAGCCGGCGCGCCGCCACCGTGGTCAGCCAGCCACGGGGGCTCTCCGGCACACCCTCGGCGGGCCACTGCGTCGCGGCCGCCACCAGCGCCTCCTGGACCGCGTCCTCGCAGGCGTCGAAGGTGCCGTGCCGGCGCACCAGCGTGGCGAGCACCTGGGGCGCCAACCGGCGCAACAGGTCGACGACCTCGCCGTCAATCTCCATGGCTCCATCATGCAACGAGCGGCCTGAGCACGGACCCCGGTCGGTCGGTGCGGCGGCACGCAAGCCAGCAAGTTGGAAGAATTCTCGCCACTGACCAGCGTCTATGGTGATGACGTGATCGAGGGATCCGGGCATCCGGGCAGCGATCGAGCGGCGCAGCAGCGACCACGACAATTCTGATTCCCGGTGCCCGCCCGCCCACATCCGGTTGATTTCGCGGATTAGCCAATGGAGGTACCGACCGTGGAAAAGGCTGTCTGCCCATTCGTCCTCGACCCCGAGGGCCGGGACACCCACGCGGAAACCGATCGGCTGCGCGAGCAGGGCCCCATTGCCCGGGTGGAACTCCCGGGCGGCGTCCTCGCCTGGTCGGTGCACAGCTACGAGTTGGCCAAGCAGATCCTGATCGACGAACGGTTCTCCAAGAACCCGCGCCGAAACTGGCCGGCGTTCATCAACGGGGAGATTCCGCCGGACTGGCCGCTGATCACCTGGGCGGTGATGGACAACATGGCCACCCACGACGGTACCGACCACACCCGGCTGCGCGGGCTGCTCCTGAAGGCGTTCACCACGCGTCGGGTCGAGGCCATGGCACCCCAGCTGGAGACGACGGCGAAGGAGCTGCTCGACGAGTTGGCCACCGCCGCCCCCGACGAGGTCGTGGACCTGAAGACCCGGTACTGCCAGGCGCTGCCGGCCCGGATGATGTGCGACCTCTTCGGCGTGCCGGACGAGTCCCGCGCGGACGTACTGCGCGGTGGGCACGTCAACGTGGACACCAGGATCACCCCCGAGGAGGCGGCCGCCAACGTCGACCAGTGGACCAAGGCGATCGCCGATCTCGTGGTGTACAAGCGGGAGCACCCCGGCGACGACCTGACCACGGCCCTGATCGCGGCCCGGGACGAGGACGGTTCCCGGCTGACCGACGACGAGCTGATCGGGACGCTGCACCTGATGCTGGGAGCCGGCTCGGAGACGATGGTCAACTCGCTGAGCCACGCCATCATCGCGGTACTCGACGACCCGGCGCTGCGGGCCAAGGTGATGTCCGGTGAGGTCTCCTGGAACGACGTGATGGAGGAGACCCTGCGGGTGGAGTCCCCCGTCGCGCACCTGCCGTTCCGGTTCGCCACCGAGCGGTTCGAGATCGGCGGGGTGACGATCGAGCAGGGCGACCCGGTGATGATCGATTACGCCGGCCTCGGCCGGGACCCGGAGCTGCACGGCGAGACCGCCTGCGTCTTCGACGCCACCCGGAAGGACAAGACCCACCTCTCCTTCGGCCACGGCGTGCACTACTGCCTCGGCGCGCGGCTGGCCAAGCTGGCGACCCTGATCATGCTGCCGGCGCTCTTCGACCGCTTCCCGCACCTCGAACTCGCGACGCCGAAGGACCAGCTCGCCCCGCAGGGCACCTTCATCATGAACGGCCGGCGCGACGTCCCGGTCTACCTCTGGGGCCGGGTGAGCGTATGAAGCCGTTCCGGATCGAGATCCCGCAGGCCGACCTGGACGACCTGGACCGGCGGCTGGCGAACACCCGCTGGCCGACCGAGATGCCCGACCGCGGCTGGGAGCGGGGCGTACCGCTGGACTACCTCCGGGAGCTGGTCGAATACTGGCGCACCAGCTACGACTGGCGGGCGGCCGAGGCGAAGCTGAACTCGTACCCGCAGTTCAGCACCGAGATCGACGGCGCGAACGTGCACTTCCTGCACGTCCGGTCACCGGAACCGACGGCGGTGCCGCTGCTGATCACCCACGGCTGGCCCGGCTCCTTCGTCGAGTTCCTGGACGTCATCGGCCCGCTCACCGACCCCCGGGCGCACGGCGGGGATCCGGCCGACGCCTTCCACCTGGTCGTACCCACCCTGCCGGGCTTCGGCTTCTCCGGCCCGACCAGCGAGCCGGGCTGGAACGTTCCCCGGATCGCCGCCGCCTGGGCGGAGCTGATGCGTCGCCTCGGCTACCAGCGGTACGTGCCGCAGGGCGGCGACGTCGGGGCGTGGATCACCCTCACCCTCGCCGGACTCGACGCGGAGCACGTGCTCGGCGCGCACGTGAACTTCCTCTTCACCGCTCCCCCGCCGGACCCGGCGGCGCTGGCCGGCCTCGACGGCGGGGACCGGGAACGACTGGAACTGCTGGCGAAGTTCCTCGCCGACGGCTCCGGGTACATGCTGCTCCAGGCCACCCGTCCGCAGACCCTGGCGTACGCCCTCACCGACTCGCCGGTCGGGCAGCTCGCCTGGATCGTCGAGAAGTTCCGGGAGTGGAGCGACTCGGCGAAGGTCCCCGAGGACGCGATCGACCGGGACCGGATCCTCACCAACGTCATGCTCTACTGGCTCACCGCGACCGCCGGCTCCTCGGCCCAGTTCTACTTCGAAACCGCCGACCAGCTCCCGACCGCGCCGACCCCGCCGGCCGCGCCGCCACCGCTGCCGGTACCGCTCGGCGTGGCCGTCTTCCCCCGTGACTCGGCCCGGCCGGTCCGGCGCTTCGCCGAGCCGGCGTTCCCGAACATCGTGCAGTGGCACGAGTTCGACCGGGGTGGGCACTTCGCCGCCCTGGAGGAGCCCGACCTCTTCGTCGACGACCTTCGCGCGTTCACCCGGGTGCTGAACCGGTAGCCACGATTCCCCGAGACGACGCCGTGGCGCGCGCGCATCACGGTCGTCCGGCCGGCGCGGCCGCCGTCGTGGGCACAGCCCCTCGGCGGCGGTCGCGCCGTTCGTCCGTCCACTGGGGACGTCCGTGCGCGTCGGCGACCGTCCGGACGGCGGGGTCGTCAGTTGTCCGGCATGTGCACGGTACGCAGGAAGACCGGCAGCAGCCACGGGCGCCGGCCGCGTACGACGAGCCGGCCGGTCAGCGCGCCCCGCAGCCGGGACATCCGGCCGAAGAGCACCAGGTTCAGCGTCGGCGGGTCGAACCAGAGCCGTACGTCGTCGCCGCGCTCCGGCTCGGCGACCGTCACCCGGCCACGGTTCCCGTCGTACCGGCCGGTGCCGTCCAGGACGATCGTCAGCGGGCGGGTGTGCCGCGACCTGAACTGCACGGCGATCCGCCGCCGTGGGGGTGGTGCCGTGCTGTCGAGCAGCGCGCCGTAGCCGTACGAGGTCACTCCGACCAGGAACAGCTCGATGAAGAGGCCGGCGTCCCGGGCCGGGATCTCCCACCGGAGCGAGCCGGCCCGGGCGATGTCCCAGCCGTGGATCAGCAGCTCGTTGGTGAGGTGGGCCAGCAACCCTCCGAGCGGGAGCCGGGACCCGCCCAGCCAGTCGACCGCCTCGGTGGGATCGCGCCCGTCGGTGGCCCGCAGTATCGACCGGACGTGCTCGCGCAGCCGGTCCTGGAGCGGCACCAGACCACGCTCCACGATGTACTGCCGCAGCAGCAGGTCGTTGAGGTCCCGGACGGTGTCGACCTGGGTCTTGCGGAGCTGGGTGTCCAGCCGGGCGTCCCGGCCGCTGTCGCTGCCGGGCTCGACGATGGTCTCGCAGGCCCAGGCGAGCGACACCATGTGCGCCGCCGTCTGCTCGACCGACCAGGACCTCGTCGCCCGGGCCGCCGGGTCCGGCACCGCGGGCAGCAGGTCGGCGAAGCGGTCGCCGGCCCGGCGCAGCGCGTCGCGGGTCTCCGCCCACTGTCCGTCGGAAATGATCACGTCGCCTCCATGACGGCCGCCGCGCCGGCGAGCCGGTCCGGGATGTGTCCGGCACGGTGCAGCCAGCGCACCGTGTCGCGCATCGTGGTCTCGAAGGTGGTGCCGGCGGGACCGAGGAGCCGGTCGGTGGCGCCGGTGTCGACGGGGCGGCCGACCAGGCAGGTGTAGATGGCGCCGTACTCGGCCGGGATGTGCACCGGCACCAGCCGCTGGACCAGGCTGGCCAGCACGCCGACCGGCAGCATGGCGGGGGCCGGGAGGTGGACGGCGGGCAGCCTCCGGCCGGTGACCCGGCGCAGCACCCGGACGAACTCGCGGGTGTCGACGTACCGGCCCTGGGCCAGGAACCGGCGGGGTCCCCGGCCCGGACTCAGCACGGCGGCGTGCAGCCGGGCGACGTCCCGGACGTCGCCGACCGGGAAGCCGCCCGACGGCCAGATCGGCATGAGGCCGCGCAGCGCGTTGCGGACCCGGCCGGCCTGGTCGCCGAGCTTCGGGTCGTGCGGGCCGAGGGTGGCCAGTGGATAGCTGATGACCACCGGGGCACCGGCCCGCTGGGCCCGCCGGGCGACCGCCTCCGCGCCGGCCTTCGTCGCCATGTACGTCTCGCGCGGCGCGCCGACCGGGGACCCGGGGTGCAGCGGTTCCCGGTCGGCGGGGAGCAGGGCGGCGAAGCTCGACACGTACACGATCGGGTCGGCACCGGCCGCCCGGGCGGCGTCGAGCACCAGTTCGGTGCCCCGGACGTTGACCGCGCGCATCGCGGCACCGGCCCGGCTGTCGAAGCTGTACACCGAGGCGGCGTGCAGCACGGCGTCGCAGCCGCGTACCGCCCCGGCGACCGCGTCCGGGTCGGTGACGTCGCCCCGGCACAGTTCGAGACCGTCCAGGTCGACGCCGAGCGGCCCGAGCGCGGGGGCGACGCCGGCCGGGTCGCGGACCAGCAGGCGTACCCGGTGCCCCGCGCGCAGGATCTCCGCCACCGAGTGGGAGCCCAGGAAGCCGGTGCCTCCGGTTACCAAAACCAGCACGTCGCCATCGTCCAGTCCCGGCCGGGTCGGCCGCTAGGGTCGAGATTCCTCGATATGGGGCACTCGGTCAGGCGGCGTGCACGGTCATCGGCAGGCCGCCACGGATCCGCAGCGAGAGCATCGGCTCGGGCACCACCCGGTGGCCGGGCGCCACTCTCAGCCGCAGCTCGCGGGCGACCATGGCGACGACGAAGACCGCCTCCATCATCCCGAGGTGGTTGCCGACGCAGAACCTCGGTCCGGCCCCGAACGGGATGTACGCGTACCGCGGCCGGTGCCCGGTCTGGGCGCGGGCCGGGTCGAACCGCTCCGGGTCGAAGCGCTCCGGATCGTCCCAGAACCCCGGGTGCCGGTGCAGGGTGTACGGGCAGATCAGCACGTCGGCACCGGCCGGTATCCGGTAGCCGCCCACCTCGTCGGCCTGCTGGGCGATCCGGGAGAGCATCCAGACCGGCGGGTAGAGCCGCATCACCTCCTCGACCACCATCGTGGTGTACCGGAGTTCGCGCAGGTCCTCGTACTCCGGGCGCCGGTCCCCGAGTACGTCCCGGGCCTCGGCGCGTACCCGCTGCCAGACCTGCGGGTGCCGGTCGAGCAGGTGGAAGGTCCAGCCGAGCGTGCTGGCCGTGGTCTCGTGGCCGGCGAGCAGCAGCGTGACCAGTTCGTCGCGCATCCGCCGCCGGCCGACGGCCGGGTCGGCCTCCTCCGATGTGGACGTGATCAGCCGGGAGAGCGCGTCGTCGCCGGTCGGGTCCCGGGTCCGGTCCCGGACCAGCTCGTCGACGATGCGTTGCAACTCGGCGCGGGCCCGCCGGAACCGTAGCTGGTGCGGCAGCGGCACCCACATCGGCACGGCGCTCTGCGAGACCATCTCGAACATCGCCTGGTCCTGCATCGCCTCGAAGGCCTGCCCGAGCGACCCGAAGGCGCCCAGGTCGGCGTCGAGCAGGGTGCGGCCGAGCACGCCGAGGGTGAGTCCGGTCATCTCGCGCACCACGTCGACCGGTTCGCCGTCCTGCCGGGCCCGGAGCCGGACCATCAGCTCCGCCGCCTCCTCCGCGATCACCCCGGCCTGCCGGGCGATCCGCCGGTGCTGGAAGACCGGCTGGATCACGCTGCGCTGCTTGCGCCACAGCTCGCCCTCGCTGGTCAGCAGGCCGTCGCCGAGCGCCCGTCTGGCCTGGGCCAGCCCGAGTCCCTTGTGGTAGTTGCCCGGGTTGTCCGCCAGCACGTACTTGGCATGGTCGGGGTGGTTGAAGAAGTAGAGCACCTTCGGGCCCATGGCGATCCGGACGGCGTCGCCGTACGCCCCGGCCGCCGAGGACATCAGCCCCAGCCGGTCCCGGACGAGTTTCCACAGTAGACGGGGCGCGGACCGGGCCGGTGGACCCGGCGGGACCCGGACGGAGGCGGTCAGGGACACGTCGTGGTCACCTCGCTCACGTCGTTGGTGCGGGCGGCCGGACCGGTCCGGTCGAAGCGGCCGCGCAGGAAGACCAGCGCGTCGGCCGCGTCCGGCTGTTCGGCGGAGAGCACGGTGCCGAGGAAGATGGTGTGGTCGCCGCCGTCGTAGCTGCGCCAGACGTCGCACTCGAAGTGCGCGAGCGCGCCGGAGATCAGCGGCGCCCCGGTCACCGGCCCGGGACGCCAGTCGACGGAGTCGAACTGGGCCGCGCCCAGCGGCCGCCGCCGGTCGGCGAAGTACCGGGCGACGGCCTCCTGGCGGGCGGCGAGCACGGAGATCCCGAACGACCTGGTGCCGTCGAGGCAGCCGTGCATGATCGCCTTCCGGTCGATGCAGACCAGCAGCAGCGGCGGATCCAGCGACACCGAGGCGAACGAGTTGGCCGTCATGCCGTGTGGCACCCCGCCGCCGACGGTCACCACCGTGACGCCGGTGGCGAACGCCCCACACGCCCGGCGCAACGACTGGGCGTCGACGGTTCTGCGCGCCTCCAGTGTCATGGCTGGCTCCCCGCCGGCAGGTACGCGTCGAGCGCCCGGGCCAGCGCCTCCGGCACCCGGGCCGGCGCGGTGGCGCCGTTCGGCCCGCGCATGCAGGCGACCCGCTGCCGGCCCCGGGCGACCAGGGTCTCCCCGCCGCCCGGGTCCAGCCGGAGATAGTCGAAGCCGAACTCCAGCTGGGTGTGCGCCAGGTCCACCAGCCGCATCCGGACGGCGAGTTCGTCGAAGGCGGTTATCTCGGCGAAGAACTCGCAGTCGACCTTCAGGGTGAACAGCTTCAGGTCGGCCTGGAGGTCGGCCAGGACGTCCGGGGCCCGCTCCTTGAGGAACATCTCCCGGCACCGGCCCTGCCAGCGCAGGTAGTTGACGTAGTAGACGTTCCCGACGAGGTTCGTCTCCTCGAACCCCACGGTGTGCAGGTACTCGTAGTACTTGTCCATGATCATGACCACCCGTCGGTCAGTACCGCGACCACCACCGGCGCGGTGACGCCGTGCAGCCGGGTCGCGAGCGTGGCGATCCGCAGCGTGCCGGAGGCGAGGACCAGCCACCCGTCCCGGCGCACCGGGCCCAGGGTGAGCGGGACGTGCGCCGGCAGGCCCGCCTTGGCCAGGCATTCCAACGCCGTCCAGATCCGGGTGGCGGCGGTGTGCGGGTCCTCACCCAGTTCGGTGGCGGCCAGCCCGGCCAGCCCGGCGTGCTGGCCGAGCAACGCCCGCCAGTCCGCCTCGTCCCGTTCCGCGACCGGTTCGACGTCGCAGCCGAGCGTGCCGGCGGCGGCGACGCAGAGCGTCACCCCCGCGCCGTGCGAGACCGAGATCGTCCGGTCGCCGTCGACCTCGGGCCGACCGTCCGGCCGGTACCGGACCTGCGTCGCCGCGCCGAGCGCCCGGCCGGCGGCCACCGCGGTGTGCCGGCGGTCCCGCGCCGTCTGGTCCGCCGGTACCGGCTCGACCGCGACCCCGATCCGGGCGCCGACGACGTCCTCCAGGGCCCGTTCCAGGTACGGGCCGAGCAGCGGTGCCACCCACGGACCCCGGCCGTCCTTCTTCCGTACGGCGCGCAGGCGCAGCCCGTCCCACCGCTCGACGACCGCGCCGTCCGGGGTACGCACCGCGATGTCGTAGACGTACGTGTCGCCGTCCCGGCTGCGTTCCGTGGCGCAGAAGCGCACCTCGTCGACGTCGTCCAGCGCCCGCCCGGCCGGGTGGACCCGCTCGACCCCGGCCGGCAGCAGCGTGGCGTGCGGCACGCAGACCTGGTTTCCGTGCATCAGGGCGTCCCGCATCCCGGGGTCGGCGAGCAGCCGCTCGCCCGGGAGGAACGGCGCGATCCAGTCGACCGTCGGGTCGACCGCCAGGTCGGCGTCGACGTGCCGGGCGGCGGCCCGGTGGTACTGCCGCAGCCGGTGGAACCGCTTGCCCTGGAACAGCGTGTCGCCGTAGAGGTCCCGGGCCGGCTCCAGCGGCACCGGCGGCAGTCCGGCACCGGCCTGCTCCGGCGGGCCGTCCGCGACGGCGGCGTCGGTGAAGCGCAGCCGGGCCAGGAAGTGGTCGACGACGAAGTCGGTCTCCGCGCTGCGGATCGCCACCGCCACGGTGTCGTCGTCGACCACGGTCGCGGCGATCCGGATCGTCGTGCTGCCGTCCGGCGGCACCACGATCGGGCGCGGGAACTCGACCTCCTCCAGCACCGGTACGCTGTCCCGCCCGGTGACCGCGACCGCCGCCTGCGTCATCGCCTCCATCCCGAACACCGCCGGGAAGAGGAGGTTGCCGTCGAGCAGGTGGTCGCCGAGGTAGCGGTCGGTGCCGGCGTTCAGCTCCACCTCGCAGACCAGCTCGACGCCGTGGTAGCGGACGAGTGGGCGGTCGACGAAGCGCAGCAGCGGCAGTTCGGGCGTCTCCCGGCGTACCGTGTCGATCCCGTCGGTACGGCCACTGACCACCACCGCGGCCGGCGCCTCCGGGTCGGCGAGCAGCCGCCGCAGCAGGCGTACCCCGTCGTCGGGGGTGATCGGGGTGATGCCGTCCCGGTAGAGACCCTCCACGACGGAGAGTCGCTCCCCCATTCCCACCCCGGACCAGACCGACCACTCCAGGCAGAGCGCCCGGCAGCCGGGGTGCCGGGCGGCGACCTCGGCGGTGAGGTCGGCGAGCCACTCGTTGGCGGTGGCGTAGTGCGCCTCGCCGCGCAGCCCGGCCCGGCCGATGATGCTGCCGAAGCTGACCAGCAGCCGCAGCCGGTCCGGGTCGACCGCGTCGAGCACCGCGCGCAGGCCGTCGATCTTCGGCGCGAAGGTGCGGCGGAACGCGTCGGCGTCGAGGTTGGCCAGCGCGGCCGGCTCGTTGCGCCCGGCGCCGTGCAGTACGGCGGTGACCGGTCCGAGCGCGGTGGTCAGCTCCGCCACGGCCTGCCGTACCTGGGCCGGGTCGGTGACGTCCGCGCGGGCGTAGTGCAGCCGTACCCCGGCCGCCGCCATCCGGCTCAGGTTCGCCGCGAGTTCCGGGTCGTCGGCCGGGTCGGACCGGCCGAGTACCGCCATCTTCGCACCGGTGTCGGTGGCCAGCGCCAACGCGCACTCGGCCGTGATCCCCTTCCCGCCGCCGGTGACCAGCAGCACGTCCCCGTCGTCCAGCGGCTGGACGACCCGGGTCGGCCGCACCGGCATCGGGCGCAGCGTCGGTACCCGGCGGACCCCGGCGGCGTCGTAGTACGCCTCGGAGAACCGGGTCGTGCCGCGCACCTCGGCCACCACGTGACCGACGGCGGCCGGCGTCGGCGGTACCTGCACGATCGTGGTACGCACCTGCGGCGCCTCCAGCCGGAGCGTCTTCGCCAGCCCCGCCGCGCCCCGGCCGTGTTGCACCAGCACGAACCGGGTACCGGCGGCGCCGGTCGCGGCCGCCTTGGCGCCGAGCAGGGCCAGTTCGAGGTGCTGCTCGGTGCAGTCCGGCGGCAGGCAGACCAGGATCCCGGCGCCGACGTCGGCCCGTTCCAGGGCGTGCCGCAGCGGCTCGGCGACCGGGCTGTCGGCGGGCGCGTACACCCGCCACCGGCCGCTGGCCTCGGGCTCGCCGCGCGGGGGCGGCCCGGTCTCGTCGAGGTCGACCCGGAACGCCCGGGACCAGGCCGCGGCCCCGGCGACCACCGCGGACGGCCCGGCGTCGCCGGCCGGCGCGTTCTCGGCCAGCTCCGCCAGCGCGTCGGCCAGCTCGCGTACCGTCGCGGTGGCGAAGTTCGTCGGCCCCTGCGGGGCGCCCGCGGCGATCTGCTGGGCCACCTGGTTGACGAGCTGCCCGACGGTGATCGAACTCAGGTGCAGGTCGTCGAGGAGCCGACTCTCCTCGCGGACCAGCTCCAGCGGCAGCTCCGCGCGCTCGGCCGCCAGCCGGCGAAGGGTGTCCACTATCGACTCGCCGGGATGCTCCGTCCGGTCGGCCGGGGCGGGCGCCTCGGCGGGTGCGTTCCGGCGGACCGCACCGCGCAGGCTGATCGGCGGTGCCGCCTCGCAGGGACTTTCGAAGAAGGTGAACTCGGCCCCGACCTGGAGCGGGCGGACGAGCCGGCCGTGGAAGAGCCCGGCGTGCACCGGGGCCGCGCCGACGACGTACGCGGCGCCCACCACGGCGAGCAGCCCGGCGAGCGACTCGTCGTCGGTGTCCAGCGGTACGGCCGGCACGTCGGTGGCCGCCGCGGCCAGCCCACTGAGCACCCGGCCCGGACCGACCTCCACGAAGAGGTCGATGTCCTTCGCCACCAGCGTCACCGCCTGGGTGAAGAGCACCGGGTCGGTGATCTGGCGGCGCAGCAGCGCCGGCACGTCGGTCTCCGGCGCCAGCGGCTCACCGGTGACCGTGGAGACGATCCGCCGCCCGACCGGGCCGACCGGCTCCTCGGTGAGCCGTCCCGCGAAGACCTCGGCGGCGGGCGCCACCAGCGGCGAGTGGAACGCGTGCGACACCGGCAGCCGGCGCCAGCCGATCCCGGCAGCGTCGGCGCGGCGTCCCAGGTCCTCCAGCGCCGCCACCGTACCGGCGACCACCGTCTGCTGTGGACCGTTGTAGGCGGCGATCACCACCGGTAGGCCGGTCAGCAGCGGCTGTACCACCTCCGGCGACTCGTTGATCCCGACCATGCTGCCCGAGGCGCTGTGCTCGGCCATCGTCCGGCCCCGGACCGAGGCGATCCGCAGCAGGGTCTCCTCGTCGAGCGCGCCGGCCCAGTGCAGGGCCGAGATCTCGCCGAGGCTGTGCCCGACGGCGGCGGCGGCCTCCACCCCGAGCATCGACAGCGCGCGCAGGCCCGCCGCCGAGCCGGTGACGATCCGGGGCTGGGCGACGGCCGTCGCCACCATGTCGCCGCCGGTGGGCAGGGCTGCCGAGGCGTACACCTCGGCCACCTCGGCGAAGCGGCGGCGCAGCGCACCGCCGCTGGTGCCCCGGCCGGAGCCCTGGCCGGGGAAGAGGAAGGCGATCCGGCCCGGCCCGCTGGCGTGGCCGAGGAAGGCCCGCCCGTCCGCCGTGAAGAGCGTGGTCTCGCCCGCGTCGAGCGCCTCGCAGAGGGCGCGGAGTCGCCGCTGCGCGTCGTCCGGCGAGGAGACCACCACGGCGGCCCGGTACGGCCCGCCGCGCAGTTCCCGGTGCAGGGTGGCGGCCAGGTCGGCGAGCTGGGCGTACGACAGGGTCGGCACGAAGTCGAGGACCAGTTCCAGCCGGGTACGCAGTTCCGCCGGGGTGACGCCGTCGACGACCAGCAGTTCCACGTCCTGCACCGAGGCGGCCAGCGCGCGGGTACGGGTGTCGAACGGCACCCGGCGGGCCGGGTCGGTCTGGTCGAGCACGATGTGCGTGTTGATCCCGCCGAAGCCCATCGCGGTGACACCGGCCCGCACGGCGGTACCGGTCGGCCACGGCTCGGCCTGGCGCAGTACCCGCAGTGCCGCCGCCTCCTCGTCGAGCAGTTCGTGCGGCTCGACGCAGCCGACGGCCGGCGGGAGCACCTGGTGGTGCACGGCCATCGCCGCCTTGATCAGGCCGGCCACCCCGGCCGCCGCCTTGGTGTGCCCGATCATGCCCTTGATCGAGCTGATCACGGCCGGCGGCGCCTCGGAGTCCGCCGCGCGGCGGGCCAGGGAGAGCGCCGTGAGTTCGGTCGCGTCACCCACCTCGGTGCCGGTGCCGTGCCCCTCGAACAGCCCGATGGTCTCGATGCCGAAGCCGGCCCGCTCGTACGCCCGGCGCAGCGCGAGCTGGTAGCCGCTCACCTCGGGCCGGGTGATGCCGCCCTTGCCGTCCGAGGAGATGCCCCAGCCGGCGATGGTGGCGTACACCCGGTGCCCGGCCTGCCGCGCCTCCTTCTCGCGCATCAGCACGACCATTCCGCAGCCCTCGCCCGGCCAGAAGCCGTTGGACCTGCGGTCGTAGACCCGCATCTCGTGCCGGGCCAGCGCGCCGGTCTTGGCGAACCCGACGATCTCGAACGGGTCGATCGAGAGGTCGACCCCACCGGCGACCGCGACGTCGACCTCCCCGTCGACCAGCGTCTTGCAGGCGGTGGCGACCGACAGCAGCGAGGAGGAGCAGGCGCCGTCGACGGTGTAGCCGCCGCCCTTGAGGTCGAAGTGGTTGCAGATCCGCCCGGCGATGGTGTTGGAGAGCCCACCGGCGAGGGTGTCCTCGTCGATGGCCGGGAACGGGCTCTTGAAGGTCTCCTCGAAGTCGTCCAGGAACGTCGAGAGCTGGTCGTCGTCCCAGTCCTGGTCCTTCAGCGCGGCGGCGACCATCCGGCGGACGTAGGGCCAGCGCAGCCGCAGTTGGTTGGCCCGGGAGAACTCGCCGGTCAACGTGTTGCCGACGACCACGCCGGTACGCTCGCGCGGCAGTCCCTCGGCCATCGGGAAGCCCGCGTCGGCGAGCGCCCGGGCGGCGGTGTCCAACGCCAGCCAGTGGGTCAGGTCGGTGGAGCGGTACGTGCTGCCGGCGATCTTGTAGGCGATCCGGTCGAACCGGTACCCCTCGATCACCGCCGCCGTGCGGGCGTAGAAGCGGTCCGGTGTGGTCGGATCGGCGTCCCAGTAGTCCTCCAGTCGCATCCGCTGGTCGGGCAGGCGCCGGAACGCCCGCCGGCCGGCCAGCGCGTTTTCCCACAGTTCCTTCGGCGAGGTGGCGTCCGGGTACTGGCACGCCATGCCCACCACGGCGATCCGGGTCATGCGGTCACCACCTCCTTGCCGGCGGACTCCCGGTCTGCCGGTTCGTGGCCGTTCGGCGAGGCGACCAGGGCGGGGGCGACCGCGGCGGCCGCGGCTGCGGTGGCCGCGGCCTCACGTTGCTCGCGGGCCTGGTTGACGAAGTGCACCGACCAGAGGAAGCCGCCCCGGATCAGGCAGACGATGGCGGTGGCGAAGAAGATCCCGTACGCGATGCCGGCGCCGGTGACGATGCCGTAGACGACGGCCACGCCGGCCCCGAACGCGACCTGGGAGGCCGGGCGGGACGGGCTGGTACCGGGGTCGGTGACCATGTAGTTGGTGAAGAGGACGAAGGCGACCCCGGTCATCATCGCCAGCGCGGCCGGGATCGAGGTGTCCAGCACGATTCCCCGGAAGACCGCCTGTAGGACGAAGGCACCGAGCCAGCCCATGATCAGCCACATCCGACCGGTGAGCATTCCGTTGATCATCGTGCCGCCGAAGATGATGACCGCCGGGATGATCCAGTCCACGACCCCGCCGACGTACTCGGTGAAGTGGTACGGCGGCGCGACGCTGGCCCACGGGAAGAGCAGCAGGACCATCGTGATGCCGAAGTTCGACGGGTTCATGTAGTGCCGCAACCGGCCGCGTACCGGCGCCCGCAGCACCCACTTGGCGCCGATCGCGACGGCGATGCCGAACATCATCGGCAACACCCGGTCGTTGACGTAGATCAGCATGTTCAGCGCGAGGCTGGTGATGTGCGCCGGGTAGAGGAACTCGACCATGCCGCGTACCCCGCCGCCGAGGAACCGTGGCGACCGTCCCTCGACCCGGGCGCCGATGACCTCCAGGACGATCTCCAGCGTGTACCCGGTCGCCAGTGCGATGAACGGCCAGGTCCACGCCTGCTCGAAGCCGAAGAGCGTGTAGCCGAGGATGTTGAACACGGTGATCGAGATGGCGAAGTTCCGCAGCGCCTTGATCACCTTTGGGTCGTGCCGGGGTGGATTCTTGGTCTTCTCGGCCATCTCCGCCTCACCTCTCCCGCGCTTGCGTACCGAGCTCGAGCGCGTGCCAGCCCGGGTCTAGTCGAAGGTCCTGTTGGTGCACCTGTCCGGTGCGGTCCCGCCACCGCAGGTTGACCTGCACCGGCCCGCTGACGTCGTGGCCCAGCCCGATGTGCACCTCGTGGCTGCGCTTGCCGGAGTGCCCGCTGCCGCCGTCCACCCGGCCGAGCAGCTTCCGCCCGTCCTCCGTGGTGACCGTCACCTGCGCCCCCACCACCGGGGAGCAGAACATCGGTGCCGTCTGCGCCGTATCCCCGGCCGGGGCCGGTTCGGCCGCCTCCGGGGCGGCCGGGGTGTCCGCCGTACCCGAGCCCGTCGGCGCCGTGCCGGTGCCCGGCGGCGTGCCGGCGGCCTCGGCGGCCGGCGGCGCCGGGTGGGTGAGCCGCAGCCCCAGGAAGGCACCCGGCGACGGGCTCTGGTTGTGGTAGAAGACCGGCGCGTCCCACTGCCGGGCGACCGCGAAGTCGAGCCGGCCGTCACCGTCCGCGTCACCGGTCGCGATGCCCCGGGTCGGCACCGGAACCGCGAGGCCGAGCTGCCCGGCCAGGTCGGTGTAGCGCCCGTCGGGATTCTTGACGAAGAAGTGCAGCCGCTGGGCGCCACCGATGTCGTCGCCCGCCTCCAGCCTCGGCCACGCCCCCGGGTGCTCCAGCAGGCCGTCGTTGGTCATCGCCAGCTCCTGGAGCTGCGGCCAGCGGTTCACCTCGCCCTTGAGGAAGCCGGTGGTCTGGGCCACCTGCAACTCGCCGCTGTTGTCGAAGTCGGCCAGCTTCACGTCCCAGCCCCAACCGGACCAGGCGAGCCCGAGCGGCGCGCTGCGGTCCTCGAAGGGCGCCCTGCCGTCACCGAACCGCGCACGCAGCTCGTCGACGTTCTTCGCGGTGTTCACGAACGCGAAGTGGCTCTCCTCCAGCCCGAACGTGGTGGTGATGTTGCTGACGAACATGTCGTACAGGCCGTCGCCGTCGAGGTCGCCGAAGTCGACGCCCATGCCCTTGAAGGAGTCCGCCCCGACCCGCTTGGAGTTGGGCACGAACGCCTGCCGGGCGGACTTGACGGCCGAGAACTTGAACCGCCCCGGCGTGGACTGGTTGTAGAGCAGCCGGTCCGGGCCGAAGTCGTGCGCGAGGTAGAGCTCCGGCAGGTTGTCGCCGTCGAAGTCGTTGGCACCGGAGGCGAGCGCCCAACCCTTCGAGACCTCTCTGGGCAGGGCGTTCGCGACCATCTCGTACGTCGCCGTCGGCTGCTCCCCCGAGGTGGCGCCGGTCCACCGGAACAGGTAGTCCTCGCCGCCGTTGAAGGCGTGCGACATCGACCGGTTCATCGCCACCCCGCCGGACTTGGTGTCGTCCAGCACCGGGCCGTGCGGGAAGTAGTTGCCGATGTAGATGTCGAGGTGGCCGTCGCCGTCGAAGTCGTCGACCGCGGCCGTGTTGGTGTTCCAGAGCGGCCCGTCGTACGCCGTGCCGCTCGCCCCGCGTACCAGCTCGACGGCCTGGTACGACGCCCGGTCGAGCGAGGTGGCACCCGACCGCGCCAGGTAGAGGATCGGGGTACGCCCCCACAGGTAGACGAGCAGGTCCATCCGCCCGTCCTCGTTGAAGTCGCCCGGTACGCAGCCCATCGGGGCCATCGCCCGCTGCGCCGGCAACGCCGTGAGGTCCACCGCGAACGGCCGGTACCGGTCCGCCCGCGCCCCCGGTACCGGCGTCACCACCACCTGGTCGATGCGCGGGTCGGTGATGCAGAGGTCGTTGGCCAACCCGTCACCGTCGAGGTCGTTCATGGCGATCCCGGCGCCCACCGAGGAGATCCAGGCGTCGATGTGCCGGTAGTCCTTGTTCACCTTGCGGATCGTCTGCTGCGGGAAGCCGCCCGGCATCGCGACCGAGTAGGGCGTGAACCCGAACCGGCCCGCCAGACCGTCCAGCTCGGCGGAGGAGGCGGTGGGTAGCCGGGCCGCCTGGAAGAACGCGGCCATCAGGACCACCGCGACGATCCCGGGCAGCTGCCTGCGCAGCCAGCCAGCTTTCTGAGCCATGTGCTAGCACCTTCCGATAGAGACGAACTCGTTGGCGATGCGTCGGCGCCACACCTCGTAGGCGGGCTCGGTTCCGTGCACCGGTGCGTCCGGGCGGCTCCCCTCGCTCAGCCGCGCGGCCTCGGCGGCGGACATCCCGCAGAAGACCCGGGTGGCGAGCTCGTTGTGCGGGACGAGCAGGCCGGCGCGCAGCCGGGCGGCGGCGCCGAACGCCGCGCCCTGGGCGAGCTGTGGCCGGCACTCCCCGGCCGCGTCCCACAGGGTGCGCAGTTCGGACTCGTCCGCCCCGCCCGCGTAGGTGGCGGCCAGGCCGGCGCCGGAGTACAGGTCCGGCCACCGGTGCCGGGGGAACGTCTCGATGGTCTCGACCACGAGCGCCGGGGCGGTGCCGCAGACGAACCAGAGGGCCCGGCCGACGCCCTGGTCCAGCACCCGGTTCGCGTACCACCGCGGCCCCTCCACCGGCCACGGGAACCGGTCGTGCTGGTACCGCTCGTGCACGTACCGCTTCGTGTGGAAGTACGCCTGGTGGAAGCCGTACCCGTCGAGCGCGAGCCAGCGCAGCACCGGATCGGCCGGTGCGATCCGCGACCAGCGCGCCCGGGGCAGCCGCGCCATCGCCCAGCCGACGCCGACATAGGCCATGTAGACGTGCGCCTGTCCCGCCCCGGCGAGGAAGCGCGAGACATTGTCGCCCCGACTCAACGGCAACGCGTCACGAATGGCGAACCCCATCGCGGCACCCTCGTAAGCGAATCCGCGAAAGCGCACCGGGACCCGTTCGAGTTCGGTTTCCGCCTCGTCGGCGGTACGCGCCTGCGCGGCGTACGAGAAGCCGGCCAGAAACGTACTCCCAATCGTCTCCAGCAATTCCTTGGAGGCCGCGTCCTTCTCGTGGAAGCCGCGTACGTCCAGCCTGGTCGCAGAGGTGCTGGGGGTCAGAATGCGCCGCCGCAGCCCTCGCCAAACACTAGTCAACTCTCCCCCAAGGCATTCGATGGCTGTTTGCCGGTGGTTTGCGACTAAGCTTCGCAGAGCGACCGGACCGAGTCTTCTTCCGCGTTGCTGCGGTTTTCTTCCAACATGCCCTCGTCATTGCCGTCGACACGACGAAACCCCGGCAACTAATGCCGGGGAATTAACGTACGCGAATCAGGAAACGCGATCTGCCACGTGGAGTGCGCCGATCCGCCGCGCCGCCGCGTAGCTCGCCCAGGCGGTCGCCTCGACCAGCGCGGAGTCCCGAGGCTCGGTCAGCCGGAACTCCCGTACGGTGTCCTCGTCCACCTGGTGGGAGGCGAACGCGGTCAGCAGTGCCAGCCGGCCCGCCGCCCGGTCGGCCTCCGGCAGTTCGGCGACGAGCCGCTCGCACCACTGCCGGCTCAGTCCCGCCTCCTCGCCCCGCCAGCCGCGCAGCCGGTCGTCCACGAGTTGCCGCACCGCCGGTGACAGGGCCCGCTCGCCGGCGCGGTCGAACGCGGCGAAGGAGCGGGCCACCGCCTCGGCGATCTCCGGTTGCCCGGCCGCCCAGGCGGCGTCCGGCGGCAGCGGGGCCTCGGGCAGCAGCCGGAGCGAGCGGCCCGCCGGCTGCACCTCCCGCAGCGAGGCGCTGAGCATCAGGCTGATCCCGTGCTTGACCCGGCGCCGGGCCCGTGGACCCAGCCGTGGCGGGAGGAGGAAGTTCGCCAGGAAGACGTTGACCATCCGGCCGAGGTAGTGGAAGCCCACGACCACCCCCACCAGCTCGGCGCGTTCGGCGGACGAGAACGCCGGCCGGGGCAGCACCGCCTCGTCCGGCTGGTGCGCCGTCCTGCCCCACGCCGCCAGATCCCGGATCCGGGGGTCGGCGATCTCGTCCACCCGGTCCCCCGCGACGGCCTCGGCGTCCTCCTCGGTGGCGAGGTCGTAGATGCCGATGCTGTGCATGTCGACGCAGTACGGGCAGATGTTCGCCACCGAGACGGCCGCGGCGACCGCCTCCTTCCCGAGCCGGTCGACCGCGCCGCCGGCCAGCAGCGGCTCCCGCATCAACATCCAGTACCCGGCCAGGGCCTCCGGCGCGGGCGAGTGCAGCAGTACCGGCGGCACCACCAGGCGCATCTCCTCGGTGACCTGCCGGTAGACCGCCGCGACCAGCCCGTCGGCCCTCCCGGGCGGGACGGTACGGACGTACTTCACCTGCCGCTGGACCACCGACGAGATGACGCGACCGGCAACCATGTCTCCTCCTGCGTCCTCGACGACCTACCGCCGGCCCACCACCGCCGCCGCTATGACCACGGCGCGGTCGGGTACCACGGGATGATCTCGCGGCGGGCCAGCAGCCGGACGTCCCAGTAGAGGAACGTGAAGACGCCGGCCACCAGGAGCGCGACCGCGGTGATCGTCGCGACCCGGCTCGGCCTCGCGGCGAGCCAGCCGCGCAGCCGGGGCCCGCTGACCAGCGCCACCACTGCGAAGAGCAACGCCATCACCAGGATGTTGCCGATCGACTGCAACGTGAACGCCAGCGCGCCGTAGAGCGGGTTGCCGCTCTCCGCCGCGTCCCGGAACATCTGCCGGAACAGTGCGAACGGGCGTCCGATCAGGAATCCGCCGATCAGCGCCCCCAGCACGACCATCGGCGCGTTCGGGAACCTCCGCGAGACGCGCGCGAACGGGTCGGGCACGATGCCGAGGGCGGCCAGCCCGAGACAGGTCATGGCGAGCCCGATGACGCCGAAGACCACCAGCGACTGGACGCTGCGGGCCGAGAGACTGCCCGCGCTGTTCGCGGCCGTCGAGAACTGCGGCATCGCGGTGCCGACCAGCCCGACGACCGCGCCGTACGTCGCGGAGACCGCGATCATCCCCACCGCGAGCCACCCCAGCGGGGCGAACATGTGCCGCAGCCGGCTCCATCGCCCGCCGGTGCCGAGCATCGGCGCCATCGCACCGAACGCGGCGATGTTGCAGGCCGTGAAGGTGCCGGCGAGACCGGAGACGAACGCGAACGCCACCCCGGCGCCGATCCCGGCGATCGGGGTCTCCTTGGCGTCGTGCCCGAGCAGCGTGTCCGCCACGCTGTCGCCGATCGTGCTGTCGACGAACTCCGCCGACCAGACGACGGTGAGCAGGAAGCCACCCAGGACGCTGAGCCCGAGGATCAGCCACCGCCGCCGGGGGAAATGGCCGTTGACCAGCATGGAGGTGGCCCGTGGCGTCGCGGCGGTGCCAGCCGTCGTCTCCGGCGGTCCGATCTCGGTGCTCATCCGGCGTGCCATCGCGCCTCCCCTGCGGTACCCGACTCTCCGTAAAGCATGCGGCGACGGGGCGCGACGGTGTTCTCCCAAGATGCGCTCCGGCCCGCAGAAAGTAAGCACGCTGAGAGAACGGACTCACGCCGGGTGACGACTACGGTCGGCCGGGACCGGTAGTCCACCACGGGAGGGAGACACCCATGGTCAACGGTTCGGCGGTCGCTCCGCCAGCTGGTCCGATCGCCCGGCTGAACCGGAACCACCACAGGACGGCGTTGAACCTCTACCTCTTCATCGTCGTCGCGCACTGGGCCGAACACCTGGTGCAGGCGTACCAGATCTGGGTGCTCGGCATGCCGCGGCCGGAGGCACGCGGCGTGCTCGGCTGGTACTACCCCTGGCTGGTCAGCTCCGAGTGGCTGCACTACGGATACGCCCTCGTCATGCTGGTCGGCCTCTTCCTGCTGCGGCCCGGCTTCGTCGGGCGGGCGCGGACATGGTGGACGGTGGCGCTGGTCATCCAGTTCTGGCACCACATCGAACACCTGCTGCTGCTGGTCCAGGTGCAGGCCGGCGTCAACTTCTTCGGCGCGGCGCAGCCGACCAGCATCGCCCAGCTCGTGCTCGCCCGGGTCGAGCTGCACCTCTTCTACAACTCGGTGGTGTTCATCCCGATGGCGATCGCGATGTACCTGCACCTGCGCCCCAACCGGGCCGAGCTGGCCGAGTACACCTGCAACTGCGTCGCCCGGTCGAGGTCGGGTCAGCCCGTGCCCTCGGCGGTCTGACCGGTCATGCCCTCCCGCGCCACCGCACCGATCGCGCTGGCCCTGCTGGCTGTCGCCGCTGGTGTCCTGTTCGGGACGCCAGCGGCCGCCGGTGTGCCGGGCACCCTCGTGGCGAGCGACCCGCCCGACCAGGCGGTGCTCACCGCCGGGCCACCCGGGGTACGTCTGACCTTCTCCGGCCCGCCGGTCGAGGCGGGCTCGCACGTCTCCGTGCTCGACGGCGACGGCTCCACCCTGACCACCGGACCGCTGGTGGTCCGGCCCGGCCGCGCCGTCTGGCAGCCGATCGCCGTCGACGCGCCGGGTGACGTGGTCGTCGCCTACCACGTCGAACTCAGCAGCGGCGGTGCGGCCTCCGGCATCCTGCGCTTCAGCGTCGGTACCGGAGAGCTGCCCGCACCGCTGCGCGCCGCCATACCCACCGGCGACCACGGGCACGGCGTCGACCCGATCAGCGCGTTCCTGCTCGTGGTCGACGGGCTCGTCGCGCTCGGCGTACTGGCGCTGCTGTGGCTGCGCCGCCCGCTCCCGCCGTGACCGGACGACCCGGGCGGCGCCGGGGCCCGGGCCGGGCCCACTCCGCCGCCCGCCGCCGGTCCTAGCTCGGGGTGCCGCGCAGCTGGGACGCCACCCGCGCCCCGACCCGCTGCCGCCAGATCTCGTAGTCCGGATCGGCACCGGAACCGAAGCCGTCCGCCGCCACGTCGTCGGCGAGCGTCGCCGCCGCCGGCACCGTCAGCCCGGTGAGGAGGCCGGTCGCCAGCTCGGTGTGCGGGGGCACGAAACCGGCGAAGTCCCGGGCCTTGGCCGCGAAGACCGCGCCCTGGGCCAGGTGCGGGAGGGCGTCACCGGCCACCCCGCGCAGCACCGTGAGGCCGTGCGCGTCGCTGCCGCCGGCGAAGGTGGCCGCCAGGCCGACCCCGCTCCACAGGTCGGCCTGGCGCTCGGTGGCGAAGCGTCCCACCGCCGTCGCCACGTCCGGCGCCACCCCGCCGTGGATGAACCAGAGGGCACGGCCGATGCCCTGGTCGACCGCGCGCGGGAAGTAGTCGGCCCGGCCCTGCCACAGGTACGGCGCCGGCCGGCGCTGCTCGGTGACCCAGCGGTCGGTCTCGAAGTAGGCGCGGTCGAAGCCGTACCCGTCCACGGCCAGCCAGCTCATGGTCGGGTAGTACGGCACGCCGCTCAGGTCGGGCAGCACGTTGCGCCACAGGATGCGCGGCAACCGGGCCATCGCGAAGCCGATTCCGATGTACGTGAGGAAGGTGTGCGGCCGACCCGGTCCGCGCAGCAGGTCCCGCGCCCGGTGGCCCCGGCCGCCCGCCATCGCGTCGCGCACCGTGTAGGCCATCGCGGCCCCCTCGTACGCGAACCCCCGCTGTTCGGCCTCCACCAGTTCCAGCCGGCGTTCCACCTCCCACGGCGCCCGCGCCTCGATCGCCCACTCGAAGCCACAGAGGACCGCCTGCGGAATGGCCTCCAGCCGGCGGGTCGCGTCGGTGGCACGGACCGGAAAGCCGCGCGCCGCGAAGGTCACCTCGGTGAACGACGGCGTCAACGCCAAACGGCGCAGCGAACCGAGCATCGGCATGCCGGGCTCCTAATCCGATATAGGGGGACAGCTCATCCCATGGTGGCGCGGCCCCGAGGAAAATCCGTCTCCTGCCGTGCGCTGTCGGGGCCCGGCAAGGGCTTGTGCGGCAGCCCGCGCCAGCGCAACGAAGAAGATGATTTCCAACCCCCGTATCGGGAGGATTGTCGTCTAACGGATCGGATTACGCCGAGCATCCGTGCGCACCTTCTCCGAAACCATTACCGGCCCAGCGGACCGGGCTAATTGGAGCAGGACGCCCACGACAGGCTCCGACACGACAGGAGGGAATGCCGTGCAGCCCGACGAACACGATGCGGGGCCGGCCCGTACAGCCACCATAGAGGCATTCGCCGACACCATCATCCCGGGAGCGAAGCGGTCACCCGACGACCGGGCGGTGGCGGGTGCCGACCCGACCGGAGGCGCGGTGGCGGCGGGCGCCCTCGAACTGCTCGAACAGCCCGGCGGCGGGCTGTCGGAGGCGCTGGACTCGCTGTTCTACACGCTGAACGACCACGCCCTCGAATACGCCGCCGAGCACGGTTTGACACTCGACGACGACGTACCCGCCTTCGTCGCACTCTCCTTCGAACACCGCACCGCACTGGTACGGCAACTCACCGCACCCGTTCATCCGGAAAAACAGATGTGGGTCGCTCTCGCCCTTTTCAGCAACATGGCATTCGACAGCGCCGCGCACATCAGTACGGCGGAGGCATTCGCCGGGCAACATCCGGGGCTGTTGACAATCGGCTATTTCCGGCCGGACGCCGACGGCCTGCACCGTTTTCCGCAGTACTCGTACGGTCGCGCACTGGCCCCGATCCACCCACAAACCACGGTGACAGGTGATCCAGCATGACAACAGCCACGGAGTCGACGGACATCGTCGTGATCGGCAGCGGTTTCGGCGGTGCCATCGCGGCCTACCATTTCGCCGCCGGTGGGGCCCGCGTCGTGGTCCTGGAACGCGGACCATGGTTGCAGGCCGAGGAGTTCGACCACGACTTCAAGCTGGGATCGTCGTACACCCGGGTGTTCGACTTCGTCGTCGGCGACGGGATGAGCGTGCTCAGCGGAAACTGCGTCGGCGGCGGCAGCGTGGTCTACTTCGCCACGATGCCGCGGGCGCCCCGGTTCGTCTTCGAGCGGCACGGCAGCATCGGCCGCCGGATGTGGCCGGCCAGCATCACCAGGGACAAGCTCGATCCCTGGTACGACCGGGTCACCGAGGCGCTGCCGGTCACCCGGCAGTCCTGGGACCGGGTGCCGTACGCGGGCGGCCTCTTCGCGGCGGCCTGCGCGCACGCCGGCCGTACCGCCAACCCGCCGCCGTCGGCGGTGGACCTGGACGAGTGCGTGAACTGCAACTGGATGATGGCCGGCTGCCGGTTCGACGCCAAGCGGTCGCTGCTGCTCAACTACCTGCCGGCCGCCGTCGCGCACGGTGCCGCGATCCGGCCGTTGCACGAGGTGCAGCACCTGACCAGGAACGACGACGGCGGCTACCGGGTGCACTACCGGATCGTCGACGCCGAGGACTACCGGATCCTGCACGACAGCGGCACGATCGACGCCAAGCTCGTCGTCCTCGCCGCGGGTGCCGGCGCGACGCCGGTGATCCTGCAACGCTCGGCGGCCACCCTCGGCCCGATGCCGCACGCGGTCGGGAGGTACTTCTCCGGCAACGGCGAGCGCCTCAACACGGCGGTCTTCGACGAGGACCGGGTACGCGAGGTGCTCGGACTGTCCCGCCCGGGCGGCCAGGCCTACGAGGCGTACCAGATCGGCCGGGGCCCGACGGTGGCGAGCTGGGACCGGTTGGACGGCCGGCTGCCGGAGTACGAGCGCTTCTCGCTCGAGCAGTTGTATTTCCCGCCCGGGCTCGGCACCATCCTGGCCCAGGTGCCCGGTGCCACCGGTCCGTCCTGGTTCGGTGTGCAGAAGAAGGAGATGCTGCGGCGCTGGCAGTCCTGGCTGACCATCTTCACGATGTCCGAGGACGACAACGAGGGCGTCTTCGGGCCGCCACCGGAGACCGGGAACGCGCACCGGCTCTCCATGCAGATGCTCGGCGACGGGCCGCTGCGCTACCGGCCGACGCCGAACACCTGGCGCGGCTGGTCGTTGGCGGACGCCGAGGTCAAGGACATCCTGGAGCGTGACGGCCTGGCCCGGGTGGCGCCGTGGACCAACGACCTGGTCGGCGCCTACACCGTGCATCCGCTGGCGTCCTGCCGGATCGGGGACGACCCGGCGACCTCGGCACTGGACGACCGGCACGAGCTGCGGGGGCATCCCGGCATCTTCGTCACCGACGGCTCGGCGGTGCCGGGTGCGTTGACGGTCAACCCGGCGCTCACCATCGCGGCGCTGGCCGAGCGGGCCATGCCCGGCATGGTCCGGGCCGCCCAGGAGCGGGGTGTCGCCGTGCGGTACGGCGCTCCCGGACCGGGTGCCGGCACGGCCTCCCGGGTCGCCATGGCCCGGACGGCCTGACGGGGGTGCGCCGTGGGATCGCTGTTCGCACGCGTCGCGCGCCGGGCGTCCGCGGCGCACATCCGGCACCTCGCCCGGGTCGCACCGGGTAGCGAGACCGGCCTGGTGGCCGAGGTGTACCAGCAGATGGAGGCCGACTTCGGCATGGTCGCGCCGCCGATCGGGCTGCACGCGCCGGCACCGGCGGCGCTCGCGGCGAGTTGGCTGATGCTGCGGGAGTCGCTGCTGGCCGGCGGGGTGGTCGACCGGTCGGTCAAGGAGGCGGTGGCGGCGGCGGTCTCGGTCGCCAACCGGTGCCCGTACTGCATGGAGGTGCACGGGGCGGCGATGGCGGGACTGTCGTCCGGCGCGGACGCGGACGCGATCGTCGCCGGCCGGTTCGACGCCGTCGCCGATCCCCGGGTACGCGAGTTGGCCCACTGGGCCTGGGCGAGCGGGCGACCGGAGGCCGGTGGTCGACCGGTCCCGTTCCCGGCCGAGCAGGCACCGGAGGTCATCGGGGTGGTGGTGACCTTCCACTACCTCAACCGGATGGTCAGTCTCTTCCTCACCGAGTCGCCGCTGCCGCCGGTACCCGCTCCGGCGCTGGGGATGGTGCGGCGGGGGGCCAGGTTCGTCATGGGAACTCTGGCGCGGCGGCGCCCGACGCCGGGTACCTCGCTCGAACTGCTGCCTGACGCGCCGCTGCCGCCGGACCTGTGCTGGGCCGCCGGTCGACCGCCGGTCGCGGCGGCCTTCGCCCGGGCCGCCGCGGCCGTGGAGCACGGCGCGCACGGTGCCGTGACCGCCGAGGTACGAGGGCTGGTGCTGGGCATGCTGGCCCGGCGGGTCGGCGTGGAGCCGGGGTTCGGCGCGCCGGCCTGGCTGACGGAGGCGGTCGCGACGGTGCCGGCGGGTGACCGACCCGCCGCCCGGCTCGGCCTGCTCACCGCGTTCGCTCCGTACCGGGTGACCGGCGAGCTGGTCGACCAGGTCAGGGGCGATCTCGACGAGGCGGGGCTGATCCACCTGACCTCCTGGGCGAGCCTCGCGGCTGCCCGGGCGATCGGTGCACGGTTGTGGCCGGCCGAGTCGGCGCCGCCGGCCGGGCGTCACATTTGACGTGGACGTTTCCGGGCGGTGACGACAGGGCTACATCGGTGAAGTAGTGCGCACCGCTATCCGATTTTAACTTCGTGATTGCGGAGCAGATAGAGGATGACGAATCTCAGTGTTGCTGGGAGGCCCTGCTTAAGTTAACCTCAACGTGGCGGAACGCATCGACGAGGGCGAGTGGACTGAAGCGCCGGGGGCATGGAGCTTCGAAAACCCTTCTGTTATCTACCAATCAACTCATGCTGCCGGGCAGCCGACGACGGTAGGCCCTGCTTTCTACCTCTCCGCTGGTTCGACCATTGCCGACACTTTTTGGTGACCGAATCAAGCCCGACATTCGAGTCTTCGGGAGGAGCAGGAGTGGACGACCCCATCGAGCAGGCCGTGGGCCGCGCTATTGCCGCAATGCGCGAGAACCTCGGCGAGCAGCTCACGGTAGATGACATCGCCCGTGCCGCGATGTTCAGCAAGTTTCACTTCACCCGGATATTTCAGCGCGCGACCGGTGTCTCTCCCGGTCGCTTCCTCTCGGCACTGCGATTGCAGCGGGCAAAACATCTTCTGGTGTCGACGTCGCTAAATGTAGCAGACATCAGTGTGCGGGTGGGGTACAACAGCGTGGGTACCTTCAGTACCCGCTTCAGCAGAAGCGTCGGAATGTCACCGACCGCCTATCGCAAGCGATCCGGATTCGCACCACACATACCCGTCGACCCGTATCTCGGTGTGGACGGACGCTCGTCCGGACGGGTCTCCGGACGGGTCTGGCCGGCTCAGGCGGAGGAGAACAGCCTCATCTTCGTCGGCCTCTTTCCCGACCGGATTCCGCAGGGCCGGCCGGTGCGGTGCGCGATCCTGTCCGGGTGGGGCCAGTACCGATTCGACAGCGTGCCGGCCGGCACCTGGTATCTGCTGGCGCAGGAGGTGACCGGCGACCCGCGCGCGGCGATCGGCGAGCCGGACGGCGTCGACGGGTCGGTCTCGGTCGCCACGAACGGGCCGCTGACCATCGGTCGGGACACCTTCATCCAGGCCGACCTGCTGCTGAAACCGGCGGGGACGCTGGACCCGCCCGTGCTGCTCGCCCTGCTCGACGCCCGGAACACGGCACTGGCCGGCGTGCCGGAGCCGGAACCCGCCCGGGCCGCGGCGACCCGCCCGACCGGAGACGCCGGCTCGGTGGACATCGCCCTACCTGGCAACAACATAAATATCGACGCAAAGGTACGTATTGACGCAACTGATAATCTTGGCGAGCTAAACCAGGTGCGGTGCGGCACCTCTGGAACCACCAGCAACGCCACCGGGGGGCTAGATGCGCATATCCGATCTCAGCCGGCGGACCGGGGTCTCCGTTGCCACGATCAAATTCTACCTACGCAGGGGTCTGCTTCCCAAAGGCGTACCGACCCAGCGGAACCAGGCCGAGTACAACGAGAGACACCTGCACCGGATCCGTCTCATCAGGGCGTTCACGAACATCGGACAACTCGACCTCTCCACCGTCGGCGAGCTGCTCGCAGCCATCGATGACGAAAAGCTGTCGCTTCCGGACCTGTACGAGGTCGTCAACCGGGCCCGTTTCCCGGAGCAGCCGCCCCTGGACGACGTCAAGGGGATGCGCGGCGCGCGCTCCGACGTGGACGGGTTCGTCCAGGAACTGGGCTGGGAGGTCGACCCCGAGGTGGCCGGCAGGCTGGCGCACGTGGTGGTGACCCTGCGCCACCTCGGCTGCGAGTGCGACATGGACTTCTTCAGCCCGTACGCGGCCGCGGCCGAGCGGCTCGTCGTCCAGGAGCTCGATCTGCTCCCGTCGAACTCCGCCAGCACCGACCGGGCCGCCGCGGTGGTACGGATGGTGCTCCTCGACGCCGCGCTGGCCACGGTACGCCGGATGGCGCAGGAGCACTTCGTGGCCCAGCGATTCGACGCGGCGTCATCCGCGACCGGTGAGACCGGCGCGGTGGGTCAGCGCACCGGGGTGGCGAACTGACCGGGGCGGCGCCCCGGGCCGGCCGGCCCGCGGTACGCCTGGGCGATGTCGAGCCACCGGTCGGCCTCCACGCCCGTCGCCGTGAGGTCGAGATCGTCCCGGTGCCGACGCCTCGTCACCAGCAGGCAGAAGTCGACCGCCGAACCGGTGATCCGGTTCTCCCCGTCGGCCGGGCCGAACGTCCAGAGCGTGCCTGACGGCGCGGTCAGCTCGAAGCGCAACTCGACCTCCGGAGTCGGCAGGTCACGCGCCTGGTAGCCGAAGTCCCAGGTGCGTACCGCGAAGGCGACCAGGTGGCCGACCCGATCGGTGTGCTCACGCCGTACGCCGAGCGCGTCGGCGATGTCCTGGCCGTGCCCGAAGAGCTCCATCAGGCCCGCCGAGGCGAGTACGGCCGCCGGGAGCGGGCGGACCAGCCACGGCACGACCCGGTCCGGCGGTACGGCCGCGAGCGCCTGCTCCGCACGGGCGCGTTCGGCACGCCAGCGGCTGAGCAGGACGTCCGGCGGCTCGGCCAGGAACTCGGCCATCGCGTGCGCCACGTTCGCGTTGAAGTTGGGACTGAGCTGCGAGGTCATCGCGGTGAACCGATCCGGGTCCACCACGGCCAGCGCCGCCATCCGGAAGGTGGCGGACAGGTGGGCGACCTGGTGTGCGATCGTCCAACCCGGCGCCGGTGTGGGCAGCGCCCACTCGGCGGCGTCGAGCCCACTCACCATGCGGTCGACCTCGTCGCCCTCCACGACGAGGTCCTGGACCACTCTTGTCTCGGTCATGCGTCTACCGCCTCTCCTGGACTATCGGGCCGGATCGCGCGGGCAGTTGTGGTAGACCGCCAGCAGCCATGCGTCACCGCGCTTCACCAAGATCCAGGACGCCCGGATGGCCGCCTCGGCGGAGAGTTCCGACTCGCCGGGGGCGAGCACTCCGCCGACCGTCGTCAGCGCGACCGCGCCGGGCGCGAGCGGGACGACCTCGACCGGCTGGCCCGTCACCCGGGTCCCCCGGTAGGCGCCGGCGAATTGCGCCGCCATGAACGAACGGATCTCGTCGCGCCCCTTCCGGTAGACCCCGGGAAGAATGAGCGCGCCGTCCTGGGTGAAAAGCTCGGCGAATCCGTCGGCATCGTGCTTCGCCCAGATTTCCACCATGCGGGCGGGGACTGCGGCAATCGCGGCACGGTCGGCCTCGGCGGCCGTTGTCGCTGGTCCGGTAATCGTCATGCCTCGCCTCACTTCCTGTCGAATCCTCGCGAGCTGCCGAGCCCCTTGGCGGGCGATCTCCTCGCTGGGATCACCCTGGCACGCGGGCCGGGACGACGCATCTCTGGTCTTGCGGCGTCACCGACCGACCCGACGCCGATGCGGGCGTACCGCCGCCACCGAAGGAAATTGACGTCTGACAATTGCGCACACCAGCAGCATCGCGGTGCCGCCCGGCGGGTCCCGACCATGGCGGACCGTCGAAAGGTGCGCCTAGACCCGTGGAATGTCGAACAGCTGCGGAAACCTCGCGGTCAGCCCGAGGTCGCCCTTCGTCTTGAGCTTTCCCTTCATCGCCAGCGTGACCGGGTGGGCGTTTCCGGTCACCATCCGGAGGAAGTCGACCGCGCCGACGGTCAGCGTCAGCTTCGGCTGCCGCTGCGGCTCGGGCGACAGCGCGCAGGCCCCACCGTCGATGACGATCTCGTAGACGTCCACGGCACCGTCCGGTCCGTCGCCGATCCTCCAGTGCACCACCGCCGACGTACCGCCGGCCCGGTCGCCCCGGAAGACGCCCGGCATCCGCCCGACCACCGTGTCCAGTACCGCCCGGCGCCGGCTGCCGCACATCAGCGCCCGCAGCTCGTCGGTCGGGGTCGCCTTGACCAGCAGGGCCAACTCACGAGCGTCCAGCGTTGCCGGATCGAGGTCCTCGATGGGCATCTCATCCTCCCGGTGGCACGACCGCACCGGTCGTCACCAGGCCCGGCCGGGGCGAGCCCGCTGCCGGTGGGCTGGTGCGCCGGTGCCTGTCCATCCTGGTCACCGGCGCGGCCACCGCTCATCTCCTGACTTGCTGTCCGCCGTCGAGACCGGAGGCGTGCCTGGCCGGGGTCGCCGAGCCGGCGTGCCGAACGTGCCGACGTACCGGCCGGTCGCCTGAGCCGTGGTGCGGCCGGCTCTGAGTACCGGTACCCAGAGCCGGCAGGGGCTGGAAGCAGCGGCGCCGGGCCGGATCCGGCGCGCCGATCGGAGCGGCCCCGCAGCAGCGGATCGCTCCCGGCGCGCCGGCCGGCCCGGCACCGGGATCAGTCGGTCAGCAGCCGCAGCCGTCGTTCGCCCACGGGGTGCAGTATCCGCTGCCGTCGTGGCACTGGCGCCGCTGCGCCTGCCCGCGCCCGCCGCAGCCGGTGGGCAGGCAACGGTACTGCGGGATCCACAGGGCCGACGCCTTCACCTCGGGGACGACCAAGCCGACCAGCCGGTCGGTCAGCGCACGAAACTTCGACACGCTTCACCTTCTTTCCTCCGCCGACCGCGGGGCGCGGTCGCGCGGCGCCGACGCTAGACCGCCGCCGTACGTGATCAATACATGGCGCGATGTAGGCGCCATGTATCCGAACGTGCGTACAGTCACCCGGCTGCACTTCGCCCCGGAGCTCGGAGGAGTACCCATGCTGCCGATCCTGACCGCCGCCGTCGTCCTGGTCGGCGCGCTCGGCCTGCTGAACCTGGCCCTGACGCTGGGGCTGGTCCGACGGATGCGCCAGTACGGGCACCTGCTCGAAGGGCTGGAGCCGGCGGAGCTGGGCGCCTCGACCAAACCGGTCGGCTCGGCCGTCGCGCCGTTCACCGCGACCGCGCTCGACGGGACCGTCGTCGATGCCGACTGGTTCACCGAGCCGGTCGTGGTCGGGTTCTTCTCGCCCGGCTGCCCCGCCTGCAAGGACCTGATCCCCGGCTTCGTCGCCGTCGCGGCTACCCGGCGGGCGCTCGCGGTCGTGGAGAAGGGGCCGGAGCCGGCCGACGAGTACACGGAGCCGCTGTCCCGGGTCGCCACCGTACTCGCCGACGAGCAGGCTCGCGGCGCGGTCGCGGCGTTCGGGGTACGCGCCTTCCCGGCCGTCTGCCAGGTCGACGCGACTGGCGTGATCACCGGGACCGGCGTACACCTGGTTCCGTCGCACGCCCCGGTGGCGGCGTGAGGCTGGTACGGACGCTCGGCAGGGCGGTCGGCCTCGCGGCCCGGGCCGCGCCGGGCGCCCTCGCCGTCCTGGTGGCGCTCACGGTGGCCGCCGCCGCCGTGCCGGTCGTGGCGGCCTGGTTCACCAAGGGCATGCTCGACGAATTGGCCAGCCCGCGACCGGCCTGGTCCGCCCTGGCCGGCATCGTCGCCGGGCTCCTGGTCGCCGGCCTGGTCGGCGCGGTGCAGCCGCACCTGTCGGAGTACGTGCAGGAAGACCTCGGACGCCGGGCGAGCCTCGTCGCGCAGGACCGGTTGTACCGCGCGGTCAACCGCTTCCAGGGGCTCGGCCGGTTCGAGGACCCCGACTTCCTCGACCGGCTCCGGATGGCCCAGCAGACCGGCCAGGAGACGCCGGGCCAGATCATCCTGACCGCGCTCGGACTGGTCCGGACCAGCGTCACCATGGTCGGCTTCTTCGGCATGCTGCTGGTGGTCGCCCCGCAGATGGCCTGGATCGTCGTGCTGGGCGCCGTACCCACCTTCGTCGGGGAGGTGCGGCTCGCCCGGCGGCGGGTCCGGACGACCCTCGAAATCACCGCGCTGGAACGGCGGGAGACGTTCTACGCCCGACTCCTCGGTGACGTGGCCGCCGCCAAGGAGATCCGGCTGTTCCACCTCGGCGACCACCTGCGTCGGCGGATGAGGCGCGACCGTACGTCGATCAACCTGCTACACCGGCGGATGGACCGGTGGACGCTGCTCACCCAGGGCGGACTGGCCCTGGCGGCGGCCGGGATCGCGGCCGCCGGGCTGTTCTGGGCGGTACGCTCCGCCGTGGCCGGCACGCTGACCGTGGGGGACGTCTCCGTCTTCGTGGCGGCGGTGGCGTCGGTGCAGACCAGCCTCGGCGCAATGGCGACCGGCCTGGCCGTCGGGCACCAGCATCTGCTGATCTTCGAGCGGTACCTCGACGTCGTCCGCGCCGGTCCCGACCTGCCGCCGGCCGGGTCGCCCCGGCCGCTGCCCGGGTTGCGCCGTGGCATCGTGTTGCGCGACGTCTGGTTCCGCTATTCCGACGACCATCCGTGGATCCTGCGCGGTGTGGACCTGACCATCCCCTGCGGCCAGGCGGTCGCGCTGGTCGGGGTCAACGGCGCCGGCAAGAGCACGCTGGTGAAGCTGCTGTGCCGCTTCTACGACCCGACCCGCGGCGCCATCCTCTGGGACGGCGTCGACCTGCGGGAGGTGCCGGTGGAGTCGCTGCGCGAGCGGCTCAGCGGCATCTTCCAGGATTTCATGCACTACGACCTCACCGTCCGCGACAACATCGCCTTCGGCGACCTGGCGGTGGCCGACGACGAGCCGGCGGTGACCCGGGCCGCCGAGCGCGCCGGGATCCACACCGTCCTCGCCGGGCTGCCGAACGGTTACGACACCATGCTGACCCGGCTCTTCGCCGACGACAGCGCGCAGGCGGGCGTGGTGCTCTCCGGCGGCCAGTGGCAGCGGGTGGCACTCGCCCGCGCGCTCGTCCGGGACGAGCGGGACCTGCTCATCCTGGACGAGCCGAGCGCGGGGCTCGACGCCGAGGCCGAGTACGAGATCCATCACCGGCTGCGCGAGCACCGGGCCGGGCAGACGAGCCTGCTCATCTCGCACCGGCTCGGCGCGGTCCGCGACGCCGACACGATCGTGGTGCTCGACGGTGGCGTGGTGATCGAGCAGGGCGACCACGACACGCTCGTCGCGGCGGACGGACACTACGCCCGGCTCTTCGCGATGCAGGCCGAGGGGTACGCGACCGTGGGGGCGCACCGGTGAGGACGGCGCTGGCGGTCTGCGGCCTGCTGATCGCGACGGGCGGCTGGGTCGGCTGGTTGCGCGCCCGGCTCGTCGTGGTCACGGTCGAGGGCGGCAGCATGGAACCGACGCTGCACGGCCGGGACCGGATCGTGGTCCGCCGCACGCCGGCCCGCCGGCTGCGGGTCGGCCAGATCGTGGTACTGGAGCAGCCGCGACCCGGGCCGCGACCCGGCGGTCCGACCTCCGGCGGCGGTATCCGAGGCCGTCGCTGGATGATCAAGCGCCTCGCCGCGCTCCCCGGCGACCCGCTGCCGCCCGGTGTCACAGTGGACGGTGGCGCCGCCTCGGTGCCGGCCGGCCGGGTGGTCGTGCTCGGCGACAACCGCGACGCCAGCACCGACTCGCGGACGTTCGGGCCGGTACCACTCGACCAGGTGCTCGGCGTCGCGCTGCGCCGATACGCCGGAGGCGGACCCATCATCGCGGAGACCCCTCACCGCCCGGCCGGGTCGGGCCCACCGGCCGCGGCCTGAGGCCCGGCACCGTCCACATCGGCCGGCCCGGTCCACAGGCCACTTCGGCCGCTGTGGATATTGAAGCTCTCCATCTCCCGTGGTACGCATACCTCACATGGGTCGACTGTCGGGGGAGGCGGCCATGCGGTTGACGGTGCGCGTGCTCGGTCCGATCGAGGTGCATCTGCCGAGCGGGATCCACCCGGTGCGGGGGTGCAAGCCGGTCAGCCTCCTCACCACCCTGCTGTCCCAGGCCAACCGGTCGGTCAGCCTGGACCGCCTGGTGGCGGCGCTGTGGGACGCGGAGCCGCCCCGCTCGGCGGTGGCCAACATCCGGACGTACGTGCAGATCCTGCGTGATCTCCTGCGCGGCAGCTCGGTACGGCTGGAGCGGGAGTCCGGAGGCTATCTGCTGCGGGTGACGGAGGCCGACTGCGACCATCTCAGTTTCGCCCAGCTCGTCACGGAGGCGTACGCCGAGACGGCCGGGCCGAGACGGACCATCGAACTGCTGGAGCGGGCCCTCCAGCTCTGGCGCGGCGCCGAAGCCGCGGCCGGGGTGCCCCGACACGGTGCGGTCGGCACCTGGTTGAACGCCCTGGACGAGCAACGGCTACGCGCGGTGGAACGCATCGCGGAGGCCCGGGTGGCGGTCGGCGAGCCGGACCGGGCGGTACGCGACCTGGACGACCTGTTGGCGGTCGCGCCGCTGCGCAGCCGGGCCTGGTGGCTCAAGATTCTCGCCCACCACCGCCTCGGCGAACACGACCTGGCACTGGCCGGCTACCGGTCGGCGGCGAGCGTCTTCCGCGACGAACTCGGCATCGAGCCGGACCCGGAGCTGACCGAGCTGTACCGGTCGCTGCTGAAGTGGGAGCCGGTCGCGATCGGTGGCGAGGCGACCCGACCGGCCGAGGTGACCCCGATCCGGCCGACGTCCGGCCCCGCCGCCAGCCCGCCGGCCGGTGACACCATCCCGACCCACGACGCGGCCCCGGCCGGTGACACCATCCCGACCGACGACGCGGCCCCGACCGGTGACGCCCGCCCCGTCGGCGGCGCCCCGCCGGGCCGGCCGGGCCGGCAGTACCGTCTCGTGGTCGCGACGCCCCGGCCGGAGTGGTACCCGATCGTGCACCGGGTGCCCGAGCCGCCGGCACTCGTCGGCCGGAACGAGGTCCTCGCCGAGCTGCGTGCCGCTCTGCTGACCCCGCATCGCGGCTCAGGGGCACGGGTCGAGGTCGTGCACGGTCCGCCGGGTGTGGGCACCTCGGCGCTCGCCCAGCGCGCCGCGCACGACCTGGCCGACGCGTACCCGGACGGGCAGCTCTATCTCGACCTGCGCGGGTGGCCGAGCGGGGGGCGCGCCGGTACCAGCCCGATCCAGGCGGTGCTGCGCCGGCTCAGCGTCGCCCAGTCGCCCGAGGACGTGCTGGAGGCCGGTGACCTGCTCCGTACCGCCAGCACCGGCCGGCGCCTGCTGCTGCTGGCGGACAACGTCAGCACACCCGCGGAAGTCCGGCCGCTGCTGTCCCTCGCGACCGGCTGTTGTCTGCTGATCACCTGTGGGTACCCGCTGGGTGTCATCCCGGCCGCCCAGCGGCTCGCGCTCCGGCCGCTCGGGGTGGCCGACTCGGCAGAGTTGCTCCGCGGCATGCTCGGGCGGGAGCGCGGCGGCGAGGAACTCGACCATCTCGCGGTGCTGTGTGGCGGGTTGCCGCTGGCGTTGCGCATCGCCGCGGCCCGGCTCATCGACCAGCCGACGCTGCCCGCCGCCGCGCTCATCAACCGGCTCCGGGACGACCGTCGGGCCCTCGGCGAGTTGGAGGTCGACGACCTGAGCCTCCGCTCCCGGCTGGTCGGTGTGCTCCGCACGCTCGGCGCCGAGGCCCGCGGGGCGTTCCCCCGGCTCGCGGAACGCGGGGAGTTCGCGCTGGCCGACGCGGCCCGCCGGCTCGGCGCCTCGGAGGCGACCACCGAGGCGGTGCTCGACGAGCTGGTCCGTACCCACCTGATGGTCTTCACCCAGCACGGCCGGTACCGGATGCCCAGGTTCGCCCGGCTGCTGGCGGAGGAGCTGCGCGCCCGGCCCCGGTACCCGATGCTGGCCGGCCCGTCCTCGGCCTAGCGGTCGGCTGCGGCGTCGATGCCGCCGCTGTCCTGGTGGGCGCTCGAAGACGTCCGGGCCGGCCGCGAGGCGGCCGGCCCGGAGATCGGGAACTTCGGAAATCAGACCAGGTCGAACCGGTCGAGGTTCATGACCTTGTCCCAGGCGGCCACGAAGTCACGCACGAACTTCTCGCTCGCGTCCGACGCGGCGTAGACCTCCGCGTTGGCCCGGAGCTGGGAGTGCGATCCGAGCACGAGGTCGACGGCGGTGGCCGTCCACCTGAGCTCGCCCGTGGAGCGGTCCCGGCCCTCGTACACGTTCTCGGCCGACTCCGCGACCTGCCATTCGGTGCGCACGTCGAGCAGGTTGACGAAGAAGTCGTTCGTCAACGCGCCCGGCCGGTCGGTGAAGACCCCGTGCGGGGCCTGCCCGGTGTTGGCGTTCAGCGCCCGCATGCCGCCGATCAGCACCGTCAGCTCGGGGGCGGTCAGGCTCAACATGTACGCCCGGTCCAGCAGCAGGGTCTCCGGCGAAAGCTTCTCCCCGGCCCGCAGGTAGTTGCGGAACCCGTCGGCCCTCGGTTCGAGGACGGCGAAGGTCTCCACGTCGGTCTGCTCCTGCGACGCGTCGGTACGCCCCGGCGCGAACGGGACCCTGATGTCGTGCCCGGCGTTCCGGGCCGCCTGCTCGACGGCCGCGCAGCCGGCCAGGACGATCAGGTCGGCGAGCGACACCTTCTTGCCGCCGGTCTGTGCCCCGTTGAAGTCCTGCTGGATCCGCTCCAGCGTGCTCAGCACCGTGGCCAGCTCGGCCGGGTTGTTGACCTCCCAGTCCTTCTGCGGGGCGAGCCGCACCCGGGCGCCGTTGGCACCGCCACGCTTGTCGGTGCTGCGGAAGCTGGCCGCCGAGGCCCAGGCCGCGCTGACCAGCTGGGAGACGGAGAGCCCGGACTCCAGCACCCTGTCCTTCAGGGTGGCGATGTCCTCCTCGGTGACCAGTTCGTGGTCGACGGCGGGAACCGGGTCCTGCCACAGCTGAGGCTCCGGAACCCAGGGGCCGAGGTACCGCGAGACCGGCCCCATGTCACGGTGCAGCAGCTTGAACCACGCCTTGGCGAACGCCTCCTCGAGCTGGTCCGGGTTCTCCCAGAACCGCCGCGCGATCGGACCGTAGATCGGGTCGATCTTCAGCGCCAGGTCGGAGGTCAGCATCATCGGGGCGTGCCGCTTGGACGGGTCGTGGGCGTCCGGCACGGTGCCGTCGGCCGAGGCGTCCTTCGGCCGCCACTGCTTGGCGCCGGCGGGGCTCGTCGTCAGCTCCCAGTCGTACTTGAACAGGTTGTCCAGGAAGCCGTTGTCCCACCTGGTCGGCTCGTTGGTCCAGGCGCCCTCCAGCCCGCTGGTGAGGGTGTCGGCGCCCTTGCCGGTGCCGTAGGAGTTCTTCCAGCCGAGACCCTGCTGCTCGATGGGGGCGCCCTCCGGCTCCGGGCCGAGGTACTGCGGGTCGACGGCACCGTGCGCCTTGCCGACCGTGTGGCCGCCGACGATCAGCGCCACCGTCTCCTCGTCGTTCATCGCCATCCGGCCGAAGGTCTCCCGGATGTCCCGGGCCGAGGCCAACGCGTCCGGGTGGCCAGCAGGACCCTCCGGATTCACGTAGATCAGACCCATCTGTACGGCGCCGAGCGGCCCCTGGAGTTCCCGGTCGCCGCTGTAGCGCTCGTCACCGAGCCAGGTGTCCTCCGGACCCCAGAAGATCTCCTCGGGCTCCCAGATGTCCTCGCGCCCGAACCCGAACCCGAAGGTCTTGAAGCCCATCGACTCGTACGCGCAGTTGCCGGCGAAGACCAGCAGGTCCGCCCAGGAGATCTTGCGGCCGTACTTCTGCTTGATCGGCCAGAGCAGCCGGCGCGCCTTGTCCAGGCTCGCGTTGTCCGGCCAGCTGTTCAGCGGCGCGAACCGCTGCGAACCGCTGCCGCCACCACCCCGGCCGTCGGCGATCCGGTACGTGCCCGCGGCATGCCAGCTCATCCGGACGAAGAGCGGCCCGTAGTGGCCGTAGTCGGCCGGCCACCAGTCCTGCGACGTCGTCATCAGCTCGAAGAGGTCCCGCCGGAGCGCCTCGACGTCGAGCTTCTTGAACTCTTCCGCGTAGTCGAAGTCCTCGCCCATCGGGTTCGACCGGGGCGAGTGCTGGTGCAGAACCGAGAGGTCCAGCTGGTTCGGCCACCAGTCCCGGTTGGTCCGGGGGCGGCTCGCCTTGGCGGCGGGCGCCGGGATTGCGGGATTTTCGCTTTCGCTGACGCTCTCGGTCATGTCCTTCTTATCAGACACGTCTGTCCTTCCTGTCTCGGTCTGCTAACTGTTTGCTCGTGCCGTTGGTTGCTTGGGTCCAAGATTGTCCGGGCGGTCGTGCCGGGCGGGCGGCGTGTGCGATCCGTCGTCGGGCGCGGCGGAGGCCGCCGCGACACATCTGGCGCACCTGCCCCAATAGACGACCTCGGCCTCGTCGATCCGGTAGCCGGACCCGTCGGGTGGGGTCAGGCAGGCGGTGTAGCCGGCCGCGCCGTCGACGTCGACGATGGCCCCGCAGGACTGACAGACGAGATGGTGGTGGTTGTCCCCGGTCCGCGTCTCGTAGCGCGCCACCGAGCCCGTCGGCTCGAATCGCCGCAGCAGACCCGCGGCGGTGAGCGCGTGCAGGATGTCGTAGACGGCCTGGCGGGAGACCTCACCAAGATCTTCGCGGACGACACCGATGATCGAATCCGTGTCGGCGTGCGGACGGTCGTGTACCGCGGAGAGCACGGCGACCCGGGGGCGCGTCACCCGTAGCGCGGCCCCCCGCAGCATGCTCTCGAAGTCGGACGTCGTCGGCACGCCGTGAAGTCTCGCGGTTTTTCTGGAATCAATCAAGTCTCGGCCCGGGTCTCCCGACCTCACGTCGGACCGGAGAGTCACACGTCACACAGCCGTGCGATCGAACGAACTCACAATCTATCGGACGACGGCCCGCACCGAGACCCCGGCGATCCGGAATTACCCCGCACTTCACCGCAGGTTCAGACACCTCACCGGAGGTTCAGACACCTCACCGCAGGTTCGGCAACCCACCCCTCGGGCCACGGAGATCCACCGGCGTCACACCCGCCCGCGCCCGCGCGCCGCACCATCTCGCCCCGGCCGGCATCCCCCGCAGACCGAGGCGGGTGCCCCGCCTGACGCAGGGCACCCGGTTCGGCGACGGTCAGGGGCGCGGCCGGAGCAGGTCGGCGAGCGCCCGCTCCGCCAGGTCCAGCGCCGTCTCCGCCATCGTCCGGTCGACGATGGTGGGGCGGCTCAACTCGCCGGGTTGCCAGTTGTAGTCACCGTAGTGGTGTTCGGCCCGGCCACCGACCGTTCGTTCCTGGCCCGTCACGGTCCGGCCGTTGAACGTGCAGGTGTGGGTGAGCGTGCCGGTCGGGTTGTCGATGGAGTCCCTACAGGTCGGCCTGACGTTGCGGATGATGTGTTCGAGCGCCTCCTGGTACTCGGCGTACATGACCCTCATGTTGGGGACCCTGGCCTGGGCGATGAGCAGCACCTCCCACTGTGCGATCAGGGCCTTGCCGACGATGTCCCGCTCTGCGTCGCCGTCGAACTCGGTGAGTTTCTCGCGCGCGTTGTTGGTCCCCTGATAGACCGTGTTCACGTACAGCGGGAGCAGCGGCGGCAGGTCCATCATCTGTGCGCCGTTGATCGCGTACCGCACCTGGCTTCTGACGTCGGCGATCTGCAGGTTGTTGAGCTGCGTCAACAGGTCGGTTTCGACGCCGGCCAGCGCGGCCTTGATGTCCTGGGTGAACTGGACGAGTTCGGCGGGGGTGAGCCCGTCGGCGGCCGAGTCCAAGAAGACCGCCGTCACCCGGATCATGTCGAGGTACCGGTTGAAGTCCGCCGCCGCGGCCGGTCGCGCCGTGCCGGTCAGGAACAGGAGCGTTCCCATCACGGCCGCGAGGACCCGGCGCCTCATGCCCCGGCCCGAATCTGCTTCAGCCGCGGCAGTTCCCGCAGAATCGAGGGCCGTACGGTGTTGCGCATCACGTTCGTCTCGACGAAGGCGTAGTCGATCGGGTTGATCAGCTGTGAGCCGGCCTGGAGTTCCGTCCACGATTCGACGTCGCCGGTGTGTGCCCGGCAGGCGTAGGTGTGTTCGGTGACCCAGGCGAACTCGGGGTCCCAGATGGTGCCGTAGGAGTGTCCGCACGCCGGCTTGATCTTGTTCAGCACCGCCTCGTAGCTGGCGATCAGGTCGTCCAGCAGGGGCGTACTGTCGAAGCCGAACTTCGCGAACGTGACCATCGCGATCGAGTAGATCTCGCCCATCACCCGCGCGATGTGGTCCGCCGCGCCGAGGTCCTGCACGGCGTCGAAGTAGGCCGACGACAGGGTCGCGCAGTTGAGCGAGCTGTCCAGGAACACCGACAGCGTGTAGATGTCCATCTGGTCGATGTTCGGCATCAGGAGGGTGTTGGAACGGGCGCAGGCGCGCACGTCGGCGGCGGCGATGCCGTCGATGTGGGCGAGGATCTCCTGTTGCGACTGGTTGATCGCGCCGAGGATCTCCCGCTTCGCACGTTCCAGTTGGGCCGGGGTCACCCCGCCGCCACCGCCGCCGAACAAGCTGCCCGCCACCGCCACGGCGACGTTGATCCAGAACGACGCGTCCACCGCCCTGGCCGGTTTGGCGGACCCGCCCACCACCATCGATACGGCGAGGCACCCGGCCAGCAGGCCATTGAGAAGGCGTCTTCGCATCATGTCCCTCCCTCGGTCAGTTCGCATCGACATAGGTCGAACTGCCGGCGTAGTCTGGCCCAGACCACTGGACAGCGGCTGAACGCCGACTGGACAGCCCATCCGTCAGGCCGGCGCCTCATCCGTCGCGCCGGCACCTCGTCCGTGGGGCGGCCGCCGGGCAGCCCCCGGTGGCGGGTCTGCGGCGTCTTCCGGTGGCGGATCTGCGGCGTCGTCGTTCCGCACGGTCATGCCTCGGGTCCGTGACTGCCGGGCGTCCCCCGGCCGATCGGCGAGGCGAGCTCCTCCGGTGGCCGTTGCCGATTCCGCACCGCGTCGAGCAGCGCGACCAGGGCCAGCACTCCGGCCACCACGCTCAGTCCGACCATCGGCGACCAGCGGGCCAACGCCGCCGTGACCAGCAGCAGGACCGCCAAGCCGACCATCCGGGACCGGGAGATCCGGCCGAAGATCTGGTGATCCAGCCACACCCGGGCGGCGAGGAAGAGCACCGGACCACCCACCACGAACAACAGCCACGTCGGCCGCAGCGGCCCGTACGGGTGCGCGATCACCAACTCGTAGCCGACCGCCGTGACGAGCACGCTGAGCACGATCAACCCGTGCGTCCGATCCGATGCCGTACCCAACTGGCCGGGCATACCCGCCCGCCCCAACGCCTCGGTCAGCAACAGACCGGCGCGGTGGAAGTAGATCCGCCACAGCAGCGCGCTGGTGGCGAAGGCGACCGTGAAGGCGGCGGCGCGCTCCGCGGAGTAGTTCACGCCGCTGAATACGACGGCGATGATCGCGATCGACTCACCGAGCGCGATGAGGAACATCTGCTGGTGCCGCTCGGCCAGGTGCTCCCCGGCGATCCGCCAGCGACCGACCGCCGCGGCCCCGAGCCACGGCAGCGGCCAGCCCAGGGCCCAGGCGAGATAGTCCACGGCGAGCGCGGCAGCCCACAGCGGCAGGCGAAGCCAGTCCGGGCCCAACGCGCCGACCAGCCAGAGCGGCGCGGAAACCGCCGCCCAGGCGGCGAGCCGAAACGGCACCAGCCGGCGTGGGTGGCCACGCAGCGCGACGGCGACCACCAGCGGCCGCACCACCATCACCATCAGGTACGCGACGGTGAACGGCAACGCCCGCTCCTCCAGGGCGCGCGGCAGCGCCACCGCCATCACCAGGGCGGCGAACATGGTGCCGACCACCACCGCCTGAATGACCGACCGCTCCGGCTCGTAGCGACTGGTGATCCAGATGGTGTGCGACCAGATCAGCCAGAGTGCCAGGAACAGCAGCAGGGTACGACCGAGCCCGGCGACGAGCGTCCAACCGGAGTCGTCGCCGAGGTCGGCGAACCGCTGCGAGACCCGGGTGAGGGCGACGACGAAGGCCAGGTCGAAGAAGAGTTCCAGGAAGGTGGCGCGTCCCGAGGTCGTCGCAGAGCGCAGCAGTTCGGCACCGCGTCCCGCCACCATCGCCCGCCCCCGTCCGCCCCTGTGGCACCAACGAGTCGGTCGCCGACAGGGTTGCGTCGGCCCCTGCCGCGCCCCGTACGCATGGTCCGGAAGTGGTCGGGCCCGCCGCGCGGGGTGCCGGAACAGGCTGGTCGGGCGTGTCGGTCAGCCGGCGAGCTGGTCGCGGCGGCGGGTCAGGTAGGCCCGCTCCGCGCGGTTGCCGGCCAGCCCGATGGCCCGGTCGTACGCCGCCCGCGCCTCGCCGCCGCGCCCGAGTCGCCGCAGCAGGTCGGCGCGGGCGGCGTGGAAGGCGTGGTAACCGTCGAGTACCTCGGCGAGCCGGTCGATCTCGGCGAGCCCGGCCCCGGCGCCGTCGACCTCGGCGACCGCGACCGCGCGGTTGAGCCGCACGATCGGCGAGGGGTCGATCAGCACCATCCGGCCGTAGAGGGCGACGATCGCGGGCCAGTTGGTGTCTCGGGCGGACCGGGCCTCCGTGTGGACCGCGTTGATCGCGGCCTGCAACTGGTAGCGCCCGGCTGGGTCACCGCCGGCCGCCACCGCCTCGATCCGCTCCCGAACCAGGGCCCTGCCTTCGGCGATGAGGGTACGGTCCCACGCGCCGCGATCCTGCTCGTCGAGGGTCGCCAACTCTCCGCTGCGGGACAGCCGCGCCGGTCGCCGGGCGTCGGTGAGCAGCATCAGGGCGAGCAGGCCGGCCACCTCGCCGTCGTCCGGGAGGAGGGTCCGGAGCAGCCGGCCGAGCTGGATCGCCCGGTCGGTGAGGTCGACGCGTACCGGGTCGTCCCCCGCACCGGCCAGGTAGCCCTCGTTGAAGATGAGGTAGACGACCGCGAGTACGCCGGCGAGCCGCTCGCGGATGTCGGCGGCCGACGGTACCCGGTAGGGAATGTGTGCCGCCTTGATCTTCGTCTTGGCGCGGGTGATCCGGCGCGCCATCGCGGTCTCCTGGACCAGGAAGGCGCGGGCGATCTCGGCGACGGTGAGGCCGCCGACCAGACGCAGGGTGAGCGCCACCCGGGACTCCATCGCGAGCGCCGGGTGGCAGCAGGTGAAGACCAGTCTGAGCCGGACGTCCTCGACCGGGCCGGTCGGTTCCGCAGGGGTGTCGTCGTACACGATTCGGGCCGCCTGGTGTTTGGCGTCGCGCTGTGACTCGCGACGGAGCCAATCGATCGCCTTGCGTCTCGCGGTGGTGGCGAGCCAACCGCCGGGGTTGGGCGGTACGCCGTCGCGCGGCCACCGCTCCGCGGCCGCCGCGAACGCCTCGGCCGTCGCCTCCTCGGCGACGTCGAGGTCGCCGCACCGGCGGGCGAGGTCGGCGACCACCCGCGCCCACTCCTGCTGGTGGGCACGGATGATCGCCTGCTCGACGGTGGGACCGGTCACGGCGTCGGCAGCGCTGGTACGGATTCCGCGGTGCGGAAGGGCCGCACCTCGACCCTGCCGCGACACGCCTTCGACCCCTCGACGGCGAGCGCCAGCGCCACGTCGAGGTCGGCCGCCTCGACCACCCAGAAGCCGCCGAGGTGTTCCGGCGTATCCAGGTAGGGCCCGTCGGTGAAGACCGGTCTCCCGCCCTGCCCGTCGACGGTGGTGGCGGTCGTCGCGGGCTCCAGGCCGCCGGCGAAGACGAGGTGACCGTCCCGCCGAAGCCTCTCGTCGAAGGCGCCGGTGTCGACGACCGCCTCCGGCATCGCCTCGTGCTGCGGGTGGGTGCCCGGCTCGGTGCGCTCGGCCGTCCCGTGGACGGACAGCAGATACCTGGGCACCGGACTCACTCCGCCCCGGAGCCGGTGCGCCGGGCCCGCCCGGGACGGGGGAACCGGTGCACCTCCTGCGGCCAGTCGAGCACGGTGGCGAGCCGGCCGGCCCAGTATCGCGCCGTCTCGTCGTCGGGTACGTCCACGACGGCGAAGCCGCCGAGGTGCTCCTTGGTCTCCACGTACGGCCCGTCGGTGAAGACGGGCTTGCCGTCGACCGACTCGACACCGCAGATTGCGGTGGACCGGTCGAGCGCGCCGTTGCTGAAGATCAGGACGTCCTCCGCCAGCATCTCGTCGACCACGGCCCGGGCGGCCGTGGCCTTCTCGGCCAACTGCTCCGCCGTGTGCTCAGGCACCCACTCGTCGTTGAAAGTGATCAGGTACTCCGGCATGTCGTCTCCTCCTGCGTCCGAGCTGAGGGCCTGTCCGGCTCCTCCGGTCCGGCAGCCTGACCAGCTGCCACACACGAGTTCCACGAACGGCCACGCCCTGATACGACACCATCCCGGAGATTTCCTCTTCCGGGCGGCCCCGACCTGCGAGAAGGTTCCCGCACTACACTGAGCCCCGGCGTGGTCCCTGATCTTGGGACACGTCCACCTCCCGCGCGCGAACCTGGAGCCCCCTTGAAGCTCTTGCTCACCTCGGGCGGCGTCACGAACCCGAGCATCGACTCGGCGCTCGTGCAGCTCCTCGGCAAGCCGATCGCCGAGTGCCACGCGCTCTGCGTCCCGACCGCACTGTGGGGTCACCCGATGTGCGGCCCGGCATCGGTACGGGGTTTCGTGGCCGCCGAACCCGACTGGCAGCACCTGTCCGGCCTGGGCTGGGCGTCGCTCGGTGTACTCGAACTCACCGCACTGCCCACCGTCGACCGGGAGCGATGGGTGCCGTGGGTCCGGAAGGCCGACGTGCTCCTGGTCGACGGCGGCGACGCGACGTACCTGTGCCACTGGATGCGGGAGTCCGGGCTGGCCGACCTGCTGCCGTCGCTGCCCGACACGGTCTGGGTGGGAGTGAGTGCCGGCAGCATGGTGATGACCCCCCGAATCGGGTCGTACTTCGTCGAGTGGCCCTCCGCGCCGGACGACCGCACCCTGGGAGTCGTCGACTTCTCGATCTTCCCGCACCTGGACGCGTTCCCGACGAACACCCTGGTCCACGCGGAGCGGTGGGCCGCCGAGATCGGCAATCCGGCCTACGCCATCGACGAACAGACCGCCATCAAGGTCGTCGACGGCTCCGTCGAGGTGGTCTCCGAAGGGCGGTGGACGAAGTTCGGGTAGCGGTCGCCCGGCATTTTGTGTCCTCGCCTCGTTGGACGTGACCCTGTCGAACCTTGTCCACCGGTAGCACCTCCTAGCGCGCCCGCCCTGCCGCAGGACTGACCGGCCGACGAGGTCGCGCGGCCAGGATCTGTCCGGTCGTCGCCGAGGCCCACAGCCAGCCGAGGGCACCCCCGGCAAGCATGACCCGGTAGTCGGGGATCACCATCCCGACGACGGTCAACCCGAGGTAGGCGACGGCGGTGCCGTGGCTCACCGCGGCCCACCCACGTCGGTCGGTGCGCCGGAAGCGGTACCCGAAGACGAGGGCGGCAACGACCAGCGCCAGCCCCATCAGCGGGTTGGCGAGAATGTGCAGCATGCCATGCCAGCTCAGCTCTTCGGGCGGCCCGGCGGGCGCACCGGCCGGATAGCCGTGGCCGGGGTCGACGACGAGGACGCCACCCATCAGCAGCGCCGCCCCGTAGACGGCGATGAGGATCGGGCCCCAGGTGCCGGCCGGGCTGCCATGCAGCATTCGGCGCAGGCCCGCCGCCGAGGCGAGTATCAGCAGGCCGGCCACGATGAAGTTGGCGATCTGGATCCATCCCGCCGCGCCCAGGCTGAGCATGCTCAGGGGGTGGATCCTCGGGTCGACGTCGGCCTTCGCCGCGAACTGGACGAGGGTCGTGGCGAGGAAGAGCGGGCCGGCGAGCACGCCCGCCGCGAGCAGGACGACGGTACGCCGGGACGGCGCTGGACGTCCGTCCGTCGCGGGTTCGGCCGAGGCGCCGACGGTGGTGGTGGCCAGGGACATCGGTACTCCAGGAGTGTTGGTGACGAGGGTCGGTGGTTGTCGTCGGTCCGCGTCGGCGGGATACCAGCGGCCCGGTGACGCCCTCAACGATTCGCGAACCGCCGACGCCGACCAAGCCATGATCGGGCTACGACCGTTGACCCAGATTCAACGAAGGAGCACCCGGCAGCCTCCCCCAGCGCATCTTCGTGCTGGCCTACAACCCCGCCAAGGGCAGGCTCAGCCTGACCGCCAACCTCGGCATCCTGCTCCGGGCCGCAGCCCTCGCCGACCTCTACCGGGGCGGTCACCTCACCGACGAACGCGGCCGCGCCACCATCGGCATCCCGCACCCCTGCCACGATCCACGGGATGTCGGGTCGGGGATCGATGTCGGTCGCTTGTTTTCCATCCTTTCCCGACGGACTACCTTGGCTGGGAAGGACGGCCACCCTCGCATCGCTTCCGTTCCGGTGAACTACGGACGAAGGCATGCGCATGGCGTACGGGAGGATTCATGCGCACTCGACGAGGGCCGTGGCGCGGGCTGCTGGCCGCCGTTCTGGTCGGCTCGCTGCTCCCGGCCGGCGTCGGCCCGGGAGCCGGTACGGCCGCACCGACCGGTACTGCCGGCCCCCGCGCGGCCAGTGCTGGCTCGCCGAGCGGCGGCGTGGCCGGGGCTGGCGAGGTGGCTCGGGACCTCGTCCTCGTCACCGGTGACCGGGTGACCCTCAACCCCACCGGCGCGGTCGGGATCGAGCCCGGCGAGGGCCGGGACGGCATCAACTTCGCCACCTACCGCGACCCCGACGGGCACGTCCACGTCGTACCGTCCGACGCGGAGGACCTTCTGGCGCGAGGCGAACTCGACCGGAACCTGTTCGACGTGACCACGCTCGCCGAGTACGGCTACGACAGCCGGGGCGGGGGCACGCCGCTGATCGTGACGTACGCCAGGATCGGCGACAGTCCCGTGGCGCGCGGGCGGTTCGCCAAGGGCGGCGCGCGACTCACCCGGGAGTTACCCAGCGTGCGCGGCGCCGCGGTCGAGTCGTCGCCCGGCACGGCGGCGAAGCTCTGGAACGAGATCACCACCGAGGTCGCCACCGGCGCCGGCCGGCGGAAACTGCGCGACGAGATCGGCCAGGTGTGGTTGGACCGCAGGTTGAGCCTGCACCTGGAGAGCAGCGTGCCCCAGGTTGGTGCGCCGACGGCCTGGGCCGCCGGCTACGACGGAACCGGTGCGAAGATCGCCGTACTCGACTCGGGCATCGACGCCACCCACCCCGACCTGGCCGGGAAGGTCGTCGCCGCGCGGAACTTCACCTCGGAGGCCGATGCCCGGGACCTGCTCGGCCACGGGACGCACGTGGCCTCGATCGCGGCCGGCACCGGCGCGGCGTCCGACGGTACCCGCCGGGGTGTGGCACCCGGCGCCGCGCTGCTCAACGGCAAGGTCTGCACCGCAGCGGCCTCGAACAACTGCCCGGAGTCGGCGATCATCGCCGGCATGCAGTGGGCCGCGCAGCAGGGCGCGGACGTGGTCAACCTCAGCCTCGGCGGGCTCGACACCGTCGGCGTCGATCCCATGGAGCAGGCCGTCAACACCCTCACCGCGCAGTACGGCACGCTCTTCGTGGTCTCGGCCGGCAACCGCGGTCCCGGCGAGATGACGGTGGAGACCCCCAGTACCGCCGACGCGGCACTGTCGGTCGGTGCCGTCGGCGACGACGACTTCCTGCCCTACTTCACCGCCCGCGGCCCGCGCATCGGCGACACCGCGATCAAGCCGGACCTGACCGCACCAGGGGTGAGCATCACCGCGGCGGCCAGCTCCACCGCACCCTCGACGCCACCCGGCGAGTTCTACGTGGCGAACGAGGGTACCTCGATGGCCGCGCCGCACGTGGCCGGCGCGGCCGCGATCCTCGCACAGCGCAACCCGGAGTGGACCGCGACGCAGCTCAAGTCGGCGTTGCTGGGCTCGGCCCAACCCCACGACCCGACACCGGTCATCGAACAGGGCGCCGGTCGGCTCGACATCGCCCGCGGGTACGACCAGCGGCTGCTCGCCGACCCGCCGAGCCTCAGCCTGGGCCGCCAGCAGCACCCGCACCACGACGACCCGGTGCTCAACCGCACCGTGACCTACACGAACACCGGCACCTCCGCCATCACCCTGAGCCTGGAGCTGACGACCCGGGACCCGAACGGCTCGGCCGCGCCGGCCGGAATGTTCTCCCTCGGCGCCTCCTCGGTAACCGTGCCGGCGGGCGGCAGCGCCGCCCTACGGTTCACCGCCGACACCGCGCTGAACGGCCCGGAGGGGCACTACGGCGGGACCATCACGGCGACGGCCGCCGACGGGGTACGCGTCGTCACCCCGTACGCGGTCGACCGTGCCGTCGCCGGTGGGGAGGTCACCTTCCGGCACCTCAACAGCGTCGGCGAGCCGACCAGCGAACGCAGCACCATACTGTTCTCCCTGGACGGCGGGGAGGACTACTTCCTCGGCACCGAGAGCGAGCCGATCACCCGGTACATCCGGGCGGGGACGTACCTCCTCCAGTCCTGGATCACCGACTCGGCCGACTTCGAATCCCGGCAGACGATGCTGGTCGACCCGAGCGTGCGCATCGACGGCGACCAGACCATCACCCTCGATGCCCGGCGGGGGCGGCCGGTCGACGTCGACATCACCGACGACCCGAACGAGGGGACCGTCAGCGTGGAGCTGGGATACTGGTGGCGCGACAACGCCGGCAACATGCGGTCGTACAGCAACCTGCTCGATGGCGGTCGGCCGCTCGCCTTCGGCCAGGTCGACCCCGAGCAACGCACCCCCGGGCTGACCAGCTTCCTGAACATCACCCTGGCCGCGCCCGGGCCGGGCGGCGACTTCGTCAACTCGCCCCGCAGCTACCACCTGGTGCGGCGGTTCGAGCAGTACGTACCGACCGGATTCACCCAGACCCACTCGACCGCGTCGCTGGCCCGGGTGGACGCGCGACTCGGCGAGAGCACCCCGAACACCCGGGGAAACAAGACGTCGTACCCGTCCTTCGGGGAGCAGCGCTGGGCCGGCCAGTTCGCGATCCAGTTCGACCTTCCCTTCACCCACACCGAGTACTACAGCGCCGCCGCCGGTCTGCGCTGGTTCTCGACGTTCGGGGACCATCATCCGGCGACCCGCACCTCGACGATCTCGTTGCAGAGCGCACCACGCGCCTACCGCGCCGGGACCATCGTCACCGAGGGGTGGAACGAGCCCGTGCTCGGCCCGTCGTACTCCGCGCTGCTGCTGCCGTCCGACGGCGTGCACCGTACCGGCGACACCATCCATCTGGACCCGACGCTCATCGGCGACGGTTCCGGCCACTCCGGGTGGAGCAACGCCACGCCGCGGTACACGCTCCGTCGCAACGGGACGGTCATCGCCGACAGCACCGACGGCCCCTGGCCCGACGTGACGGTACCGGCCACCCGGTCGACCTTCCTCTTGGAGGGCCGGGTGGAACCGATGGCGCCGGCTGAGCTCTCCACCCTGGTCACCGCCGTCTGGACGTTCCGCTCGGGCACCGCGAGCGGCAGCACACCGGTACGACTTCCGCTCTGGACGGTGTCGTTCCGGCCGGCCCTCGACGAGAACAACGTCGCGAAATCGGGTACGACCTTCAGGCTCCCGGCGACGCTCGCGGCCCAGCCCGGCTCGACGCCCGGCAGTGTGCGAAAGGTGACCGTGCAGTATTCGACCGACGACGGGAGATCGTGGAGGAACGCCACGGTCACGGGATCCGGCAACACCCGGACCGTCGCGGTGCGGCACCCGAACACGTCCGGGTTCGTCTCCCTGCGGGCGACGGTGACGGACTCGGCGAACAACTCGGTGAAGCAGACAGTCATCCGCGCGTACCGGATCGCTCCATAGCCCGAGCCCCCGGACCGCTCCCGCGATTCGACGTAGCTTCCGTGAGCGCACCGCGGCAGTCCGCCATCGGGCCCGGATGAGGTCGAGTCGGAACCGTCCGTCCGGGCATCGACGCCGGTGGCTCTGGTGTCCGTGCTCCGCCCCTGCTCCTGCTCGCCCCGCTACTCCGGCTCACCGGTCTGCTCCGGCGTCGGCACTCGCGGATGGCGCGCTGGCGAAGGGCCTCTGTCCGGCACCTGCGGCTGCCGCACCGGTACGCCGACCGAGCCACGCCCCTGAGAGAGTGTTGTGATACCTCGGCGTGACCTTTGCTGACTCTTTGGACGAAGATCACTTCTGTGTCGTTGTGTTTGTAAACCGGCGTACGAGTCGTCGCTGACTGATCGGCAGTGGGCGGTGATCGAGGGTGCACGGTGGCGGACGCAGCCGCTGGGTTGGTGCCGATTGCCAGCAGCAGCGTGGTGGGGGTGACGCCGTGCACCATGACGGGACTGCCGACGACTAGCTGCGCACCCAGCCCTACCAGTGCGATGAGCAGAAGTTTTCGCACGGGCGTTCCTTCCCTGAAAGGTGGTCGAGGGTATGCTTGACTGTTTTTTTTAGATGGGTAGAAGAGACAGGCGCAGTCTGGCCGGACCGTCCGGCTCGTCCTCGTACCGCTGCTCTGTGCGCACTTCCTCGCCGCCGGGCTGGCCCCGGCGGCACCGGCAGCGGCGCACGGCAGCAAGATCAAGCTTCTGGTCGCCGGTGACGGCGCCACCGGGGTGACCGTGCAGGCCAGCTACGCCGACGGCCATCCGCTGGACAACGGTGCCCGGCTGGTGGTGACCGCCACCGGTGAGGGCGGCCGGACGGTCGGTCCGCTCCAGCTCGACCCGGCCGGCGAGGGGAAGGGCTTCTACAGCACCGGGCCGCTCCTCACTCCCGGACCCTGGCAGGTCACGGTCACCGCGCCGAAGCCCACCCCGGCCACGGTGCAGGTGGTCGTGCAGGCCCGCGCCGCCCAGGCCGCCCCGCCGGCGCCCGCGCCAGGCGCGGCCGGCACGCCTGACCCGGCCGGCAACTCGACCACCCGGCTGTGGTGGCTGGCCGGCGCCGCGATGGCACTCGCCGCCCTCGCCACCCTCGGCGCCCTCCTGGTACGCACCCGCCGCCGCGCCTGACCCCACTCACCTGGACACCAGATGCGTCAACCGCGCCGGGTAACGCCTCTGCCGTCCAGGTCGACGCCGTCGGGGCGTCCGCTCCCGGCGGCAGCCTCCGCCCCGGCGGCAGCTTCCGCGCCCGACCGCACCGCCAGCATCCGCGCCGGCGCCAGCTTCCGCTTGGGCGGCAGCTTCCGCTCGGGCGGCAGTGGCGGGTGGCGGGGCTGGCGTTCCTGGTGGACGGGGCAGCGCGACGACGAGGGCTGCGGCACGCTGGTCCGATGCCTCGTCCTCCCCGGGTACCGGCCAGGTTGGCGTTCCTGCCCTTCTCGGCGAGGGTGGCCGTGTCAGAGGGGTTGCTCAGCCGGAGCATGCTGCGCGGGCCGGCCTGGCACCGGCTGCTTCCCGACGTCTACGTGCACCGCGACGGTTACCGGGAGGACGACCACCGGATGTGGTGCGACGCGGTCGCGCTCACCCTGCCCCCGGGCGCGGCCATCGGCGGGCTGAGCGCCGCACATCTGTGGGGCGTACCGCTCCTCCCCCGGGACGCTCCGGTCACCGTGCTGGTGCCGGGGGTCACCCGACCCCGTCCCCGGGAACGGGTCCGCTACACGCTCGCGAAACTCTCCCCCGACGACGTGACCCGGTTCGGCGGGCTGCCGGTCACCACGCCGGTGCGTACCGCGTTCGACCTGGGACGGAAGCCACCGCGTACCGAGGCGGTGGTGGCGGTGGACGCGCTGCTGAACCGTCGGCTGGTGAAGCCCGCCGCGCTCACCGACTATCTCGCCGCGCGTCCCGGCTGGCCCGGCGTACCACTGCTGCGCGAGGTCCTCGGCCTGGCGGAACCGCTCAGCGAGTCGCCGATGGAGACCCGCCTGCGGCTTCTGCTCGTCGATGCCGGCCTGCCACCGCCGACGGCACAGCACGACGTGTACGACGCCCGGGGGCGGTTCGTCGGTCGGGTGGACCTCGGGTATCCCCCGGCTGCGGATCGCCATCGAGTACGAGGGCGACCACCATCGCGAGCGGGCGCACTTCCGTCAGGACGTCGCCCGGCTGAACGACCTTCGCGCCGCCGGCTGGGTGGTGCTCCGCTTCACCGCCGACGATGTCCTGCGGCATCCCGCCCGCGTGGTCGCCCAGGTGGCCCAGGCCATCCGGGAACGCCTCCAACCACCTGGACACCAGAGGCGCTAACCGTGCCGGGTAACGCATCTGGTGTCCAGGTCGACACCGCCACACCGCCAGCGCCGAGGCGGCTGCCGGCGGGTGGCGGGGGTTGGCCCGGCGGCGCTGGTCCGGCGGGTTCAGAGGAGGGTGCGCAGGGTGGTGAGGTCGTCCGGGGTGGGCTGCCAGCGGCCGGCGTTGGCGTTGGCGCGTACCTGGTCGGGGGTGGTGGCACCGGCGATCACCGAGGTCACCGCCGGCTGGGCGGCCAGGCCGCCGATCGCGACGTCCAGCAGGGAACGGCCGCGCTCGGCGGCGTACTTCTCCAGCGCCTCGATGGTGTCCCACGGCGCCGACGCCAGCCGGGCGGCGTACCTCGGGCTCGTGCCGGCGAGCCGACTGTCCGAGGGCGGCTGGGCACCCCGCTTGTACTTGCCGGTGAGCAGCCCGTCGGCGAGCGGGAAGAACGGCAGCAGGCCGAGCCCGAAGTGCTGCGCCGCCGGCACCACCTCGGCCTCCACGCCCCGGTTCAGCAGGCTGTACTCGTTCTGCGCGCTGATGAACGGCGAGTAGCCCCCGGTACGCGCCGTCCAGGCGGCGTCGGCGATCTGCCAGCCGGTGAAGTTGGAGTTGCCGACGTAACGGACCTTGCCGGCCCGGACCAGGTCGTCCAGCGCGCGCAGGGTCTCCTCGATCGGCGTACCCGGGTCGGGTTCGTGCATCTGGTAGAGGTCGATGTGGTCGGTGCCGAGCCGGCGCAGGGACGCCTCGACCGCCCGGGCGACGTAGCGGCGGGCGCCTCGGGCGCCGAGGTCCGGCCCGTTCATCCCGGACATGCTCATGCCGAACTTGGTCGCCAGCACGATGTCGTCGCGCCGGCCGCGCAGCGCGGCACCGAGCAGCTCCTCCGACCCGCCGTGCGGCTCGCCGTAGATGTCGGCGGTGTCGAAGAGGTTGATGCCGGCGTCGAGGGCGGCGTCGACCACGGCCCGGGTACCGGCGGCGTCGAGCTTGCGGCCGAAGTTGTTGCAGCCGACCCCGACGACGGACACCACGAGCCCGGAGTCGCCCAACCGGCGATAGGTCATCTCAGTCACGAGATCAACCCTATGCCGCCGTCCCGGGCCGGAGACTCCGCACCGGAGTCCGCTCACCCGGCCAGGGGACGCCATTCGAGAAAATGATTCGACGACGATTCACGTACGTGAAATCGACTGGCGTACTGGCGCGTCGCGCGCGTACGCCGGAAACTGCTATATCGTGGGCACGGATACGGCGACCTCTGCGATTACCCCGTGCCGTTAACGGTCGCCGCGCGAGGTGTCGAAAGGCGGGTTCACATGGCGGTGAACGGCCGATTCGACCGGCCCGGCTCGGAGATGTCCGTCGTTCCGGCCCAGGTCAGCAGGGAGAGCAACGCACCGGTCGAGGTGACCGTCGTCCTGCCCTGCTACAACGAGCAGGCGCACGTGCTGACGGAAATCGAGCGCATCTGCGCGGCAATGGACGCCAGCGGCCTCAATTACGAATTGCTGGCGATCGACGACGCCTCCACAGACGACACGCTGGAGATCCTGCGCGGGGCGACCGGACGGTTTCCCCGGCTCCGGCTGCTGGCGTTCCACCGCAACGGCGGTTCCGGCACGGCACGCCGGATCGGCACCGAACAGGCGCGTGGCGCCATCGTGGTGTGGACCGACGCGGACATGACCTATCCGAACGAGCGGATTCCCGAGTTCGTCCGGCTGCTGCTCCGGGACCCGCACGTCGACCAGGTCGTCGGCGCCCGTACGAGCGAGCAGGGCAGCCACAAGTTCCTCCGGGTACCGGCGAAGTGGCTCATCCGCAAGATCGCCGAGCGGCTGGCCGGCACCCGCATCCCCGACCTCAACTCCGGGCTGCGGGCCTTCCGCCGGGACGTGTCGCTGCCCTACCTCCGGCTGCTCCCGCCGGGGTTCTCCTGCGTCACCACGATCACGATGGCGTTCCTGCACAACCAGCACGACGTGCACTACGTGCCGATCTCCTACGCCCGCCGGTCGGGTTCGTCGAAGTTCCACTTCGTCCGGGACGCCTACCGCTATCTCCTCCAGGTGCTCCGGATGGTGATGTACTTCAACCCGCTCAAGGTGCTGATGCCGCCGTCGTTGCTGCTGCTCACCGTCGGCTCCGGGAAGGTCGTCTACGACCTGGTCGCGCATCCGGTCCGGATCGCCACCAACACGGTGCTGCTGCTCTGTGCCGGCCTGATCGTCGGTGCGGTGGCGCTGCTCGCCGACCTCATCGTGCGGTCCAGAATCGACTGGCCGCCCGGAAACCGCTCGTGACCGAAGCGGTGCCGACCGCCGCCGCGCTGCTCCGGGTCCGAGGCATCGGCCTGCGGGTCCGGGACACGGTGGCCCGGGTACGCGAGAGCAGGCCGGTGCCGTCGTCGTCCGGGCGCCCCGACGGGCCGGTCGACGACGCGTCCGGGCCGGACCCGGACCGGGTCGAGCGGCTGGGCCGGGCCGGTGTCGCCGCGATCACCGGCATCGTCGCGCTGACCTGGTTTCCGCTGCTCGGCATGCCGTTCGGCGACAACCACCTGGGCCGGATCATCGGCCGGTACGCGCTGCACCTGCGCAACCTCCAGGAGCAGGGCATCCTCGGCTCGCACTTCGGTGCCGACTGGCTCCCGTACGCCTCGACGCCGTACGCGCACCACCCGCCGCTGCTCAACCTGCTCACCGCGCTGACCGGCCTGCTGCCCGGGGACGGTGAATACCAGGTGTGGCTGCCGGCGTACCTGCTGGCACTGCTGATCGTCCCGGCCGGCGCCGCCCTGCTACGCGGCCTCGGGCTGCGCTGGTCGGCCACCCTGCTGGCGCTCGGCCTGATGGTCGCCACCCCGTTCTACTGGATCTACAGCCCGCTGATGTTCGACCTCGGGCCGATCCTGGCCCTCTCCGCGCTGGTGCTGCGGCTGCGCGCCCGCCCCGATCCGGCGCCCCGGCTCGTCGCCGCCGCCTGCGGTGCCGCGCTGCTCACCACCCTGGTCTCCTGGCCCGGTGTCGGGTTCGCCGCCGTACTCGGGCTGTGGCTGCTGGCGGCCCGTCGGGTCGACCGGGTGACGGTACTGGTCGGCGCGAGCATGCTGGCCGGGGTCGCGATCAGCCTCGCCTTCGTGGTCGGGGTGACCGGGATGGCGATGCTCGGCGGGCAGGCCGAGCTGCGCAGCACCGGTGGCGGCTACACGGTGCGGCAGTTCCTCCGCCGACAGTGGCACTACGCCTACGACCTGCTGCCGCTCTGGTACCTCGGCGCGCTGCCGGTCGGTGCGGTGGTCGGGCTGCTGGACCGGCGTACCCGGGTCTACCTGGCGATGGCGGTCGCCTTCACCGTCGCCTGGATGCTCGGGTTGAGCAACGGCGCCTACGTCCACTCGTACTGGTCCTATCCGGTGCTGGTGGTCGGACTGGTCGGCACCGGTGTGCTGCTGGACCGACTCGTCGGCCGGCTCACCGGCTCCGTCCCGGACGACGGCCTCGACGCACCGGTCCGGGAGGGTGACGCCGCGGGTACGCCGGAGGCGGTGCGCCGATTCGTCCGGACCAGGAGGTGGCTGGCCCGACGGCGGGTCCGGGTGACGGCGGCGACGCTGGTCGGAGCGGCCCTCGGGGCGTACCTCGGGATGCTGGTCGTCGGCCCGGCCCGGCATCGTCTGCTGGACGAGCCGGCCGGGGCCGGCCGGCTGGTGGCCGGGCATCCCCCACCGGCCGGTCAGCGGTACGCCTGGATTGCCGGCACCGGGGCGACGAGTCCGCGCTGGCTCGCCTACTACTGGCGGTTGACGCCCCGGCAGCTCAGCGCCGCGACGCTGCACACCGAGCCGACCCGCCCCGAGGACCTGGTCCTGGTCAACCTGGCCAAGCGCCCGGAGTGGCTGCCCGCCTCGGTCGAGTCCCGGGCCGTGGCCCGGGACGGGCCGTACGTGCTGGTCCCGTTCGCCGCCCTGGACGGCACCGCCGGCGGCCCGTGACCCGGCTCCGGCCCCGGACGACGGGACCGCGCGGGCCGGGGATCTACGGGCGGGTGGCGAGCGCGACGAGGCCCGGCCCGCGGTCCGGGCGCATCCGTTGCAGGACCACGAACGGTGAGACGGCCAGCCGGATCGCCTCGCCGGCCAGGACGCCGCGCGGTTGCAGGATCCGCCCGGAGGTGGAGGTGCGCTCCTCGGCCGTCCCGCCCGGCGGCCCGTCCGACGGGCCGGGACCACCGGCAGAAGCGGGCTCGGCGGCGGGCTCGGCGGCGGCCACGGCGGCGCTGTCACCTCCACCTCCACCTCCACCTCCACCTCCGCCTCCGGCTCCGGCTTCGGCTCCACCTCCGGCGCCGCCGGCTTCGGTGGGATGGTCGGCGCGGCGGCCCGCCCAGCGGTCCCGTACGGAGTCGAGCAGGTAGCCGAGCGGCCAGCCGTAGTGCACCAGCCGGACGTCGGTGGCACCGGCGTCGAGCAGCCGCTGCCGGAGCTGCTCGGCGGAGTACCGCCGGTAGTGCCCGACCAGGGTGTCCCAGGGGCCGAACCGCTCCGGGTCGGCGGGTACCGACAGCAGCAGGTGTCCACCGGGCCTGGCCAGGGCCAGCCACTCCGTCAGTACCGGTAGGTCGTCGGCGATGTGTTCCAGCACCTCGAAGGCGCAGACCAGGTCGTAGCCGCCGGCCGCCGGTACCTGCCGGTGATCCCCGTTGTGCACCGTCCCGCCCAGCGGGGTGATCCGGGCGTACGCGGTCGCGAAGCTGCGCGGGTCGGGTTCGGCCGCGGTGTAGCTGGCCAGCCGGGCCAGCCGGGTGCCGACGGAGCCGAGCCCGCAGCCGAGTTCGAGGATGCTCCCCGGCCGGCACTCCGCCACGAGCCGGCGTACGACGTGCCAGCGCAGGGCCGCCCGGGGTGGCAGCGGCGGGTCGGCCGCCAGCGCGGTCATCCGAGCCACCAGACCGGACCGGCGGTCAGGTTGCCACGGCTCGGGGTGCCGGCAGCGTCCGGCGACGACTCGGCCGGGCTCGAGGTGCCGGCAGCGTCCGGCGACGGCTCGGCCGGGCTCGGGGCGCCGGCAGCGTCCGGCGACGGCTCGGCCGGGCCGGCGTCCCGGCCGACGGCGGGGTCGATCCGGTGCCGGACCGGGGCCACGACGGTCGCCGGCCAGAAGTGTTCGAGCGCGCGCCGCCGGGCGGCCCGGCGCAGCCGGGCGAGCCGGTCCGGGTCCCCGGCCAGGTCGCGCAGCGCGTCGGCCAGCGCGGACGGGTCGCCGGCCGGCACGAAGACGGCCGCGTCGCCGAGCGCACGGCGTTGCGGTGCGGTGTCGGAGGTGACGATGGCGCAACCGGCGGCGGCGCCCTGGTACACCTTCGTCGGTACCACCCGGCCGGCCTTCGCCGTCGCGCCGAAAATGCCCAGCGACACGTGGTGCCCGGCGACGAAGTCGGGCAACTCAGCCGCCGGTATCCAGTCGTGCCAGATCACCCGGGGGTTGTCGGCGGCGGCCCGGCGGCAGCCGGGATGCTCCTGTCCGGTGCCGACCACGGTCACCTCGATCGAGTCGTCGCCGGCCAGCGCGGCCAGCGCGGCGCCCAGGGTCCGGGTGCCGTGCAACGGGGTGAAGAGGCCGACGAAGACGACCCGCAGCCGCCATCGGCCGCCGCCGGCCGGGTCGCCGGGCCAGCGCTCCCGGGCGGTACGGGCACCGGCGGCGAACCACGCTGCGCCGGCTCCGACGGGTACCACCGTTCCCCGGTCCCGGGCCGCTGCCGGGAGCGCGTCGAGATGCTCCTCGGTGTCGACCAGTACGACGTCGGCCCGGTGCAGCGCGGCGTCGTCGATCGCCCGCATCAGCCGTAGCCGGGCACCTCGGGCGTCGGCGAGTCCCCGGTCCCGGGCCGTGCCGGCGGCCGAGACGAGGTGGTCGAGCACGATCGGGGTACCCCGGAACAGCGGCCGGGCCAGGTGCACGTCGAAGTGTCCGAGATAGCCGACCAGGACGGCGTCGACCGGTCCGCCGGGCGGGCTGCCGTGCCGCTGCCGGAGGGCTCGCAGCACGAGCAGGGCCCAGCAGCGGGCGAGCTTGCTGACGAGCAGTGGGAGTCGCCACGGCTGCCGGAGTACGGCTATCCGGGCGGCGGTGTCCATGGTCAACGGTTCGTTCAGCTCGGTTACCTCGTCGCCGGCCGCCCGGAGCCCCTCGACGAGTACGCCGACCCGGGGATGTCGCCGTACGTCGTAGCTGCCGAACACCAGCCAGCGCACGAGCAGCAGCGTAACGCCTAGTGCATCTCTGGGCACGTTCCGTCGTTACGGCTGGCGCGTCGCCGGGTCCGCCGGCTCCACCCCGCGCGCCTCCGGCCCCCCGACCGAAGACGACCCAAGCGGGGACGGCTCGACAGGGGACCGCTCGACAGAGGACGGCTCGGCGGGGGACGGCTGCCGGGGTAGCCGGCGGGCGAGTCGACGCCCCGACCAGCGGAGCGAGACCGCGACGGCCGGCAGCAGCAGGTCCACCATGGTCAGCAGCAGCCGGGAGAGCACGGTGGCGACCAGCGCGGCCGGTCCGGCGACGGTCGGACCGAGCAGCAGCGGCAGCGCCACCTCCCGGGGGCCGACCCCGGCCGGCGCGACGGCCAGCAGGAACCCGACCGACCACGAGCCGGCGAAGGCGCCGATCGAGCGGAGCAGCAGGTCCGGGCCGCCGGTCGCACCGACGTCGGTCAGCAGCAGCCAGAGGTGCGTACCGTAGCCGAGCCAGGTCGCGAGCGACCAGCCGACGGCCCCGCCGATGCCGCGCGCGGAGAGCGGCCGGGGCATCGGCTCGCGGCGGGCCAGCCGGAGCAGCGCGGCGAGGATCCGGTTGACCAGCGGCGGCCAGAGCACCAGCAGCGCGGGCGGGACGGCCAGCAGGATCCACCAGTAGCCGGCGACGGCCCGGTCGCCCAGCAGCGGCAGGGCGGCGGCGGCGAGCAGCAGGCCGGTACCGAGCGTGACGAGCATCGCCAGCAGCGCGGCGACGGCCGACGCCCGCCCCGGCACCCCGTACGCCCGGCCTAGGCGGGCCTGGACGAGGATCGGCCACACCTTGCCGGGCAGGTACTTCGCCAACTGCCCGACGAAGAAGATCCGCGCCGCGCCGCGCAGCGGAAGGTCGACGCCGAAGTCCGTCAGGATGGCCCGCCAGGCCAGGCAGCCGCAGAGCCCGGCGACGGCGGCGGCCAGTCCGGCCAGCAACAGGCCCGGCAGGGAGAGTTCGCCGAGCACCGCCGGTACCTCGTCCCAGCGCCGCGCCACCGACCAGCCGACGAGGCCGAGAAACGCCCCGGTCACCGCGACCTGGGCGGCTCCGCGCGCCAGGCGCCACCTGCCGGTTCCGCGCGGCACCACGGCGGGGACGATACTCCGGGTGACGTCACCAGTCCGGAGAGCCACGCGGAGCGGCCCCGGCCGACCCGGCGGCGAACAGCGATCGGCAGCCGACGATCAGCGGTCCCGACCACCGGTCCAGGCCCCGACCCACTCCCCTACGTCAGGCGACGTCCCAGACCGGTTCCGGCGTCTCGACCACCTCGCCGTCGCCCCGGAAGAGCAGGAAGCGGTCGAACGACCGGGTGAACCAGCGGTCGTGGGTGACCGCCAGCACCGTCCCGTCGAACGCCAGCAACCCGGCCTCCAGCGCCTCGGCCGAGGCCAGGTCCAGGTTGTCGGTCGGCTCGTCCAGCAACAGCAGGGTCGCGCCGGAGAGTTCCAGCAACAGCACCAGGAACCGCGCCTGCTGTCCACCGGAGAGCGTGCCGAACCGCTGGTCGCCCTGGCCGGCCAGCTCGTACCGGTTCAACACCTTCATCGCGGTGTGCCGGTCCATCCCGGCCCGGTGGTCGTCGCCCCGCCACAGCACCTCGACCAGGGTCCTGTCGAGCAGATCCGGCCGGTCGTGGGTCTGCGAGAAGTGACCGGGCCGCACCCGGGCGCCCAGCCGGGCCACCCCGCCGTGCCGGACCGGGGCCAGGGCCGGGCCACCGTCGACCGGACCGTTGGCCGGATCCGGGTCGGTGCCGCCCCGGGCGAGCAGGCGGAGGAAATGCGACTTCCCGGTCCCGTTGGCGCCGAGTACGGCGACCCGGTCGCCGTACCAGACCTCCAGGTCGAACGGGAAGGTGAGGTCGTCCAGCTCGACCTGCTCGCAGACGATCGCCCGCTTGCCGGTACGCCCGCCGGCCAGCCGCATCCGGATGTCCTGGTCCTTCGGGGGTACCGGTGGCGGCCCGGCCTCCTCGAACTTGCGCAACCGGGTCTGCGCCGCCTGGTAGCGGGAGGCCATCGCGCTGTTGTACGCCGCCTTCTGCTTGTACATCAGCATCAGCTCGCGCAGCTTCTGGTGCTCCTCGTCCCAGCGGCGGCGCTGCTCCTCCAGCCGGTCGTGCCGGTTCACCCGGGCGGCGTGCCAGCTGGCGAAGCCGCCCGGGTGCATCCAGGCGCTGCCGCCCTCCACCGCGACCACCCGGTCGGCGGTACGGGCCAGCAGCTCCCGGTCGTGCGAGACGTAGAGGACGGACTTCGCCGACTCCCGCAGCCGCCCCTCCAGCCAGCGCTTGCCCGGCACGTCGAGGAAGTTGTCCGGCTCGTCGAGCAGCAACACCTCGTCGGTGCCGCGCAGCAGCAACTCCAGGGCGAACCGCTTCTGCTGCCCGCCGGAGAGGGTGCGTACCGGCCGGTCGCGGGTCTTCTCCCAGGGCAGCTCCAGCACGATCGTGGAGACGGTGTCGAAGAGCACCTCCGCGTCGTAGCCGCCGGCCTCGCCCCAGGCGCTCAGCGCGTCCGCGTACCCGAGTTGGGCCTTGCCGGCGGCGCTGCTGAACTTGCCGCGCACCTCGGCGGCGTGCAGCGTCGCCTCGGCCGCCGCCAGCCGCTCCCCGGCGGCGCGCAGGACCGGCGGCGATAGCGAGAGTACGAGGTCGTGCAGCGTCGACTCGTCGCCGATCATGCCGATGAACTGGCGCATCACGCCCAGCCCGCCGGAGCGGGCGATCGCCCCGGTCCGGGTCGGCAGATCCCCGGCCACCATCTTCAGCAGGGTGGTCTTGCCGGCGCCGTTCGGCCCGACCAGGGCGACCTTGGCACCCTCGCCGACCCGGAAGGAGACGTCGGCGAACAACTCACGGCCGTCCGGCAGGATGTGCCCGACTCCGGTGACGTCCACGTAACCCACGTCGGCATACTGCCCCAGGCACCCCGCCCGCCGACACCGGGTTTCGGCCGGTTGACAGCGGCTGCGGAGGCGCCGCCGGCCGCTGCGCGCGGGTCAGCGGGTGACCCGGAGTACCCGGTAACCCTTCTGGCTGGCGTGCCGCTCGACCCGCCAGCCGGCCTCTACGAGCCAGCGCTGGAGCGAGTCGCCGCCGAGGTGCCGGGCCACCACCAGCCAGGCCACGCCGTCCGGCGCCAACCGGGGCAGCCAGCGCCGCAGCATGCCGTGCAACTCCTCCTTGCCGACCCGGATCGGCGGATTCGACCACAGTTGGGAGAACGTGATGTCGTCCGGTACCTCGTCGGGCGCCGCGACGCGTACCCGGTCGGCGAGGCCGAGCCGTTGCGCGTTCTGCCCGGTGAGTTCGCGGGCCCGGGCGTTGACGTCGACCGCCCAGACCGTGGCCGCCCCCGCCCTGGTGGCGAGTACGCAGGTGATCGGCCCGTACCCGCAGCCCAGGTCGAGCAGTGCTCCGCTGGTCTGCGCACCGGGCAGTTCGGCCTTGCGCAGCAGTACGGCGGTGCCCGGATCGAGCCGGTCGGCGGAGAAGACCCCGGCCGAAGAGGTCAGCGAGTAGTCGTCGCCCTCGACGGAGAACGTCACCGTACGCCGGTCGGCGCTGGTCAGGGGCTCGGTGCTGAAATAGTGGTCGCCGGTCACGCCACGCATTCTCGCCTATCGCAGGAGTGCCCCGGCCGGTGCCCGTACTCCGGGCCCTGCCCGGCTTCCGGGCAAATGACCACTCTCCCACCAACTGTGACTCATCTGCGGCGGCGCGCCGATCCGCATTTCCGTTACCCTGTGCGACATGGTTTATGGGCGTGGACCTGGACCGGGCGGTGGGCCGCCACGGTCTCGACGCGATCCCGCCGATGAGCCCTCGCTCGATCCGGATCCGACGGACGGTCCGCCGCCGGGGAGGGCCGCCCGGCGCCGGTCCGGTGCCGACCGGTCCGACGGGTTACCGGCGGCGTCCCGCTTCGGTCCGTCCACTGCCGAGCCTGCCGGGCCCGGCTCCTCGCGCGGCTGGCCGGCGGACGGGCCGGGACGGCCGGCGGACCGTCCAGGTCGGGCAGCGGCGACACCGGGGCGCCCCGGCGACACCCCGGGCAGATTCCCGGACGGGCCGGCCCGGCGCGCCGACGGACCGATCGGCCGGCATGCCGACGCCCCGGCCGGCCGGCAGCACCCGCAGACCCCCGCCGGCCGGTACCCGGACGCCCCGGGCGGCCGGTACGCCGACGCACCGGGCAGCCGACCTCCGGCGGACGCCCCCGCCGCTCGACACCCGGCGGACGGCCCGACCGGTCGACACCCGACGGACGGTCCGCTCGGCCTACACGGCGACGGCCCGGTCGGGCGGTACCCGGAGCGCTCTCCGGGCCCCGTGCCGGACGGCCCGGGACCTTCCGTGCCGCCCGCCGGCCGGGGCCGTCGGGGCCGGCACGGCGCCCCCGAGCCCGACGGCGTCGGGCCGGGCGCCGGCTACCCGCCGGTGGGTAGGCCCGGCCCCGACCCGCTCGGAACTCCCGGTGGCCGAAGCGCCGGCCGGCTGCCCCCGACTCGCTCCGGCCCGGATCGGCTGCCTCCCGGCAGCCCGGCACGCCCGGCCGGTGGCGGTCGCCACCTGGCCGCCCCCGAGGACGCCGTTCCCGGCGGCCGACCGGCACCGGGCGGCGGGCGGCCGCTCGCCGGTGACCGGCCCGGGCCGCGTGACCGGATGACGCCGGGCGGCCGTCCGGTTCCCGGTGCCCGGCCACCCGTCGATGACCTGCCCGGCGTCGCGGCCGGGCCGGGTCCGGGCGGCCGATCGCCCCGGACCGGTGGTCGCGGTGTCCCGGAGGTGCCGGTTCCGTCCGGCGCCGATCCGTTCGGGTCGCCCCGCGCCGGGTCCGGACCGGCCGCAGCCGGCGGCCCCGACTCCCGGGAGCCCGCCTCCGGCGGTCGACGTCGCAGCCAGCCCGATCCCGGCGCCTACCGACCGGGTCCCGCCGAGCCACCACCCGCCGCGCCACGGTCGGCGCCGGTGCCACGACAGCGACGTCCGTCGGCCGACCGGGATCCACTTCGGCCCGGTCTTCCCGACCCCGCCGCTCCGCCCGGCGGGCGGCGCGGCCCCGTCGACCGGCCGGGTGACGGCCCGGCGGAACGTCGCGGTGACCGGGGCGGCCCGTCCCGCCCGCCGCTGGACCGCGCCATGCCGCCCGCACCGGCCCCGGAGAGTCCCGGGGTACGACGGCCGGGCCGCCCCGTCAGCCCCGAGCCTCCGCCCGCCGGCCGGGCCGGCAGCCGAGGCCCCGCCCGCTCCGGTCCCTCCTCCGGGGGCGCACCGCCGGGATCGCCGCGACCACGACCGGGCGGCCTCGGAACGGACGGTGTGGTCCGGCCCGACGCCGAACCGGGTCGGCCGGCACAGGGTGCTCCACCTCCCGCGCGCCGGTCCCGGAACGCCGGGGTCGCACCGGGCTCACCCGCCGGGCCGCCGCACGACCGGTCCCCGGGCCCACCCGGACCGCGCCCCGGTCCACCGGACGCGGCACCGCACGGCCGGGCCCCCGGCTCACCGGCCGGACCGCGCTCGGGCCCACCCCCCGGCGCGGCACCGCCGGCCCGGGCACCGGGCTCACCCACCGGACCGCGCCCCGGCCCGGACGGCACACCACGACCACGCCCCGCCCCGCCGGTCCCGGGTTCACCCGCCGGGCCGCGCTCCGGCCCCGAGGGCGCACCACGACCACGCTCCGGGCCGCCGGTCCCGGGCTCACCCGCCGGGCCGCGCTCCGGGCCACCCGGCGGCGGTCGGTCGGGACCGTCGGGGCAGGGTGTGCGTACCGGCCCGGCCGGTGGCGCCTCCCCGGTCTCGCCGGCCCGTACCCCGGCCGCCCCGGAACGTACGTCCCGATCGGCCCCGGGCCCGGCGAAACCCGCTCCCGCCCCGGCCAAACCCTCGGGCGGCCCGGCCCCCGGCTCCGCCCTCGCCACCCTCGGGTCGACGTCCGGCGACACCGCCGCACCGCTGCGCAGTTCCAAGCGGACCTGGCAGTTGATCATCGGCTCGCTCGGGGTACTGCTCCTGCTCGGGATCTGCGGGCTCAGCTCCTACTTCTTCATGGTCGACGACCCCGTCGGCCGGGACTCCCGGGCGGCCGACGGCGCCGGTGCCGGTGTCGCACCCCGGGACATCAGCTCCCGCACCGCCGATCCGGCTCCCCTGACCGTCAAGGAGGTCTTTCCGAACGGCAAGGAGGTGCTGGTCGACCCCGAGCAGTCGGCGTACGAACTGCTCAAGACGCAGCAGGCGGAGGAGTGCGATCTCGTCGCCGACGGCCAGATCGCGGCCGTACTCCAGGAGGCCGGGTGCAGCCAGTTCGTCCGCGGCACCGTACGCTCCCCCACCGGCCTGTACGTCGCGACCGCCGGCATCGTCAACCTGGCCGACGAGGCCGGGGCGACCTCGGCGCGCGAGAAGATCAAGCCGATCGTGGACGGTCGGAAGGGCCGTTTCCTCGGTCTCGCCGCCGGACGCGGCACCGAGGCCGTCACCGCCGCCTCGGCCCAGGCCGGCTGGCACGTCCGCGGCCACTTCCTGATCTACTGCGTCGTCGCCAAGAGCGACGGCAAGACCATCGGCGACCAGGACCTCTTCGCCCGGCAGATCCTCTCCGACATGATCGAGGTGTACCTGCGCGGCAAGGTGCTCGACCAGCGCGCTCTCACCCCGTCCGGCCCGGCGAGCCCGGCCGGGTCCGACTGAGCCCGGGCCGGCGGCGCGACACCGCCGGGTCCGCCGGCCGGCTCAGGCCGAGGCGGTGAGCCGGAGCCGACGGGTACGCAGCGCGCGGCTTGCGTACTCGGCAGGATCGGCCGGGTAGCCGACCGCGACCAGGGTCAAGCCGTGCGGCGGCGCCACGCTCACCTCGCTGGCCCGCTCCCGCCGCCCGAGCAGCCCACCCGGCCAGTCGACCGGGCGCCGCCCGTCCCCGGCCACCAGCATCGCCCCGACCAGGCTGCGCACCATCGACTGGCAGAACGCGTCGGCCTGCACCGTGGCCACCAGCAGACCGTCCGGGTCGCGCCGCCAGTCCAGCCGGGTCAGCTCCCGCACCGTGGTGGCGTTCTCCTTGCGCCGGCAGTACGCCGCGAAGTCGTGCTCGCCGACCAGCCCGGCGGCGGCCTGGTTCAGCGCCGCCAGGTCCAGCGGGCGGGGCCAGGCCAGCACCTCGTGCCGGCGCAGCGGCTCGGCGCCGTACGGGGCGTCGGTGACCCGGTACTCATAGCGCCGGAAGGTGGCCGAGAACCGGGCGTCGAACTCGGCCGGTACCTCGGTCACGGCGCGGACCCGGACGTCCGGCGGCAGTACCCCGGCGAGCCGGGGCAGCAGCGTCTCCGCCCACTGCCGCCACACCGGGCTCGGCAGGTCGAGATGGCAGACCTGCCCGCTGGCGTGCACCCCGGCGTCGGTCCGTCCCGCCACGGTCAGCCCACTGACCCGATCCGGCCCGACGATCCTGGTCAGCGCCTCGACCAGCACCCCGGCGACGGTACGCCGACCGGGCTGGGCGGCCCAGCCGGAGAAGTCGCCGCCGTCGTAGGCGACGTCCAGGCGTACCCGGGTCCGCTCCTCATCCACCTCGTGCTCCACGACCAGCTCCAGATATGCCGCAGCCCGACACCCCTGCGGGGATGCCGGGCCCGGCCTCGTTCGTCGGTGTTACTTGGTGTCGGCCTCGTCGGTGTCCTCCCGGGCCGCCCCGGTGTCGCCGGAGCGCGACTCCGGCGCCTCGGCGTCCTGGTCGTTCCGGTCGTCGGGCGACGAGGAACGCGGGGTCTCCTCGTCCGGGGCGAGCGCCTCGACCTTGTCCTGCTGGGCCGCCTTGCGGGCGGCGGTCTTCTTCGCCGGTGCCGCCGGAGCCTCGACCAGCTCCTCGACCAGCTCGATGATGGCCATCGGCGCGTTGTCGCCCTTGCGCGGGACGGTCTTCACGATCCGGGTGTAGCCACCGGGACGGTTGGCGAACCGGGGAGCGATCTGGTCGAACAGGGCGAAGACCACGTCCTTGTCCCGTACGACGGTCAGCACCCGCCGGCGGGACGCCAGGTCGCCCCGCTTGGCCTTGGTGATGAGCTGCTCCGCGAGCGGGCGGAGCCGCTTGGCCTTGGTCTGGGTGGTGGTGATGCGGCCGTGCTGGAACAGCGCGGTGGCCAGGTTGGCCAGGATCATCCGCTCGTGCGCGGGGCTACCGCCGAGGCGGGGGCCCTTGGTGGGCGTGGGCATTCTTGGTGCTCCTCAATAGTGGGTGGCCGGATCTCCAGTGGGTGGCCGGATCTCCGGCTAGCCCCGGACTAAAGCTGCTCGGTCTCGCGGTAGTCGTCGGTGTCGTAGTCGGCCTCGCCGAAGGAGTCGACGACGTGCGCCGGGTCGAAGTTGGGCGCCGAGTCCTTCAGCCCCAGCCCCATGCCGGCGAGCTTCATCTTGACCTCGTCGATCGACTTCTGCCCGAAGTTCCGGATGTCGAGCAGATCGGCCTCGGTACGCCCGATGAGCTCGCCAACCGTGTTGATGCCCTCGCGCTTGAGGCAGTTGTAGGACCGGACGGTGAGGTCCAGCTCCTCGATCGGCAGCGCCAGGTCGGCGGCGAGCTGCGCGTCCTGCGGCGACGGGCCGATGTCGATGCCCTCGGCGCTCTCGTCCAGCTCCCGGGCCAGCCCGAAGAGCTCGACCAGGGTGGAGCCGGCGGAGGCGAGCGCGGTACGCGGCCCGATCGACGCCTTGGTCTCGACGTCGATGATCAGCCGGTCGAAGTCGGTACGCTGCTCGACCCGGGTCGCCTCGACGCGGTACGTCACCTTCAGCACCGGCGAGTAGATCGAGTCGACCGGGATCCGGCCGATCTCGGCGCCGGCCTGCTTGTTCTGCGCGGCGGTGACGTAGCCGCGACCCCGCTCGACGGTCAGCTCCATGTCGAGCCGGCCCTTGCCGTTCAGGGTGGCGAGCTTGAGGTCGGCGTTGTGCACGGAGACACCGGCCGGGGGCTGGATGTCACCGGCGGTGACGTCGCCGGGGCCCTGCTTGCGCAGGTACATGCTGACCGGCTCGTCGTGGTCGGAGCTGACGCAGAGCTCCTTGACGTTCATGACGAGCTCGACCACGTCCTCCTTGACGCCCGGGATGGTGGTGAACTCGTGCAGCACACCGTCGACCTTGATCGAGGTGACCGCCGCGCCCGGGATGGAGGAGAGCAGGGTCCGCCGGAGCGAGTTGCCCAGGGTGTACCCGAAACCCGGCTCGAGCGGCTCGATGGTGAACCGGGACCGGGTCTCGCTGATCGACTCCTCGGTGAGGGTCGGCCGCTGGGTGATGAGCATGCTGTTTCCTTTTCGTTCGGGGCACCCGCTATTTGATGCCCAAACTTCTGTCCGGCGCTCCGGGCCGGCTCCCGGCGGTGAGGCCGGGAGCCGGCGCGGGAGCGCCAGGAACCGTTACTTCGAGTAGAGCTCGACGATCAGCTGCTCCTGGACCTGGGTGTCGATGACGCCCCGGGCCGGAAGCGAGTGGATCAGCACCTTCATCTGGCTGGGGATCGCCTCCAGCCAGGCCGGCACCGTCTTCGAGCCGGCCTCGGCCTGCGCCACGATGAACGGCGTCAGCTCCTTGGACTTGGCCCGGACCTCGACGATGTCGTGCTCCTTCACCCGGTACGACGGGATGTCGACCTTGCGGCCGTTCACCGTCAGGTGGCCGTGCTTGACGAGCTGCCGCGCGTGGTCGCGCGACTTCGCCAGGCCGGCCCGGTAGATCACGTTGTCGAGCCGCGACTCCAGGATCTGGAGGAGGATCTCGCCGGTCTTGCCCTTCTTGGCGACGGCCTCCTCGTAGTACCCCCGGAACTGCTTCTCCAGGACGCCGTAGACGCGGCGGGCCTTCTGCTTCTCACGGAGCTGGAGCAGGTACTCCGTCTCCTTGGTGCGGCCCCGGCCGTGCTGCCCGGGCGGGAACGGCCGGGACTCGAACGGGCACTTCGGGCCATCGCACTTGCTGCCCTTGAGGAACAGCTTCATCTTCTCCCGACGGCAACGGCGGCAGTCGGCACCGGTGTAACGAGCCATGTTCTTCGTCTACCTCTCAGACCCGACGACGCTTCGGCGGACGGCACCCGTTGTGCGGCTGCGGCGTGACGTCGGCGATCTGGCCGACCTCCAGGCCAACGGCCTGCAGCGAACGGATGGCGGTCTCCCGGCCGGAACCGGGGCCCTTGACGAACACGTCGACCTTGCGCATGCCGTGCTCCATGGCCCGGCGCGCGGCGGCCTCGGCGGCGAGCTGCGCGGCGAACGGAGTCGACTTGCGGGAACCCTTGAAGCCCACCTGGCCGGCGGAGGCCCAGGAGATGACGGCACCGGTCGGGTCCGTGATGGAGACGATGGTGTTGTTGAACGTGCTCTTGATGTGCGCCTGCCCGTGGGCGACGTTCTTGCGTTCCTTGCGCCGGACCTTCTTTACGGCGGCCCCGGCGCGAGCCTTCGGTGGCATGAGTCTGTGCGCTCCTAGTTGACTTTCCGGATCGGGTCGGAGTCCGGCCTACCTCGGTGGAGATCGACCCGAATTCCGGTTCAGCTCTACTTCTTGCCGGGCTTCTTCTTGCCGGCGACGGTCCGCTTCGGGCCCTTCCGGGTCCGGGCGTTGGTACGGGTCCGCTGACCACGGACGGGCAGACCCCGGCGGTGCCGGATGCCCGCGTAGCAGCCGATCTCGACCTTGCGGCGGATGTCAGCGGCGACCTCGCGGCGCAGGTCGCCTTCTACCTTGTAGTTCGCCTCGATGTGGTTCCGGAGCTGGACCAGCTCCTCGTCCGTGAGGTCCTTGGCGCGCTTGTCGGGGGAGATGCCGGTGGCGGCGAGCGTCTCGACCGCGCGGGTCCGACCGACCCCGAAAATGTAGGTGAGCGCGATCTCCAGCCGCTTCTCGCGGGGGAGATCGACGCCGGCTAGCCGTGCCATGTGCGGGCGTACTCCTCGGATTCTTTCGCGGAGGTCTGTACCCGCCCCATCCCGCCTGCCCAAACCTGCGGGCCCCGGCCTCCGACCGGGGGTCGGCCACGACTGCGTTCTCGCTGGGCGATCTCGCGCTCGCGGCTGGGACGAGCTTGTGTTGTTGTACGGAATCTGCGGTCGGGACGCACCGTCGACGCCGCCGGCACGCACCGGCGGCGGCTGCGGATCAGCCCTGACGCTGCTTGTGGCGCGGGTCGGTGCAGATGACCATGACCCGGCCGTGCCGGCGGATCACCCGGCACTTGTTGCAGATCCTCTTGACGCTCGGCTTGACCTTCACGGTTGCCTTACTTTCCCATCTGTGCCCGGCAGCGCGCTGACGCCGTCGAGTCTTGAGGACGGACACGGACACCCGGCCGTCGTCAGAGAGTGCACGTGCCCCGGACCCGCGAACGGTCCGGCGACGTTCACTTGTAGCGGTAGACGATGCGCCCTCGGGTCAGGTCGTACGGCGACAACTCGACGACGACCCGGTCCTCGGGCAGGATGCGGATGTAGTGCTGCCGCATCTTGCCGCTGATGTGAGCCAGCACCTTGTGGCCGTTGGCGAGTTCCACCCGGAACATGGCGTTCGGGAGTGGCTCGATCACTCGGCCCTCGATCTCGATGGCTCCGTCTTTTTTCGGCATGTCCTCCGCTGTCCTGACGTCGGTTACTCCGGACGGCTCACAACGCCTTTCCCGGATGGAGAACATCCGAGCCAGCCGCGGCTCCGGCCCCACCGAAGCGCGGGTGGGCATGCCGGAGTGGACGCTGTGCGCCGATCAGCCAGTGTACGCGCGCCCGCACGCCAGCGCCAACCCGGGGACTCCCGGGTGGTCGGATCGGACGAACGCGACTATATCAGGCGGGTTCCCCCTGGCCGGCCTGTTCGTCCCGGCGGCGTTTCCGCTCCTCGATCCGGGCCCGCTTCTCGATCTTCGCCCGCTCCCTCGCGGCCTGCTTCGCCGCCTGCTTGGCGGCCCAGCGCTGCGGCTCACCCTTCGCCAGCCCGGTGACCGTGCCGACCAGCAGCACCGCGCCCAGCGGGCCCGCCACCCAACCCGGCCAGAAGTAGAGGAAGTCGGTCGCCAGCACCGAGGTGACCGCCCAGATCGCGACCACCAGGCCGACCAGGCCGAAATAGCCGTCCCAGGTGTCGGCCAGCCAGGCCCGGGTGGCGCCCGGATAGCGGCCGTCGGGTCCGGGACGGAACACCGCGGGCTTCGGGTCGGTCGGCACCAGCTGGGCCTGGTCGACCGGCACCGTACCCGGCAGGTCGGTGAGCAGCCCGTCGAGGTCGGCGTAGGTCTTCGCGGCGTACGCCCGCTGGAGCCGGTCGTCGTACTCGCCCAGGTCGAGACGGCCCTCGTTCAGGGCCTGCCGGAGCTGGTCGGCCACGGCCGTGCGATCGGAGTCCGCAGCGCGCATCTGGTCCCGCCGGTCCATGACTACGAGGATGCCACCACGGGTCCAGCCCGCCCACTCCTCGAACGGGCTGGGGCCGTCAGCCGGGGGACGACGTGGCCGGCTCCCGGGCGGTGACCAGGTCACCGAGCCGGGCCCGACCGCCGTCCGGAGCGGTCAGCACCCAGACGCCGTCGTCCAGCAGCGCCATCGTGTGCTCGACGTGTGCGGCGATCGACCCGTCCCGGGTGATCACCGTCCAGCCGTCGTCCAGCTCCACCGTCCGGGGCGAGCCCAGGGTCACCATCGGCTCGATCGCCAGCGCCATCCCCGGCACCAGCCGGGGGCCACGCCCGGGCCGGCCGTGGTTGAGCACGTGCGGGTCCTGGTGCATCTCGGTGCCGATGCCGTGCCCGCCGTACCCCTCGACGATGCCGTACCGGCCGGCGGCCCGGACCGCCCGCTCCACCGCGTACGAGATGTCGGTCAGCCGGCCACGACCGCTGAGCATGCCGCGCGCCGCGGCCCGGATCCCCGCCCACATCGCGTCCTCGGCGGCCTCGGCCATCCGGAGCAGTTCCGGACGGACCTCGCCGACCCCGACCGTGATCGCGGCGTCGCCGTGCCAGCCGTCGAGGATCGCCCCGCAGTCGATGGAGATCAGGTCGCCGTCCCGGAGCACCTGGGTCGGCGCCGGGATGGCGTGCACGATCTGCTCGTTGACCGAGGAGCAGATCGAGGCCGGATAACCGTGGTAGCCCTTGAACGAGGGGGTGCCGCCGGCCTCCCGGATCACCGACTCGGCGATCGCGTCGAGATCGGCGGTGGAGACGCCGGGAGCCACGGCCGCGCGCATCCGCTCCAGGGCCGCCGCGACGACGAGCCCGGCAGCCCGCATCAGCTCGATCTGCTCCGGGGTCTTCAGCTGGATGTCCAGCTGGGGTCGGCGCATGGTGCCCAGCCTATCCGCCGTACGACCGCAGGGCGTCGATAGCCCGGACGGTGACGTCCTCCACCGGCCCGGTGGCGTCGATCCCGACCAGCTTGCCCTGCGCGCCGTAGTAGTCGATCAACGGTGCGGTCTTGCTGGCGTACTCACGCAGCCGCTCGGCGATCGTCTCCGCCTTGTCGTCGTCCCGCTGGAACAGCTCACCGCCACACCGGTCACAGACGCCCGCCACCGAGGGGGCGTCGAACTCGATGTGCCAGACCTTCTCGCAGCCCCGGCAGGTACGCCGGCCGGAGAGCCGCCGGATGACCTCGTCGTCGTCGACGACCAGCTCCATGACCAGATCCAGGGCGGTGCCCAGATCGGCGAGCAGCTTGTCCAGCGCCGCGGCCTGCGGGGTCGTCCGAGGGAATCCGTCCAGCAGGAAGCCCTCGGCCGCGTCCGGGCGGGCGAGCCGGTCCCGGACCATGTTGATCGTCACCTCGTCGGGCACCAGCTTGCCGGCGTCCATGTAACGCTTCGCCTCGACACCGAGTGGGGTGCCCTGCGACACGTTGGCCCGGAAGATGTCCCCTGTCGAGATCTTGGGCACGGCGAGGTGGGCGGCGATGAACTCGGCCTGGGTCCCCTTGCCCGCCCCGGGGGGACCGACCAGAACGAGTCGCATCTACCGCAGGAACCCTTCGTAGTTCCGCTGCATGAGCTGGCTCTCGATCTGCTTCACGGTCTCCAGCCCGACACCGACCATGATCAGCACCGCGACGCCGCCGAACGGGAAGTTCTGGTACTGCTGGCTGTCCAGCCAGATGAAGAAGAAGTTCGGCAGGATCGAGATCAGGCCCAGGTAGAGCGCACCGGGGAGGGTGATCCGGCTCAGGATGAAGTCCAGGTAGTCGGCGGTCGGCTTGCCCGGCCGGATGCCCGGGACGAACCCGCCGTACTTCTTCATGTTGTCCGCGACCTCGGTCGGGTTGAACGTGATCGAGACGTAGAAGTACGTGAAGAAGATGATCAGCAGGAAGTAGACGCTGATGTAGGTCGGGCTGTCCGGCTGCACCAGGTGGTTCTGCACCCAGGTCTGCCAGTTGTTCAGGTTGTTCTGGTCGAAGAACTGGAGCAGCAGCGACGGCAGGTAGAGCAGCGACGACGCGAAGATGACCGGGATCACACCCGCCTGGTTCACCTTCAGCGGGATGTAGGTGGAGGTGCCGCCGTACATCCGCCGGCCGATCATGCGCTTGGCGTACTGCACCGGGATGCGGCGCTGGGCCTGCTCAATGAAGACGACCGCGGTGATGACCACCAGGACCAGGACCAGGACCAGGCCGAACATGCCCCAGCCCTTGTTGTTCTTGATGGTCCAGCCCTCGCTGGGCAGCCGGGCGGCGATCGAGGTGAAGATCAGCACCGACATGCCGTTGCCGACGCCGCGGTCGGTGATCAGCTCGCCGAGCCACATCACGACACCGGTACCGGCGGTCATCGTGATCACCAGGACGGTCACGGTCAGCCAGGTCGGCAGGCCGGTGCCCTCCGGGATGATCGGGAACTCCTGGCACATCCCGTTGAAGAGCTGGCCGGAACGGGCCAGCGCCACGAACGCCGAGGCCTGCAGGATGCCCAGGCCGAGGGTGAGGTAACGGGTGTACTGCGTGATCTTCGCCTGACCGGCCTGGCCCTCCTTGCGGAGCTGCTCCAACCGCGGGATGACCACGGTGAGCAGCTGCAGGATGATCGAGGCGGTGATGTAGGGCATGATGCCCAGCGCGAAGACCGACAGCGAGAGCAGCGCGCCGCCGGAGAAGAGGTTGAGCAGGTTGAAGACGCCGTTGCCCTCACCCGACTCCATGGTCTGGATGCACTGCTGCACGTTGCCGTAGGAGACGCCCGGGCTGGGCAGCGTCGCACCGAGCCGGTAGACCGCGATGATGCCTACTGTGAACAGCAGCTTCTTGCGCAGGTCAGGCGTGCGGAACGCACTGAGAAAGGCGGAGAGCAACTTCTTCCTCCTGCGCGAGGCGGCCGCCGGTGGTTCATGGCGGGACGGGGTGGTTGTCGGGCGATCGACCCGATACCCATAGCTGGGATCGGACTCTAACAGTCCGGCGCGCTCCCGGGCAGATCCACCCGGAGAACATTCACCGTTTCCGATGTTAACGGGATCGATGGACCCCTAGTAGGTCAGGGCGCCCGCCAGTTGCCATCAACTGGGCGAGCGCCTCGACCGCGACGTCCTACAGCTCCGTCACCGAGCCGCCGGCAGCGGTGATCTTCTCCTTGGCCGACGCGCTGAACGCGTGCGCCGACACCTGGAGGGCGACCCCGCCCAGCTCCCCGGTACCGAGAACCTTCACCGGCTGGCCCTTGCGGACGGCGCCGGCCTGAACCAGCTCCTGCGGACCGACCTGGCCGCCCTCCGGGAACAGCTCGGCGAGCCGGTCCAGGTTGACCACCTGGAACACGACCTTGAACTTGTTCTTGAAGCCCTTCAGCTTCGGCAGCCGCATGTGGATGGGCATCTGCCCACCCTCGAACGCCGCCGAGATGTTCTTCCGGGCCTTGGAACCCTTGGTACCGCGACCGGCGGTCTTCCCCTTCGAGCCCTCACCGCGACCCACCCGGGTCTTCTCGGTCTTCGCTCCGGGGGCCGGGCGCAGGTGGTGGACCTTGATCGTCATTACTCGACCTCCTCGACCTTCACGAGGTGGCTCACGGTGAAGATCATGCCCCGAATCTCGGGGCGGTCCTCCTTGACCACCACGTCGTTGATCCGCTTGAGACCGAGCGACCGCAGCGACTCGCGCTGGTTGTGCTTGGTCCCGATGCCGGACCGGACCTGGGTCACCTTCAGGCGTGCCATCAGGCCGTCACCCCCGCCTGGGCCGCCAGCATGGCGGCCGGGGCGACGTCCTCGACCGGCAGGCCCCGACGCTTCGCGACCGCCTCCGGCGACTCCAGCCCCTTCAGGGCCGCCACCGTGGCGTGCACGATGTTGATCGGGTTGGACGAGCCGAGGCTCTTGGAGAGCACGTCGTGGATGCCCGCGCACTCCAGTACGGCCCGGACCGGACCACCGGCGATGACACCCGTACCGGCGCTGGCCGGCTTGAGCAGCACCACACCGGCGGCGTCCTCGCCCGTGACCGGGTGCGGGATCGAGGCACCGATCCGGGGCACCTTGAAGAAGTGCTTCTTGGCCTCCTCGACACCCTTGGCGATCGCCGCGGGCACCTCCTTGGCCTTTCCGTAGCCCACCCCGACCGTGCCGTCGCCGTCGCCGACGATCACCAGGGCGGTGAAGCTGAAGCGACGACCACCCTTCACGACCTTGGCAACCCGGTTGATGGCGACGACCCGCTCAAGATGCGGCGTCTTCTCGGCGGGCGCGTTTCCGCGACCGCCCTCACGGCGGTTGTCGCGGCGACCACCCTCGTTGCCACCGGACCCGCCGCCACGGCGCTGTTGACCTGGCATCAGCAGCCTTCCTTTCTCCTCGTGACGGGGTTTAGAACTCGAGCCCGGCTTCGCGGGCCGCGTCGGCCAGCGCGGCGATCCGCCCCGCGTACTGGTTGCCACCGCGGTCGAAGACGACCTTGGAGATCCCGGCGGCCTTGGCCCGCTCGGCGACGAGCGCGCCGACCTTGCCGGCCAGGGCGCTCTTGTCGCCCTCGGCACCCCGGATCGACTCGTCCATGGTCGAGGCGTAGACCAGCGTGTGGCCCCTGCCGTCGTCCACGATCTGCGCGGTGATGTGCCGCAGCGAGCGGGTGACCACGAGACGCGGCCGCTCGGCGGTGCCGGTGACGGTCTTGCGGACCCGGAAGTGCCGACGCGCCCGCCCGATGGCGCGCTTGGCGGCGACCCCGCGGCGACGCTTGAGCAGTGTGGCGGTCACTTCTTACCTGCCTTTCTCCCAGCCTCGCGGCCGGCGGATGCCCTCGCCCTACCGTTGGCGGTCACTTCTTGCCCGCCTTTCCGGCCTTGCGGCGGATGACCTCGCCCTGGTACTTGACGCCCTTGCCCTTGTACGGCTCCGGCGGACGAATCTTCCGGATGTTGGCGGCGACCTCGCCGACCTGCTGCTTGTCGATGCCGGCCACGTGGAACAGGGTGGGCCGCTCGACGGTGAAGGTGATCCCGGCCGGGGCCTTCACCTGCACCGGGTGCGAGAACCCGAGCGCGAACTCCAGGTCGCTGCCCTTGGCGGTGACCCGGTAACCCGTGCCGGCGATCTCCAGGGTCTTGCGGTAGCCCTCGGTCACACCGACGATCATGTTCGCCACCAGGGTACGGCTCAGGCCGTGCAGCTCCTTGGCCTTGCGCTCGTCGTTCGGCCGGTTGACGTGCAGCTCGCCGTCCTCGCCCCGCTCGGCCGTGATCGGCTCGGCCAGGGTGTGCGACAGCTCGCCCTTCGGCCCCTTGACCTTGACGGTCGAGCCGTCGATGGTCACCTCGACGCCGGAGGGCACCGGGATCGACTTACGTCCAATACGCGACATTTCTCTCTGTCTCCCGTTACCAGACGAAGGCGAGGACTTCCCCGCCAACGCTCCGCTTGCGGGCCTGCCGGTCGGTCAGCAGCCCCTGGGACGTCGAAATGATCGCCACGCCCAGTCCACCGAGCACCCGCGGGAGCCCGTCCGACTTGGCGTACACCCGGAGGCCGGGCTTGGACACGCGCTTGATGCCGGCCAGGCTCCGCTCCCGGTTCTGGCCGTACTTCAGCTCGACGACCAGTCGCTTGCCGACGACGCCCTCCTCGGGCTCCTCGACAGCCCAGGTGGCGATGTAGCCCTCGGACTTGAGGACCTCGGCGATGTTCGCCTTGATCTTCGAGTAGGGCATCGTCACCCGGTCGTGGTACGCCTGGTTGGCATTACGCAGACGCGTCAGCATGTCTGCGATCGGGTCGGTCATCGTCATGGATCTCGTCAGCCTTTCTCGCCGGGGTTCCCGGGGCAGTGGCCCGGGCCTACGGCGTTGCGATCCTCGCCCCGGATATCGGTCGGGACGTGGCTGGGCCCAAAGCGGGTGGCGTCGCGGTCCTCGCTCCGCCACCCACGGATGGGGCGCAGTGTCACCAGGAAGCCTTCGACACGCCGGGCAGCTCACCGCGGTGGGCCATCTCCCGGATGCAGACCCGGCAGAGGCCGAACTTGCGGTAGACCGCCTTCGGCCGCCCGCAACGCTGGCAGCGGGTGTACGCGCGAACCGAGAACTTCGGCTTCGCGGCGGCCTTGAGGATCAGCGCCTTCTTCGCCATATCAGTCCTCAGTTCTCCTTGAACGGGAAGCCCAGGAGCTTGAGCAGCGCCCGGCCCTCGTCGTCGGTCTTGGCGGTGGTCACCACCGTGATGTCCATGCCCCGTACGCGGTCGATCCGGTCCTGGTCGATCTCGTGGAACACCGACTGCTCGGTCAGGCCGAACGTGTAGTTGCCGTTCCCGTCGAGCTTGCGCCCGTCCAGACCGCGGAAGTCCCGGATCCGGGGCAGCGCGATGGAGAGGAGCCGGTCCAGGAACTCCCACATCCGGTCGCCGCGCAGGGTCACCTTCGCACCGATCGGCATGCCCTCGCGGAGCTTGAACTGCGCGATGGACTTGCGGGCCCGGCGGACCTGCGGCTTCTGGCCGGAGATGGTGGCCAGGTCGCGTACGGCGCCGTCGATCAGCTTCGCGTCCCGGGCCGCCTCGCCGACACCCATGTTGACGACGATCTTGACCAGTCCGGGCACCTGCATCGGGTTGCCGTACTGGAACTGCTCGCGGAGCTGCCCCACGATCTCTTCGCGGTACCGCTGCTTGAGCCGGGGCAGCGTCTTGGTCTCGGTTGCCGTCATCACAGGTCCTTACCGGTGCTACGCGCGATGCGGACCTTCTGGCCGCCCTCGTCGATCCGGTACCCGACCCGCGTCGGGTTGCCGTCGGAGTCCACGACCATCACGTTCGAGACGTGGATCGCGGCCTCCTGCGTGACGATGCCGCCGGTCTTCGCCCCGCGCTGGGTGGTGCGGATGCGGGTGTGCTTCTTGACCCGGTTCACGCCCTCGACCAGGACCTTGTCCTGCCGCGGGTAGGCCGCGATGACCTTGCCCTTGGCACCCTTGTCCTTGCCGGCGATGACGATGACTGTGTCGCCCTTCTTGACCTTCACGGTTTACAACACCTCCGGCGCGAGCGAGATGATTTTCATGAACCGCTTGTCCCGCAGCTCACGGCCAACCGGGCCAAAGATACGGGTACCTCGTGGGTCGCCACCATCCTTGATGATCACGGCCGCGTTCTCGTCGAATCGGATGTACGAGCCGTCCGGCCGCCGCTTCTCCTTGGCGGTGCGGACGACGACCGCCTTGACGACGTCGCCCTTCTTCACACCGGCACCGGGAATGGCGTCCTTGACCGTGGCCACGATGACGTCGCCGATGCCCGCGTAGCGCCGACCGGAGCCACCGAGCACCCGGATGCACAGGATCTCCCGGGCACCCGTGTTGTCGGCGACGCGCAGTCGCGACTCCTGCTGAATCACGTCTATCTCCTATGTCTGCCAGTTCTCAGCCGGCGGTTCATCCGGCCTGCCTTCGTCGACCGAAGTACCGTGCCGGCTGAGCTTGGCGGAACCCTGAGCCTGCGGTACGGCTCTTACTTGGCCTTCTCGAGGATCTCCACAACCCGCCACCGCTTGGTGGCGGAGAGCGGACGGGTCTCCATGAGCAACACCCGGTCGCCCACGCCGCACGCGTTCTGCTCGTCGTGCGCCTTCAGCTTGCTGGTGCGGCGCATGACCTTGCCGTACAGCGCGTGCTTGACCCGGTCCTCGACCTCGACGACCACGGTCTTTTCCATCTTGTCGCTCACCACGAGGCCCTCCCGGACCTTGCGCTGAGCCCGCGCCTGCGCGGTGGTGGTGGTCTCGTCACTCATGATGCAGTCACCTCAGTCGGCGCGGCCGAAAGCCCAAGCTCACGCTCACGCATGATCGTGTAGATCCGGGCGATCTCCCGGCGGATGACCTGGAGCCGGCGGTTGTTGTCCAGCTGACCGGTCGCCGACTGGACGCGGAGGTTGAACAGCTCCGCCTTGGCCTCCCGGAGCCGGCTGACCAGCTCCTCCTCGGAGAGCTCACGCAGCTCGCTGGCCTTCACGCCCGCGGCCATCAGCTTTCACCCACTTCGCGCGTCACAATGCGGCACTTCATCGGGAGCTTGTGGATCGCGCGACGCATCGCCTCTCGCGCGATCTGCTCGTTGGGGAAGGACATCTCGAAGAGCACCCGCCCCGGCTTCACGTTCGCCACCCACCACTCGGGCGAGCCCTTACCGGAACCCATCCGCGTTTCGGCCGGCTTCTTGGTCAGGGCCTGGTCCGGGAAAACGGTGATCCAGACCTTGCCACCACGCTTGATGTGCCGGGTCATCGCGATACGTGCCGACTCGATCTGCCGGTTGGTCACGTACGCGGGCTCGAGCGCCTGGATTCCGAACTCGCCGAACACCACCCGGTTGCCGCCCTTCGACGCGCCGTGGCGGTCGGGGTGGTGCGGCTTGCGGAAGCCCTTCGGGGGCTTGCGCGGCATCAGCATCTGTCAGCCCTCCTGCGCTGAGCTGTCCGTTCCGGCGGAACCCGCCGGAGTCGCCGCGGCGGTGGCCGGCGCGGCGCTGTCGTTCGTCGCCTCGGCGGGCGTACCGGAGGCCTCCGCCTGCGCGGCCCGACCCGCCTCGGTGCCACCCGGCGTGGTGCCGGAGGAACCGGAACGGCCGCGACGCGGCCGGTCGGGACGGTCGCCCCGCTCGCGGCGCGGACGCGCCGGACCCGTCTCGGCCGGGGCCTCCCGACCGGGTACGGCGTCGCCCTTGTAGATCCAGACCTTCACGCCGATCCGGCCGAAGGTGGTCCGGGCCTCGAAGAAGCCGTACTCGATGTTGGCCCGCAGCGTGTGCAGCGGCACCCGACCCTCGCGGTAGAACTCGGTACGGCTCATCTCGGCACCGCCGAGCCGGCCGGAGACCTGCACCCGGATGCCCCGCACGATCGGGTTCTTCATCGCGGACTGCATGGCCTTACGCATCGCCCGCCGGAAGCTGACCCGGCTGGAGAGCTGCTCGGCCACGCCCTGCGCGACGAGCTGCGCGTCCGACTCCGGGCTCTTCACCTCAAGGATGTTGAGCTGCACCTGCTTGCCGGTCAGCTTCTCCAGCTCGCCACGGATGCGGTCCGCCTCGGCGCCCTTGCGGCCGATGACGATGCCCGGCCGGGCGGTGTGGATGTCGACCCGCACCCGGTCCCGGGTCCGCTCGATGTCGACCTTCGAGATGCCGGCCCGCTCCAGGCCCTTGGACATCATCCGCCGAATCTTGACGTCCTCGGCGATGTAGTCCTTGTAGAGCTTGTCCGCGTACCAGCGGGACTTCCAGTCGGTCGAGATGCCGAGCCGGAACCCGTGCGGGTGAACCTTCTGCCCCATTACTCGGCACCCTCCGTCTTGCTCTGCGTCTGGCCGCCCTCGGTCGTCGGCTCGGTCGCGGCCGGCTCGGTCGACTTGGTCGCCTTGGCCGGAGCGGCCTTCTTCGCCGCACCCCGCCCGGCCGGGGCCGTCGGCGCCACGGCCTCCACCACGATGGTGATGTGGCAGGTCCGCTTGCGGATCCGGTACGCCCGGCCCTGCGCCCGAGGCTGGAACCGCTTCATCGTCGGGCCCTCGTCCACGAACGCCTCGCTGACGAGCAGCGCGTCGGGGTCCAGCCGCTCGTTGTTCTCCGCGTTGGCGATCGCGCTCGCGAGCACCTTGTAAACCTGCTCACTCGCCGCCTGCGGCGCGAACTGCAGCACCGTGAGCGCCTCCTTCGCGGGCAGACCGCGGACGAGGTTGACCACCCGGCGCGCCTTGGTCGGCGAGATGCGCACGTGTCGCGCAACCGCCCGCGCGCCCGGAAGCACCGGAGCGTCGCCCTTTACTGGCATCGCTGAAACCCCTTGATCCTTTATCCGTGGTCGGCGCTCAGCGCCGGCGGCTCTTCCGGTCGTCCTTCTCGTGACCCTTGAACGTGCGGGTCAGCGCAAACTCACCGAGCTTGTGCCCGACCATCGCCTCGGTGATGAACACCGGGACGTGCTTGCGCCCGTCGTGCACGGCGATCGTGTGCCCGAGCATGTCCGGGATGATCGTCGAACGGCGCGACCAGGTCTTGATGACGTTCTTCGAGCCCTTCTCGTTCTGCGTCTCCACCTTCTTGAGCAGGTGGTCGTCGATGAACGGGCCCTTCTTCAGGCTGCGAGGCATGTCTACCTATCTCCCTTAGCCGCGCTTACGGGTGGCGTAGCGGCGGCGGACGATGAGGCGGTCGCTCGCCTTGCCCTTCTGCCGGGTACGACCCTCGGGCTTACCCTGCGGGTTCACCGGGTGACGACCACCGGAGGTCTTACCCTCACCACCGCCGTGCGGGTGGTCGACCGGGTTCATCGCCACACCACGGACGGTCGGGCGACGGCCCTTCCAGCGCATCCGGCCGGCCTTGCCCCAGTTGATGTTTGACTGGTCGGCGTTGCCGATCTCACCGATGGTGGCCCGGCAGCGCACGTCGACCCGCCGGATCTCGCCGGAGGGCATCCGCAGCGTGGCGTACGCCCCCTCCCGGCCCAGCAGCTGGATGCCGACGCCGGCCGAGCGGGCCAGCTTGGCGCCACCGCCGGGACGCAGCTCCACCGCGTGGACGGTGGAACCGACCGGGATGTTGCGCAGCGGCAGGTTGTTGCCCGGCTTGATGTCGGCGCCCGGACCGGACTCGACCCGGTCGCCCTGCTTCAGGTCCTTCGGCGCGAGGATGTACCGCTTCTCGCCGTCGAGGTAGTGCAGCAGCGCGATCCGCGCGGTGCGGTTGGGGTCGTACTCGATGTGCGCGACCTTCGCCGGCACGCCGTCCTTGTCGACCCGCTTGAAGTCGATCAGACGGTACTGCCGCTTGTGCCCGCCACCGTGGTGCCGCGTGGTGATCCGGCCGTGGGCGTTACGCCCGCCCTTCTTCGGCAGCGGAACCAGCAGCGACTTCTCCGGGGTGGACCGGGTGATCTCGGCGAAGTCGGCGACGCTGGAGCCACGCCGGCCCGGCGTCGTCGGCTTGTACTTACGGATAGCCATTGTCTATACCCCTCAGCTGACCGGGCCGCCGAAGGCCTCGATACGGTCACCGTCAGCCAGCTTCACCATCGCCCGCTTGGTGTTCTTGCGCTTGCCGTACCCGGTGCGGGTGCGCTTGCGCTTGCCCTCGCGGTTGAGCGTGTTCACCGTCAGGACGCGCACGTCGAAGATCTGCTGAATCGCGATCTTGATGGCGGTCTTGTTGGCGTCCGGGTGCACCAGGAAGGTGTACCAGTTCTTGTTCAGCTCGCTGTAGCTCTTCTCTGAGACGACCGGCGCGAAGATGATGTCTCGCGGGTCGGCGATGGTGCTCACTTCTCGCTCTCCTCACCCTGCGCCCCACCACGGACACCCAGGAACTCGTCCAGGGCCTCCTTGGTGAAGACCACGTCGTCGGCCACCAGCACGTCGTACGTGTTGAGCTGGCTCGCCTCCAGCAGGTGTACCCGGGGCTCGTTGCGCAGCGAGAGCCAGTTCAGCTCGTCGGTGCTGCTGAGCACGACCAACACCCGCCTGGCCTCGGTCGCCTTGCGCAGCGCGGTGAGGGCTGCCTTGGTCGACGGCTTGTCGCCGGAGACGAAGGTCTCGACCACGTGCACCTGGCCGCCGCGGGCCCGGTCCGAGAGGGCACCCCGCAGCGCGGCGGCCTTCATCTTCTTCGGGGTCCGCTGGCTGTAGTCACGCGGGACCGGCCCGTGCACGACGCCACCGCCGGCGAACTGCGGCGCGCGGATCGAACCCTGCCGGGCCCGACCGGTGCCCTTCTGCTTGTACGGCTTCTTGCCGCCACCGGCGACCTCGCCACGGGTCTTGGTCTTGTGCGTGCCCTGCCGCGCGGCGGCGAGCTGGGCGACCACGACCTGGTGCATCAGCGCGATGTTGGCCTGCACGTCGAAGACCTCGGCGGGCAGCTCGACCGAGCCGCTCTTGGTGCCCTCGGCGGTCAGCACGTCAACGGTGGTCATGCCGCACCGCCCTTCTTGGCCACGACCTTGGCGGCCGAGCGGACCAGCACCAGCGCGCCCTTGGGGCCGGGGACGGCGCCGCGGACCAGGAGCAGGTTGTTCTCCGGGTCGACCGCCTGGATGGTGAGGTTCTGCACCGTGTAGCGCGCCCCACCCATCCGGCCGGCCATCCGGGTGCCCTTGAAGACGCGGCCGGGGGTCGCGCAGGCGCCGATCGAACCGGGCGAGCGGTGCTTGCGCTCGACACCGTGGCTGGCGCGCAGACCGTGGAAGCCGTGCCGCTTCATGGGACCGGCGAAGCCCTTGCCCTTGGTGCGGCCGGTCACGTCGATCGGCGTACCGACGGCGAACGCCTCGACGCTGACCTCCTGACCCAGCTCGTAGTCGGCGGCGTCGGTGGTGCGCAGCTCGACGATGTGCCGGCGCGGCGCCACGTTGGCCTTGGCGTAGTGGCCGCCGATCGGCTTCTTGACCTTCCGGGGGTCGACCACGCCGTACGCCAGTTGGACCGCGGAGTAGCCGTCCTTCTCAGCGGTGCGGACCTGGGTGACGACGCACGGTCCGGCCTGCACCACGGTCACCGGGACAACCTTGTTGTTGTCCCAGACCTGGGTCATGCCGAGCTTGGCGCCCAGGATGCCCTTCACTTGCCTGTCCATTAGTCCGGTCCCTACAGCTTGATCTCGATGTCGACGCCAGCCGGCAGGTCGAGGCGCATGAGCGAATCGACCGTCTTGGGGGTCGGGTCGATGATGTCGATCAGACGCTTGTGCGTGCGCATCTCGAAGTGCTCACGCGAGTCCTTGTACTTGTGCGGCGAACGGATCACGCAGAAACGGTTGATCTCCGTGGGCAGCGGCACCGGGCCCGCGACCTGAGCCCCGGTACGCGTCACCGTCTCAACGATCTTGCGCGCCGAGGAGTCGACCACCTCGTGGTCGTACGCCTTGAGCCGGATGCGGATCTTCTGTCCCGCCATGGTGGCCTCTGTTCCTTCTCTCGCCTTGTCCGTCCCGCCCGCCCGCTCCAGCGGAGCCGCTCTCCCGGAGGGGGAGCGGGATGTTCCATGCCGGGCTCGGGCGCTGCCCAGTTCCCGTGCTGTCCGACCCCCGCGGTCGGGCGTGTCGCACCCCGGGGCCGGACTCCACCCCGGAAAGTCCGAGGCGGTCCCGCCCGTGCGGGAAGTATCGGGGCGCCGGGGATAGATCAACTACCTCCGGACGCCCAGCAAGGGTGGCTGGCTGCTGACAGCCAGCCACCCCGCCGGTACGCAACCTGACCAGTATGCCGTACTACCGCACGGCAACGCTAATCGGGGTTACCTGAATTACTTGATTACTTGACGATCTTCGTGACGAACCCGGCGCCGACCGTCCGGCCGCCCTCGCGGATGGCGAACTTCAGGTTCTCCTCCATCGCGATCGGCTGGATCAGCTTGACCGACATCGTGGTGTTGTCACCCGGCATGACCATCTCGGTGCCCTCGGGCAGCGTGACGACGCCGGTAACGTCCGTGGTCCGGAAGTAGAACTGCGGACGGTAGTTCTGGAAGAACGGGGTGTGCCGGCCGCCCTCCTCCTTGGAGAGGATGTAGACGGTCGCCTCGAACTCCGTGTGCGGGGTGGTGGTGCCGGGCTTGACGACCACCATGCCGCGCTCGACGTCCTCGCGCTTGATGCCACGCAGCAGCAGACCGACGTTCTCACCCGCACGGGCCTCGTCGAGCAGCTTGCGGAACATCTCGATACCGGTGCAGACCGTCTTCTGCGACTTCTCGCGGATACCGACGAGCTCCACCTCCTCGTTCGGCTTGAGCACACCGCGCTCGGCGCGGCCGGTCACCACGGTGCCCCGACCGGTGATCGTGAAGACGTCCTCGATCGGCATGAGGAACGGCTTCTCGGTCTCGCGCTCCGGCTGCGGAATGGCGGTGTCGACGGCGCTCATCAGGTCCATGAGCTTGTCGGTCCACTCCGGGTCGCCCTCGAGCGCCTTCAGCGCCGAGACCCGGACGACCGGCAGGTCGTCACCGGGGTACTCCTGCGCCGAGAGCAGCTCGCGGACCTCGAGCTCGACCAGCTCGAGCAGCTCCTCGTCGTCGACCATGTCGCTCTTGTTCAGCGCCACGACGATGTAGGGAACGCCGACCTGGCGGGCCAGCAGCACGTGCTCGCGGGTCTGCGGCATCGGGCCGTCGGTCGCCGCGACCACCAGGATCGCGCCGTCCATCTGCGCGGCACCGGTGATCATGTTCTTGATGTAGTCGGCGTGACCGGGGCAGTCGACGTGTGCGTAGTGCCGCGCCTCGGTCTGGTACTCGACGTGTGCGATCGAGATCGTGATGCCCCGGGCCTTCTCCTCCGGCGCCTTGTCGATCTCGTCGAACGGCGTGTACGGGTTCAGGTCCGGCATCCTGTCGTGCAGGACCTTGGTGATGGCCGCCGTCAGCGTCGTCTTACCGTGGTCGATGTGACCAATGGTGCCGATGTTGACGTGCGGCTTAGTCCGCTCGAACTTCGCCTTCGCCACTGGTGTCCTCCTGTGGACTTCTTGGTTCGTACGCCCGGCACGCCATTCGGCGCTCAGGACTCTGTCGACAGCCTTTCCGACCGAGGGTTCCCGGCCGGGAAGTCATGTGGGTCTTGCGGCGGTGAAACCTTCAGGCCCGGTCTAGCAGCCCGGCCCGTGGGCGCCGCGGGCGAGATTACCCGCCCGCCGCGCTCGCGGTATCACCGGCCCGGCACCGGGTCAGTGCGCGTTTCCGCTCACTCACCCGTCGCCTTCGCGATGATCTCCTTCGCCACGCTCGCGGGAACCTCGGCGTAGGAGTCGAACTGCATGCTGTAGCTAGCCCGGCCCTGGGTCTTCGACCGCAGGTCGCCGACATAGCCGAACATCTCCGACAGCGGCACCAGGGCCCGGACGATGCGAGCGCCGCTGCGCTCCTCCATCGCCTGGATGATGCCCCGGCGGGAGTTGAGGTCGCCGATCACGTCGCCCATGTTCTCCTCGGGCGTCGTGACCTCGACCGACATCATCGGTTCGAGTAGTGCCGGATCGGCCTTGCGGGCCGCGTCCTTCAGCACCATCGAACCGGCGATCTTGAAGGCCATTTCCGACGAGTCGACCTCGTGGTACTGGCCGTCCAGCAGGGTCAGCTTCACACCCACCAGCGGGAAGCCGGCGAGGATGCCGTATTGCATGGCGTCCTGGGCACCGGCGTCCACCGACGGGATGAACTCCCGCGGGATCCGCCCACCGGTGACCGCGTTCGCGAACTCGTACGTCGGCGAGTCGTTGTCCAGCGGCAGCGGTTCGAGGCTGACGATGACCCGGGCGTACTGCCCCGAACCACCGGTCTGCTTCTTGTGGGTGTACTCGATCTTCTCCACCTTGCGGCGGATGGTCTCCCGGTACGCCACCTGCGGCTTGCCGATGTTCGCCTCGACGTTGAACTCGCGGCGCATCCGGTCCACCAGGATGTCCAGGTGCAGCTCGCCCATGCCGGAGATGACCGTCTGGCCGGTCTCCTCGTCGAGCTTGACCCGGAAGGTCGGGTCCTCCTCGGCGAGCCGCTGGATGGCGGTGCTCAGCTTCTCCTGGTCGGCCTTGGTCTTCGGCTCGATCGCGACCTCGATGACCGGCTCCGGGAAGGTCATCGACTCCAGGATGACCGGGTTGGCCGGGTCGCAGAGGGTGTCACCGGTGGTGGTCTGCTTCAGGCCCTGTACCGCGATGATGTCGCCAGCCTTGGCGGAGCTGCGCTCCTCCCGCTTGTTGGCGTGCATCTGGTAGATCTTGCCGATCCGCTCCTTGCGGTCCTTGGTGGAGTTGACCACCTGGGACCCGGACTCGACCACGCCGGAGTAGACCCGGAAGTAGGTCAGCTTGCCCAGGTGCTTGTCGGTCTGGATCTTGAACGCGAGACCGGAGAAGGGCTCCGAGGTCGACGGCTTGCGCTGCAACGGGGTCTCCCCGTCGGCGGCCGTGCCCTCGATCGCCGGGATGTCCAGCGGCGACGGCAGGTAGGCGACCACCGCGTCGAGCATGGGCTGGATGCCCTTGTTCTTGAACGCGGTACCGCAGAGCACCGGGTTGGCCTTGCCCTCGATGGTGGCGCGGCGGATGCCGGCCTGGATGTCCTCGACCGAGAGTTCCTCGCCCTCGAGGTACTTCTCCATCACCGAGTCGTCGACGTCGGCCAGGGTCTCCAGCAGCTTCTCGCGCCACTCGGCGGCGGTCTCCGCCAGCTCGGCCGGGATCTCCTCGACCGCGTAGTCCTCGCCCTTCTGGGTCTCCCCGCGCCACGTGAGGGCACGCATGCCGACGAGGTCCACCACGCCGATGAAGTCGGACTCGGCGCCGATCGGCACCTGGAGCACCAGCGGGGTGGCGTTGAGCCGGTCGATCATCATCTGCACGCAGCGGAAGAAGTCCGCGCCGGTCCGGTCGAGCTTGTTGACGAAGCACATCCGGGGGACGTTGTACTTGTCGGCCTGACGCCAGACGTTCTCCGTCTGCGGCTCCACGCCGGCGACGCCGTCGTAGACGGCCACCGCACCGTCGAGGACCCGCAGCGACCGCTCGACCTCGACCGTGAAGTCGACGTGGCCGGGCGTGTCGATGATCTGGATCGTGTGGCCCTTCCACTCGCACTTGGTGGCGGCGGAGGTGATGGTGATGCCCCGCTCCTGCTCCTGCTCCATCCAGTCCATGACGGCGGCGCCCTCGTGGACCTCACCGATCTTGTAGGTGATGCCGGTGTAGAACAGGATTCGCTCGGTGGTAGTGGTCTTACCGGCATCGATGTGCGCCATGATGCCGATGTTGCGTACGTTGGCGAGCGCGTCTGCGGCGGCCACTTCAATCCCTACTTGTCGTCTCGTCGGTGTGATCGCGACCGGTGCCGGGCCCCGGCGCGGCTAACCGCGCCGGAACCCGGAGGCCGTTACCAGCGGTAGTGCGCGAAGGCCTTGTTGGACTCGGCCATCTTGTGGGTGTCCTCACGCCGCTTGACGGCGGCGCCGAGACCGTTGCTCGCGTCGAGCAGCTCGTTCATCAGCCGCTCGACCATCGTCTTCTCCCGGCGGGCGCGGGAGTAGGTGACCAGCCAGCGCAGGCCCAGCGTGGTGGCACGCTGCGGCTTGACCTCGACCGGCACCTGGTAGGTCGCGCCACCGACCCGGCGGCTGCGCACCTCCAGGGTCGGCTTCACGTTGTCCATCGCCCGCTTCAGGGTGACCACGGGGTCGGTGCCGGACTTCTCCCGGCAGCCCTCCAGGGCCTCGTAGACGATGCGCTCGGCGAGCTGACGCTTGCCACGGAGCAGGATCTTGTTCACCAGCTGGGTGACCAGCGGGGAGTTGTAAACCGGGTCCGCGACCAGCGGCCGGCGCGGAGCAGGGCCCTTACGCGGCATGTCAGCTCTTCTCCTTCTTCGCGCCGTAGCGGCTGCGGGCCTGCTTGCGGTTGCGGACACCCTGGGTATCCAGCGAACCGCGGACGATCTTGTAGCGCACGCCCGGAAGGTCCTTCACCCGGCCACCACGGACCAGCACGAGGGAGTGCTCCTGGAGGTTGTGCCCGACGCCCGGGATGTAGGCGGTCACCTCGATCTGGCTGCTGAGCTTCACCCGAGCGACCTTGCGCAGCGCGGAGTTCGGCTTCTTGGGGGTGGTGGTGTACACGCGCGTGCACACGCCGCGCCGCTGAGGACTCCCCTTCAGCGCCGGCGTCTTGGTCTTACTCGTCTTCGCCTGGCGGCCCTTGCGGACCAACTGCTGGATCGTGGGCACCGGGTTTTCCGCTCCCTTCGGCCGCCCTCTGCGACCGCGCCGTGTGTCTTAGCCCCCCACGCGGGTGGCTCTCTTACCTTCCAACCAGGGCCGTCTCGGGACGGTCCCGGCACCCGCGGTCGGGCGTGTCGCCCGCTCGCGGTCTCCGCCGCCGCTCGTCGACGCCGGATTCCAGCCCGTCGGCACGCTGGGGCGTAGCCGACTCGTTTCGACTTTGTCGTGACGTTGCTCGATTGCCACCATGTGGGCTCGGGCACACGCACGAGTTGCCCGGGCATGCCCGGGCACGAGAGGAAAGAGTACCTACCGTGAGTGGGCACGTCAAAACAGGACTCCGGAAGGTTGTCGAGCAACCCCCGGCCAGGCCCGGATCTCCGCGTCGCTCCCGAGAAGCACTGCCGGTTTTCAAGTGTACCGGCTGATCTCGCGATCGGCCCGTCGGCCCGGTAACCCGACATCCGCCGCCCGGACCGGCCCGCCCGTGACCGCGCTCAGGCCAGTTGCAGCAGCACCGCCACGGCCAGCGCGATCACGGTCAGTGCCAGGCCGACGCCGGCACAGCTGATCCCGGCGATCGCCAGGCCCCGGCCGGTGAACCGGACCGGCGGCGCCGTGGCACCCGGTGCGGTTCCGGGCGCCGGGCCGCGGCGACCGGGCCAGAGCGGCCGAGCGCCCGGCGAGGTCTGCCGGCGCCCCAGCTCCCCCAGCAGCAGGCCGGTCACCCCGAGCAGCCCGGCGAGCACCGCGAAGGCGCCAGCCACCCAGCCACCCCAGTCCGCCGGGCTGCTGCCGGCGAGGCCGAGGCAGCCGCCGGCGAAGGCGACCAGCACCGATCCGCCCCCGGTGACCAGCGAGGCCACCGCCGGCCCCGAGGTGACCGGTGCCACCTCCAGATGTACCAGGCCGAACGGGGTACCCGGGACCGCGTCCACCCGGCTCGGCGCCCGCATCGACTCCCGTGGCGGCGCCGGCACCGCCCCGAACCGCGCGCCGCCGGCCAGGCCCGCTCCACCGGCCGGTCCGCCCGTCCCGGGGTACCCGGCCGGGGCCGCCTGCGGGTCGGTCCGGAACGCCTCCGGCATCGGGTACGCCGCCCCGCGCACCCCCACCGGCGCCGGGCCGGAGGGGGTACCCGACCAGGCCGCACCGGGGTTCGCCGGGGCCGGCGGGCCCGACGCGGGACGGGCCCACTCGTGCCCCGCCGGAGCTGGCTGTCCCGGGGCGCCCGGCAGCGGCGTCGACGCCGGCAGCGGCGCATCCGTCGGCAGCGCGTACGAGGGCTCGTGGTAGCGGGGCTGGTCCGCTGCCGGCTGCCCCGGCGTCTCGTCCGCCGCGCGCTCCACCCGGGGTGGCTGCGCCTCCTCCGTCACGGAACTCCCCCTGCAACCACCGAGCCGCCAACCAGGGCGGAACCGACCGGCCGAGGAGAATCCGTCGACCGGGCCCGACACGTCGTGCCAAGGTCAGGTTACCGTCGCAGGGCCGTCCACCGCCGGTCCGGTCACGTCCGGTAGCTCGGGCCGGCACCCGGCGCCGCCGGGCCGGTCAGTCGACCCCGGGTGCGAAGTCCTGACCCACCGAGCCGTCGGCCCACTGGACCACACCGATCACGGTCGCCACCACCACCGCGGTCGCGGCGAGAACCAGCCCGGCCCAGGCCAACCGCTCACCGCGACGCAGCCAGGCGGCGCCGGTCAGATAGCCGCCCGACGCGTACGCCTCGCGGCGGGCCTGCCGGGCCAGCAGCATCGCGACCGTCGCCGGGACGATGCCCCCGACCGCCGGACCGGTCAGCAGCGCCATCAGGCCGAGGGCGAAGACCGCCCGCGACTTCGTGGAGCGCACCGGATCCGGGTCGAGGGGATGCCGGGTGGCCGGGCCGGCGTCCGGCGTGGTGGTCACCGCGTCAGCCTACCCAACCCGGCTACCACGGCCGGAAAAGCGGGACGCCCCGCCCGTCAACCGACGGGCGGGGCGTCCCGGAGATGTCGCCTCAGCGGTACGACCCGAAGTCGAAGTCGTCCAGCGGCACAGCCTGGCCGCTGGCCGGCCCGAACCCGTAGTCGGTCTCCGGGTAGCCGGTCATCGAGTAGACCTTGGCCTTCGCCTCCTCGGTCGGCTCGACCCGGATGTTGCGGTACTTGCTGATGCCCGTACCGGCCGGGATGAGCTTACCGATGATGACGTTCTCCTTGAGACCGATCAGCGAGTCGCTCCGGGCGTGGATCGCCGCGTCGGTGAGCACCCGGGTGGTCTCCTGGAAGGACGCCGCCGACAGCCACGAGTCCGTGGCCAGCGAGGCCTTGGTGATGCCCATCAGCACCGGCCGGCCCGCCGCGGGCTCGCCGCCCTCGGAGACGAGTCGGCGGTTCTCCGACTCGAAGAGCGCCCGGTCGACCAGCACACCCGGCAGGAACTCGGTCGCGCCGGAGTCGATCACCGTCACCCGCTTGAGCATCTGGCGGATGATGATCTCGATGTGCTTGTCGTGGATGAGCACACCCTGCGACCGGTAGACCTCCTGGACCTCCTGGGTCAGGTGGACCTGGACCGCCCGCGGGCCGAGGATCCGCAGCAGCTCGTGCGGGTCGATGGTGCCCTTGGTCAGCTTCTGGCCGACGTCGACGTGATCACCGTCGTGTGCCTGGAGCGGCACCCGCTTGGAGATCTTGTCGTACACGATCTCGTCGCTGCCGTCGTCCGGCACCACGATGATCTTGCGCGACCGCTCGCCGTCCTCGATCCGGATCCGGCCCGGGGTGTCGGCGATCGGCGCCTTGCCCTTCGGGACCCGGGCCTCGAAGATCTCCTGGACCCGGGGCAGACCCTGGGTGATGTCCTCACCCGCGACACCACCGGTGTGGAAGGTACGCATCGTGAGCTGCGTGCCCGGCTCACCGATCGACTGGGCGGCGATGATGCCGACCGCCTCGCCGACGTCCACGGTCTTGCCCGTCGGCAGCGAGCGGCCGTAGCACGCCCCGCAGACGCCGAGCTTGGACTCGCAGGTGAGCACGCTGCGGACCCGTACGGTGTCCACCCCGGCACCCACGATCTTGTCGACCAGGATCGTGTTGATGTCCGCACCCCGCTCGGCGACCAGGTTGCCGTCCGGCCCCTTGATGTCGTCGGCGAGGGTACGGGCGTGCACGCTGGTCTCCACGTGCTCGTGTGCCACCAGCCTGCCGTCGAGCTGGGTCGCGATCTGCATCGGGATGGCGCGGTCGGTGCCGCAGTCCTCCTCGCGGATGATCACGTCCTGCGAGACGTCCACCAGACGACGGGTCAGGTAACCCGAGTCGGCGGTACGCAGCGCCGTGTCGGCGAGACCCTTCCGGGCACCGTGCGTGGAGATGAAGTACTCCAGTACGGAGAGACCCTCCCGGTAGCTGGCCTTGATCGGCCGCGGGATGATCTCGCCCTTCGGGTTGGCCACCAGACCACGGATCGCGGCGATCTGGCGGAGCTGGAGCAGGTTACCGCGGGCACCCGAGTTGATCATCTTCCACAGCGGGTTCTCCTGCGGCAGCGCAGTCTCCATCTCCTTGGCGACCTCGTTGGTCGCCTTGGTCCAGATCTCGATGAGTTCGCCGCGACGTTCCTCGGCGGTCATCAGACCCCGCTGGTACTGCTTGTCGATCCGCTCGGCTTCCTTCTCGTACCGCTCCAGGATGTCCCGCTTGCGCGGCGGCGCGATGACGTCCTCCATGCCGATCGTCACGCCGGACCAGGTGGCCCAGTGGAAACCGGCCTCCTTGAGCCCGTCGAGCGTCGCGGCCAGCGCCACCTTCGGGAACCGCTCGGCGAGATCGTTGACGATCGCGGAGAGCTGCCCCTTGCGGATCTCGTAGTTCACGAACCGGTAGCCCTGCGGCAGGGTCTCGTTGAAGAGCACCCGCCCCAGCGTGGTCTCCACGGTCAGCGGCTCACCCGGTACCCACTCCTCCGGAGCGGTCCACCGGGAGGCGCCGGGCCCGTTGTCCACCTCGGTCACACCGCGCAGCCGGATCTTCACCGGGGTCTGCAGGTGCAGTTCGCCGTTGTCGAACGCCATCCGCGCCTCGGCGTCCGAGCTGAACACCCGACCCTCGCCGATCTCACCCGGGGTGAGGTGGGTGAGGTGGTAGAGGCCGATGACCATGTCCTGGGTGGGCATGGTGACCGGCTTGCCGTCGGCCGGCTTGAGGATGTTGTTCGACGAGAGCATCAGGATCCGGGCCTCGGCCTGCGCCTCGGCCGACAGCGGCACGTGTACCGCCATCTGGTCGCCGTCGAAGTCCGCGTTGAACGCGGTGCAGACCAGCGGGTGGATCTGGATCGCCTTGCCCTCGACGAGCTGCGGCTCGAACGCCTGGATGCCCAGCCGGTGCAGGGTCGGCGCCCGGTTCAGCAGTACCGGGTGCTCGCCGATGACCTCTTCCAGCACGTCCCAGACGACCGGCCGCTGCCGCTCGACCATCCGCTTGGCGGACTTGATGTTCTGCGCGTGGTTGAGGTCGACCAGCCGCTTCATCACGAACGGCTTGAACAGCTCCAGCGCCATCTGCTTGGGCAGGCCGCACTGGTGCAGCTTGAGCTGCGGACCGACCACGATGACGGAACGACCGGAGTAGTCGACCCGCTTGCCGAGCAGGTTCTGCCGGAACCGGCCCTGCTTGCCCTTGAGCATGTCCGACAGCGACTTCAGCGGCCGGTTGCCCGGGCCGGTGACCGGACGACCGCGTCGACCGTTGTCGAAGAGCGCGTCGACGGCCTCCTGGAGCATCCGCTTCTCGTTGTTGACGATGATCTCGGGCGCGCCGAGGTCGATCAGTCGCTTGAGCCGGTTGTTCCGGTTGATGACGCGGCGGTAGAGGTCGTTCAGGTCCGAGGTCGCGAACCGGCCACCGTCGAGCTGCACCATCGGGCGCAGGTCCGGCGGGATCACTGGTACGCAGTCCAGCACCATCCCGAGCGGCGAGTTGCGGGTGTTCAGGAACGCCGCCACGACCTTGAGCCGCTTGAGCGCCCGGATCTTCCGCTGCCCCTTGCCGGTACGGATGATCTCGCGGAGGTTGTCGGCCTCGGCGTCCAGGTCCATGTTCTGGACCAGCGCCTTGATCGCCTCCGCGCCCATCCCACCGGTGAAGTACTCGCCGAACCGGTCCCGCAGCTCGCGGTAGAGCAGTTCGTCGGTGACGAGCTGCTTCGGCTCCAGCTTGCGGAAGGTGTCCAGCACCTCGTCGAGGCGGTCGATCTCGCGCTGCGCCCGGTCGCGGATCTGGCGCATCTCGCGCTCTCCGCCCTCCTTGACCTTGCGCCGCACGTCGGCCTTGGCACCCTCGGCCTCCAGCTCGGCCAGGTCGGCCTCGAGCTTGGCGGCCCGCTTCTCGATCTCCGAGTCGCGGCTGTTCTCGGCCTGCCGCTTCTCGGCGAGGATCTCGTTCTCCACCGTGGCGAGGTCACGGTGCCGCGCCTCCGTGTCGACGCTGGTGACAACGTACGACGCGAAGTAGATGATCTTTTCGAGGTCCTTCGGCGCCAGGTCGAGCAGGTAGCCCAGCCGGCTCGGCACACCCTTGAAGTACCAGATGTGCGTCACCGACGCGGCCAGCTCGATGTGGCCCATCCGCTCACGCCGCACCTTGGAGCGGGTCACCTCGACGCCGCAGCGCTCACAGATGATGCCCTTGAACCGAACCCGCTTGTACTTACCGCAGTAGCACTCCCAGTCCCGCTGCGGACCGAAGATCTTCTCGCAGAAGAGCCCGTCCTTTTCCGGCTTCAGGGTGCGGTAGTTGATCGTTTCAGGCTTCTTGACCTCGCCGTGCGACCACTGACGGATGTCGTCGGCGGTGGCCAGGCCAATCCGCAACTCGTCGAAGAAGTTGACGTCGAGCACGTTATATGTCCCTCGTGTCGTGTCGTTTCTGTTGCTGGCACCCGGGGTTGGGGTCCGGAGCGGCTCCAGCCGCCCCGAACCCACCACCCACTACACCTCTTCGACCGAGCTCGGCTCACGCCGGGACAGGTCGATGCCGAGCTCCTCCGCAGCGCGGAAGACCTCGTCGTCGGTCTCGCGCATCTCCAGGGCCACGCCGTCGCTGGAGAGCACCTCAACATTGAGGCACAGCGACTGCAGCTCCTTGAGCAGCACCTTGAAGGACTCCGGGATGCCCGGTTCGGGGATGTTCTCGCCCTTGACGATCGCCTCGTAGACCTTGACCCGGCCGAGTACGTCGTCGGACTTGATCGTCAGCAGCTCCTGGAGCGCGTACGCGGCGCCGTACGCCTGCATCGCCCAGCACTCCATCTCACCGAACCGCTGGCCACCGAACTGCGCCTTACCACCCAGCGGCTGCTGCGTGATCATCGAGTACGGGCCGGTCGACCGAGCGTGGATCTTGTCGTCGACCAGGTGGTTCAGCTTGAGGATGTAGATGTAGCCGACCGCGATCGGGTCGGGCAGCGGCTCGCCGGAACGTCCGTCGAAGAGCTGCGCCTTGCCGCTCGCGCCGATCAGCTGCTTGCCGTCCCGGTTGGGCAGGGTCGACGAGAGCAGACCGGAGATCTCCTCCTCCTTGGCGCCGTCGAAGACCGGCGTCGCCACGTTGGTGTCCGGCTCGGACTCGTGCGCGTCGATCGAACGCAGCGCCCGCTTCCAGTCGGCGTCGTCACCCTGGACCTGCCAGCCGGTCTTGGCGACCCACCCGAGGTGGGTCTCCAGCACCTGGCCGATGTTCATCCGGCTCGGCACGCCGAGCGGGTTGAGCACGATGTCGACCGGGGTGCCGTCCTCCAGGAACGGCATGTCCTCGACCGGCAGGATCTTCGAGATGACGCCCTTGTTGCCGTGCCGGCCGGCGAGCTTGTCACCGTCCTGGATCTTCCGCTTCTGTGCCACGTAGACCCGGACCAGCTCGTTGACGCCCGGCGGCAGCTCGTCGCCGTCCTCCCGGCTGAACGTCCGCACGCCGATGACCGTGCCGGTCTCGCCGTGCGGCACCTTCAGCGAGGTGTCCCGGACCTCGCGCGCCTTCTCGCCGAAGATCGCGCGGAGCAGCCGCTCCTCCGGGGTCAGCTCGGTCTCGCCCTTGGGCGTGACCTTGCCGACCAGGATGTCGCCGGTGACGACCTCGGCGCCGATCCGGATGATGCCGCGCTCGTCGAGGTCGGCGAGCATTTCCTCGCTGACGTTCGGGATGTCGCGGGTGATCTCCTCCGGACCGAGCTTGGTGTCCCGGGCGTCGACCTCGTGCTCCTCGATGTGGATCGAGGTGAGGGCGTCCTGCTGGACGAGGCGCTGCGACAGGATGATCGCGTCCTCGTAGTTGTGGCCCTCCCACGGCATGAACGCGACCAGCAGGTTGCGGCCGAGCGCCATCTCGCCGTCGTCGGTGCACGGACCGTCCGCGATGACCTGGCCCGCCTCGACCCGGTCGCCCTCGAAGACGACCGGCTTCTGGTTGACGCAGGAGCCCGCGTTGGAGCGACGGAACTTGTGCAGGAGGTAGGTACGCCGGTGGCCGTCGTCCTGGTGCACCGTCACGTAGTCGGCGCAGAGGTCCTCGACCACGCCGCCGACCTCGGCGACGACCACGTCACCGGCGTCGACCGCGGCCCGGTATTCCATGCCGGTGCCGACCAGCGGCGCCTCGGCCTTGACCAGCGGCACCGCCTGGCGCTGCATGTTCGCGCCCATCAGTGCCCGGTTGGCGTCGTCGTGCTCGAGGAACGGGATCATGGCGGTGGCGACCGACACCATCTGGCGCGGCGACACGTCCATGTAGTCGACCGCGGTGGGTGCGACGTAGTCGACCTCACCGCCCTTCCGGCGGACCAGGACCCGGTCCTCGGCGAAGGTGCCGTCCGCGCGCAGCGCGGTGTTGGCCTGCGCCTTGACGAACCGGTCCTCCTCGTCGGCGGTCAGGTAGTCGATCTGGTCGGTGACCCGGCCCTCGACGACCTTCCGGTACGGCGTCTCGATGAAGCCGAACGGGTTGACCCGGCCGAAGGTCGACAGGGCGCCGATCAGGCCGATGTTCGGGCCTTCCGGCGTCTCGATCGGGCACATCCGGCCGTAGTGCGACGGGTGCACGTCCCGGACCTCGAAGCCGGCCCGCTCCCGGGACAGACCACCCGGGCCGAGCGCGCTCAGCCGGCGCCGGTGGGTCAGGCCCGCCAGCGGGTTGGTCTGGTCCATGAACTGGGACAGCTGCGAGGTGCCGAAGAACTCCTTGATCGCCGCCACGACGGGACGGATGTTGATCAGGGTCTGCGGCGTGATCGCCTCGACGTCCTGGGTGGTCATCCGCTCGCGGACCACCCGCTCCATCCGGGAGAGGCCGACCCGAACCTGGTTCTGGATCAGCTCGCCCACCGTACGGAGCCGGCGGTTGCCGAAGTGGTCGATGTCGTCGGCCTCGTAGCCCTCCTCACCGGCGTGCAGCCGGCAGAGGTATTCCACGGTGGCGACGATGTCGTCCTCGGTCAGCGTGCCGGTGTTGATCGGCACGTCCAGCTCGAGCTTCTTGTTGAACTTGTATCGGCCGACCTTGGCGACGTCATACCGCTTCGGGTTGAAGAAGAGGTTGTCGAGCAGGGTCTGGGCGTTCTCCCGCGTCGGGGGCTCGCCCGGCCGGAGCTTGCGGTAGATGTCGAGCAGCGCCTCGTCCACCCCGGCGATGTGGTCCTTCTCCAGGGTGGTCATCATCAGCTCGGACCAGCCGAACCGCTCACGGATCTGCTCGTTGGTCCAGCCGATCGCCTTGAGCAGGACGGTGACGGCCTGCCGGCGCTTACGGTCGATGCGGACACCCACGGTGTCGCGCTTGTCGATGTCGAACTCCAGCCAGGCACCCCGGCTCGGGATGACCTTGACGCTGGAGAGATCGCGGTCGGAGGTCTTGTCCGGCTGCTTGTCGAAGTAGACGCCCGGGGACCGGACGAGCTGGCTGACCACCACGCGCTCGGTGCCGTTGATGATGAAGGTGCCCTTCGGCGTCATCATCGGGAAGTCACCCATGAACACCGTCTGGCTCTTGATCTCGCCGGTGGTGTTGTTGGTGAACTCCGCGGTCACGAACAGCGGGGCGCAGTAGGTCAGGTCCTTCTCCTTGCACTCCTCGATCGAGGCCTTGACCTCGTCGAAGCGCGGCGCGGAGAAGGAGAGCGACATAGTGCCAGAAAAGTCCTCAATGGGACTGATCTCGTCGAGGATCTCGGCGAGACCCGATCGAGCGTGCGGGTCGTCGGCCGACCGGCCCTGCCAAGCCTCGTTGCCGACCAGCCAGTCAAACGACTCGTTCTGGATGGCGAGGAGGTTGGGGACCTCGAGGTGTTCGGTAATCCTGCCGAAGGAGATTCGGCGGGGCGCGAAAGCGCTCGACGTACGACTGGTCTTCGCAGGGCGGGAAGCTGCCAAGATGCGTCCTTCCGAGGACCGGTGCTGCTAGATGCGGCTGTCACGCGTGCACTCCAATGGCCCCACTCCAAACGCCCAAAACTGGACATTCCGAGCAGGGGTCAAGTCGGAAGGCAGCGCAAACTAGCAGTGTAGCCGAGCGGCTAACCGCTGTCCAGCCCACCACGGCAGGGCGTTGCAGAACGTGTCGCCAACCAGTGGCTGGCGCGCGCTGAGCGCGCTCACACGTCCCGCACGCATCCCGCTAGGCCTCGTAGGAACCAGCGGCTCGTGGTGCTGCCGTGGCCCTTACCCAGGTGTCGGCCGTCGCAAGCGCGGAAGGTCTTGCTGATGTCAGCGTGCCTGCCGGTTCGTGCCGCGTCAAGGGCTGATGCCCGGGTCGGGCGACCTCTTTGCCCGGGTCGCCATCCGAGCCTGACCGGCCGGACGGGCCAACGACGGCCGTCCGAGGCGTCAAAGCCCTGATCATCGACGGTCGCAGCCAGTCAGCGGACGGAGACGGGCGGCGATCCGGCGCCGGATCGCCGCCCGTCGGCGACATTGCTGTGCGTCAGCTCACTAGAGCGACGCGGGCCGCCTCCGGTGGCCCGTACCCCTGCGACTCCCGCTCGGCGGAACGGAGAGCTGGTCGGTACGGACACACCGGGCGCGGCGTGGAGCGGAAACTACTTGAGGGTGACCTTCGCGCCCTCGGCCTCCAGCTTGGCCTTGGCCTTGTCGGCGGCCTCCTTGTTGGCCTTCTCCAGGACCGGCTTCGGCGCGGCCTCGACGAGGTCCTTGGCCTCCTTCAGGCCCAGGCCGGTCAGCTCACGCACGACCTTGATGACCTGGATCTTCTTGCCGCCGTCAGCCTCCAGGATGACGTCGAACTCGTCCTGCTCCGGCTCGGCCTCGGCGGCCGGGGCCGCGGGGCCACCGGCGGCGACGGCCACCGGCGCGGCGGCGGTCACGTCGAAGGTGGTCTCGAACTGCTTCACGAACTCCGAGAGCTCGATCAGCGTCATCTCCTTGAACGCGTCGAGCAGCTCTTCGGTGCTGAGCTTCGCCATGGTGTCTGGCGTCCTTTCCTGATTTCTTACACGAATATCGGGGTACCGGAGGGCTGGCCGATCAGGCCTGCCCCTCCTTCTCACGCTTGTCCTGCAGGGCAGCCGCCAGGCGGGCGGTCTGCGCCAGCGGCGCCTGGAACAGGGCAGCGGCCTTGCTCAGGCTGCCCTTCATCGCGCCGGCCATCTTGGCCAGCAGCACCTCACGGGACTCGAGGTCGGCGAGCTTGTTGACCTCGTCCGCGGTGATCGCCCGGCCCTCGAAGACGCCACCCTTGATGACGAGCTTCGGGTTGGCCTTCGCGAACTCCCGCAGACCCTTCGCCGCCTCGACCACGTCGCCGGAGACGAAGGTCAGCGCGGTAGGACCGGTGAACAGCTCGTCGAGGCCGGCAATGCCAGCGTCCGTCGCGGCACGCTTGGCCAGCGTGTTCTTCGCCACCTCGTAGGTCGTGTCCCGACCGAGCGAGCGGCGCAGCTGGGTGAGCTGGGAAACCGTCAGCCCGCGGTACTCGGTGAGCACGGTGGCGCCCGAGTTGCGGAAGTATTCGGTGAGCTCGGCGACGGCGGTGGCCTTGTCGGCCCGAACCGGCTTGTCCGCCATGTCCCTCCTCTCTCGTTACTCCAGGCTGACCACGCCCGATCGGCCGGCGGCGCGATCGGAGCCCGGGTGCGGATCGGAGATCCCACCACAACGAGAGAAGCCCCGGCGCAGGGCGCACGGGGCGGGGAAGGTCATGCGGACACGACCTGGCACGCTACCGTCTCCCCCTGCGCGGGCCGCCCGTCGAGCGGGACCTTCGACCGTGCCAGGGCACGGTGACCAGCGGTCTCTGGGTTAAAACGTCGACCAGGCTAGCCTGACCGACTTATCAGAGTACGCGACGCCGGCCGTGACGACCAAATCACCCCGGGTGCTCCAGCTCACGTCCGCCCCGGCACCCGCCCACCTGCCGACGTCCGGATCACGCCCGACGGCGGCGCAGCCAGGCGTAACCGGCCAACGCCACCGCGCTCCAGATCACGGCGTGCCCGGTCAACAGGGCCACCGACCCGGCGGTCGGGCCGGCGGTGCTGGCCCGGGCGGTGGCGAGTACCGGCGGCGCGATCCAGGGCAGCACCGACTCCTTCAGCCCGAACACGTACACCCCGACCACCCCGCCGACCAGGGCGGTCAGCCCGTACAGCGGGCTGCTGGTCGCCGCCCGGCTGGCCAGCGCACCGAGCGCGACCGCCGCCGGCAGGATCAGCAGGTGCGCCCAGAGCCCCACCGCCAGGCCCAGCGCGAGCGGCAGGTCACCGGCCCGCTGTGGCCCGGTGACCCCGCCGAGCAGCCAGGGCAGCAGCAGCGCGACCGGGATCAGGGCCAGCCCGGCCAGCCCGGCGGCGAACACCCCGCCGGCCAGTTCCGCCCGCCGACCGGCGGCGACCACGGCGAGCCGGCGCTGGGTGTCCGGCTCGGTGTCCAGCAGCAGCTTGGTCTGCCAGGCGAGGACCGGGAAGAGGACCACGGCGGAGACGCCGTACGCCTCGGCGGCCTGCGCGGCGCCGCCCCCGTACAGCACGCTGAGCGCGACCAGCCCGGCGATCAGCGGCGGCAGCGCCCGGGCGGTCCGGACGAAACCCGCCAGCCGCATCCGGGCCAGCGCGGTCACGACGCCTCCCCGGCGGCCGCGACGGAATCCCCCGGCTGCCCGTCCCCGTCGACCGCCCCGGCCGGAGCGACCGAACCGCTCGGCACACCGGGAACGGCCGGCGCGGCCCGGACACCGGGAGCACCCTGCACGGCAGGAACGGCCGAGGCGCCGGGAACGGCCTGCGCGCTGGGGACGGCCGGGGTGCCCGGCGGGGCGGGCAGCCTGGCCGGGGGATCACCGTCGCTGAGGGTCGGCGGCTCGGCAGGGCGTACCCGGAGGACCCGGTGGCCGGCGCGGCGGAGCGCGGCGACCGTCTCCAGGGCCTGGGCGGCCGGCACGGCGATCTCCACCACGGAGGTCGCGCCCCCGGTGATCCGCCGCTCGGCGACGGCCGGCGGCCCGGTCGGCACGCTCCCGGTGGGTACCCCCGCGACCTGCTGCTCGGCGGCGGCCGGGGCCAGGACGGTCACCGTCCCGTCGGCGACGCTCCACCGGGCGGCGTGCGGCAGTCGCACGGTCTCGCCGCGATGGTCGCTGACCAGCACGGAACCGCCGTCGTCGAGCACCTCCCCGATCAGCTCGGGGACCAGCTCCCGGGTGGGCCCGTCCAGCCCCTCCCAGGGTTCGTCGAGGACGAGCAGACCGGGCGGGCGGAGCAGGGCCTGGGCCAGCCCGACCTTCTGGGCCGTCCCCTTGGAGAGCGCCGGCAGCCGGACGTCGCGGTACGCCGCCAGTCCGAGGCGCTCGATCCAGCCGGTCACGGTACGGGCCGTCGCCGTGCCAGAGAGTCCCCGGATCCGCCCCATCCCGGTGAGGTACTGGTCGACGGTGTACGGCTGGTCGGCCGGAAACCGCTCCGGCACCCAGCCCACGATGCCGGGGCGGTCGCGGACCACGCCCCGGGTCGGGTCCAGTACGCCGACGGCCAGCTGGAGCAGCGTCGACTTGCCCACGCCGTTCCGACCGAGCACCACGGCGCTCTGCCCGGGGTCGATCTCCACCTCGACCGCGCGGAGCACCCAGGGGGCGCGGGCGCCGTACCGCAGCCAGACCTGATCCAGTCGCACGGATAGCAGAGTGCCACAGCGGCGCCCGGAGCGCGGGGGCGCGACGGCGCAGACGCCGACGCGGGGCGCCCCGCGAAACGTCGTCGCTGGGCGCCCCGCGTCGGACGGGACTTACCGGGTCGGTCGAGGCTCAGACCTCGGCCGACTCCCGCAGGTTCTTCACCACGTTCGGGTCGACCGGAACGCCCGGGCCCATGGTGGTGGTGAGGGTGACCTTCCGGAGGTACTTGCCCTTGGCCGCGGACGGCTTGGTCCGGAGTACCTCGTCGAGCACCGCGGCGTAGTTCTCCACCAGCTGGGCCTCGGAGAACGAGGCCTTGCCGATGATCAGGTGCAGGTTGGAGTGCTTGTCCACCCGGAAGGTGATCTTGCCGCCCTTGATGTCCGAGACGGCCTTGGTGACGTCCATGGTCACCGTGCCGGTCTTCGGGTTCGGCATCAGGCCGCGCGGGCCCAGGATCCGCGCGATCCGGCCGATCTTGGCCATCTGGTCCGGCGTGGCGATCGCCGCGTCGAAGTCCAGCCAGCCCTCCTGGATCCGGGCCACCAGCTCGTCGGTGCCGACCACGTCGGCTCCGGCGGCGGTCGCCTCCTCGGCCTTGGCGCCGGCCGCGAAGACGATCACGCGGGCGGTCTTGCCGGTGCCGTGCGGGAGGTTGACCGTGCCCCGGACCATCTGGTCGGCCTTGCGGGGGTCGACGCCGAGGCGCATCGCGACCTCGACCGTGGCGTCGAACTTGACGGTGCTGCTCCCCTTGGCCAGCCGTACGGCCTCGATCGGGGTGTAGAGCTTGTCCCGGTCGATGGCCTCGGCGGCCTTGCGGTAGCTCTTGCTGCGTTGCATCTCTGATTACTCCTGTGGTGTATGGCGGGCCACGGAACGCCGCGGCCCTCCCACGAACTGGTCGTGCCGGTCAGGGGTGGGCGGAAGACTATTCCTTGACCGTGATGCCCATCGACCGGGCGGTGCCGGCGATGATCTTCTCGGCCTGCTCGACGTCGTTGGCGTTGAGGTCGGACATCTTCTTCTCGGCGATCTCGCGCAACTGGGCGCGGGTGACCGAGCCGACCTTCTGGCTCTGCGGGACGCCGGAGCCCTTCTGCACGCCGGCGGCCTTGATCAGCAGACGGGCGGCGGGCGGGGTCTTCAGCACGAAGGTGAAGGTCCGGTCCTCGTACACGCTGATCTCGGCCGGCACGATGTCACCGCGCTGCGACTCGGTCTGCGCGTTGTACGACTTGCAGAACTCCATGATGTTGACGCCGTGCTGACCCAGCGCCGGGCCGACCGGCGGCGCCGGGGTGGCCTGGCCCGCCGGGAGCTGAAGCGTGAACGTCTTGACGAGCTTCTTCTTCGGAGGCATGTCACTTCCTGGGCTTGAAACTGGGGAACGTGCACCTGAGGCCACCCGTCGGCGCGCACGGTCAAGCGCGCCTGCGTGACGGGCGACGTTCAAGAGTAGCGCAGCGCCGGCTCGGGCGACGCGCCGAGGTCGGCCCCGGCCGGAGCCCGGGCGGGCCGTCGATCAGATCTTGGCGACCTGGTTGAAGTTGAGCTCGACCGGAGTCTCCCGACCGAAGATCGAGACCAGGACCTTGAGCTTCTGCTGGTCGGCGTTGATCTCGCTGATCGTGGCCGGCAGCGACGCGAAGGCGCCGTCGGTCACGGTGACCGAGTCGCCGACCTCGAAGTCGAGCACCTTGACCTCCGGCTTCGCCTTCTTGGTCTCGGTCTCCACCGCCGGGGCGAGCCACTTGAGCACCTCGTCGAGCGAGAGCGGCGCGGGCCGGTCGGCCCGGTCGGTCGCGCCGACGAAGCCGGTCACCCCCGGGGTGTTGCGCACGCAGGAGTACGACTCCGGGGTGAGCTCCATCCGGACCAGGATGTAGCCCGGGAAGACCTTGTTCTGGACCTGGAGCCGCTTGCCGTTCTTGACCTCGACCTCTTCCCGGGTCGGCACCTCGACCTGGTAGATGAACTCCTCCATGTCGAGGCTGGTGATCCGGGTCTCCAGGTTCGTCTTGACCTTGTTCTCGTAACCGGCGTACGAGTGGACCACAAACCAGTCGCCGGGCGCGTAGCGCAGCTTCTGCCGCAGCTCGGCGACCGGGTCGTAGTCCTCGTCCGGCGCCTCGGCGGCGGCGAACTCCGGCTCGTTGGCGGCCTCGACCGACTCGGTACCGCTCGCCGTCGCCACCGCGGACTGCTCGTCCGGGGTCTCGGCGGTCTCGTCGTACTCAGGCACGCTCGCTCACTTCCGTCACTATCAGGTGGGGCAGGTGGTCAGCTGGAGCCACCGAAGACCCACAGCACGCCGCGGGCGAAGGCGTAGTCCAGCCCGGCCACGATCGTCAGCACCACGGCGACGAACACGACCACCACGGCGGTGTAGGTCAGCAGCTCCTTACGGGTCGGCCAGATGACCTTACGCAGCTCTGCCACGACCTCGCGGAAGAACCGGGCAAGCCGGCCGAATATTCCGACCCGGCCCTCGGTCTTGGTCTTGGGCCTGCTGTCCGCCTCGTCGGCCTTGGTGCGCTCCCGGGTGGCGGTGCCACCGCGTCCGACCGGCTCGTCCGCCTCGTCGTCGGCGTCATCGTCGACGACGTCGTCGATCATCTCGTCGTCGAGACGGTCGTTGTCGTCCTCGTCGCGCCGATTCTTCTCGGCCACTTCGCCCTCCGTCGCCGGGTGGTTGGTACGCGCGTCGGTGGACGCGCGCTGCGCTTTTCACGCCGGCCGGAACCCGGAGTCTCCGTCTCGGGCACCGACCGCCCTCGACCGAACCCTCCGGACGACCGTCCCCCGGAACGGCCCGCGGCCGGCGGATCCGTCAGGGACCGGACCGGGCGGACGAACCGCCTCGGCTCGACCCCGCCGATGCCACCAACACGAGCCGGTCGCCACAGGTGATGGCGACGCCGATCCCGGGACCGGTCAGGCCGTAGGCGCAGGGGTGACAGGACTTGAACCTGCAGCCTGCGGTTTTGGAGACCGCTGCTCTGCCAATTGAGCTACACCCCTGTGTGGGCAGCCGACCCACTCAGGCACGCACGCCTGAGTAGAGGCCACTTGCCCCACGGCGGACCAGTGTACGGGTAGAGGCACGAGTTTCCCAACCGGTGTGCCCCAGCGAGCCCGTCCCGCCCGGTCCAGCCGGAGCTATGCCGGAGTGCGGATCACCGCCCGGGCCTGGGCGAGCACCTTCTCGCCCTGGCAGGTCGCGGTCAGGTCGAGCCGGGTGAGTCCGTCCTCGGGCTCACCCCGGACGGCGGCGCTCACCTCGATCTCGGTGCCCTCGTCGTCGTCCGGCACCACGACCGGCCGGGTGAACCGGACGCTGTATTCCACCACCGCGTCCGGTGAACCGGCCCAGTCGGTGACCGCGCGCCCGACCAGCGCCATGGTGAACATGCCGTGCGCGATCACCCCGGGCAGGCCCACCTTGGTGGCGAACCGGTCGCTCCAGTGGATGGGGTTGAAGTCGCCCGAGGCGCCCGCGTAGCGGACCAGGTCCGCGCGGGTGATCCGGAAGGTACGAGGTGCAAGATCCATCTCAGCCCTCTCCGCGTACGACGAGCTTGGTCCAGACGGTGACCACCGGCTCCCCCGCCGTCGTGCTCACCTCGGTACGGGTGGTCATGAAGCTGTGCGCGCCCCGGTTGAGGATCTCCTCGACGGTGTTGACGCAGACCAGCTCGTCACCGGCGATCACCGGCCGGGTGTAGCGGAACCGCTGGTCGCCGTGGACCACCCGGCTGTAGTCGACGCCGAGTTCCGGGTCCTCGACGATCTGCCGGCTGGCCGCCATCGTGATCGTGAACGGGAAGGTCGGCGGCGCCACCACGTCGGCGTGCCCGAGCGCCCGGGCGGCGTCCGGATCGTGGTGTGCCGGGTCGACGGCCCCGATCGCCGTGGCGAACTCTCGGATCTTCTCGCGGCCCACCTGGTACGGCGGGGTCGGCGGATAGCTGCGGCCGACGAAGGACGGGTCCAGGGACATGCCGCCGAACCTACACGGCGGGGGCGATCCGCCGGGGCCGCCGCCCGGCGGCCGGGACGAGCCTGTCGGAGCCCAGGAAGGGCACCCAACGGAGGTCGGGGACGAGCCAGCCGCAAGCCCGTCAGGGGCCCGGAAGGTCGCCGCCGGACGGCGGGACAGCGGACCGGGCGGGGCGCGGCGGGCGCAGGGCGTACACAGCAGCGCAGGGGCGTGCAGAGCAGAATCGCCGCCCCGGGCCTGGGCGGGAGCGGCTCGGGGCGCGCTCACCAGGGCCGGAACGGCGATGCTGGTGGTCTCTGGTCGGCCGACTCGCGTCGGCGTCGATCAGCGGGTCTCGCGGTGAACGGTGTGCTTGCCGTCCCGGGGGCAGAACTTCTTCAGCTCGATGCGGTCCGGGTCGTTACGGCGGTTCTTACGCGTGATGTAGTTGCGCTCCTTGCACTCCACACACGCCAAAGTGATCTTGGGACGGACATCGGTCGCCTTGGCCACGGCGGGGCGCCTTCCTCGTTAGCGGACTGAACTACGACGTACCAGCGTAGACGCCTGCCACGCGGACACGCAAAGTGGGCGCCGACAGCGCCCTCTTGTTTCGGTCTCCGGGTTTGCCCCGGCGCCCGAGAGTAGCGGTGGCCGGACTTGAACCGGCGACACAGCGATTATGAGCCGCTTGCTCTGCCATCTGAGCTACACCGCCGTGGCGGGTCCAACAGAACCCTCTGAGCCCCCTTACGGAATCGAACCGTAGACCTTCTCCTTACCATGGAGACGCTCTGCCGACTGAGCTAAGGGGGCGCGCACGCGATCTTTCCTGGTGGCGCGCAGAGGTAAGAGTACACGTCGTCGGGCACGAGGTGAAATCAGATCCCCGGTAGCCAAACCGGGGCATCGATCCCGGGCCGTCCGACCAGGTCAGGGCACTGCCCGCAGCCGCCGTACGTCGGCCGGGCCGGCCGAGGTGTCGGACTCCGACTGGGCCGCGAACCATGCCTCCAGGCGCTCGTACGGCAGCGGGCGGCTGAACAGGAAGCCCTGCCCGATCTGGCACCCGATGTCCTGGAGCAGCTCCAGGGTGAGTTCGCTCTCCACCCCCTCGGCCACCACCGCCAGGCCGAACTGCTGGGAGAGCGTCACCACCGCGTTGACGATCGCCAGGTCCACCGGGTCGGTCGCCATCCCCTGCACGAACGAGCGGTCGACCTTGACCTCGTTGACCGGCAACCGACGCAGGTAGGAGAGCGAGGAGTGGCCGGTACCGAAGTCGTCGACGGCGAGGCGTACCCCGACGTCGCGCAGCCGGCGCAGCCCCGGCACCGCGCGTTCGGTGCCGTCCAGTACGCCGGCCTCCTTGATCTCCAGGGTGAGCAGCTCCGGGGCGACGCCGTACTCCGCGAGCATCCCCTGCACCAGGGCCGGGAACTGCTGGTCGGCGAGGGTACGCGGAGAGATGTTGACCGAGACGGCGAGGGTGTTGCCGCCGCTGGTCCAGTCCCGGCTGCGCCGCAGCGCCTCGCCGAGCACCAGCCTGGTCAGCTCGGGAAGCTGGCCGGTGTGCTCCGCCACCGCCACGAAGTCCTCCGGGGCCACCGTCCCGTGCGCCGGGTGCACCCACCGGGCCAGGCACTCCACCCCGACCAACCGCCGGTCGGTCAGGGTGACCTTGGGCTGGTAGTAGACCTCCACCTCGGCGTGGTCGAGCGCGCGGCGCAGGTCGCCGGCGAGGCCGAGCCGCCGCGACGACCGGGACTCCAGCCCGGGGCTGAAGAGCTGGATGCCGTCCGGGGCCGACTTGGCCCGGGTCACCGCGAGGTCGGCGCGCTGGAGCAGGGTCGCCGGGTCGTCACCGTGGTCCGGATGCACCGCGACCCCGACCACGGTGTCGACGTCGAGGACGAGCACGTCGAAGACCATCCGGTCGCGGATCTGCTCGCGCAGCTCGGCGGCGAGGTCGAGCGCCGCGTCGATGCTCTCCATCCGCAGCGTCACCACGAACTCGTCACTGCCGACCCGGCCGACCAGCGCGGCGGAGGGCGCCGAAGAGCGCAGCCGGTTCGCCACCTCGACGAGTACCCGGTCGCCGGCCGCGTGCCCGACGGACTCGTTGACCTGGCGGAGCCCGGCCACGTCGAAGAGGAGCAGCGCGACGACCTCGTTCGGGGCGCGTACCCGGACCGCCTCCTCCAGCGCCCCGGTCACCCGCCGCCGGTTGGGCAGGTTGGTCAGCCCGTCGTGGTACGCGTCGTGCCGCAGCCGGTCGACCAGCCGCGAGTTCTCCAGGGCGACCGCGGCGTGCGCGGCGATCGTCTCGAAGACCGGCACGTCCGCGGGGGTGAAGTGCCCGATGTCGGCGAGCCGGTTCACCACTTCCAGGGACCCGATCACCGCCTGGCCGGAGCGGAGCGGCGTGACGATCACGTCCTTCAGGCCCGCTTCCCGCAACGCCTCCCGCACGTCCGGGTGGCCGCCCATCCGGCTGCCGGCGGCGACGGTCCGGCTCTCCCCGGTGGCGCGCTCCCGGGCGATCAGCGGGGTCCGGGAGAAGTCGAGCAGTCCCGAGTCCTCGACCCTGGCGGTGAGCAGGACCTCCGGGTGCCGGCCCTGGGCGGGAAGCCAGAGGGTGGCGTACTCGGCCTGCATCAGCGCCCGCACCCGACCCAGCAGCGAGTCGGCCAGGGTGCCGTCCTGGCCGCGCTCGCTCATCGCCTTGGTGAGTTCGTAGACGTCGGCGAGGGTCCGGTGCTGGCGGAAGAACTGTGCGTACGAGCGGTAGAGCAGGAGCAACGCGGCGGCGAGTGCGAGCAGGAGCAGGGCGGACCACGGGGTGACGCGGAGGCAGATCACGATGACCAGGCCCAGGGCCACGTTGAGCATGACCGTGAGCAGGCCGGGACCGGAGGTGCGGAACACCTCCCAGCCCGCCTGCGCGCCATGCATGATCGCGAAGACTCCGGCGACCGCGCCCAGCGTCACCAGCGCGTGGGTCGCCACGGCGGCGACGAGCACACCCCAGGTGCTCGGGCCGAAGCCGTGCATCTCCGGCAGCGCCAGCACGACCAGACTCGCCAGCGACACCGCCGCGGCGGACTTGGCGACGTTGAACCACAACTTCGCCGGCGGGAACCGCCGGTAGATCTGGGTGATCAGCGAACCGAGCGTGAAGACGAGTACGACGGTGAGCGGCGGCAGCAGGTAGAGCCCGAAGAGCAGGGGAATCTCGATGAACGTGATGGCCGTGGTCTGTCGTCGGACGACGTAGAACAGCAGCGGCGTGTCACCCAGCAGCGCGAGACCGAGCACCAGGGCCGCCCACCCCCACTCGCCGGGCGGACCGTCGAGGACCCCGAGCACCACCGCCAGGACGACGGCGAAGATGGCCAGCGGGCCGGTGATCAGCCAGGCGTGTTCGGGGGATCGACGTGCTGCCGGTGGGCGCCCAGCCATACCACTCCCAATGGAAGAGAGTTCGTCCCTCGCGGGGCGGCCGCTAGACCCAGTCCCAGCCGAGAGTCTGGAGCCCGGCCTCCGACTCGGTCGTGTCACCCTCGGCTGGAGGGTCGGTCGAGTCAGCCGGAGGGTCGGTCGAGTCAGCGATCCAGATGTGGCCGCTTTGGTCCCGCACAGCCAGATCGGTCACCGCGGTCGCCGCGGCGAAGCCACTGACGGCGAGCGCCGCGAGCAGAAGTAGGGAGCCTATGAGGCGGCCCAACCTCCATGCAGGCATCGGTTGCTCCCGTCGAGGTAGCGTCGTAGAAGGTAGATGTTCCATGATGGTGCCACAGTCAGAGGAACCCGCAAAGCCATCGGAAGGGCGACCACCCGGGGATCGGCAAAGTCTAACCGTTCGGTAGGGACAACTCCGCCGGCCGGCCGCAACCCGCTTGCGAGCAAATGCCCGACAGGATTCACTCCCCGCTCAATAAGACTCACCACCCGTACGCGATCAGGCGTATCAAATACCGTTGTCGCCGGATTTCGGCTAAACCACTGCAATCGCGTAACTCCACCCATCACGGACGGAGCGCCGCCGCAGAATGGGTCGACATCGGGACACTAGGGATAGCTCGGACCATCGTCCACAGCGGACTCAGCGCGCACCGGCCGGAGTCTGCGAGGCCGGCACCGCCACGTCGCGTGGATCACAGTCCGTGAGGGCGCCGGCCGTGAAGGCCCCGGCCCGGGCGGCCGTCACGGCGTCCCGGGCCGCCCGGAGCGCGAACTCCCGGTCGGGCGAGGTCCGCAGCAGCACCAGCTCGTGGTAGACCGGCGCGGTGGCGGCGACGAGCAGTCGACGCGGATCGCAGCCGGCCGGGATCTCGCCGCGCCGTACCGCCCGGTGCACGATGACGGCACAGCGGTCGTACCGGTCGGCCCAGAAGGAGCGGAGGGCGTCGGCGGCCGGCGCCGAACGGAACGACGCCGCGATCAGCGCCGTCGTGACCGGCGGATCGGCGGTGAGCGCCGCGCACACCTCCGCGTTGACCGCGAGCAGGTCGCCCTCCAGCGAGCCGGTGTCGGGTGGTCGCCAGTCGTCCCCGATGCCCTCGACGAGTACGTCGGCGAGCAGCCCACCGACGTCCCGCCAGCGCCGGTAGACCGTGGTGCGGTGCACCCCCGACCGCTCCGCCACGGCGTCGATGCCGAGCGCGTCGTAGCCGTACTCGACGAGGTGGTCCCGGACCGCGTCGAGCACCCGGCGGCGGACCTCGGCGCTGCGCCCCCCGGGCCGGCGGGCGGGCCCGGCGGCGGAACCGGTTGGCGGTCGGGGCGGAGTCATGGCACTATCTTACTGCTACATCCGTAGACTTAAGGTAGGTACCCGTCCGATGATCAGGTGAGCGTCCCCCGCGTCCCGAGCCGCCGCACGACCCGGCGGCCGATCCGTCGACGACCGGAGTCGCTCCCATGCCTACCCAGCTCAGCCTGCACAACGTCACCAAGCGCTACGCCGACCGGACCGTGCTCGACGCGGTCAGCTGCGCCATCGCCGCCGACGAACGCACCGCGATCATCGGCGAGAACGGCTCCGGCAAATCCACCCTGCTCCGGCTGCTCGCCGGACGGGAACGCCCCGACGAGGGACGCGTCACCGTCGTCACCGACGGCGGGCTCGGCTATCTCGGGCAGGACGCGCCGCTGCCGGGACACCTGACCGTGCGGCAGGCGATCGACGACGCCCTGGCCGAGCTGCGCCGGATCGAGGCCCGACTGCGGGAGCTGGAACCCCTGCTCGGCGACGGCGACCAGCGACAGCTGACCGAGTACGGCGAGCTGGCCACCGTCTTCGAGCTGCGCGGCGGGTACGACGCCGACGCCCGGGTGGAACGGACGCTGCACGCGCTCGGCCTGGCCGGGATCGACCGGAGCCGGCGACTCGGCGAACTCTCCGGCGGCGAGCAGGCCCGGCTGCACCTCGCCGCGGTGCTCTCGGCCGGCTCCGAGGTGCTGCTGCTCGACGAGCCGACCAACCACCTCGACGACGACTCGCTGTACTGGCTGGAGGAGCATCTGCGCGGCCGGCGGGGCAGCACGGTGCTGGTCTCGCACGACCGGGTCTTTCTCGACCGGGTCGCCGGGACACTGATCGAAGTGGACGGTGACCGGCACACCCTGGTCCGGTACGGCGACGGATACCCCGGATTCCTCGCCGCCAAGGCGGCCGCCCGGCGGCGCTGGGCCCAGGCACACCTCGACTGGCAGACCGAGGTCGGCCGGCTGCGCGAGGCGGTGGCGACCACGGCCCGGCAGGTCGCGCCGGGCCGGGAGATGAAGGACCGGAACAAGATGGCGTACGACCGGGACGCCGGCCGGGTGCAGCAGTCCGTCGCCAGCCGGGTACGCAACGCCGAACAGCGACTGCGCCGGCTGACCGAGCACCCCGTGCCGCCGCCCCCGCAGCCGCTCCGGTTCAGCCCGACGTTCTCCGCCGACGGCACCAGCGGGGTGCTGCTGCACGCCGACGGGGTGGCGGTGCGGGGGCGGCTGCGCGAAACCCGGTTGACGCTGGGTAGCCGGGATCGGCTGTTGATCAGCGGAGCGAACGGTGCGGGGAAGAGCACCCTGTTGCGGGTACTCGCCGGCGAGCTGGTGCCGGACGCCGGCCGGGTGGTCCGGCGGGGGCGGATCGGCTACCTGGCCCAGGAGGTCGAGGTCGAACGGCCACGGGAACCGCTGCTGGCCGCCTTCGCCCGGGGCCGGCCCGGATCACCGGCCGAGTACGTCGACGAGCTGCTCGCGCTGGGGCTCTTCGACCGGGAGCGGCTCGGCGTACCCGTCGGGGAGCTATCCACCGGCCAGCGGCGACGGCTCGCGCTGGCCCGGCTGGTCAGCGCGCCGGCCGACCTGCTGCTGCTCGACGAGCCGACCAACCACCTGTCGCCGGGCCTGGTCGAGGAGGTGGAGGCGGCGCTCGCGGAGTATCCGGGCGCGGTGCTGGTGGTCAGTCACGACCGGCGGCTGCGCGAGCGGTGGCGCGGCGAGCACCGGGTGATGGCCGCCGGGGCACTCGCCCCGGAACCGGTCGCCGCCACGGGTTGACCCGAAAAGCACCACGGCGCCGGTTTGCGATTCGGCCGGATCGCACCGATCGCGGGTCGCGCCGATCGAATTCAGAAGGAAGGAAAACCGAAATGACATCTTCGCGTCATCCGTCGGTACGGGAGTTTCCGATAGCCGATCCCAGCGCCGGCCCGTACGGCTTGACCGTCGGGCCGGACGGCGCAATATGGGTCACCCTGGTGCATGCCGGGGAAATCATCCGAATGACCCCCGATGGGGAGGTACGACGTCACCCACTCGACGGATCGGGGAGCCGCCCCTGCGTCATCGCCCCGGGACCGGACGGTGCGCTCTGGTTCACCCGGTCCCAGGACCACCGGATCGGGCGGATCTCCCTCGCCGGGCAGCTCACCTCGTACCCGATCCCGTCGCCGGCCGGCGGCCCGTACGGCATCACCGCCGGGCCGGACGGCGCGCTCTGGTTCACCGAGATGAACACCGACCGGATAGGTCGGATCGACCCCGACGGCAGGATCGAGGAGTATCCGCTGCCCGGGACGGGTGCGTTCCCCTCGATGATCACCACCGGTGCCGACGGGGCACTCTGGTTCACCCTCAACCAGGCGAACGCGGTCGGCCGGATCGAGGTCGACGGCGAACTCACCCTGCACCCGCTGCCGACGGCCGGCGCCGGACCGGTCGGCATCACCGCCGGCGCCGACGGCGCGGTCTGGTTCGTCGAGATCGCCGCCGGTCAGCTCGGCCGGATCACCCCGGACGGAAAGATCACCGAGATTCCGCTACCGGACCGGGCCGCCCGGTCGCACGCGATCGCCGCCGCACCGGACGGGAGCCACTGGTTCACCGAGTGGGGCGCCAACCGGGTCGGGCACCTCGGCGCGGACGGCACGATCCGGGAGTACGACCTGCCGACGCCGGGGTCGGAGCCGCACGGGATCGCCGTCGGCCCGGACGGGGTGGTCTGGGTCGCCCTGGAGATCGGCAGCGTCGCCCGGCTCACGCCGTAGCGGAGGTTGGGGTTCGGCACCCGCCGGTCGTGGCTGTCCGGGGCGGCTGGTCGGACCCGGCGGCGGCCGGGCGGCCACCCGCCGGCCCAATCTCGACGGGCCGCCACCCGCTGGCCCAACCTCGACGGGCCGCCACGCCGGCCCAACCTCGACAGGTCACCGCCGCTGGCTCGCCCGGCGCCGGTCGGCGTCCTCGATCGCATGACGTACCGCCAGCCGGATCACCCAGTACAGTGCCCCGAACATGACCACGGTCAGCGCGAGATAGACGGTGAGCACGAAGAGCAGTTCGGGGATCTGGCCGCTGGAACCCATGCGCAGACGCTAGGCCAGCCCGGCCGTTGCCGCCGCCCCACACCCACGAGCGGACGCCTTCGTTGCCACCCGGACGCGTCCGCACGCCTGACCGGTCAACCCGCGAGTCGGCCGAGTACGCCGGACTCGACCACGATCACCGTACCGATCAGCATGAAGACGACCGGCACGATCCAGTGCCCGAAGCGTCGTACCAGGTCGACGACCCTCTGGTGTGAGCCGAGCCAGGACCCGGCCAGACACCAGGCCGCGACCCCGACGGCGAAGACCGCCACGGTGAGCAGGCTGTCGGCGACGCCGATCGTGCGAAACGTCGGCGTGTAGACGGAGAGGTTGTCGGCGCCGTTCGCCACCGTCACCCCGATCACCGAGAAGAGGCCGGTGGACACCACGGGTGACGGCGCTTCGACCTCGCCCCGGGCCCGCAGCGCCGGGACGAGACCACGCACCCCGAGGGCGAACGGGACCAGGCCGAGCAGCCCCACCCATCGGTCCGGCACGATCGTCAGCCCGAGTGCGGCGACGGCGGAGACGAGGACCAGGACGGCGATCCCGGCGTACTGGCCGACCCAGATCTGCCACGGTCGCGGCCGGCCCGCCGCGCGGGCGGAGAGGAAGAGCACGGTCAACACGATGATGTCGTCGACGTTCGTACCGGCGAAGAGCCCGACCGCCGCGAGCAGCGTCCCGACCAGATCCCCCACGCGCAGGGACTCTACGGGCCAGAAGCGCCGCGCTCCCGGCACGGCCGGGTTCGAGGCGCTCGTTGCAGGGCAGTGATCAGGTCGGGCCGGCGGCGGTCCGGGCGGCGCGGAGGGCGCCGACGGCGAGCAGCAGCGGCCCGGCGAGCGTCAGCGCGGCCAGCAGCGCCGCCGACACGTCGACCAGATCGGCCAGCGAGGTGGCCACGCCGACCGACAGGAAGACGCCGTGATCCGGGTTGGCGAACGACCACCAGGCCGACCAATCGCCGACGAGATCCTCGAAGGCGAGCGCCGCCGAGACCGTGACCAGCAGCGCTCCGAGCGGTACGAGGCCGGTCCGGTCGGCACGCGACGCCGACACTGCCAGCACGGCCGCCGCCGCGAGGGTGGCCAGCAGCGCCGGCCAGCCGGCTCCGAGCAGGCCGAGCAGCGGGTCGCCGTCGATCCGGGACCAGACGTCCGCACCGACGACCACGAGCAGGAGTACGGCGACACCTCTCGCCAGTACCGTGGCCCTCGGCCGCTGCCGGACCGGCAGCGCGAGTACGGCCACGGCGAGGCAGAGGACACCGAGCAGCAGCGCCACGCAGGCGAGCCGTTCCTGGTCGAGTGCCTGCCGCCACTGGTCGAGTACCGGCTGTGGCAGCGTCGGCCGCCCGGTCGACCCGGCAGTACCGTCCAGCGGCGTGTAGAACGGGATCAGCAGGTTGCGAGGGGCCGGTTGGCCGGAGTCCCGCCACAGTTCCACCGCCGTGGGGAGCGCGAGCAGGGCGATGCCGGCGGCGAGCGCCGGTCGTACCCGTGGCGCTGCCGGACCGGCGACCAGGACGTACCCGACCAGCGCGGCCGACGCGACGAGCGCGGCCTGGGCGGCGGCGCGGTCGGCGGAGACCAGCGCTGCCAGGGCCGACAGCGTGCCGGCAGCGACGAAGACCGTCAACAGGACACGCGTGGGGCGCACGGTCAGCGATCATTCCATAGATGGGTCGCGACGGGTGCCGCCCTCGATCCCTACCCCTGCCGACCGGCGGGTGTTGAGGCGGGCGGCCTGCCGCATCAGGTGGTCGCGCTCGGCGAGGTTGGCTGCCTTTCGGGCCGCCTCGGCGTAGAGCCGCGCCGCCGTCGCCGGGTCGCCGTCGCGCTCGTGCAGATACGCCGCCACCGCCGTGTGGCGGGGCAGCGAGTCGTCCAGCGCCGCGAGCGCCGCCAACCCGGCACGCGCTCCGTCCGCCTCGCCGACGGCGACCGCCCGGTTGAGCCGCACGACGGGGCTGTCGGTCAGCCGCGCGAGTTCGTCGTACCACTCGACGATCTGCACCCAGTCGGTCTCCTCGGCGGTGGGCGCGTCGGCGTGCAGTGCCGCGATGGCCGCCTGGGCCTGGAACTCGCCCAGCCGGTCGCGGGCGAGGGCCGCCTGGAGGATCTCCACGCCCTCGGCGATCATTGTGGTGTCCCACCGGCCGCGGTCCTGCTCGGCCAGCGGCACCAGGCTGCCGTCGGGCGCGGTCCGGGTGGCGCGCCGGGCGTGGTGCAGCAGCATGAGGGCGAGCAGTCCCGCCACCTCGGGGTGGTCGATCGCGGCCGCGAGCTGCCGGGTCAGCCGGACGGCCTCGGCGGCGAGGTCGACGTCGCCGGAGTAGCCCTCGTTGAAGACCAGGTAGAGGACGCGCAGCACGGTGGCGACGTCGCCGGGCTGGTCGAACCGTACCCCCGAGACGGTGCGCTTGGCCCGGCTGATCCGCTGCGCCATGGTCGCCTCCGGCACCAGGTACGCCTGGGCGATCTGGCGGGTGGTCAGCCCGCCGACGGCACGCAGCGTGAGCGCGACCGCCGACGACGGCGTCAGCGACGGGTGGGCGCAGAGGAAGTAGAGCTGGAGCGTGTCGTCCACCACGGGCACGGGCCCGGGCGCCGGCTCCTCGTCGAGGAGGTCCTCACGACGGCGGCGGGCGGCGTCCGCCCGGTTCGCGTCGAGGAACCGGCGCCAGGCCACGGTGACCAGCCAGCCCTTCGGGTCCCGGGGCGGATCGGCCGCCCAGGTCCGGACCGCGTCGACCAGCGCGTCCTGTACGGCATCCTCGGCCGCCGCGAAGTCGGCCCCGCGGCGGACGAGGATGCCGAGCACGCTCGGGGTGAGGCTCCGGATCAGGGCCTCGTTCATCTGTCGGTCACTCCGTGATGGTCGGCGGCTCGGTCAGGAAGGGGCGCAGCTCGAGCCACTCGTGGATCGGCTTCCCGCCGGCCCCGGGAGCCGCCGACAGCTCCCCGGCCAGTTCGACGGCGCGCTCGTAGCTGTCGACGTCAATCACCATCCAGCCGGCGATCAGGTCCTTGGTCTCGGCGAACGGGCCGTCGGTGACCGGCGGGCGCCCCTCACCGTCGTACCTGACGAACGTCCCCTCGGGGGCGAGCGCCTGACCGTCGACGTACTCGCCGGTCTCCTCCAGCCGGGCCGCGAAGTCGCTCATGTACTGCACGTGCGCCGTGATCTCCTCCGGCGTCCACTTCTCCATCGGTACGTCGTTGACCGCAGCCGGAGCGCCACGGTAGTGCTTGAGCAGCAGATACTTGGCCATCGTGTTTCTCCTCGGTACCGGTGTGCGACCCATTCTGGCCGCGTTCACAGCCGGGGACGGAGCAGGTCACCGGTTCTCGACATCGCCGTCGGAATTTTCTGTCCCCGATTTCCGAGCCCCCGGCCGGCCGTGCGCCCGCCGTCGGGGCGGCCCCGGCGCGGGACGGGAGCGCGGGACAGTCGACCACCAGGCACAATCCGGCGGTGCCGATCTCGATCTCGAACTACCGGGACCTCTTCGCGGACATCCGCAGACGACCCGGAATGTGGCTCATCCGGGCGGACTTCGCCAGCGTCGTGTCGTTCGTCGACGGCTGCAACGAGGGAAACGCCCGAGCCCTGCTGACCGGCTTCCAGCCCTGGCTGGTGACCCGGGCCGGCTGCCTGGACAACCACCTCTGGTGGAGCATCGTCGCTCACCTGACCGAACCCGTCGGCGCCAAGAACGTCCGCGACCTGGACCCCGAGCTTGACGCCCGGGCCGTCGAGACGCTGTTCGACCTCCTCGACGAATTCCTGGAGCTCCGCGACGAGCACGACGGCCTGCGCCGCGTCTACGCCGTACACGAAGAGTGGCGCCGCCTGCGCGGACAGGCCGGCTGCGGCGCCACCAGCGCGCCCGGCTGCCCGACCGTGCCCTGGCCCAGAGCCGCGAGCCGGAGCGGGCGGGGTTCAGGGTTACCGCAGCGGCCGGAACGCGGCGCGTAGTTCGGTGGAGAAGAGTTCCGGTTCCTCCCAGGCGGCGAAGTGGCCGCCGCTGCCGACCTCGTTGAAGTACGCGAGGTCGGGGTAGACCGTCTCGGCCCAACTGCGCGGGGCGGCCCAGAGTTCGTCGGGAAAGGTCGTGAAGCCGACCGGTACTGAGACCGGCGGCGGCGCCTGGCCAGCGGCGTCGGCAGCGGCCTGGGCCCGGGCGAACTCCCAGTACCACCGGGCGGACGAGGCGCCGGTGCCGGTCAGCCAGTACAGCGTGATGTTGTCGACGATGCTCTCCCGGGTGAGACCGCCGACGGCCCCGCCGTCGACGAACGCCCGGGACATCTTGTAGTAGCTGCTCGTGTCGTGGTCGAGCATCCAGGCCGCCAGCCCGACGGGTGAATCCAGCAGGGAGTAGCCGATCGTCTGCGGGCGGGTGGACTGCTCCAGGAAATAGCCGAAGCCGTCCGTCGTGAAGGTGTTGAGCGCGTCGTACGCCGCCCGCTCCGGCCCGGACTGCGCCGGCAACTGGTCCTTGAGACCGATCGCCGCGACGAGCAGATTGACGTGGATGCCGAGCAGCCCCTCGGGGGCCAGTCGAGCCATCGCGTCCGTGACGGTGGCGCCGACGTCGCCGCCCTGGGCGACGTAACGCGAGTAGCCGAGCCGGTTCATCAACTCCGCCCACGCACGCGCCATCCGGGTGGACTCCCAGCCGTGCTCGGTCGGTTCACCCGAGCAGCCGTAGCCGGGGAGCGAGGGCAGCACCAGGTGGAACGCGTCCTCGGCGGTACCGCCGTGCGCGGTCGGGTCGGTGAGTGGGCCGATCACCCCGAGCAGCTCGACGACCGACCCCGGCCAGCCGTGCGTGATGATCAGCGGCAGTGCGTTCTCGTGCCGCGACCGCAGGTGGATGAAATGGATCTCGACACCGTCGATCTCCGTCGTGTACTGCGGCAGCGCGTTCAGCCTCGTCTCGAACGCGGGCCAGTCGTGCTCGGTCGTCCAGTACCGGGCCAGTTCCTGGACGGTCGCGAGCTGCACGCCCTGGGAGCGATCGGTGACCAGTTCCCGGCTGGGCCAGCGGGTGGCTCCGATCCGGCGATGCATGTCGGCGATCGCGTCTTCCGGCGTGTCGAGCCGGAAGGGACGGATTTCGTTGTCGTTCGACATGTTCCACCTGCCGGGTCGGGTCGACTTCCACCTGCCGCGCGGTCGGGTCGACCGGCGCCGGGCGCCGGCCGGCTGGTACGAGCCCAGTTTCGCACCGGCCCGGCGACCAGCGGACCGGAACGCGATTTCGCCCTCGGGTCCGGGTCCGGGTCCCGGTTCGGGGTTCGGGGTTCGGGGTTCGCACTCGCGTCTGGCCGGGACCGGTTCACGGAGGGCTGATGGTCGGTCGGCACGAGCCGAACCGGCCGATTGACGAGGTGATGTCCACGATCTCGACGGCGAGTACAGCGGTACGGTCGAGCGCGGTGTTGTGGACCAACCCTTCGATGCCGTCTCCCACGGCGAGGAAGACACCCAACGGCGGTACGACGCGGGTCACCGTACCCATCCCCCGATACCCATCCCTCGATTCTTTCGCCCCGTCCTGCCCTGCCCGGGCACACCATGGATCCTGTCTCCATACCCCGGCCTCTGATCAGCACGGACGCCGATCATCAGGGGTACGGCAACTCGGAGGCGACACACGGGGCGTCGACTAAGATCCGGTAACCGCACCGGAGGGGGTCGGATGGTGACATGGCGTCCCCTGGCTGGTGCCGTCATGAGCCTTGTGGTGATCCTGATAGGTGTCGCCCTGGGCACCAACTTTCGCGGCGTCACCGAGTGGCACGTACGGCGGTCGATCTCCACGGCCAGCGTGCTACGGCGAATTCCGCCGTGGCTCTGGCTGCCGGACGTCTCACAAGAGGAGCGTCTAGCTCGCTTCGTACTGCTGGAACGGGTGCTTGGGATAACCTTCGCAGTGGTCGGCGTCATGATCTTGATCGCCGTCGGCTACGGCATCTCGGCAGGTCAGCCGATGCGGACGGTGAAGTAACAGGCTCTCATCGCAACCGTCGGTAAGGTCAACCCGCTGCTGGCCCGGTCGGGTTCAGTTCCGCGAGGAGGCGCACGATCCGGGTACGGATCTCGTCGCGGACCTCGCGGACGACGGACAGGGGCTGGCCGGCGGGGTCGGCGAGGGACCAGTCCTCGTAGCGCTTGCCGGGAAAGACCGGGCAGGTGTCTCCGCAGCCCATCGTGACGATCACGTCGCTGGCTTCGGCGGTCTCCCAGTCGAGAATCTTGGGTTGTTCGGTTGATATGTCGATGCCGACCTCCCGCATCGCTTCGACGGCCACCGGGTTGATCTGCCCGGCGGGCTCCGAACCGGCGGACCGGACCTCGACACTGTCCCCGGCCAGTTGACGTAGCCAACCGGCCGCCATCTGGGAACGGCCGGCGTTGTGTACACAGACGAATAGGACGGAGGGCTTGTCGGCCACCGTTGCTCCTCAATCGGTCAGATGATCTTTGTACTGCGCCGCTCGATCAGAATCACGTCGCGCCACCGGCCGCGATGACGGCCGATGCGCTCGCGAGTCCCCACAACCCGGAAACCGCAGGCAGCGTGCAGGGCCAGGCTGGCGGCGTTCTCCGGGAAGATGCCGGACTGGATCGTCCAGATCCCGGCCTGCTCCGTCGAAGCGATCAGAACGTCGAGGAGAACGCGCCCGATCCCACAGCCATGCGCCTCCGGGTGTACATAGACGGAGTGTTCGACCACTCCTGAGTAGACGCAGCGGTCCGAGACGGGGCTGCACGCCACCCAACCAGTGACCCGGCCGCCGGGGTCGAGGGCGACGAATCGGTGCTCCTGATCTCTGCTGGTCGCGTACTTCTCCCAGGTCGGCGGTTCGGTCTCGAAGGTGGCGTTCCCGGTCGCGATCCCCAGCCGGTAAATTTCTAGCACCTCTGCGGCGTGCTCGTTTCTCATCGCCACGACGGTGACGTCGCCAGCGTTGGTGGTTGCGGGAGTCATGCAGGTGCCTCCTCCTGCGTCGCATGCCGGATGACCATGTCGTCGGGCCGCCGTCTCGGCACGGGGTACCACCACGCCAGGGCGGCCAGCGCGGCCACAGCGCCGACGAGTTGACCCGCGATGAAACCCGGTGCCGAGGCGGGGGCGATGCCCGCGAAGGTGTCGGAGAAGATTCGGCCTACGGTCACGGCCGGATTCGCGAAACTGGTGCTGCTGGTGAACCAGTACGCGGCACCGATGTAGGCGCCGACCGCGGCAGGTGCCACGTTCACCCGACCGGAGCGGACCAGGGCGACGACGAGCAGCACCAGGCCGGCGGTGGCGACGACCTCGCCCAGCCAGAGGTGCCCGCCCGTGCGCGCCGTGCCGGACCAGGTCACGGCAGGCAGATCGAACATCAGGTTCCCCAGCACAGCCCCGGCGACCGCTCCGGTGACCTGCGCGGCCACGTACGCCGCGAGCTGGGCCGGGCTCAGCCCTGCACCGGTACGTCGACCGAGCCACCAGTCCGCCGCCGAGATCACCGGGTTGAAGTGCGCCCCGGAGACCGGCCCGAAGATCAGGATCAGCGCGCCGAGTGCCAGAGCCGTCGCGAACGCGTTCTGCAACAGTTGCAGTCCCACGTCCCCGGGCGACAGCCGGGCGGCCGCGATGCCGGAGCCGACCACTGCGGCGACCAGCAGGGCCGTACCGGCGAACTCCGCCGACGTACGCCGGGCCAGGCTCACCCGGACGCTCGGGACGTCATCGCCGACGTGTCGAGCAGCCGGGACAATGCACCGAGTCGGCCGGGCATCACCCAGTAGTAGACCCAGGTGCCTCGACGCTGGGAGTCGACCAGGCCCGCTTCCCGCAGCACCTTGAGGTGGTGCGAGATCGTCGGCCCGGTCAGGTCGAACGCGTCGGTCAGCTCACACACGCAGACCTCCCCGCCGGCTCGGGCCGCGATGAGCGACAACAGGCGCAGGCGTACCGGATCACCCAGCGCCTTGAAGCCCCGGGCCAGGTCGGCGGCCGTCTCCTCGGTCAGGGCTTCGGCGACCAGCGGCGGACAGCAGCTTTCGGCGCTGAGTAGGGGTAGCTCTTGTCTCGACACCCATCTAGTTTGACAGTCATCTAGTCAGCGTGGCAACCTGCTGTTTAGATATTCATCTAGGCAGGGAGGTGCGGGATGTCCCGCGTCCAACTCGCGCTACGCGTTTCCGACCTTGAAGGGTCGGTGGCGTTCTACTCCAAGCTGTTCGGGGTCGAGCCGGCCAAGCGCCGCCCCGGGTACGCCAACTTCGCCATCGAGCAGCCGCCGCTGAAGCTCGTCCTGCTCGAAGGCGCCCCGGACCAGCCCACCGTCATGGACCACCTCGGCGTCGAGGTCTTCGACGGCGCGGAGGTGGCGGCCGCGACCGAGCGGCTCACCCAGAGCGGGTTGATCACCCTCACCGAGAACGACACCTCCTGCTGCTACGCCGTGCAGGACAAGGTGTGGGTACGCGGCCCCGGCAACGAACCGTGGGAGGTGTACGTGGTCAAGGGCGACTCCGACCAGTACGGCAAGAGCGCCGACGCACAGCCCGGCGCCGACGGCAACTGCAAGTGCGGCGAGGCCGGAGACACTGGCGACGGCAAGGAAGACGAGGCAACGGCCACCGTTGGAGCAGCCTCCGGCGGTTGCTGCTCGTAGCTACCAGCGGTCTCGGGGAACGGGCGGGTCCGCTGGCGGGGTGCCGTATCCACCATCGGACCCGCCCGCTTTTCGCGGGCGTCCTTTCGCTCATGCAGTGGTGCCGCGAGGTCTTTTGGCGGTTTCGCGCGTGGCATGATCTCGCGGTGGCCACCTATGAGGTCGCGCTCGTGCTGCTTGTTGATCCCTCGGGCGCGGTGCTTCTGCAACACCGGGATGAGGACGTGGCCGTGTCGCCGAATCAGTGGAGCCTGCCAGGTGGCCACATCGAGGCCGGTGAGTCACCCGAGGAGGCGGCCCGCCGGGAACTCTGGGAAGAGACGGGTCTGACGGCGGATGAGTTGCACCTGCTGTGGAGCGGTCCGCGTCCGTACGAGGCCGGCTTTCCCCACACTGTGACCCTCCACGTGTTCAGTGGGACCACCAGTGCGCGCCAGGAGGATGTGGTACTGGGCGAGGGACAGGCCATGGTGTTCGTCCCTCGGAATGAGCTACTTCAGCGTGAGCTGGCGGTCTCTTCTGCGCTGGTCCTGGCTCTGCACCTCAAGGGCACCTGACACGTGCCGATCGGTCGCCAGAGCCAGCCGGCTGCGGCCGCCAGGACCCGGCTGGCCCGGTAGCGGAATGCGGGTGTGGCGATCCCGTGGTTAGGTCGCGCCAATCCTTGAATCGGTGGAGGCGGCGCTCTACGACGTTGCGCTTCTCGTAGACCGTCTGGCCGGGCGGGGGCAGGATCGAAGGTCCCACAGCCGAGTCCGGATTCTCTGAGGCCGCCCAGCGTTGTCATGACCGGCTGCGCGACTGAGGTCGTCCAAGCGCACCGCCGATCTTGTCATTGATCGTCTCGTCTCCCCCGTCAATCCAGTTCGCGTACACCCACGGCCGCGCCTTCCGAGCCGCGCGCTGCCGATCTCCCAGATCTGGACTTCGCAGCTCTTCACGCGGCATCACACTCCCGCCGGACACCTCTCCCGCATCGCGTTCCGGAGCCAACGGCGACGTTACATGCCCTCAGCCATCAGGTGCGTTCGACGCTGGATCGCGAGACAAGCAACGAGGCGGGAGCCGCCGGGCGCTAAGAAGAACCAGTAAGACCACCGCAACTCCGGCCCGGCTACCCGTCCAAGCTGCAACTCATCCAGATCCGTCACGGCCATCCGGCTTACCGCCTCCGCAGAGCCCATCGTGCGGACGCCTCGTGCACGGGTGTGACGCTCCCGGCGCCTGTAGATCCGCAGAAGATCCCCGGCCGACGCCACGCCCTCGAAGATCCTCAGGTCCGCACCGGCCCGAAGCGCCGCGCGGCAGGACTCGTACGCCTCGCCTGTCTCCGCGTCGAGAAGCGCGGTCAGCCCCGCACGGTCCACTCGGTCATCCTGCCTCCCGAACACCGACAGGCGCGAAACAGTTCCGGCCCGGACGCGAACAGGTCCGAACCCAGGGCGGCGGTACGGAAACGGGCGTGGTTGGCCGCCGTCGAACTCCTGGCTTCCGCCTGTCGCGCCGCCGACCGAGCGCAGGGACCAAGATCACGGGACCGAACAAAATCAGCCCCTCACCCGGTTGTCCCAGGTCAGGGGCTGATTTCGCACCGTGTGGCGGGTAGAGGATTCGAACCTCTGTAGCTTTCGCGACGGATTTACAGTGCAGGCGTCAAACCGCCTCTGACCAGGTCGGTTGCTCTGTCCTGCCGCCAACCTCTCCGTACATTCTCCGAGACACCTTCCACCCTGCGCTCCGACGCCGGTCAGCCGAGCACGTGCCTGGCCGGACTGCACGGCAGTACCAGATCCAGGAGACTTCACCTGTGACTGCCTTTGAAGTGTGGTTTGAAGACGGACCCGTTGACGGGCGGATGTTGGCTGTCGAGGTGGATGCCTCTGGTCGGTTGCCCGAAGTCGTCTGTCTACCCCAGACAGGGGCCTACATCGGCGCGAACGACCTTGCTGCGCCACGCGTCGATCATCGCTACCTCCTTAGGCGGGATATAGATCACGAGGTGACGTACCAGTATCTGGACAGCATGGAACCTCCTAATCACTGCTCACGCCACTGACGCCAAGGCGACACAACGCCACACGTGGGCCTAGACCTGGTTCCATGTACCCATGGTCGGAAAGGTGCTGCCTACCCGCGAGCGCGCCCAGCGCTTCCCCGTGCCTCGGTCGTGGGCGACGACTACGCTTCTGGCGTTGACGGCTGCAAACCTTGGTGCACTTGCCGTCATCGGGAACAAAAAGGACGTTGCTACACCATACGCTATCGCTCTTGCACTGGCAGTTCTCGCGCTAGCCGCTGAGTTGATAGACCATGGACGTAGCCTCTGTGTCACCAACCGCATCTGAGGGAGCGGCATGACGGCCGAGAGTGAAACCGGCATAGAGCCACCCTCCGAGCTTCAAAAGCGATCGGGTGCCGCCTTCGATCGAATCGTAGGCAACTCAGTAAACACAGGCATATCCGCTTGGATCACCGCGACAACAGGATCACCTGAAACGGGCGCCGCGATCGGCGGGATGCTGGGTCCATTGGCCGAGGAACTCTCCTTCGCTGTCCGCCGAGCAGTGGACTTTCAGCAGGCACGCGGCAGCCAATTGCTGATAGAAGCAGCGTCGTCGTCAGAGACATCGCTTGACGACCTACTGGATAAACTTGTGAACGACCCAGTTCGACTACAACTCCTTCTTAGATCGCTGGAGGTCGCCGCGAGAGCCACTACAGATTACAAACTCTCACTAGTGGCTAACCTTTTGGCAACAGGCGCTTTAGCTACAGATAGCGCAGCCGTTGACGAACAGCTACTCGTGGTGGATGCCCTTGGCGCACTAGAGACTCCACATTTCCGCCTAATGCTTATCCTGAAACACCCGTCTCCGGTTTGGTGGACAAGCCCGGACGAGCGAAAAGCGTATCGCCAGGCGTGGCCTGAAGCTCGTATCCTGGAGCGAGATGACGGGCTAAGGAACGTCTTAACGGCACTCCTCGCACGGTTACAGAGCCTGGGTTTAGCCCGCGACGTTAGCTTGACAGCATCACCTGATCCCCTTTGGGAACTCACCACGTTCGGACGACTTAGCGTGAATGCACTCGGAGAGTTCAACCGCACGAACCACCCGGCCAATCCAACAAAAGAATAGGAAGACAATGCCAGAGGCCGAGTCCGTAGACGCTACTCCCGAAGAAATCAACGATGCAACTACAACGCGCAGCCATCGGATCAATACAGAGAATCTCCTGATACTCACAATAGAGATTGCAGTCAGGAACCTGACCGACAGTCTCGACAAATCAAGGCGACTTATCGAGATTTCCGAGAACGAGCGCGAGAACGCGAGACAGTCGATCCTTAGACCCTACATCAGGCGCTTGACGGCACGAGAGCGAGTTAGCATCGAAGCGACAATCAGCAGGCTTGATAAGTCGCGGGTCGATCGATTAGTCGAACGTCTCACCGCCCTCGTTGAGAAAAAGGGGGTAGAGAAACCAAAGAGGGCCGACGATCAGATATACCCCATTTCCACCGAGCAGATACAGGCCGCTACGGCCGAGGAATATATGGAGGTCGAGAAATCAATCTGGGCCGAGATCCAAAGGACATATGCAGACCAGGAGGTACACTTAGGATTCGCCACGCGCTACTATATGATTCTCTCACAGCCAAACCTTACCGAGCACCTCGCCGAGTCGCTTCTATCGAAAGCCATTTACTCACTCGAAGAATGCGTAGGCGCACTCACCCGATGCATCCTAACTGGCGCCGGAGCAGAAACGTTGGGAGATCTTCCGCCCGTACCCTTCAAGGTAGTCGAGTCCTACGGCAGCAACTCGTCAACCAATGACATTATGAGATGGGCGGTCGACCGACGAGTCGAAGAGTTTGTTCGGGGAGGACCACAGGAATGGAGCGAATCTGTCGAACGATGGTGCGGATTCTGCCTGGATCCCGTCTGCGGTAACTGGACACAGATCCGAGAGGCAGTTGCACGGACACGTCTATTTACCAGAGGAACTGCTCGGCGGGTTGACGGACAATATCTGGCCGAGGTGGAGGGCACCGTCCATGCGAATGTCAAACCATGGGACACCCTCAGGACCGACTCTAAGTATCTTCTGTCTCTACTCGACGAAATTGAGGTAGGGGTTTTGTGTCTATCGCTGCGCTGGGCACAACACTTCTTTCCCGATCCAGCGGTTAACGTTGACTCCTTTCTAGACCGTGCAATCGGCTTCGAGCGCAAGAAGCGATGGCAGTTTGCGCAGATGGTATGCGAAGCGCTTCTTGATACCTTCGTTCACCGAGATCATCCGGACTTCAACCTTACAACCCTTAACGTATGGTACTGCAAGCAGGAGTTAGGGAGCGAGACCGAGGCAGATCGCCGCGCAATCGACGGGTTTCAGCCAGACGATGCATACGAGGCGATCGGGAAGGCCGCGTTGTTGCGGGAGTCGGGACAAATTGCTGCCGCAATTCAAACGTACGGACGGACGGTCAAAGACCATTCTTGGCTAATCCAGCTTCCGATAATTCAACGATCGCTACATGATCATCCTACCCTCAGGTCCCTGTTCCCGAAGACCAAAACTAGACGTCGAGGCGCGCGTAGTCGTAATTCTCGCTAGCTCGCTCCAAGAACGGTTGCTCGTAGCTACCGACTCGGTGGCGCAGGGCTGGATACATTCGGATAATCATCCGTAATCCCTTTCGCCCCACACCACCTCTCAAACTGGACGGATCAGCTCTGTCTTGTCGGCTGGATAAATCTCGGTCGTGCCATCCGGGTGGTGCACCTCGATCAAGGGCACTCCCGCGTCCATGTCGCGTTCGACGCGCTCTGGGTCGGTGGGCATGCGCGCAACTGCCCGTCCACCGGGCGGTAACTCGACCGGCACCCGCTCGGGCGGTGTCCGCACTCGGGACCGTTCTCCACGTTCGGTGCTGACGAGTCCCTCGCTACGGAGCAGGGCAAGCGCTTGGCGGACAGCATCCCGGCCGACGCCGTACTCCTGAGAGAGGGTGACCTCGCTCGGCAGCGGCGCTCCTGCCTCGTACTGCCCAGAGTAGATGCGCTCGCGGATGAGATTCGCGAGCTGGCGGTACACAGGCGTGTGCGAGCGCCGATCGATCGACATGGACGGCAGCCTTGCTGACAGATACAGCCCTGTGTCCTTGTGGCCATATGGCCATAGGGCTATGGTCGACGTTACGGAAAGTGCTCATGCTGCGACGCAGATTCGCGCCGGAGCACCCTTCCGTGTGCCCGAGGACCCGGATCAACCGACGGAGAGCAACAGTGGATCAAGACACGTACACCCCCGACCGGGTGACCAGAAGCGAGCGACGCACGACTAACCAGGTGTCCAGGTCGACCTACGGCTACGACGAGCACAGCCAGCCATCCGGACCGCCCAACCGGCGAGGCATCTACGAAGCGGCGAGCCGGACCGTCCCTCCGACACAGGTCGAAGTCTTCGACGTGTTCGAGCCCCTTCCCCGCAAGGCGCTCGACGCATTCGCCGGCCGCTTCCGAGCAGCGCCGCGATTCGTGCTGCTGATTCCGATCGAGGCGGGCAACCTCGAAGAGGCGGTGAACCTCGCCGTACTCCTCGGCCGATCCCTGCGCTACATGCCCGAGATGCGTGCCCGAGACGAGCTGGTCATGGACGCTCAGGCCGAGACGTTCCACGATGCGTTCTGTGACCTCGTGCTCCCCGGCAACCTCGATTGTGCTCGACAGGCCGGGCACCCTGGGAGATGCGAAACTCTGTAAGAGCAGCCAGCCACGGGCCAGAAGTGTGGGGTACAGAGTTGAGGCCGAGTAAGCGGCTGTCGCAGCCTGAGCCGTGCGGGTAGTTGAAGCGGGTCCGGACGGCGGGGAGACTAGGTCCGTCGTCCGGACCAAGGCTAGGGAGGCACGTGGGCGGGCAAGGTGGCAGCGGCATCGGCTTCCGTGAGATTGCACAGGAGCTACGGGAGGCAATCCAGTCCAAGACCCTGCCTCCCGGCTCGCCCCTCCCCTCTGAGACAGATGTCGTCAAGCGGTGGCGCGTTGCTCGCGTCACCGCACGGCGCGCGCTGGCCGCGCTCGAAGCGGAGAACTTGATTGAGACCGTTCCCGGGCGGGGACGGTTCGTACGTGGCCCGGGAGGCACCTCAGAGGAGCGCACCGGGGCGAAGTTCGAGGCGGTTGCGGCTGCTGTTCGACGGTCGATTGACAGCGGCGCATTTCCGCCCGGCAGTCGTGTTCCGAGCGAAGCTGAGTTGAGTGAACAGTTTCAGTCGTCGGTAGGGACGGTCCGGCAGGCGTTACGCGCTTTAGAGAGTCGCGGAATCCTCGTCTCCTTACGGGGCAAGGGGAGGTACGTTCCGCAGGATTCGGGGTCTGGTCCGGTTGCCACGGATGCCGAACGAATCGCTGCCGAAATTCGTGTCGCTATCGAGCGTGGGGAGTTGGCCGCAGGCGTGGGCCTGCCTGGCGAGATGGAACTAGCGGAAAGGCACGGAGTGGCACGGGGTACAGTGCGCCGTGCCTTGACGGCCCTGGAGCGCGCCGGATTGATAGAGACTGTCAGAGGGAAGGGGCGCTTCGTGGTCGAGCAACTTGCGTCACACGCGAACGATGAAGCAAGAGGCTCCTGATGGGCGCGTCCGACTCGCCTTTCAGCTCGGACGAGGCGGTAAAGGTTCTAGGCGAGGCTTGCCGAACGATCGGGGTTTCTACCAAGGACGCAGCGCTGATCCGGCTCGGCGAGAATGCGATCTTCCGCCTTCCCGCTGCGAATTTGATCGTCCGGATCGCTCGTGGTGTCGATGTTATTGAGGACGCCCGGAAAGAGGTACGCGTATCGGACTGGTTGCGGAATGCCGGGTTGCCCGCGGCCCGGACTGCGGATTTCCCTCAGCCCATTGTCGCGCTGGACCATCCTGTCACCTTCTGGCATCCGATCGTGGACAGCGGACGTAAGGCGCGTGCCGCCGGGCTAGCAGCCGTCCTGCACGAGCTTCACGCTCTGACACCATCGGCGGATCTCAAACTTCCGGCGCTGAACATGTTCGGTCGCGTGCAAGAACGGATTGACCAGGCGTCAGACCTTGACCCGAGGGATGTTGATTTTCTTCGGAGACGGCTGGACGAGCTCACCGCCGAATACAGCGGACTCGCCTACTCGTCCCTACCGTGCGCCGTGCACGGGGACGCTCACGTACAGAATCTCATTGTTGATCCGGCCGGCACCGCCGTGCTGATCGATTTCGAGCGTTTCGCGTTTGGCCACCGGGAAACGGATCTCTCCGTCACCGCGACCGAGTATGAGATTGGGTGGCATACCGATCAGGACTACGCCGAGTTCTGCCAGGTTTACGGCTACGACGTGCGGGCCTGGGAGGGGTTTCCCGTGCTGCGGGGGCTCAATCAGCTCAAGATGACGACATGGCTGATGCAAAACGTCCGTGAGGGGCCAGCGGTTGCCAAGGAGTTCCGAAATCGCTTGGAGACGCTACGCGACCCCACCTCCCGCCGCCGCTGGGCTCCCTTCTGACGGCAAGAGCACTTCGTCCGCAAGGCGCAGGAACGGCACCACCACCGCGCTCGCCTGGTGTGGCGCAAAGTCGCCGCACAAGTCTCGGATGTAGCGGAGATAGCGCTCTGACTTGAGGCTACCGGCAAGGGTGATGGCCTCGATCCCTGCACCAGCAGCACGCTCTAGATCAGACTCATGAATGCAACTCGCGCAGAGGACGAGGCGCATGAAGGCGAGCGTCCGCACATAGGTTGGATCGGATAGAGCTACAGCCTTACCGACGAACTCCTGTGTCAGCTTTGGTTTACGGAGATCTCGGAAACAGTGCGCCATCTCCCCGGCTAACTCAGCTTCATCAAAGTAATCGATCCATGGTGGGTCATCGGCTGAATTACGGCGGCCAAATACGGTCTCTGCCGCAGCAAGCACGGCGGCGCATCCTTTCTCATCGCCTGATCCCGCTAATGCCCGTGCCTCCATGGACAGCAGCATTGTCATTACCGTTGCGCTGGCAGCGCCCTTTCCGCCCTCTTGCGCGGCTCTCGCCAACTGGGCTGCTTCGGTAAACCGGCCAAGGTAGTTGGCCTGGTGGCTCAGGTTGGAGAGGATGCGGCTGCCCATCACGCGGTCTTGCCCGGCCTGTGCCAGGCGTAGCGCCTGGATTAGGTACCGCTGCGCCAGGCCGTGCCGTCCGGCGTCGTACGCGGTCCAACCGAGTAGTTGCGCGACTTCCGAAGCAGCCGAGAAGAGTCGCTTCCCGACGTTTTCGGTGAACCTCCCGTCCAGCAGCGGCAGCACCTCGGCCGCGAAGTACTGCGCCAGAGCGCTACGGGCGTGTCCTCCGCCGTACTGGAAATCGAGACGCATGAACATCTTGTTCGTTGCGCAGATGGCCTCAACGTCGGCCATTCCTACTCGACGTGCCGTAGCACCGGTCTCCGGGACCGGTTCGGGGCGAGACAGGAGCCATGGAAGCAGGGGCGCTGACCAGGCGGCCGGGACGGCTGGTGACGTGAGGACATCAGGCAGGTTCGACAGGTCATGGCGTGCGAGTTCCAGCAGCCGAATCCGTGCTCCCGCGACATCATCCGGGTACTGAAGCGCGCTTTCGAACGTCGCCATGGGAGATGCCTCCCCCATGCCGATGTCTTCGACGCTGACCCGGAAGCCGCCCTTCTCCGACAGGGCTTCCGCGATGAATCCGGCCGTCTGCGTGCGAGGCTGCGACCCATCCAGCCATCGCTTGACGGTGACGTGATCGCACTTCAGCTCTGTTCCGTGCCGCGCGGCAACCGCGCGGACCCGTGCGGCAAGTCCCTTGTTGGAGCAGTTGACTCGGGTCATCACCTCAGCCAAGGACAGGTTCGGCTGAAGTTCGGGCACGTCCCCTCCTTGATCCAATTGTCCTGAGTAGTCAAGTCCTCACGCACTCCATAGTCAAGGTCGTTCGCATCTCCCCTGCCGCGCGCACCCCGGGAAGCACCCCCGGACGCACCCACGCACCCCCGAAATCACCCTGCCGGCTGCTGCTCAGGCGCGGTTTGCTTGTCCCACAGCCAAGCCGAGGTCAGGCCGAGCACCCCGGGATCGCCGGGGCAGCACTTGACAGACCAGAGGTAGACATGTTCTAACTTAGATAGGTCATGGCTACATGAGAGGTGAACGATGGACAGGCACACGGACGAGCCCACCCCGGCAGACCTGGACGCGATCGAGGCGGAGTGGCCGCTCATCGACGCCGAACTCTCCCTGCTCGACGCGGAGATCAGGGCTCTGTACAGCGACGGCGGACCGTCGCCGTTGGACCGGCGCCGCATCCGGCGTGCGGAGCAGCGGGTGATGCGGATGGCCGCGACGTTGGGCAGCCCGGTCACGCCGACCCGGCTCGCGGCGTAGGTGGTGGCTCCGATGACGCGCCGCTACCCGGTTTCGGTTTCGGCCCCGGCCAAAGACACCCGGTTCACGTTCGGCCTGGTGATGGACGTTGCCGAAGTGCTGGCCGCGCACGGCTGCCCGGTAAGGACCGCCGACGAGTACGACGGCCAGGGCCGCGACCTGCTCGGTCTGCAAATGGCTCTGTACCGGCTGATCCACATCCCCGAAGCCGGCCCCGCCGGCTTGATGCGAGAGGACGCGTGATGACCACCCCGACCCTGAACAGCGCGTACCCCCGGTCCGTGGAAGACCTGCTGCCGGCCGCGCGGGACCTGGCCGATCGGACCGGCGAGATTCCCTCCCGGAACCGGCTCATGAAGGAGTTCAAGGTGGGCGGGCCGAAGGCACGCGCCATCCTGTCTGCCCTCCGGCAGCCCTCCCCCGTCGCACTTCCGGCGCCGAACGAGCCGAGCGGCGAGACCCCGCAGAACCAGCCAGACCCCGAAGCGGACCCGGGTTCGGCGACGACGCCGGCCGCCGCCCCGCCGACAGAGAAGCCCGCCACCGACGAAACGTCGCCGGAGTCGTCGCCGCTGCCCATCCCGCCCGCAGACCCGGGCGCCGCCGGCACCCCGGAGCAGGGTCGCAAGCCGCGCCCGGCGGTGCGGTCGTGGGTCCTGCTGCTGTTGGCCGCTCCCGCGTTCGTGGCCATCTGGTCCGGGTGGGTCGGACTCGGCGGACTCACCGGGTTCGGCGTGGTCCACCCGCTGCCGGGCATCTGGGACTCGCTGAGCATCAACACGGCGATCACCCTGCCCATCGGCGTCGAGGCGTACGCGGCCTACGCCCTGCGGGCATGGCTCTCCGGCGACGCGGTACCGATCCGGGCGCGCAGGTTCGCCCGGATCTCCGGGATCGGCTCCTTGATGCTCGGCGCACTCGGGCAGATCGCCTACCACCAGATGACCGCCGCCGGGATGACCTCCGCCCCGGCGTGGATCACGACCATCGTCGCCTGCCTCCCGGTCGCTGTGCTCGGCATGGGGGCGGCGCTGGCTCACCTGCTCCACACGAACGACCAGCCCTGACTTTGCCCGGCGGCGCGGCTCCTGGCCTCGCAAACCCGTGCCGCGCCGCCGGCCCCCTTCCGATCCGAGATCCACAAAATCCCTGATGGAGGAACCCTCATCATGGCAAGCAACCCTGATGACCGCTTCGACTGGGAGGCTTACGAAGCCGACCTGACCCGGCAGGCCGACGCGGACGTGGTCGACCTGGACGACGAACGCGCCCGCCGGGCGCCGCGCCGCCGCGACCGGCCGACCGGCGCCGCTGCCGGCACGCACTTCGACGTACCGCTCGACGAGGCGCCACAGCCCGGCGGCGCCCTGGTCGACGTTCCGCCGGCCGGGCCGGACGGACGCCGGCCGATTGTGCCAACCAGCTTGCGCGGCTGGGCGAACCTCCGCGCCACGGTCCGCTACGCCGTTGGGTTGACCGCCTACCGCACCGGCTACCACGCCCTGCGTTCCCCGTGGTACGCCACGCAGGCCGGATTCTGGGCCAGCGTTGGCCTGTTCCGGCTGCTCGGCCGACAGCTCCGTTGGTGGTGGCTCTCCGAACAGTACGGGCTACGCCAAGCGGCTGCCGACGCGAAAGACGCGCAACTGTGGCTGAAGCTGCACCGGGAGGTCAAGGCAACCCGGGCATGGCGCGGCACCGTGCTCGCCGCCGAGCTGGGCGCACTCGCCATCGGTGCGCCGGTTCTGTGGCCGCTCACCCCGTGGTGGGTGAAGGCAACCGCCGCCGTACTCGGCGTGTCCTACCTCGCCCACATCGGCCGCCCCGCCGACCGACGGATCATAAGCCCTGCCACCGTCGCCGGCCGGTTCCGCCGGGTGAACCCGGACATCATCCTCCGCGCCTACTACGCCGCCGGCCTGGGACACCCTGACCGGCCGAACCAGCAGATCACCTTCGGGTCGACCATGGCCCGGGACGCGTCCGGTACCGGCTCTCAGGTGTTAATCGATCTGCCGTTCAACGGCAAGACCTGGGAAGACGTCCTGAAGGCCAAGCCCGCCATTGCGGCCGGCATGGACGTGTCGGTGAATCAGGTGTTCGTGACCCGTGACCCGTCCTCACACCGGCGACACCTGCTGTTCGTCGCCGACCGCGACCCGCTCGCCGTCCCGGCCGGCAAGACGCCGCTGCTGGACTGCAAGGTCCGGGACATCTGGGCGGAAGCGCCGTTTGGGCTGGACGAGCGGGGACGCAAGGTCACCCTTGCCCTGATGTGGATCTCGGTCCTGATCGGTGCGCAGCCGCGCAAGGGCAAGACGTTCGCCACTCGCCTACTGGCGCTGTTCGCCGCACTTGACCCGTACGTGACGCTGCTGGTGGCCGACGGGAAGATGTCGGCCGACTGGGACAAGTTCCGCCTGGTCGCCCACCGGTACGTCTGCGGCGTGGTGCCCAACAGCCGCGACAACGACCCGATTCCGCATCTGCTCGACATGCTCCGCGAGATCAAGCGTCACATCGAGCAGGTCAACGACCTCCTTGCCAAGCTGCCGACCTCGGAGTGCCCGGAAGGGAAGATCACCCGGGACCTGTCCCGGAAGTACCCCCAGCTTCGGGTGTGGCTGCTGGTCCTGGAGGAGTTCCAGACCTACTTCGAGACTGACGACCAGGACGTGAACAAGGAGATTGCCGGCCTGCTCAGCTTCATCATGGCTGTCGGTCCGTCCGCCGGGGTCATCATCCTGTCGTCGTCGCAGAAGCCGTCCGGGGTCGGTGCCGGGGACGTGGCACGGCTGTTCAACCGCTACCGCGACAACCACGCCGTACGGTTCGCGCTCAAGTGCGGCAACCGGGTCGTCTCGGAGGCGATCCTCGGCGGGGACGCGTACGCAGAAGGGTTCGACGCCTCCACCCTGCCCAACGGCAGGGACTACCGGGGCGTGGGCATCCTCTACGGCGCCTCCGACGACACCGCCACCGTCCGGACCTACCTCGCCGACCACACCGACGCGGAGAAGATCCTCAGCGCTGCCCGCAAGCACCGGGAACGGGCCGGAACGCTGACCGGCGACGCTGCCGGGGAAACCGTCGCCCGAGAGGTCCGCGACGTGCTCGCCGACGTCCGGGCCGCGTTCCACCCCGGAGAACCCGGCCTGCACTGGACCACCATCGCCGCACGGCTGGCCGAACGGATGCCCGAGCACTACGCCGACCTGACCGCCGACGCCGCCTCTGCTCTCCTTCGCGAGCATGTACCGAGCGTGAGCGTCAAGGTGCGCGGAACGGTCAACCGGGGCGCCCGGCTCAAGGACCTGGACGACGCGATCAACCGACGCAAGAGCGCCTGATCGGTAGCGGCGGCGCTGCTACCAGGTAGCGCCGCCGCTACTTCCCCCGCTACCACCCTGGCCAGCCGCTACCCACACCGGTAGCGGGTAGCGCCAACAGCCCCGTGCACCCAAAAACCGGCCCCAGGAGGCTTTCCGTGGCACCCCTCGCCGCTACCGCTACCTCCGCCTTCCCCCACGACTCAGCCGCCGCCGCTCTCCTCCTACTCGCCCTGCTCACCATCACGCTCGGCTACCTCGCTACGTGCTGGCTCTTCCCGTTCGTCGCCTGCCGACGCTGCCACGGAACCGGCCGCCGCCGCGCACCGTTCGGCCGCGCCTTCCGACTCTGCTCCCGCTGCGACGGAGACGGCTACCGGCTCCGGCCCGGCCGCCTGGTCCTCAACTACCTCCGCAACCTGCACGACAAGGGCACCCGATGAACCACCACACCGGACACACCGGATGGTGCGCCCGAGACCACCGCTGCAACCTCACCGAGCACCGATCCGAAGAGATCATCGTCAACCTGCCGGGGCACGGACGGGCCGTGCTGAACCGGGTCCGCACCGACGGCGGCACCGAGTACGCCGAGCTGCGCATGCGGGTAGCCCTGGCCCCGACGGAACCGGCCGCCCGCCGACAACTGGCCGCGATCCTCACCAGCGCCCGCGATCTGGTCACCCGTGCCGCACTCGCTGGCCGGCCCACCCCGCGCCGGACCGCCCGATGACCGCCACCCACCGACCCGCCACCCCGGCCGCCGCTGTCCGTGCGGCCCGTGGCTGGCCGATGTGCGACGCCGGTTGCGGCTGGCCGGTCGACCCGGCCGCCGGCACCGACCGACACCCGACATGCCAACCCGACCCCCGAGAGGACGAAGCCGTGTCCGAGCTGCTCCAGCCAGCGTTGCAGTACGCCGCGCAGGGCTGGCCGGTGTTCATGCTCGCCCGGTCCAAGCGCCCGGTAGCCAACTGCCGCCCGTGCGCGGACCCGGACGACAGCCATGACCCGGCCGGCTGTGACTGCCTCACCTGTCACGGCTTCTACGCCGCGACCACCGACCCGCTACGGGTGGCCGGCATCGTCGCCGCTGTCCCCGCCGGGCAACTCGCGGTGCGGACCGGCGCCCCGTCCGGCCTGGTCGTGGTCGACGTCGACCCGCGCCACGGTGGCGACGACACCATGACCGCCCTGATCCGCGCAGGGCTGCTACCGCCCACCGCGCACGTGGTCACCGGGTCGGGTGGTCGGCACCTGTACTACCGGCACCCCGGACGGCCGGTGCGGTGCAGCCAGGGCAAGCCCGGAGCAGGGCTCGGACCGGGCATCGACGTCAAGGCCGATGGCGGGTATGTCGTGCTTCCGCCGTCGGTGCACCCGCGCACCGGCCGCCCGTACCAGTGGGTACCGGGTCGGCAGGTGGAGGAGATGCCTCCCGCGCTGGTCGAGGCGTGCGAACCGGCGCCGCCGGCACCCGAACCGACCCGGCCGACGGGACCGATCAGCACCCGCACGGCGGGAGGCATCTCCCATCCCGACCGGCTCCTAGCCGCACACCTGCACGCAGTGACCAACGCCCCGGAAGGCGCCCGCCGGACCACGTTGTACGGCGCCGCCCGTGGCGTGGCTCGGATGGTCGCCGCGCACGCCATCGACCAGGCCGACGCCGTGGCCGCACTGACCGACGCCGGCCGCCGTGCCGAGCAGACCGAACGGGACATCCGCGCCGCCATCCGTGGCGGATTCCAGGCTGAAGGAGTCGCAGCATGAACCAACACACCCTGCCCGGCCGCCGTATCGACGGCGCGGCGATCCTGGACGACCTACACGCCTGCCTGACCCGGTACGTCATCCTCCCGTCGCCGGAAGCCGTTGACGCCGTGGTGCTGTGGATCGCCGCCACGCACGCACAAACCGCGTGGGCACACGCGCCCCGGCTCGTGATCCGGGCGCCGGAGAAGCGGTGCGGCAAGAGTCGACTGCTCGACATCGTGGAAGGCACCTGCCACAACCCGCTGATCACCGTCAACGCGTCTCCGGCCGCCGTCTATCGCGCCATTGGCACCGACCACCCGCCAACCCTGCTCGTCGACGAGGCGGACACCATCTTCGGCAACGGCAAGGCCGAAGCGAACGAAGACCTACGCGGACTCCTCAACGCTGGCCACCAGCGCAACCGGCCCGCGATCCGATGGGATGCCGGCACTCAACGTCTGGAGAAAATCCCCACCTTCGCCATGGCCGCACTCGCCGGAATCGGCGCCATGCCCGACACCATCGAAGACCGCGCCGTAGTCGTCCGGATGCGCCGCCGTGCCCCCGGCGAGCAGGTAGCGCCGTACCGGCACCGCCGGGACGGGCCAGCGTTGCGGCGACTGGCCGAGCGGTTGACCGAATGGCTCGGCGCTCACCTGGTCGACCTGGAAGCCGCGGAACCCACCATGCCAGTTGAAGATCGCGCCGCCGACACCTGGGAACCCCTCGTAGCCGTCGCCGACCTGGCTGGCGGAATGTGGCCGACCCGCGCCCGGTGCGCCGTCACCACCCTGACGGCGGAAGCCGACGACGCCGGCAACGTCTCCACCCGGGTACGCCTGCTCGGCGACATCCGCACCGCGTTCACCGTGCTCGGCGACCCGCCAGCCGCCGCGACGAGCGAGCTGCTGACCGTCCTCAACGGCGACCAGGAGGCGCCCTGGTCCGACAGCGGACCATCCGGGCTCACTGGCAAGCGGCTCGGTGACCTGCTCCGCGAGTTTGGGATCACCTCGGCCACGCTCCGCTTCCCCGTTGGGCAGGCCAAGGGCTACACCCGAGATGCCTTCGCCGACGCGTGGCAGAGATACTGCCCGGCACCGACGGCAGGGGTATCCGTCCCATCCGTACCAGCCTCGTTTCCGCAGGTCATCCCTGGTACGGATTCCCTGCCTGGTACGGATCAATCCGTCCCACGGACCCGCCCCGTCCGCGCCCCTGGTACGCATCAATCCGTACCAGCGCATCAATCCGTACCAGCCCTGAGCAGCCAAAACGAGCTTGGTACGGATGGGACGGATACCCCCCGCTCCCGCGTCGCCGGACGCCGGCAATGACCGCCCGACCGGCCACCGAACCGACCCGATCAGTAGCCCTGAGAGCACTCGGCCCGTCAATGGACACCCGTCGACCGAAGATCTCGCCGCTACGGGCCTCTCAGACCCCCATGCAAACGGCCTGTGCCGAGTTCGCTCGCTCAGCCAACACCTACCACCCTGTCAGCCGGGACGGCGCTCACCGTGCGATTCAGGCGCCCCGGAATCCCCTTGCGCACGACGGAGGACAGCAACCGATGGCCCCGCGCCGGATCGAGGAGTCCCTGACCATCCCCGAAGTCATTGGCGAACTGAAGGTGAGCCGGTCGACCTTCTACTACTGGCGACAGACTGGCAAGGCGCCCCGTTGCATCAAGCTTCCCAACGGAGAAATCAGGGTCCGTCGTGACGACCTCAACCTGTGGCTTGACGGACTTGAGGAGGCAGCGTGAGTCGTCGCCGTACCGATGCCGGGCGCCCCGATGACAGGGGCGCCCGGCGCCTCTCCCACGACGTGCGTATCTGGGCACTACGCGTTCAGGAGGGAAAGCGCGGTAAGACCTACGCCGTTCGTTGGACCGTCGCCGAGAAGGAGCATCACAAGACCTTCCGTACCCGGGCACTGGCGGATGGTTTCCGCGCGCAACTGCTGTCCGCGACGCAACGGGGAACACCGTTCGATGTCACCTCCGGGCTTCCGGAGACGATGCTGCGAGAGCAACAGAGCAAGCCGTGGTACGACCACGCCTGCCGGTACGTCGACATGAAATGGCCCGCTGCGGCGCCGAAGTCGCGTACCGGTGTCGCGGAGACGCTGACGACTGTCACGCCGGCCCTGCTCAGCACCGAACGCGGACGGCCGGACCATGACACGCTCCGGCAGGCGCTCTACGCATGGGCGTTCGTCGCGCCACGCAGGCAGGCTGGCGACCCGCCGCCGGAGTTCGCTGCCGCTATTCGATGGCTGGAGCGCAACACGGTGGCCTTGGCCGACTTCGACGACCCAAGCACCGGCCCCGAACTGACCCGCCGTGCGCTTGACGCACTTGCCTTGCGGCTGGACGGACGACCGGCCGCACCAAGGACGGTCGCCCGGAAACGAGCAGTCTTCTATAACGCCCTGGCGTACGCGGTAGAGCTTGGCATCCTGAGCGGCAATCCGATCGACCGGATCACCTGGAAAACACCGAAGACCGTGGAAACGGTCGATCGACGTCGGGCCGCGATCAACCCCGGGCAGGCACGGGCGCTACTTGCCGCAGTTCGCGAGCAGTCATCCATCGGGCGCCGCCTGGCCGCGTTCTTCGCCTGCATGTACTACGGCGCCGCCCGCCCCGGGGAGGCGTTGGAGATTCGGCGGGAGAACCTTGCCCGGCTGCCCGAAGAAGGCTGGGGCGAACTGTTGCTGACCAGCTCGGCCCCGCGCACCGGCACGGCGTGGACGGACAGCGGCCGGTCGCGGGAACGGCGCGGCCTGAAGCATCGAGCGGCACGGGACACGCGGCCAGTCCCGGCGCATCCGGAACTGGTGGCGTTCCTGCGGGAGCACCTGGAGGAGTTCGGCACGGCACCCGATGGTCGGCTGTTCGTCGGGCCGCGCGGCGGCACCATCGGCGAGTCGACCTACCTCACCGTCTGGCACAGGGCACGGGCAGCGGCTCTGACTCCGGCTGAGGCAGCCTCGCCGCTGGCCAGCGTGCCCTACGACCTACGGCATGCGGCGGTGTCGACCTGGCTCAACGGCGGGGTACCGGCCACCCAGGTAGCCGAGTGGGCGGGGCACAGCGTGGAGGTGCTGCTACGGACCTACGCGAAGTGCATCGTGGGGCAGGACGAGCTTGCCCGGCGCCGGATCGAGGAGGCGCTGAAACCGGACGACGACCAGGACGAAGGCGCCGCCTGAGCGCTCGGAAACTTCTCCGCGCATTCTCCGTGGACGCCCGTTGACGGCCAGACAGCGCCGTTGACGGCTGGACAGACGGGAACAGCCCTTGACCGGCGTTTTGGCTGGTCAAGGGCTGTTTTCGCACCTGGTGGCGGGTAGAGGATTCGAACCTCTGTAGCTTTCGCGACGGATTTACAGTCCGCTCCCATTGGCCGCTCGGGCAACCCGCCAGGGCGTGCCGCCACGCGGAACGCGGCAGCGGAAGCAAGGATAGCGGTTGCATCGGGCCGCCGCGCAAGCGGGTACCGTCGGCATGTCGCACCACCGCCGGGCCGGCCCGGCGCACCTTCATGTCGTCCACAGCAGGAGCGGAATCATGGCAGCCAACCCGTCGTTCGACATCGTCAGCAAGGTCGACCGGCAGGAGATCGACAACGCCCTCCGGCAGACCGAGAAGGAGCTTTCCACCCGCTTCGACTTCCGGGGTACCGGGGCCGACATCTCGTGGTCGGGCGAGGAGGGGGTCAGCCTCCAGGCCGAGACGGAGGAGCGGGTCAAGGCGGCCCTGGAGGTCTTCAAGGAGAAGCTGGTCAAGCGGAACATCTCGCTGAAGTCCCTGGACGCCGGCGAGGCGCGCCCCTCGGGCAAGGTCCACAAGATCGACTGCAAGATCATCCAGGGCATCGACTCGGACAAGGCCAAGGCGATCAGCAAGAAGATCCGCGACGAGGGGCCGAAGGGCGTGCAGGCGCAGATCCAGGGCGACCAGCTCCGGGTGACCGGCAAGAAGAAGGACGACCTGCAGACCGTGATCTCCCTGCTCAAGAGCGAGGACTTCGGCGTCGCCCTACAGTTCACCAACTACCGCTGAGACCGGCCACTCCCGAGCCGCTGACCAGGGCAGGGAGTGCACCCTCTCGCGACCGGCATGACGCGGCCCCGACCACACCTGCTACGCGATGGCCGGGGCCGCTTCGTCGTCGGTAACCTCCCGACCGTTCTCCACACTTCAGCACACCACCAGAGGCAACCCAAACACGCCAAAAGGCTCTAACGGGGTGTTACCCGACGTCGGGCAGCAGCATGGCTACCTGGGTGACCTTCGGGTCGTCGTGATCGCGATACTCCCCCGCGTACCACCGCCGGGTGAACTCTTCGAGATCTACCCCCAACAGGCGGACACACTCGGAGCGGACGTAGTCCTGCTCCTCCTCCTCGGACATCTCCACGACTTCGGGGTCGCGAGAATCGCTGAAAGTCATCACGTCACTACCCTCTCTCCCGGCCGTCGTGCCAGCCAGAGCGAGGCGACGCCCTCGCCTCGGGTGCCAGGACTACCCGAGTCGCAGGGGTAGCAGATCCTTGTCTCGTCGTCCCCTCCCTCGACCACCGCTCGATCTGACACGTGCAAGCTGCTGCCGCACGTCCACCACCGGGCGCAGCCCGGTCACCTGCACATAGACGTCACGCCGCTCCGTCGCCTCGCCGTTCCGGTCCAGGACGTAGCCGGTCAGCCAGCACCAGCCGTGGTACGTCGTTCGAGGATCGACCCGCACGACCCGCATCAGCAGCGCCCGATCCCCCGCGAACTGGACCGAGGCCCGGCCGTCGATCCTGACCAGGTGTCCCGCATGCGGCAGTGCCGTCATCGGTTCCAGCGCTCCAGGGCCGCGCGTACGTCGCCGGCCGTGACCGCCGCCGGTAGCGTCCCGCCGAGCAGCACCCGGACGGCGTGCTCCCGGCGGTGAACCTCCGTCGCCCACGCCCAGAGCGGGCAGCCGTCCGGCCCGCACCGGCCACACTCCCGCAAAGCATGGGTGCCGAGAACCAGGCGGGCGAGCGCGCAATCGACCGGTACCGGCCACTGGACCGTCACCCAGCGCCGCACCATCCGGATCAGCACAGCCGGACCAGCCCGGACCACGTGCCGGCCGCGCCGGAGTCGACCCGGCGACGGACCGCCGCGAGCAGCACCATGCACCCGCCGCGGGGCGCACACTCCGCGCACCGGCCGCCGCCAGCGTGCGCCTGGAAGATCTGCTCGTCCGCCGGCTGTCGTTCCGAGTTGGTCATCGTTCACACCTCCTTCGGCCGTGGCGCCCCGGATCCCCGATCACGGAGCGCCACTCTCCACCTGTGTCGGCTGCTGGCCGGGCCAACCAACTGAGAGGGCAAGCCCGACCGGCCGGACGCTCGGCTCGGACGGACGAAGGAACATCCATCCGAAGCGCGTCCGTGACAGGAACGCTACGGAGAGCAGTGACAGCGCGTATTACCGGCGGTTATGTCTGCACCTCGATGCCGAAGCGGCGGGCCAGCACACGCAGATCGTCGGAGACGGACCGACGTTGTGCCCGGCGGACCATCGCCACCACAGAGTCGCGGGCGATCGGGTTCATCGCGAACGGTCCCGGCGCAGCGCGCTCAGCCCGGATGAACGCCACCAGGGCCTCCCGATCGGTACGCCCCGAGTCTGCCAGTGCCCGGCCGAGGTCCAACCAGTACGACTGGTGCCGGATCGACGCCCGCAACCTGTCGGGGCGTACCGTACGGGCCAGTTCGATGACCCGCCCGTGCTCGCCCGACTCGGCCGCGATCGACATCTGCCACAGCCCGATGTTGGTCGGGCCGAACCCGCATTCGTTGAAGCCCATGCCGTCGTCCGGGTCTCCGAGACCTGCCGCCTCCCGGTTGGCCTCGGCCAGGTGCGACCGGGCGTCGTCCTGCCGGCCGGCCACGGCCGACGTGAACGCGGCGGCCAGGTGGAGTTGCCCGAGAACCTGCCGGACGTCCCGGTCGGCAGCGGTCGCCTGGAGATTGCCCAGGGCGCGGTCGGCCACCCGGGCAGCGAGTTCCGGCGCCTCCATCGGCAGGGACTGGGTGCAGGCGAAGCGGATCGCGCCGATCCAGGCCGGCGAATCGGTCTGCTGCGCCGCCGCGAGGGCGACCTTCGCCGCGACGAGCGCCAGGTGCCGATAGCCGATGTGCCGCAGACACGTCGAAGTGTGGTACGCGACCCGCGCGAGCACCGTCCCGCCGTAGGCTGCGGCGTCCAGAAGCAGCGTCGGCAGCAGTGGTGCCATCGCAGCGTGGTCGGCGCGGAGTCGCAGGGCGGCGCTCTGCTCGATCGCGGCGGTCAGCTCGCCGATGCTGCGGCTGGGCGTACGCCGCTCGCCCTCCTCGATCTCGATCAGTGCCACCCAGATCGCCGGTACCGCGTCGGCAGCACCGGCCTTGGCCGGATCGGTCGGATCACCGGGCTGATCGAGCAGGTCGGCGACGGTGACCTTGAGGGCAGCGGCGATGCTGACCAGCGTGGAGCGCCGGTCGACGACCCTCCGCCCGGCTTCCACCTGCGAGATGTACGACTGCGAGACGCCGGCCAGCCCGGCCAGGACCGTCTGCGTCATGCCGCCACGCCGCAGGCGCCAGTAGCGGATGCGCGCACCGATGCCGTCAGCCACGTCGGTCTCCCAGGTCAGCTGGGTGGAAGTGGCCTCTGACCTCGGCCACCATTCCGGACGCTAGCACTCGGAGAGAGCCAGTTCGATGTTCGAACACCGTCACTTCGTGAACAGCACCGCCGACACTCGGCTACCCCTCGGTGGCGAGCGCCTGCTCCAGGCGTACCTCGGCTTGGGCCTCGGCGCGGGCGATCGAGCCGGTGGGTAGCGCCGCGACCACCGCGGCGGCCGCCACCGCCAGCCCGGCGAAGATGAAGGCCCACGGTACGCCGACCTGGTCGGCGAGTACCCCGGCCACCGCGCCGCCGGCAGCGCTGGCCCCGACCGCCACGGTGACCACCCAGGTGTACGACTCGTTCAGCATGCTCACCGGGGAGATCCGGCCGACCATGGTGTTCTCCACGGTCAGCGCGGGAGCGATGGTGGCGCCGCCGAACACCAGTGCCACGCCGAGCGCGATCGGGCTGGGCATCACCGCGAAGACCACGAAGGTGGCGGCGAGCAGGCCGAGGAGTTGCCCGAACTGGCGGGCGGCGTTCCGGGCCGGCTTGCGGGTGCCGAACCAGAGGCCGCCGAGCGCGCTGCCCGTCCCCCACATCGCCAGCAGCACTCCGGCGACGCTCTCCGCGTTGGCCGGGTCGTGCGCGGAGGCGTACGCCGGCACGGCCACCCCGGCGGCGCCGAACGCGATGCCGAGGCCGGCGACGCAGAAGAGCAACGCCGGGAAGCCGCCGACCCGCAGCGGGCCGAGTCCCTTGGCGTGGCTGTCCCGGGGGTGTGGCCGCCAGCCGCGCATCACCCGGCCGAGCGCCACGATCATCGTGCCGACCAGGGTCACCACGGCGGCTCCGAGCAGCGCTGCCGCCGCGTCGGCCAGCAGGACGAAGGCGGCGACCAGCAGCGGGCCGACCACGAAGACCACCTCGAAGAGGGTGGTCTCGGCGGCGAGCGCGGTGTTGCGCAGGGCGTACCGGCCGGAGGCGGGGTCGGTGAGGTCGTTCCAGGCGCCCCGGATCGCGGCGGTCAGCGGCGGGTACGTCGCGCCGGCCACCGCCGAGGCGGTGAAGATCACTGCGAGGGCGTCCGAGCCGGCGCGGCTGGCGAGCAGCAGCCCGACCAGCGCCACCGGGTGGGCGACGGCGGTGACCAGCAGTACGGGGCTCGGCCCGACCCGGTCGGCGATCCGGCCGGCGATCGGGCTGACCGCGGCACCGGCGAGCGCGTACACCCCGCCGGCAATGGCGGCCAGCGAGTACCGGTCGGTGACCTGCTCGACGACGAGCAGCAGCGCCAGCGGGGTCATGCCGATGCCGAGCCGGCCGACGATGCCGGCGATCAACAGCATCGGCGCGCCGGGAATGCGCCACACTCCCAGGTACTGCCGCAGCGCGGTCACGGGTCAGAACCCCCTCGGGTCATCGCAGGTAGGTCGTCGCAGGTAGCGACCGGTCGTCGCAGGTAACGACTGAAAGACGTTCCGACACTAACGCGGCCGACCCTCGCGATGAACCCGATTAGTGCGAAGTCACGATCTTGTCCACATCCGTACCCGAGGCGAGGCACGACGAACCGGCCCCGGCTCCCGTTTGCGGGGAGCCGGGGCCGGTCGGCCACTGGCCTACGAGCCGGGAACCACTGGCCTGGCGGGCCGTGGACGTCAGCGCTGGTACTGGACCGGGCCGACGTTGGCGCCCGCCATCTGCTCCAGGCGGCGTACCCGCTCCTCCATCTTCGGGTGCGTGGAGAAGAGGTTCGCCACGCCACCGCCCCGGAACGGGTTGTCGATCATCAGGTGGGCGGTGCTGGTCAGCCGGTTGTCGGCCGGCAGCGGCAGCGCCTTCGTACCAGCGTGGATCTTGCGGAGCGCGCTGGCCAGTGCCAGCGGGTCCCGGGTCAGCGCGGCACCCGAGGCGTCCGCCTGGAACTCCCGGTTACGGCTGATGGCGAGCTGGATCAGGGTGGCCGCGATCGGGCCGAGGATCAGCGTCAGCAGCAGTACGGCCGGGTTCGGCGAGTCCTCGTCGTCCCCGCCGCCCAGCGGGATGAACCAGGCGAGGTTGGCCAGCATGGTGATGATGCCGGCCAGGCCGGCGGCCACACTGGAGATCAGGATGTCCCGGTTGTAGACGTGGGACAGCTCGTGACCGATGACGCCCCGCAACTCCCGGTAGTCCAGGATCTGCGTGATGCCCTGGGTCACGGCGACCGCCGCGTTCTGCGGGTTACGCCCCGTCGCGAACGCGTTCGGCTGCATGGTGGGGCTGACGTACAACCGGGGCATCGGCTGCTTCGCCTCGGTCGCCAGCTCCCGGACCATCTGGTAGAGCGCCGGGAATTCGGCCTCGGTGACCGGTTGTGCCCGCATCGCACGCAACGCGAGCTTGTCCGACCAGAAGTAGCTGGCGGCGTTCATGCCCAGCGACACCAGTACGGCGATCACCAGACCGCCGCTGCCGCCGAACCAGTAACCGACGCCGAGGATGAGAGCGGTGAGCAGGCCAAGAAGCGCGGCTGTCTTGAGCCGGTTGTGATGGCTATGCACGATAACTCCTTCGGTGCGCGGGCCGATGGACCCGCTGACCGGTCCAACACCCGAATACCCCCTCAACAATCCGGATATGACTGAGAGTTACCTGAGAAAGCGCCCCAACAGCCGCCCGGGGCGGCGAATCTCACAGTGCGGCGACGTCCAGGATCAGTTGCGGGGCGAAACCGACGACGATCGCGACCAGGGTCGCCAGGGCCAGCGCGGCGACAACCGCCCAGGCCGGCCGGGCCGGCGCGGCGGCCGGCACCGGGCTGCCGTCGCCGGGCGCGGCGGGCGCACCCGGATCGGCGGCGGGCACCACCGGCGCGGCGGCGGCGTCACCGGCCCGCTCGGCGGCCGGCTCCGGAGCGTAGAGGGTGGCGGCGACCCGTACGTAGTAGGCGAGCCCGACCACGGCGTTCAGCGCCACCACCACGGCGAGCCAGCCGGCGTCCCCGGCCAGCAGCGAGCGTACGACGGTGACCTTGGCGAAGAGTCCGGCCAGCCCGGGCGGCAGGCCGGCGAGCCCGACCAGGGCCAGCACGAACGCCGCCCCGACCCACGGCCGGCGCCGGGCCGCGCCCCGGTAGTCCGCGATCTCGCCACCGTCGGCGACCGCCGGCCGCAGCGCCACCACCGCCCCGAACGCGGCCAGCTCCAGCAGCACGAAGAAGACCGTGTACGCCACCGCGGCGGCGACCGCCGTGTCGATCGCCTCCGCACCCCGCCCCGACGAGAGCGCCAGCGCGCCGAGCGGGGCGACGATGTAACCCGCCTGGGCCACCGACGACCAGGCCAGCAGCCGGACCATCCGGCGCTGCCGGAGCGCCACCAGGTTGCCGACCGTCATCGTCAGCACCGCCACCGCCGCCAGCAGCGGGCCGGTCACCCGGGCCGGCAGCGCGGCGGCGGTGACCGCGAGCAGCGCGACCACCCCGCCGAGCTTGGAGGCGGTCGAGAGGTACGCCGCGACCGGCACCGGGGCACCGTCGTAGGTGGCCGGCGCCCAGGCGTGGAACGGCACCGCCGCCACCTTGAAGGCCAGCCCGAGCACGATCAGCGCCACCGCGACCACGGTCAGCGGCAGCTCCAGCAGCGCCGGCCCGGCCGGGAAGCCGCCGTCGAGCGCCACCGGCCGGTTCGCCTCGGCCGTGAAGACCGCGTCGAGCCGGCTCAGGTGCACCGCCCCGGTGACCGCGCAGAGCAGCGCGGCGCCGAGCAGGGTGATCGCGGTGGCCACCACGCTGACGACGAAGAAGGTCAGTGCCGCCTCGGCACCGGCGACGCTGCGGTGCCGGAGCCCGACCAGCACGTAGAGCGGCAGGGTCAGCGTCTCCAGGGCGACGACCAGGGTGATCAGGTCGCCGGCCGCGCCGAGTACCACGCCGCCGGTCATCGAGCAGGCGAGCAGGAAGCAGTACTCCCCCGGCGGCACCTGGCCGGAGCGGAGCAGCGGGACGGAGAGCGCCAGCACCCCGAGGGTGAGCAGCGCGAAGAGGCAGCCGACCAGCGCCGCCCGGCCGTTCGCCAGATAGGAGCAGTCGTCTCCGGCGCAGAACGTGCGCCGCGATCCGGCGGCACCGACCAGCACCGCGCCGAGCGCGGTGGCGGCGGCCCCGGCCGCGAAGACGGCCACCGTCGCGCCGCGCCGGCCGATCAGCAGGTCGGCCAGGAGCACGAGTACGGCGGTACCGGCCGCCAGGTACGCCGGCAGCAGCGCCACGTTGTCCACGCTCTGGATCACGGCACCCACCCGTCGACCGAGCCGATCATCGGATCGCCTCCAGTAGCGCCCCGACCGGCACCTCGGCATAGCCGAGCACCAGGGTCGGGGCGAGCCCGATGGCGAGGGCGAGCAGCACCAGCGGCCCCCAGGCGAGCAGCTCGGCACCGTGCAGTCCCGGCGTCAGGGTCAGCACCCTGGGGCTGGCCGGCCCGTGCGTGACCCGGCGCAGCAGCCGCAGCAGGTACGCCGCCGTCAGCGCGCCACCGAGCGCGGCGAGCACGGCCAGCGTGGTCCAGAGTGGACCACCCACCCGCCAGGCGGCCACCACCGCGAAGGCCTCGCCCCAGAAGCCGGCCAGGCCGGGCAGTCCGAGCGAGGCGATGGCGGCGAAGCCGAGCAGCCCGGCGAGTCGGGGCGTACTCTCGCGCAGCCCGCCCAGCTCGGTCAGCGCACCGGTGTGCGCCCGGTCCTTGATCGCCCCGGCGAGGAAGAAGAGCAGGCCGGTGATGACGCCGTGCGCGATGTTGCCGATCAGCGCCGCCTGGATGCCGGTGGCGGTCAGCGTGGCGATGCCGAGCAGCACGAACCCCATGTGCCCGACGCTCGAATAGGCGATCAGCCGCTTCAGTTCGCTCTGCGCCAGGCAGACCAGCGAGCCGACGATGATCGCCGCCACCGCCAGCACCCCGAGCACCCCGGCGGCCTGCCGCGCCCCCTCCGGCGCCACTCCGACCGCCACCCGGATCAGCCCGTACGTGCCCATCTTCAGCAGTACGCCGGCCAAGATCACGCTGCCGACCGTCGGCGCGGCGGTGTGCGCGTCCGGCAGCCAGGAGTGCAGCGGCCAGAGCGGGCTCTTCACCGCGAACGCGATCGCCAGCAGGATGAACGCGGCCAACTGGGTGCCCCGGGACAGTCCGGCGCCACCGGTCAGCTCGGTCAGGTCGGCGGTGCCGGCGGCGGTGACCACGGTGAAGACGCCGACCAGCAGCAGCACCGAGCCGAAGAGGGTGTAGAGGGCGAACTTCCGGGCCGCGTGCCGCCGGTCCTCGCCGCCCCAGACCGCGATGATCGCGTACATCGGGAGGAGGACGACCTCGAAGAAGAGGAAGAAGAGCACCAGGTCGAGGGCGAGGAAGGTGCCGAGGATGCCGACCTCGACCACCAGCAGCAGCGCGACGAGGCTGCGGCCCCGCCCCGGCGCCGGCACCCGCCACCAGGTGTACGCGCAGCAGAGCAGCGTCAGCAGCGCGGTCAGCACCACCAGCGGGTAGGAGACCCCGTCGACGCCGAGCTGGAACCGCAGGTCGAGGCCGGGCACCCAGCTCAGGTCCAGCTCGTGCCACGGTCGGATCCCGGGTGCTGCGGCGCTCTCCGGCCGGTACGCCGTCCAGGTGTCGGTGGCGCCGACCGCCAGCAGCGCGGCGAGCACCAGGGTCACCGCCGCGAAGGCCGTACCGGTGATCCGGGCGGCCCGGTCGAACCGGCCCGGCAGTACGGCGAGCAGCGCCGCGCCGAGCGCCGGCACCGCCAGCGTGGCGACCAGGCCGATCCCGCCGAGGGTCATGTCGTCCCCCCGAGGGCCAGTACGGCGGCGAGGCCGAGCAGCAGGGCACCGCCGAGCACCGCCACCACCGCCCGGGGCATCCCGGCCCGGTGCAGCAGCTCCATCCCGCCGCCGAGTCCGCTGGTCCCCCGGCCGGTCCCCTCGACCGCCCCGTCCACCAGCCCCTCGTCGCCGCGCCGGGCCAGCCGGCCGAGCGCCCGCACCGGGCGTACGACGAGAGCGTGCTGGACCTCGTCGAGCCAGAAGGCCCGGGCGAAGGCCGGGCGCAGCGGACCCAGTCCGGTCGCCGGGTCGGCGGCCGGATCGGCCCGCCAGCGCCACCAGGCGAGCCCGGCGCCGGCCAGCAGCAGCGCCACGGGAATGATCACGAAGCTGTCCAGGTGCGTCTCGTCCAGCGCCAGCGCGTCCCGGAACGGGGTCACGAGGAGCGCCAGCCCGAGCGCGGCGCTCGGCACCGCGAGCAGGATCACCGGCCAGCGCAGCAACCCGGGCGGGTCGTGCGGCGGGCCGGCCGGGGTGTGCGCGGGCGACCCGGCCGGTGCGTCGATCGCCGACGCCGGACTGGCGTGCGCGGCCGGGGTGTCGACCGGATGGGTCTGCGCCCGGGAGGTGCCGAGGAAGGTACGCAGCAGCAGCCGGGTGGCGTACCAGGCGGTCAGCCCGACCCCGAGCAGCCCGGCGAGCCAGACCAGCCAGCCCACCCAGGCGGCGGTCGGGCCGGCGTGGTGCAGGGCGGCCCGCTCGGCGACGACCAGGATGCCGTCCTTGCTCCAGAAGCCGGCCAGCGGCGGCACCCCGGCCAGCGCGGCCAGCCCGATCACCGTGCACCAGAAGGTCACCGGCATCGGCCGGCGCAGCCCGCCCATCGCCGACATCAGGTTGCTGCCGACGGCGTGGATCACCGCACCGGCGGCCAGGAAGAGCAGCGCCTTGAAGGCGGCGTGGCTGAGCAGGTGGAAGAGCGCGGCCGGTGGCGAGCCGACCGCCAGCGCCCCGGCCATGTAGCCGAGCTGCGACACCGTCGACCAGGCGAGTACCCGCTTGATGTCGTCCTGGGCGGTGGCGGCGAGCGCGCCGAGCAGCAGGGTGACCGCGGCCATCACCCCGAGTACGGCGAGCGCGGCCGGGGCCTGCTCGAAGAGCGGGAAGAGCCGGGTCACCGCGTAGATCCCGGCCGCCACCATCGTCGCGGCGTGGATCAGCGCCGAGATCGGGGTCGGGCCGGCCATCGCGTCCGGCAGCCAGGTGTGCAGCGGGAACTGGGCGCTCTTCCCGGCCACCCCGGCGAGCAGCAGCAGGCAGGCGGCGGTCAGCGTGCCGGAATCGAAGTCGTGGGCCAGCACGTCGGTGATCCGGAAACTGCCGGCCCGCACGCCGAGGAGCACGATGCCGAGCAGGAAGCCGACGTCGCCGACCCGGGTGACCAGGAACGCCTTCACGGCGGCGGCGGGCGCCTCCGGCAGCCGCCGGTCGTGGGCGATGAGCAGATAGGAGCAGATGCCCATCACCTCCCAGCCGACCAGCAGCATGATCAGGTCACCGGCCACCACCACCAGCAGCATCGCGGCGGTGAAGAGGCCGACCTGGGCGGCGTAGGGGGCGTACCGGTCGTCGTCGTGCAGGTAGCCGACCGAGTAGACCTGCACCGCCAGCGCGACCGCCGCGACGGCGATCGCGACCAGGGCGGCGGCCGGGTCCAGCCGGAGGGTGAGGGTGACCGGCAGCCCGCCGAAGTCGATCCACTCGGCACTCGCCTCGGTGCCCCGGCCGTCGAGCGCGAAGACCAGCCCGATCGCCGCCGCCAGCGCCACCGCCGCGCCGCCGATGCCGAACGCCGCCGCGCCGGCCCGGGACCGCTGCGGCAGCAGCAGCCCGACCAGGGCCAGTCCGAAGGGTACGGCCGGCAGCAGCGCGGCGAGCACCGTCGCCCCGGTCATCGATCCGCTCCCGGTGCCGGTCCTGTCGACGGTGTGGTCGCCGCCGACCCGGTCAGCGCCGGAGCCGCCACGATCGCCTGCGGCCCGGCGTCCGGAGTGTGCGCGTCGAGGCGTACGTCGTCGATGGCGACCGTGCCGCGCAGCCGGTAGAGCTGGAGCACGATCGCCAGCCCCACCCCCACCTCGGCGGCGGCGATCACGATGACGAAGAGCGTGAACGCCTGCCCGGTCAGCGGCAGCGGCGCGGCACCCTCGACGCCCGGGGGCGGATGACCCAGCGCCGCGTGCAGCGGGGCGGCGTCGGCGGTGACCAGCAGCAGGTTGACGGCATTGAGCATCAGCTCGACGGCCATCAGCACCAGTACGGCGTTGCGGCGGCGGAGCACGCCGTAGACGCCCAGGCCGAAGAGGAGGGCGGCGACGACGTACGGGATGGCGGGCCTCACTGGCGCCGCCCCGGAATCCGTACGCTGATCGCGATCGCTCCGACCAGGGCGGAGAGGAGCAGCACCGAGAGCACCTCGAACGGGAGCACCCAGGAGCGGAAGATCTCGGTGCCGATCCGCTCCGCCGTCCCGGCCTCCGGCAGCTCCACCGTGGACCACCGGTACGCGTCGACCAGCAGCGCGGCCAGGCCCAGCCCGGTCCCGCCGCCGATCAGCGCGGCCGGCCAGCCGGGCCGGTCCAGGTCGTCGGCGGCACCGATCGGCGCCCGGGTCAGCATCACCGCGAAGAGCAGCAGCACCACCACCGCGCCGACGTAGATGAGCAACTGCACCCAGGCCACCAGCTCGGCGGTGAGCACCAGATAGAGCCCGGCGACCGCGCCGAGGCAGGCCACCAGGTAGAGCCCGGCCCGGACCAGGTGCCGGGTGGAGACCACGAGTACCCCGGATCCGACCGCCACCGCCCCGAGGGCCAGCATCAGCACGTCGGCGGCGGTCACGGCGGCTCCTCGTCGGCTGGGGAGCCGGTGGCCGGCGGGTCGACGGCCGGCGGGGCGGAGCCGGGGCGCTCGGTGGTGACCGGCGGGGCGGAGGTCGGACGGGCCGGCGTGGGGCGGGCCGGGCGGCCGGTGCGTGCCGCCGGACCGGCCGGACGGTCCCCGGCCGCACCGGGGGTGCCGGCCTTGCGCGCGGCGGCCTCCTCCTTGGCCGGTTCGCCGTTCTGGTCGTGCGCGGGCGGCGGTGGCACGGTCGCCATCCACTCCCCGAGGTGCTCCTTGTCGTGCAGCAGGTCCCGGATGTCGTACTCGGCGTACTCGAACTCCGGCGACCAGTAGAGCGCGTCGAAGGGGCAGACCTCGATGCAGATGCCGCAGTACATGCAGAGCGAGAAGTCGATGTCGAACCGGTCCAGTACGTTGCGCTGGCGCGGCCGGGCCGCACCGGGGACCGCCACCTCCTCCTTGTGCGAGTCGATGTAGATGCACCAGTCCGGGCACTCCCGGGCGCAGAGCATGCAGACCGTGCAGTTCTCCTCCAGCAGCGCGATCACGCCCCGGGAGCGTGGCGGCAGCTCGGGGGCGACATCCGGGTACTGCTGGGTGTGCGAGCGCCGGGTCATCGTCTTGAGGGTGACGGCCAGCCCCTTCGCCAACCCCTCGCCCGGGACGCTCATGCCAGCACTCCGCCGCGCTCGCTCATGGGCCTTATCCTGCCGTGTCGGCGGTTCCGGCGCGACCACCCCCGGCCAGTTGAGGCGGTACGGTGGCATCGGGTGACGTAAGTCCGCCATCCGCGAGAGGGAAGCATGACCCTCGAAGAGGACTGCCCGGACGGGTACGACGTCACCCAGGCCGTCGAGGTGCGGATCAGCCAGCGGCGATCCTTCATCCCCGACGTGCTGGTCACCACCGCCACCGCGGCGGCCCGCCGGACCGCGAGGTACGAGCCACACGAGGTGGTACTCGCCGTCGAGATCGTCTCCGAGGGTTCGCAGTCGATGGACCGGATCCTCAAGCCGGCCCTCTACGCCAAGGCCGGAATCCCCTACTACTGGCGGATCGAGACCGACGGCGGCCTGGTCGTACACACCAACCGGCTGGACCCGGTCGAGGAGATCTACGTCGAGACGGGCCGGTGGACGAAGCACGTCGACACCGGCGAGCCCTGGCCGGTCAACCTGCCGATCAGCCGGCTGACCCCCCGCCACCTCTAGCCGCCCCGAAGTCCCGCCCGCCGACGACGGACATCGAGGGTGGGATGGGCGTCGCGCGCGGCCACACACTGCTCGGAAGAGCGCTGCGGAACGGATCCCGCTGTCGCCCGACGACGTGGTCGCCGGGCGCCGGTACCCCGATCCGCCGGTGCGGCGCGGTCGACCCGGCGAACGGGCGGAGCTGCCTGCTCCCGCCCGGCCACCTCCGGGCCGCACCGCGACGAGCAGATGAGGGGATGGCGGTGGAACTCGACGCGCGAGAGGCACTGATCCTCAGCGGCCACCTGGACGTCGCGGCGAGCGGCCCGCCGCTACCCCACGAAGTCGTCTGGACACGCCTGGTCGAGACGATCCGGCTGCATCGGATGATCGGCGGATTGTGTCAGGCGTGTGGCGAGCGGGCCGGTCCGGAGGGCCGGTGCTTCAAAGCCGCGATAGCGGTGGAATGGTGCCGGCAAAACCCGATGACGCTTCTCGATCAGTCCGCTCCCGGGCGTCCCTGATCCGCGTGACGGGTGGTCGGTCCCCGGGGTCGTGGAGTCGGACCGTCGCGGCAACGACGGCCCGACTCCACGGCCCCGGGCCGGGCGTCAGGCGATCGCCAGCTTCACCCCGGCGGTCAGCACGAGCTGGCCGAGCGCCACCGGGACCAGCACCAGCCAGCAGAGCCGCTGCAACTGGTCCTCGCGCAGCCTCGGGTACGTCACCCGGAACCAGATGATCACGAACGAGACGGCGAAGACCTTGATCAGGGTCCAGAGCCAGCCGAGGTAGTCGTCGCCGAACGGCCCCTGCCAGCCGCCGAGGAAGAGCACCGTGGTCAGCGCGGCGATCACCACGATCCCGACGTACTCGGCGAGCAGGAAGAAGGCGAACCGCAGGCCGGTGTACTCGGTCATGTAGCCGAAGACCAGCTCCGAGTCGGCGATCGGCATGTCGAACGGCGGGCGGCGGATCTCGGCGAGCCCGGCGACGAAGAAGACCACCATCGCCGGTGCCTGCCAGAGCAGCCACCACGGCTGCCACGCCTCGACGATGCCGGGCAGGCTCAGCGTGCCGGCCGCCATCGCCACGCTCGCCGCCGCGAGCACCAGCGGCAGCTCGTAGCCGAGCAACTGGGCGGCGCCCCGGATCCCGCCGAGCAGGCTGTACTTGTTGGCCGAGGCCCACGCCGACATGAGTACCGCGACCACACCGACGCCGACGACCGCGAGTACGAAGAAGAGCCCGATGTCCAGCGGCTGCCCGACCAGGTCGTTCGGGCCGAGCGGGATGACCAGCAGGGCCAGCAGGTACGGCACCAGCGCCACCACCGGGGCGAGCCGGAAGACCGCCCGGTCCGCCTCGCGCGGGGTGACGTCCTCCTTCTGCACGAACTTGACGCCGTCGGCGATCAGTTGTGCCCAGCCGTGGAAGCCGCCCGCGTACATCGGGCCGAGCCGGCCCTGCATGTGCGCCATCACCTTGTGCTCGGCCTGCCCGACGACCAGCGGCAGGATCAGGAACGCCGCGACCACCCCGACGACCCGGACCAGCAGCTCCAGCCAGAGCGGCATCAGGCACCTCCCCCGCTGTCCTCGGCCGCCTTGGACCCGTCAGCCGGTGGGCTGGAAGCGGGCGCGGCCGGTGGGCTGGAAGCGGGCGCGGCCGGTGGGCTGGAAGCGGGCGCGGCCGGTGGGCTGGAAGCGGGCGCGGCCGGTGGGCTGGAAGCGGGCGCGGCCGGTGGACCCGAGGTGGGTCGGGCGCGGCCCGGAGTGCCGCTGGCGGGGGCGGCGGCGACGGGTACGGCGGCGGAGAGGCCCCACTCGCCAGGTGCCGGTACGCCCGGTGGACGCATCGCCTGCCGGCGGCCGGTACCGGCCTCGGACTCGCCCGGCTCCTTCGCCCCCGGCCACGCCTTGGCCACCCGGGAGGCGAGCACGAACTCCTTGCGCAGCGGATGCCCCTCGAACTCCGGCGGGAGCAGCAGCGGCGCCAGGTCGGGATGGCCGGCGAAGTCGATGCCGAACATCTCGTGCGTCTCCCGCTCGTGCCAGGCCGCCCCGGGGAAGAGTTCGACCACCGAACCGACGGTCGGGGCGTCCCGAGGCACCCGGGTCCGGAGCAGTACCCCGTGCCGGTGCCGGGTCGACCAGAGGTGCGCCACCACGTCGAACCCCTCGGCCAGCTCGTCGACGGCGGAGAGCCAGTCGAAGAAGTCGCAGGCCAGCTCGGTGTCGTCCCGGGCCGTCCGGACGGCGTCCCGCCAACGGCCGGCCGGCACGTCCACGGTCGCCCGCGCGTACGCCTGGCCGCCGGACTGCCCGACGGTCACCTCCGGGTCCGCGAGCAGCGTGCCCAACCGGTCACCGACCTGTTCCGGGGTCATGTCCGCGATCCTAGGGCCATCCCCGGCCGCTCCGTCGGGTCGCGGACCGGTTATTCGACGACTCCGGGGGTACCGGACCGGCCGGCGGGGAAGAATGACCAGGTGCGTGCGATTACCGTGACCCCGGGTCGGGCCAACTCGCTGCGGCTGGCCGAGGACTTCCCGGAGCCGAGCCCCGACGAGGGTGCGGTACTGGTGGAGTCGGTCGCGGTCGGCGTCTGCGGCACCGACCGCGAGATCATCGACGGCGAGTACGGCGAGCCGCCGCCCGGCACGACCGAGCTGGTGCTGGGGCACGAGTCGCTGGGTCGGGTGCTGGAGGACCCGAGCGGCTCGTTCGCCCCGGGTGACCTGGTCGCCGGGATCGTCCGGCACCCCGACCCGGTGCCCTGCACCAACTGTGCCGTCGGCGAGTGGGACATGTGCCGCAACGGTCTCTACACCGAGCACGGCATCAAGTGCCTACAGGGCTTCGCCCGGGACCGCTGGCGGATCTCGCCGAACTTCGCCGTACGGCTCGACCCGGAGCTGGCCGAGCTGGGCATGCTGCTCGAACCGACGAGTGTGGTGGCGAAGGCGTGGGAGCACATCGAGCGGATCGGCGCCCGGGCCGCCTGGGAGCCGAAGCGGGTACTGGTCGCCGGGGCGGGGCCGATCGGCCTGCTGGCCGCCCTGCTCGCCGCGCAACGCGGCTACGAGCTGCACGTGCTGAACCGCTCCGCGAACGGCGACAAGCCGGCACTGGTGGAGGCGCTCGGCGGGGAGTTCCACACCGGCACCATCCCGGAGCTGGGCATCGAGTTCGACATCGTGCTGGAGTGCACCGGCGCCCCGACGGTGGTGCTGGACTCGATGTGCCAGGCGGCGCCGAACGGCATCGTCTGCCTGACCGGCGTCTCCTCCGGCGGCCGCACCATCGACTTCGACGCGGGCGCGCTGAACCGGGAGCTGGTGCTGGAGAACAACGTGGTCTTCGGCACGGTCAACGCGAACCGGCGGCACTGGGAACTCGGCGCCGAGGCGCTCGCCGCCGCCGACCGGGACTGGCTGGCCCGGATGATCACCCGACGGGTGCCGGTCGACCGGTACGCCGAGGCGTACGAGACGCAGCCGGACGACATCAAGGTGGTCCTGGAGTTCCCGCACTGACCCTGCCGCCCGTCGACCCGTCGACCCCGTTGGTCGGCCCGGCGGCTACAGCCCCGGCGCGGCTACAGCCCCGGCAGTTCGCCGTTGCGGAACAGGTCAACGAAGATCTGGTGGTCCTGCCGGGCCCGGGCCCCGTACGCGTGGGCGAAGTCGACCAGGTGCGCGACGAAGCCGGCCTCGTCGGCGGCGACCGCGGCCACGATCGCCTCCTCGGTGGAGAAGTCGACCAGGTCGTGGCTGGACTCGTCGTCGGCGACCGAGTGCATCCGGGCCACCGCCCGGCCCAGGTCGCCGAGGACCCCGGCCAGCTCCTCCGGCTCGTTGACGTCCGACCAGTCCAGGTCGGCGGCGTACGGGGAGACCTCGGCGACGAGCTGGCCGTGCCCGTCCAGCTCGGTGAAGCCCAGCCATGGATCGGCGTGCGCCTGCAACGCCCGCTGCGACTCGGCCGTCCGGTGTCCCTGGTGCCGGAAATAGTCGCGGACCCCGTCGTCGGTGACGTACCGGGCCACCGCCGGCACCTGGGCCCGCTTCATGTAGATCACGACGTCGTTCTCCAGCGCCTGGGTGTGCCCCTCCAGCAGCAGGTTGTAGGAGGGCAGCCCGGCCGACCCGATCCCGACACCCTTGCGCAGCACCACGTCCTTGATCTGCGCGGCCACCGGGCGGCGCTCGGCGGTGGCCGGCGGCAGCGTACCCAGGTAGTGCTCGAACGCCGCCACGACGGCGGTCCGGATCTCCCGGTCGACCTCGTAGACGCCCTCGCCGAGCGAGAAGCGCCGCTCGTACTGGTCGACGGTGGTCTGCTGGGCCAGCAGGTCGACCCGGGTACGCAGCCGGGCCTGCTGGAGCACCCGCCGGAGCACCCCGTCGGCGTTGTCCAGCCGGATCGAGCCGATCGCGTCGTCGCCGCCGCTGGCGATCGCCCGCAGCTCGGTCAGGTAGGCGGCGGCGAACCGGGTGACCAGCCCGCCGATCGCCGAGTCGGAGAGCGCCTTGCCGTAGCCGAGCAGCGCCACGCTGGCCGCGAAGCGCTTCAGGTCCCAGGAGAACGGCCCGACGTACGCCTCGTCGAAGTCGTTGACGTTGAAGACGAGCTGCCCGGAGCCGTTCATGTAGGTGCCGAAGTTCTCCGCGTGCAGGTCGCCGTGGATCCAGACCCGGCTGGTCCGGGCGTCGAGGAACCGCTCGTCGGAGAAGTCCCCGACGAGGTCGGCGTAGAAGACCGAGGCGCTGCCCCGGTAGAACGCGAACGGCGAGGCGGCCATCTTCCGGAACTTGCGCCGGAACGCGGCCGGGTCGACGGCCATCGACTCGCCGAACTCGGCGATCAGGACGTCGACCAGCCACGCTGCCCGCGGGCCGAGGGTGGTAGCCATGATCGCAGGCTAGTCCGGCTCCGCCACCGGTGGCCGTGGTCCGGCGAACCGGTCCACCGCGCGGGTCGATCCTGAGCGGTCGCGCCCGCCGCCGGTGGCGACGTCGCGTCCCGCGCCGGGCTAGCCTCCGGGCCGGGGCGCACAGGTGCGGACCAGGTCCAGGGCCAGCGTCGTGGTGGCTCCGGCGGTCAGCCCGACCGGGGTGGCCGCCGTCGGCGGGCCGGCGCCGCCCGTCGGTGCGCCGTACCAGCAGGTGGTGGTCGGGTCGGCGTACTCGACGTGCACCTGCTGGCCGCGATGGCCGGGCAGCACGAAGCGGCCGTCCGGGCCGACGTGGCCCGGCCCGGCCCCCGCGACGTCCCCGGTCCGCTGGTGGTACGTCCAGACCTGCCCGGCGCCGACCGCCGCGCCGTTGCGGCCGACCGTGCCGGTCAGGGTGCCCCCGTCGACGAGTCGGGTCGAGAGCGCGGCGGTGCTGCCCGAGGTGACCGGGGTCAGCCGGGCGCTGAACCGGTCGGCCACCTCCCCGGACCACTGCCAGGCCCATCCGCTGCCCGGCGGCGGGACGAACTGCACCGGCCAGGCGTACGGGCCGAGGTCGTCGATGGTGTAGCGGCCGTCCGGCCCCGAACAGTGCCGGCCGTACCCGGTGCCCCGGTCGGGTCGGAAGGCGTACGGGAAGGCGCAGACGCCGGGCAGGGCGGCGCCGGTGCGGGCGTCGGTGACGGTACCGCTGATCGCGCCGGGCGGGTCCAGCAGGATCGGCGGGATGGCGACGGTCCGCCCGGCCCGGAGCAGCAGCCGGGAGGCGAGGCGCTGGTCACCGGTACCGCCGGTCGGGGTGACCCACTGCGCGCCGTACCGCCGGTCGGTCCGGTCGTACGGGTCGTCCACCCGGTGGGCGTAGAGCTGCACCGTGGCCGGCTCGGCCAGTGGCCCGATCGCGAGCCGGCCCGACGCGTCGGAGCAGTAGCCGTCCTGGCCGGCGGACTGGCCGCCGGAGCCGGGCAGGACCAGCCGCACGCAGACCCGGTCCACCGGTCCGCCGGTGACCGCGTCCCGGACCGTGGTGGTGAGTCCGGCACCCGGGGTCAGTGCCACCGCCAGCCGGGCGACGCCGCCCCGGACCGCGTCGACGGTCACCGGCCGGGCTGGCGGGAAGTGCGAGGGTGCGGCGGTGACGGCCACCGTCCATCGTCCGGGCGGGACCTGCCCGAGCCGGACCAGCCCGGCGGCGCCGCAGCCTTCCAGCGTCCGGGTGGTGGTGTCGATCCGGGCGCAGGGCCGGGGTACGGGTGCCCCGGTCACCGCGTCGGTGACGCTCACCTCGACGGTGCCGAGCGGCAGCCACTCCTCGTCCAGGGTCAGCACCTGGGAGTCGGCCAGCGGATAGATCCCGGCCTCGGCCCGGCTCTCCCGGCCGGGCAGCCACTGCGTGCCGTGCACGTCGTCGAAGACGGAGACCTGGTAGCGGCCGGGCGCCAGGTCGCGGACCTCGTACCGCCCGTCACCGGCCGGCGTGACGTACGCCAGCGCGTGCCAGTCCCGGTCGGCGGCCCAGATCCCGACCGTGGCGTCGGCCGGGGCGCCGGAGCCGTCCACCACCCGTCCCCGGATGGTGCCGGCGCCGAGGCCGACGGCTTCCGCCGCCGGAGTCGGGAACGACGCGGCCGCTCCCGGAGCGGTCAGGAGCACTACCAGCATTCCGGCGACGCCGGTCGCCCAAGGCAATCTCATGAGCCGGCAGAGTAACCGTCATATCACGACTGGCGGGGCGGAATCGGTCAAACTGCCAATTCCGGCAGATCAGGCGCTAATCGCCGCCGGTCACTGCCGCGCGGCCGGTGGTGGCACCGGCGGCGCGGTGAGCGACTCGGCGCTCCGCCCGAGCGCCGGACCGGACCGGTCGGCCGGCGAGGCGAGTTCGTCCGGGCGGGCCACCCCGCCGACGCCGGACCGCTCGGCGGCGATCTTGTCCTGCAACCGCAGGATCCCGTGCAGCAGCGCCTCCGGGCGGGGCGGGCAGCCCGGCACGTAGACGTCGACCGGGATGATCTGGTCCACGCCCTTGGTCACCGAGTACGAGTCCCAGTACGGGCCGCCGCAGTTGGAGCAGGCACCGAACGAGATGACGTACTTCGGCTCGGGCATCTGGTCGTAGAGCCGCTTGATCGCCGGGGCCATCTTGTCGGTGACCGTCCCGGAGACCACCATCAGGTCGGCCTGGCGGGGGCCGTGCGCGAACGGGATCACGCCGAGCCGGATGAAGTCGTGCCGGCCCATGCTGGTCGCGATGAACTCGATGGCGCAGCAGGCCAGCCCGAAGTTGAAGACCCAGAGCGAGTAGCGCCGGCCCCAGTTGAGCACGAACCGGATCGGCTCACCGAGCACCGCGGGTAGCTGCACGGCCGGCCTCCTTCCCCGTCGCCCACCCGACAGTGAACCACAGGACCGGCGACCGCAGGATCGACGCCGGCCGGGCGGCCCGGCCGACGTCCGCCCGGCGGCCCGCCCGGCTCCGGCTATCCGGCCTTCGGCAGCATCTTCAGCATCTGGTCGATCTGGGCGGTCCGGGACAGGTCGATCCGCCGGGCCAGGTCGCGTACCTCGGGGTGCAGGCCGGACTTCGTCTCCATCCGGGCCAGTTCGACCGCGTCGTGCTGGTGCCCGATCAGCAGGTTGAGGAAGTCCGTCTCGAACTTCGCCCCGCTGGTCCTGGCGAGCGCCGCGAGCTGTCCGGGCCCGAGCACCGGCAGGCCGCCGTGCTCGGCGTGGGCGTTGGCGTCCGGGTCCGCCGAGGTGCTCCGGCCCCAGCCGGCCAGCCAGTCCCGCATGGTCCGCTGTTCGGCCTCCTGGGTGACCTCGATCGCGGCGGCCAGGATCTTCAGCTCCTCCCGCTCCGCCCGCTCGGGCGCCAGCCGGACCAGCGCCAGCCCCTGACCGTGCGAGGTCACCATCATCTGCAGGAACATCACGTCGGTGTCGTTGACGGCGCCGCTGGGCGCGGCCGTCGCCGAGCCGGTCGGTGCGGGTGCCGGCGCCGCGACCGGGACGCCGGTGCCGGCCGGTGCGGGCGCGCAGCCGCCGAGCAGCACCAGCGCCGCGACGGTCAAGGTACGGCGGAAGCGGTTCATCCCCTCGTCTCCAGGTACGGCCGGTGCGGCGGGCGGACCCGTGGCGGATACGGACCCGCAGGGGGTACGGGTCCGTATCCGCGACGGGTGCGTCCCGCCGGTCGGCGTCAGACGCGCTGCCAGAGCGCCGGTACGTTCGGCGGTTCCCAGCCGGCGATCGCGGTGTGCGCCTGCTGGCAGCGGTACGTCGCGCCGCCGTAGGTCACCTGGCTGCCGACCTGGTACGCGGTGCCGGCCCGCCAGGTTCCGCCGGCCGGCGGTGCGGTGGTCGGCGGCGGGGGCGGCGGCGGGTTGTTGGTACGGGTGGGGGTGGGGTTCGGGTTGGGGTTGCCCCCGCCGCCGCCGATCTGGAGGTCGACGCAGGCGTAGAAGGCGTTCGCGGTGTCCGCGATGTTCCAGATCGCCAGCAGCTTCTGCCGGCCGCTCCGGCCGCCCATGTTGACGCTGTGCGAGACGGTGGCGCCGGGCTGACGGCCGCCGTCGTCGAAGACGGCGATCCGGGAGTTGCCGATGTAGTACTCCCAGGTGCTGGTGGCGTGCCGGGCGGTGAGTACCCAGTTGAAGGTGACCTGCTGCCCGACCGAGGTCGCCGGCCAGTTGCGGCTGTCGTCGCTGAGCACCGAGAAGTGCCCGATGTTGGCGTGGCAGTTGCGCAGCCCCTTGGGGCCCTCCACGCTCTGCGGCTCGTACTGGATCTGGCCGCAGTCCGGCACGGCCCGCTGCGCGCAGAGGGCCTGACGGCTCGGCGGCGACGAGATGTACCCGTGCGCCTGGGCGGCCTGCGGGGCCACGAGGAGGGCGGAGACGACGGTTGCCGCCGTCGTCACCGCCAGGACCACGGTTCTTCGCATCGTGGGCTCCTTACTTCATCGGGAAGGTCTCCTCAACATAAAAGAAAGATTGTTAACAGTAAATACCCAACGGCAACATTCGTCGATGGCTGCACCGCGTCCCGCCCGGCGGGGAGGTGTCGGCCAGACGACATCGACCGGGGTGCAACCGGGATCCGGGAGCGGACGTGTCTTGGCCGCAACAGGGAACGGGCGGAGAGACCGCCCTCCACAGTGGACCAGGAGAACCTGAGATGACCACCGTCAAGACCCGCCACCTGACCGCCGGAATCCTCGGTGCCGCCACCGCGATCGCCACCCTCGCGACGGCGCCGGCCGCGCAGGCCGCCCCGCGCGACGGCGTGCTCCCGCAGCAACGGGACACCTCGGTCACGGTCGGCCGGCTGGTGCTCGAACCGACCGACCGGGGCTACCGGGGCAGCGTCCCGCTGACGGTCTCCTACCGGGGCCGGGGCACGGCCGACCTGCGGGTGACCGTCACCGAGCCGGTGGCCGGCGCCTTCGCCAACCTCGACTCCGACTTCCCCTGCCTCTTCGCCGAACGGGAGGGGGAACTGCGCCGGGACATCGAGTGCGGCGCCAACCCGATCCGCGGCGGTGAGCGCCGGGAGTACACCATCGACTTCGGGGTGCTGACCACGACCCAGGCGTACGCCATGTCGGCCGTCGGCGGTGCGGTGGCGGTGCGGACCGTCGACGCCCAGCCGCTCACCGTCACCACCGGCTTCGACACGGTGTTCCGGTCCACCACCGGCTCGCTGCGCGACCCCAGGCCGTACGTGCAGGACACCCAGACCGACGCGTCCGTGCAGGCGGGTGCGGCGACCCTGGTACGCCAGCCGGACGGCAGCTTCCTCGGCCGGGTCCCGCTGGTCGTCCGGTACGACGGCGACGCCCCGCACGACACGCTCCAGTTGGAGGCGCTACTGCCGGACGGCGTGCAGGTGCGGGGCATCGACCCGTCGGCGGTGTGCGCCTTCCCGTGGTGCGAGGTGCCGGGCGGCCGGTTCATGCCGGGCGAGGAGCGCGCGATGGAGCTGCTGATCGGCGCACCGGCCGGTACCGCCCCCGGCGACCTGGGCACCGGCTCGGTACGGCTGAGCGCCGGCTTCTTCATGCACGACCTGTCCGACGTGGACCCCTCCGACAACACGGCGGGCTTCGGCATCACCGCCCTTGACAGCGCTGTCTAACGTGACGGTCGTCGACGCCCGGCCCCTGGCATTCCAGGGGCCGGGCGGCTCCGTCCTGTCTCCACCGGTCACCGCACCGGCTGGTACGGCGGGCGCGCGGAACACCAACGGGGAGACGGATGTGCAGGCTGGGGAGCTGGCGCCGCGTTTCGACGACGTCTACCGTGCCCACTTCCAGCCACTCGTCGTCCAGCTGTACGCCTACGTCGGAGACATGACCGAGGCGCAGGACCTGGTGCAGGAGGCGTTCAGCCGCGCCTGGCCCCGCTGGGACAAGATCGCCCGGTACGACGATCCCGTCGCCTGGGTCCGCCGGGTCGCCTGGAACACCGCGACCAGCAGGTGGCGCCGACTGCGGACCGCCCGCCGATATCTGGAGCGCCAGCGGCCCGAGAACGTCCCCGGACCCGGCCCGGACCGGGTGGCCCTGACGGCGGCGCTGGCGACCCTGCCGCCGAACCAGCGCCGGGCCGTGGTGCTGCACCACCTGGCGGACCTGTCGATCAACGAAATCGCCCTGGAGTGCGAGGTCGCACCCGGCACGGTCAAGTCCTGGCTGCACCGGGCGCGGACCGCGCTCGCCGCCCGGCTGGGCGAGACTGGTGCGGACGGCCAGGCACCCGGCGCGACGCCCGGCACCGCCACCGCCCGGAAGCCGCCGGAGCCGACGAGCCGGATGGAGGTGATCTGACGTGGACGAGCTGGACCCGATCGCGGCCCGCCGACTCGACACGGCATTCGCCGACCTCCGCGCCGACGCGCTCGACCGGGCCGGCGCCCCCGACCCGGACGCGCCCCGGCGGATCGCCTACCGGCGTACCCGCAACCGGATCGCCGCCGTCGGGACCCTCGCCGTCGCCGTCGTGGCCGGCGGGGTGATCGGCGTGATCGGCACCGACGGCGCCGAACTGCCCGACCCGCCGGTCGCGGACACCCCCAGCCAGACCGCCGCGCCGGAGACCGCCCCGCCGTCCGCCTCGCCGTCGGCCACCCCGTCGGGATCGCCGTCCCCGACCGCCAGCGCCACGCCGAGCGGAACGCCCAGCCCGACGGCGCCGCCCACCACCCCGGCCAACCCGGCGCCGACCCGCCCCGACGACCGGGGCCAGGGTCCGGAGCCCGGCCCGGCCGAGCCGGACCGGCCGACGGACCTGGTGTTGACCGGCCCGGCCGAGGTGACCCTCACCCCGGTCGACGGCAGGTACGCCGGCACGATCCAGATCGTGGTCCGCAACCAGGGCGAGCAGCCGTACGACGCCACCGCCATGACCATGGTGGAGCCGTTGGAGGTGCGGACCCGGCTCGACGGCACCGACTTCGGCCCCTGCTTCTACACCGACCAGAACTCCCGGACCCGCACCTCGGAGTGCAGCGGGTTCAGCACGGTCCCGTCCGGCGGCTCCCAGGCCAGCACCTTCGCCATCACCGTCGACGTGGCGCCGGCACCCGGGACGCGGACGATCGACGGCTACCGGCTGACGGTACGCAGCAACCTGGACGGCCGGTTCCTGACCGACGAGACGCCCGGCGACAACACCATCGGGGTACGACTGCGACTCAACGGCGGCTGACCGGCGGGCGGGAGGTGCCGGCCGGTCACCAGCCGGGTCGCTGTAGCAGGCCGAGGAACTCCGCCAGCAGCGCCTCCCGGACCGGGATCGGTGCGGCGTCGAGCAGGGTGTTCACCGGCGCCATCCGCTCCGGCGGCCGGCCGGCGGCCGGGTCCAGACCCAGCCCGGCGGCCACCCCGGTGACCAGGTCCGGGGTGAGCTGCGCCGGGGTCAGCGTGCCGAGCGTTCCGAGCAGCTCGGCGGGAAGCCGCACCGGACCGGCCAGCCTGGCGTCCGCCGCCGCCGCCCGCAGGTCCGCGCCGAACTCCGCCACCCGGGGCGCCACCGAGGCGGTCACCGACAGGTGGATGTTGGCCGGCATGCCGGCGTACGACAGCTGCGGCTGGGTGTGCCAGCCACGCCGGGTCAGCTCGTCGGCGAGGACGAAGAGGTTCAGCCCGGGGTCGGTACTGGTGAAGCAGACCACCGTCGACTCCGGTTCGGCGACCAGCCGCAACCCGTCCACGTCGGAGACCGCGCCGGCCAGTCCGCGTACCGCCGTCAGGGTCTGCTCGGCCAGGGTCAGGTAGCCGGCGTCGCCGAGGTGCCGCAGGATCGCGTAGGCGGCGGCGATCGGCCCGCCGGACCGGGTGGACGAGATCACCGGGTTGACCATCGTGTAGCCGGGCCAGCCGGCGAAGGCGAAGTACTGCGAGCGGCGCAGCTCCGGGTCGCGGTGCAGCAGCACCGAGACACCCTTCGGGGCGTACGCGTACTTGTGCAGGTCCACCGAGATCGAGGTGACGCCCGGCAGGCCGAGGTCGAACGGCGGCACCGGTACGCCGAGCCGGCGCAGATAGGGCAGCGTCCAGCCGCCGAAGCAGGCGTCCACGTGGCAGCGCACCCCGGCGGCGGCGGCGATCCCGGCGATCTCGGCGACCGGATCGACCACCCCGTACGGGTACGACGGCGCCGAGCAGGCCACCAGTACGGTCTCCGGGCCGATCGCGGCGGCGATGTCGCCGGGTGCGGGGCGGAGCGTCCGGGCCGAGACCGGCACCTGGTCGAGGATGATCCCGAGGTAGTGCGCCGCCTTGGCGAACGCGGCGTGCCCACTGGTCGGCACCACCAGCCGGGGCCGGGCCACCTCCGGCCGGGCGTCCCGGGCCGCCTTCACGGCCAGGATCAGCGACTCGGTGCCGCCGCCGGTGACACTGCCGACCACCTCCGGCGCCGCCGTGCCCGGCCCGCCGCCGAGCAGTTGGGCGGCCGCGCCGACGAGGGCGTTCTCCAGCGCCAGCAGGGACGGGAAGGCGGTCGGGTCCAGCCCGTTGACGTGCGCCGCCAGCGCGTACGCCGAGTTCGCCAACTCGTCCAGCCCCGGCACGGCGGAGTCGTAGACGTAGGCGAAGAGCCGGCCGCCGTGCGTCGGCAGGTCCGTGGCGCGCAGGTCGCGGAGTTCGGCCAGCACCTTGTCCGCGGGTACGCCCACCGGCGGCAACGCGTCGATCATGGCGGCCACCGTAACAGCCGAAACGCCCCTGGTGAGCGCCTCGAAGCCCCCGACCACGGCACGGATTCCTGCCGTGGTCCGGGTCTACGACACCCAGATCCTGCCGGGGTGGTGGGAGTTCAACCGGGGTGGGTGGGTTGCGGGTGCGGGTTCGCGTCGGAGGCGGTCGCCAGCCGTTCCGGGGTGAGGTCGTAGCCGCGCATGGTCAGCAGGGCGAGCCCGACCAGCAGCGCCGGCAGCACGGTGAAGCCGACCAGTACCCCGGCCCGGGCGGTACCGGACTGGGCCGCCGCCTGACCGGTCGACGAGGAGACGTAGCCGGACAGTTGCAGCACCAGACCGTAGATGCCCGGCCCGAGGGCCAGCCCGAAGGTCTCGCCGGCCGTCCACACCCCGGTGAAGACCCCGGCCTGGCGGCGGCCGGTGCGCGCGGTGTCGTACCCGATGCAGTCCGGCAGCATCGCCAGCCCGAAGACCTGCTGGCCGGCGTACCCGCAGCCGATCGCCGCGACGACCAGATAGACCACCGGGGCCGGCAGCACCGGCGCGGCGGCCAGGGCCAGCGCGCCGCCCGCGAAGATCAGCGACGCGACGGTGAACGCCCGGGGCTTGCCCAGCCGGGCGCCGGCCCGGCTCCACAGTGGCATCACCAGCAGCGCCGGACCGACGAAACACCCGAAGAGCAGCGTCGCCCCGGTCCGCGGATCCCGCAGCACGTGCTCGGCGAAGTAGTTGACCCCGGCCAGCACGGTCGCGATCCCGGCCGCCTGGACCACGAAACAGATCAGCAGCAGCCGGAACGGCCGGTTGGCGGCGGCGACCGCGAGCTGGGCGCGCAGGCTCGGCTCGCTCGCCACCACCGTCCCGGTCGGGGCGGACCGGGTGCCGAGGAAGGCGCCGACCGCGCCGACCGCGATCAGCACCGCCACGAAGAGCCCCAGCCAGCGGTGCCCGACCACCCCGTCGCCGCCCGCGCCCACCACCACCGGGGCGAGCGCGCCGGAGACCAGGATGGCCAGCGCCAGTACCGCCACCCGCCAGGTCATCAGCCGGGTCCGCTCGGTGTAGTCGTCGGTCAGCTCGGCCGGCATGGCGACGTACGGGACCTGGAAGAAGGCGAACGCGGTCGCGGCGAGCAGGAACGCCAGCGCGACGTAACCGGCGGCGGCCGGACCGGGCCGGAACGGTGCCGCGAAGATGGCGGCGAAGAGGACCGCCAGGCCGAGCCCGCCACCGAGCAGGTACGGCCGGCGGGCGCCCCAGCGGGACCGGGTCCGATCCGAGATCCGCCCGGCGACCGGGTTCACCAGCACGTCCCAGGCCTTCGGCAGCAGCACCAGCAGGGCGGCCAGCCCGGCGGCCACCCCCAGGGTGTCGGTCAGGTACGGCAGCAGCACCAGGCCGGGCACCGTACCGAAGGCGCCGGTGGCGAGCGATCCGAGGGCGTACCCGGCGTGCACCCGGCGCGGCAGGGTGGTCGGGGGCGAGGAAGGGGACTCGGAGAGGTCGGCGCGGGTGCCGGGCACGGCGTCCATGCGCCGGGATGCTATCGGCATCGATCTTGTCTGCGGGCTCCCGCTTTCGGTGGCAGGGCTCCCGCTTTCGTACGGTGACGGTGGCCGATCGGTGTAGCGCCGACCGGCCACCACCCGCCGCACGGTCAGGTCGGTGCCGCCCAACCCGTCACGGCTGCCACACCATCGTCTGCTGGTGGAGCTGCCTGCCGCCCTGCCTGGCACCGGGGACCGGTGGAGTCGGACCGTGCCTGGCGAAGCCGACACGTTCGAAGAACCGCACCGCACGCGTGTTCTCGGCCAGGGTCTGCAGATGGCACCCGGGCGAGCCGGTCCGGATGAGCCGGTCGAACCATCGCCTCATCAGGCCGTCGGCGGCGCCGGTCCCCCGTGCCGGGGGCGTCACGTTGATGTGCAGGTGGGCCGGCCAACGGGCATCGTCGAGGCCCCTCGCGGTGGGCTTTCGCCGGACCGTGGCCGTCGCCATGTCGACCATGCCACGAGCGAGGAAGGCTGCGGGCCTGGGTCGGAATACCAGCCGATACCTCGCGATCGCCCGCTCCATGCGCTCTCTCTCGCTGGGGAACGTGGAACTGTCCAGGCAGCCCGCCAGGTAGCCGACGACATGGCCACCCGTCACGGCGACGAACAACGAGTCCGGTTCCCGGCTCATGTACGGCTCCAGGTACATGGCCGCCTCCGACTCCTCGTGTCCCCACATCAGGGCGGACGGAGAGCCCTCGCCCGCCCGGCCGAACAGCTCACGCAGCGCGGCGCGGTCAGTCTCCGCGAAGCTACGGATTTCGATCATCCCGAGCCACTCCCCGACACCCTCCCCCAGCTGGTCCGAACAGTGTGCCACGTCCCTGACCAGGAGATTCGAGTGCCTGTTGGGATACGGATCAGCCTTGTTGCGCGCAGGCCCGTACGGGGCAGCGGCGGTGTCCGCCGAAAGTGGTATCCCCGGTTCGGCATGCGGGCCGACGCGCCGGCGCGGTAGGTCGATGACGCTGGACGCGACGCCTAGCACGGGGGGAAGCGGAATGGGTGTGGCCCTGACGACAGTCGTCGGTCGGGAGAGATCCGGCGCGGATCGCCTGGTGCTGCTGGACGTGCTGCGCGGGGTGGCGATCCTCGGCACGCTCGCCACCAACGTCTGGATCTTCACCCACCCCGGCGGGGAGTACGGCGTACTGTCCGACACCACCGCCATCGCGACGCTCAGCGGCAACCCCGTCGAGACGGCGTTCCGGTTCCTCGCCAACGGCAAGTTCCTGGCACTGCTCACCATCCTGTTCGGTGTCGGACTGGCGATCCAGTACCACTCGGCGCAACGTCGCGGCGAGCGCTGGCCCGGCCGGTACCGCTGGCGGGCCGGGTTGCTCAGACTCTGGGCGGCCGTCTGCACCGGGCTCACCGTCGGCGCCTCGCTCTGGCTGCGCCGCTTCCAGCACGGCCCGCTGGAGGCGCTGCAGAGGAGCCTACTCACCCGGCGGCGCACCGTCGCGGAGCTGGGCTGAGTGGCTGGGCGAGTGGGACCGGATCGACGACCTGATCCTGGGCGGCGTGACGCTCTACGCGATCAGGGAGATCCGCGTTCATGCCGGTTGCAGCCTTCAGGAAGCGATCGGCCGACACCACGAGCGAGCTGCCTTGCTGCGCGAGACGCGGCCGGGTGACTTCACGTCGGGCCCACCCCGGTCATCCGACAGTCCGGGTGCGCTCAGCCGGTGCCCTTACGACGCTCCTCCCGAAGCAGACGCAGGGTAGCCAGGGGGACCCCCACCAGGCCGAACAATGTGGTCCCCAGCAGTATGTACGCGATGCGGTGGTTCTCCGGTGCCCGTGCGTCACGCACGTCGTGGTCGGGGTGTCGAGGGTCGTACACGATGGGAATCTCGTCGCCGACCTGCACTCTCGGCCCGGGCGCCTCGTCGCCCTGCCCGACCAGCGACCGCACCTGCCGCCCGTCGCTGGTGCGGAATTCGACCTCCACCCGCGACTTCTTGCCCAGGTCGACACCGGTGACCCGGGCGGTTACCTGGCGACCGCGATCCCGCAGCGCGTTGTCGTTCGTCCAGACCTGCCAGGTCGCGACGGCGAAACCGCACACCACCACCACTCCCATGGCGACGAAGAGTTTCGCGGGTGGCCGCCGCACGGTGCCGAAGAGAGCCATGGCGTCCAGTTCCCCGACGGCGGGTTGAGGTAACCCGATCCTGAGCGCGCCGACGCTCCGCCGCGCTGTGCTCGATTGCGTCGATGCGGGATGATCGCAGCGGCTGGTACGACAGATTAGGAGCGGCCGGCATGCGCATCCTGTTGGTCGAGGACGACGCCCGGGTGGCCGGCGCGATGGCCGCCGCCCTGTCCCGGCGCGGCTACGACGTCGAGCGGGCCGGCACCGCCGCCGCCGCACTCGCCGCCGCCCCCTGCGACCTGGTGCTGCTCGACCTCACCCTGCCCGACGGCGACGGGGTGGAGGTCTGCCGGGCGCTGCGGCAGCGCAGCGCGCAGCTCGGCATCATCGCGGTCACCGCCCGCGGCGAGGAACGCGACCGGGTGATCGGGCTGCGGATGGGCGCCGACGACTACGTGGTGAAACCGTTCTCGATGGCCGAGTTGGAGGCCCGGATCGTCGCGGTGCTCCGCCGGGCCCGGGCCGGCGCCCCCCGACCCGAGGTCGTCGAGGTCGGCCCGATCTGGATCGACGTCGCCGCCCGGCTGGTCACGGTACGCAGCGCCGAGGTCGCGCTGACCCGCAAGGAGTTCGACATCCTGGTCTCGCTGGCCCGGCAGCCGGGCGTGGTGGTGCCGCACGAGCGGATCGTCCTGGACGTCTGGCCGACCACCGGCGCCGCCCGGCACACCGTGGAGGTGCACGTCGGCTCGCTGCGCGGCAAGCTCGGCGATCCCGACCTGGTGCAGACCGTACGCGGCGTCGGTTACCGGCTCCGGGCCGAGTGACCGGAGCCCCTCGGTGCGCCGCCGCCTGGTTTTCAGCTACTCGCTGCTCATGATCCTGGTCCTGCTCGCCCTGGAGACCCCGCTGGCGATCACCCTCGCCAACCGGGAGACCGAACGGATCCGGGCGGACCGGCTCGCCGACGCCAACCGGTTCGCCTCGCTCTCCGGCCCCGCGCTGCGTACCGGCGCGGTCAGCGCGATCGACGACGAGTTGCAGCGCTACCAGGAGCTGTACGGGATCAGCGCAGCCGTGATCGACCGGGAACGGCGCCAGGTGGTCGCCCCCGCCGGCCCCCGGCTGGACACCGAGCTGACCGACCGGGCGATCTTCGGTGCGCTGGCCGGCCGGCAGATGACCGTGCCGGAGGTGCTCTGGCCCTGGGAGGTCGGCCCGCTGGTGGTGGCCGTACCGGTGAACGACGGCGGTGAGGTGATCGGTGCCGTCATCACCGTCTCCGCCACCGAGCGGGTCCGCCGGACCGTCACTGTCTGGTGGGCGGCGCTGGCCACCATCGGACTGCTCGCCGTCTCCGCCGGGGTGATGACGGCGTTCCGGCTGGCCGGCTGGGTGCTGCGCCCGGTGACCGTGCTCGACGTGGTCACCCACGACATCGCGGCCGGCGACGGCCTGGCCCGGGTGCCGACCCAGCAGGGTCCACCCGAGCTGCGCCGGCTCGCCACCAGCTTCAACGAGATGGCCGACGCGGTCGCCGACGCCCTGGAACGGCAGCGGGCCTTCGTCGCGCACGCCAGCCACCAGCTCCGCAACCCGCTGACCGCGCTCCGGCTGCGGGTCGAGGAACTCGGGCCGAGCCTGACCGACGAGTACGGCCGCGACGAGCACCGGCTGGCGCTGGAGGAGACCGACCGGCTCGCCCAGGTACTCGACGGGTTGCTCACGCTGGCCCGCGCCGAGCGGGCCCAGCACGCCATGGTGGTGGTCGACGCGGCGGCGGTGGCCGCGTCCCGGGTCGCCGCCTGGCAGCCGCTGGCCAACCACCGGGGCGTCACCCTCACCCTCGCCCCGGTCACCGGCCCGGTGCCCGCCCGGGCCGTGCGTACCGCCGTCGACCAGGTGCTGGACGCGCTGATCGACAACGCGGTCAAGTTCGGCGACCCCGGCGGCCGGGTGGAGGTCTCGGTGCACCGCGCCGAGGACGGCGTGCTCGTCCGGGTCACCGACGACGGACCGGGGATGACCGGCGCGCAGCTCGAATCGTCGACCGAGCGCTTCTGGCGGGCACCGGACACCCAGAACATCGACGGCGCCGGGCTCGGCCTGACCATCGTGGCGGTACTGGTCGACGCCTCCGGCGGTCGCCTCACCATGCGTCCCGCCGAGCCGACCGGGCTCGTCGCCGAGGTCTGGTTCCGCACCGGCGAGGCGTGAGCGGTCTCCGTCAGGGCTTGTGCGTCTGGTAGTAGCGGGCCGCCCCGGGGTGCAGCGCCAGCGGGGTGGTGGTGATCGCCGACTGCACGTTCAGCCGGGCGGCGGCCGGATGGGCACTGCTCAGCTCGTCGCGGCGCTGCATCAGCAGCCGGGTCACGTCGTAGACGAGCTGCTCGGGCATGCCGGTGGCCACCACCAGATAGTTCGGCACCGCCACCGTGGTCACCGGCGCCGACCCGTACGCCGAGGCGGGGATGTCCCGCTGGACGTACACCTCGCGGTAGGACTGGCGCAGCGGCTCGACCCACTGCCCGAGGTCGACGAAGCGGGCCCGGGTCTGCGCGGCGAAGTCCGCCACCGCCTTGACCGGCAGGCCGCCGGAGAAGAAGAAGGCGTCGATCTGGCCGGCCCGCAGCGCGGCGACGGAGTCGTCGATGCCGAGCCGGAGCGTCTCGGCCAGCTTGTCGCCGACCTTCGCGACCCGGAGCAGGCGTTCGGCGGTGACCGCGGTGCCGGAGCCCGGCGCGCCGATCGCCACCCGCTTGCCGGTCAGGTCCGTCAGCTGCCGGATCGGCTCCTGGGTGAGGGTGACCAGGTGCAGCAGGTCGTCGTAGACCCGGGCCACCGCGCTCAGCCCGGCGCCCTGGCCCGGTTCGGCGGTCAGGATGTCGGCCTGGGTGAAGCCGAGTTCGGCCTGCCCGGTGGAGACCAGCGAGACGTTCTCCTCCGACGCGGCCGTCACCACCACGCTCGCCGTCACGTCCGGCAGTTCCCGGTTGAGGATGCCGGCCAGGGACTGACCGACGGCGTAGTAGACGGCGGTGGCGCTGCCGGTCGCGATGCGCAGCCTGGTCGGCTCGGCCGGCGCCGAGGTGCAACCGACGGTGGCCGGCAACGCGACCGTGATTACGGCCAACGCCACGGCGAGCGTGCCGAACCGCCGACCGGGCAGTCCCCGGCCGACGCGTCGGTGCCACCGTGCCCCGCCCACCCCACCACCCCGGCGATGATCGACACTCAGCGCAAGTTTTGCTCAAGCCTTCAACCGATGTCTACCGCCTCGGCGCGGTAACGGCCACCGTTGAAAGTAGTTGGTCGTCGCGAGTACGGGGGGCGACAGAGATGGTCTGGAGCACCGGGGTGTACGCCTCAACGCGGCCGCCCCTACGGCCGTCCGGCAGTACCAGCCTGCTGGACCGGACGTCGCTGGCGGACGCTTTCGAGGCGGCGTGCCTGATCAGGTGCATCCGGGTGCAGGGGGTGCGGCAGCCGACCACCATGGTGGCCGAGTTCAGCTCGGAGGCTGCCGCCAACCGGCTGGCCGAACTGCTGGCCCGGCTCGGCACCCCGGCCCGGGCCGAGCGGATCACCGCCGGTGTGCGCCGCCGCTACGAACTGCACCGGCTGCACCTCACCGAGCCGGGGCAGCCCGCCGTACTGTCGATGGGTTGGCGGCAGGGGCGGACCGCGCTGCTCGACCCGGCCGCGGTCGGCGCCTCCGCGCCCCGCAACGCCCGCCGGCAGGCGTTGGCCGCCGCCGCCTGGCGGGCCGCGCTGCTGGCCGCCGGCCGGCACGTCCGGACCACCATCCTCGGGGTACGCATCCGCGACACCGAACTCGCGGCGGTACTGGTGCGCAGCGCCCAACTGCTCGGCTCGCCGGCCTCGGTCGCGCCCCGCTCGGGCTGCCTGCTGGTGACGGTGCCGGGCGGCCCGGACAAGGAACGCATCCTGCGCCGCAGCGCCCAGCCGGTCTCCCTGGTGGGCTGACCGCCGCACTACCATCGGGGCGTGAGGGCCGTGCGGGACCGCTGGCGACGGCCGGCACCGCCACCAGACACACACGACGGCGCAGACCCCTCCGGCGGCGTCGGAGAGAGCGTCGGCGGGCCGGCGACCGACGACACCCGACGGATCGGCGGTACGGAACGCGGGCTGCGCCGGCTCGGCCGCCGCTACGCGGTCGTCATCCGCAGCGCGACGCTGGCCTGTGCCGGCGGTGCCGCGCTCTTCCAGTCGGCCCCGGAGCGGCGGGCGTTGGTCGGCGGTGTTCTCCTGACGCTCTGCGCCTGGAGCGTGCTGTACCTGCGCGCCAACTCCCGCCGCTGGCTGCTGCCGGTGGACACCCTGCTGATCGTGCTGCTCTGCCTGACACAGCGCTGGACGGTGCCGCCGGAGGCGTTGGCCGACAGCACCAACTGGGTCCTCGCGGTCGCCGCGATCACCGCCGTGGCGCACCAGTGGCTCGGTACCGCCGCCGGGGGCGCGCTGCTGGCCACGGCGATCGTGCTGGCACACCTGGCCGGCAACGCGCTCGCCTCGCCCGGGACCTGGTCGGAGTCCGCGCCGGTCGGGCTCTGGACCCTCGTGGAGGCCGGGCTGTCCCGGGTGCTGTTCCTGCTCGTCCGGGCCGGTGCCCGGCAGACCGACCTGGCCGTCCGGGAACGCGAACGGGCCCGCTCCGAGGCCGCGGTGGCCGCCGCACGGTGGGCGGACGAACGGGAGCATCTCGCGGTGCTGCACGACACCGCCGCGAGTACCCTGCTCGCGGTCGGCGCGCGGATGGTCGACGGCACCGAGCCGTGGCTCGCCGCGCAGGCCGGCCGCGACCTGGCGACCATCTCCGGCCGCCCGGACCTCCCCGACACCAGCACTGACCTGGTGCGGACGCTGCGCGAGGTGGCCCGGAACGCGGCCGTGGCGGTGGAGCTGCGGTCGCCACCGATGCTCCTGCTGCCGACGGTCCGGGCCAGCGCGATCGGTGCCGCCGTCCGGGAGGCGTTGACCAACGTCGGCCGGCACGCCGGGGTCGGGACGGCGGAACTCGTCGTACGGCGCCGCGCCGGCCGAACCCTCGTGGAGGTCGTCGACCGGGGCCGGGGCTTCGCCCCGGAGCGGGTACCCGGACAGCGGCGCGGGCTCTCGCACTCCATCCGGGAGCGGATGGCCCGGGTCGGCGGCCGGGCGGTGGTGACCGCAGCGCCCGGCGCCGGTACCCGGATCCGGCTGGAGGTGCCGGATGGCTGAGCCGGCCGGGCACCCTCCGGTGGGCAGGCTCCTGCACGGGCTCCGGCTGGCCACCCTCGCCATCGCCGTCACCGCGCTCTTCGGCTTCGCCCTGCCGCTGCTGCTGACCCACGCCGAGACCTACCGCAGCCTGGCACAGCAGGTCCTCGCCTTCGGGCTGCTGACCGCCGTCGCCGGGCTGGCCGGGGTGCGGATCGTCCGGAACCGCTCGCTGGGCCGGGCCCGCTGGGCGATGCTGGCGGCGGTGGTCGCGGCATCGGCGCTGGCCGTCACGGGGATATCCGCCGACGCGCTCATGTCGGAGCAGGAGTGGTCCTTCGGCGTGATCGGCTGGTTCGGGCTGCTCCTGCTGGTCGACCACGGCGTCGCCGCCACGGCCACCTTCCTCGGCGCGCACACCGTCGCCAGCTTCGCCCAGCTCGCCCTGGTCGGGCAGGCGCACGAGATCGCCGACCTGGTCGTCGTCGCCGCGATCGTGCTCGGCTGCCAGCTTCCGGTCCTGGCCGGCGCCGCGACGCTGCGGGGGCTGGTGGCGACCGCCTCCGCCGCCTCGGCCGACGCCGCGCGGGTACGCACCGCCGAGGCGATCGCGGCACACCTGCACGCCGACCGGCGGGCCCGCTACGCCGACCTCGCGACCACCTGCGTACCCCTGCTGACCGAGCTGAGCACCGGCTCGGCCGACCTGCGCGACGAGCGGGTACGTCGCCGGTACGCCGTGGCGGCGGCCCGGCTGCGCCGGCTCTTCGCGGAGCACGACGAGGTGGTCGATCCGCTCCTGCACGAGCTGCGCGCCTGTCTCGACCTGGCCGACCGTACCGGGGTCGCGGTCTACCTCGGTACCTGCGGGGAGTGGCCGACTCCGCCCCTGGCGGCCCGCCGGGCGTTGACCGAGCCGGCGTTGCGGATCGTCGGGACCGCGACCTCCGAGGTCCGGGTGACGCTGCTCGGCTCCCCCGGCGGCGTCACCGTGAGCGTCGTCGCCGACCCTGGGATCGCCGACTCTGGGATCGACGAGCCGGCCGGCGGCGACCCGGCGGCCGCGACCGCCGGCCCCGCCGGCACCGCCGGCCCCGCCGGTACGGACAGCATGGACGGCACCGACGACACCGCCGGCACCGACGGGGTGACCGTCACCCGGCTCGTCGACGGGTCGAGAGTGTGGGTGGAGGCCAGATGGCAGGCGAAGAGCTGACCACGGCGGTGGTCGTCGACGACCACCCGGCGATCGTCGCCGGCATCCGTGCCTGGTGCGCCGCGGCCGACCCGCCGATCGAGGTCCTCGACTCGGGTACGACTCCGGCGGTGGCCTGGACCGAGCCCGGCCTCTCCGCCGACGTCGTCGTCTTCGACCTGCTGCTCAACCGGGAGGTACCGGCCTATCCCGACCTGCGACGACTCGTCGACGCCGGCCGTTCGGTGATCGTCTACACCATGCGCGAGGACCGGGACACCATCCTGCGCTGTCTGGACCTCGGGGCCTTCGCCTGCCTGGTCAAGACCGAGGGACCGAAGCACCTGGTCCAGGCGATCCAGACCGCCAGCCGGAACCTGCCGTACACGCCACCGGCGATGGCCCGCGCGATCGGCACCGACAACCGGTCGGACCGGCCACGGCTCACCCCGCGCGAGACCGACGTACTGGTCAACTGGTTCGCCTGCGAGTCCAAGGAGATGGTGGCGCGCAAGCTCAACCTCTCGGTACGCACCGTCAACAGTTACATCGACCGGGTCCGGATCAGGTACGCCAACGCGGGTCGCCCGGCCTCGACCAAGGCCGCCCTGGTGGCCCGCGCCATCCAGGACGGCCTGGTCCGGCTCGACGAGCTGTAGCGGCGGCCTGCCGCGACGGGTCCACCCGGGACTGTGGGGCGAACGACCGTCACGGCGCCTCCGGCCTCCGCCCTAGCCTCCCATTCGAGGGCACGGGCAGGAGTGGAGAACGGGATGGTCCGGAACAGGTCATGTGCGGCCGGAGCGGATTCGGCCGGTGGCGGAGGGCACTCGGGGGATCGTGATCGCCGACGCCCGGCGCCGGATCGGCGGGTACGCCATGGATAGGCCGCTGCTGCCGAACCTGCGGGACCCGGTCGCGGACCGGCTGTTGCGGGAGTCTCTGGCGGAGCAGGCCCGCGACGACCGTGACCCGCTGGCCCGGGACATGGCCCGCGACGTGCTGGACGGCAACATCACGCTCTACCAGGCTGCGGCGTCGAGCGTCTACGGCGAGGTCTTCGCCCGGCGGGCCGACGAGCACACGAACTGGTGGCACGGGCTCTCCGAAGCGGAGCGGGAGCGGCTGCGCGTCGAGGGCAGGGAGGCGATGGCAGCGGCTCGGGAGGAGGAGGTCCAGCGATGACGGTCAAGGTGAAGACCGCCGACCTGCGCGGGTACGTGGCCCTGCTCAACCGCAACGCCGAGCACAACGACAAGGTCCTGGCGTACCTGCGGCAGTGGTGCGGCGCGGAGATGCGGGCGATCGACTCGGAGGGGCTGCTGGCGAAGGCGCTGAACTTCCACGACCGGTTCTACGCCGACGCCGAGAACCTGATCACCCAGTTGGGCCGGGCGTTGCGCGGCTCGGCGGCGGAACTGGCCAAGGCCGCCACCCTCTACGACGGCAGCGACCAGGCGGCCAAGGAGCGCTTCGAGCGCCAGTACAGCAACCCGACCGCCCGGGAGGGCTGGGAGGCGGGCCACTCCGGCTTCGCCGACTACATGAACCCGCTCGACGTACTCGTCGGAACCCCCTCCTACCAGGAGTTCTCCGACCCGACCAAGATCCTTGACAAGATCGGCGACTCGATCAGCATCAGCGGGACGGTGCTCAACTTCATCCAGGAGGTGACCGGGGTCAATCCGCTGGACAGGGCGGGCCGGTTCTTCGCCGGCAACTGGGAGGCGTACAGCAAGGCCGCCGGAGCCTGGCGCGCCATCGGCGAGGCGCTGGAGCGGATCGGCAAGAACATCGACCGGGGACTCGCCTCGCTGGACCGGGCCTGGGAGGGCAGCGCGAGCGAGGCGGCGTACGCGACGTTCCAGGCCCTCGCCAACGTCTTCAAGGACATGCTGTCGCGGTTCACCAAGCTGCATCAGACGTACCAGGAGTTCGCCGAGTTCGCGATGTACACCGCATCGCTGGTGGTCGACACCATCAAGATGGCGATCGACACCGCGCTGATCCTGCTGGCCCGGCGGAAGGGTGGACCCTTCGCCGAGGCGGCGGCGGCGTTCGAGATGTTCAAACTCGTCAAGTACATCGGGTACTTCAGCTGGACCCTGATCACGGCACGTGGCGCCATCGCCACGATCTTCGGCGCCACCGCCGGGATAGGAAGTTCACCGCTGCGCGGAGTGGGGGTGGCGGGCTATGACGCACCCGGGGTCTGACGGCGTGATCCGTGGCGTCACCGGGTACGACGCCGACGACGAACCCGATCCGCTGCGCGACGTACGCCCCATGCTCGACCGGCTCTACGCCGACGACGAGAGTCCCGACGGCGCGGGTATGGACGTGATCTCCGAGATTCTGCTCACCTGGATCGAGCGGCGCCGGCACGGCGAGGAATGAGTCCCGCCAGAGCGGACCGCGGCGACGGGCGGTCAGCAGGGTCAGTCGGCCGGCTGCCAGTCGGCCGCCGCCATGTCGACTCCGGCGCCGCGCAGCGGGGTCCCCTCGGCCAGCAGCCGGGCCCGGGCCTCGGACTCGTGCCCCGGTGGCAGCCGACCGGCCGAGTTGACCACCCGATGCCACGGCACTCCGCCGCCGTGCCGAGCCATGATCGAGCCGACCAGCCGGGCCGACGCCCGGCCGGACCGGTCGGCCAGGTGGTCGGCGATGGCGCCGTACGACATCACCCGGCCGGGCGGGATCCGCTCGACCAGCGCGAGCACCTCTTCGACGTACTCCTCGGGGGTCATGAGCTGCCACGATATGGGAGTGCGGGGCGGGCCGGCGGGGCGGGCCGATCCGGGCACCGCAGAATGGGCGGGTGCGGGAAGCAGTTACCACAGCTCGCCGGATCGTGGTCAAGGTCGGCTCGTCCTCGCTGACCACCGCCGCCGGTGGCCTGGACGCGACGCGGGTCGACGCGCTGGCCGACGTACTCGCCGGGTGGCTGACCGGCGGGTCGGCCGGCGCCCCTGTGACGGAGCCCGGTGCCCGACCGTCCGGGGTGGGCCGCAAGCGGGTCGTCCCGGCGGACCGGCGGGAGCTGGTGCTGGTCTCGTCCGGGGCGATCGCTGCCGGCCTGGCCCCGCTCGGGCTGGCCGCCCGCCCGCGTGACCTCGCCACCCAGCAGGCTGCGGCGAGCGTCGGGCAGGGGCTGCTGATCGGCCGCTACTCGGCCGGTTTCGCCCGGCACGGCCGCACCGTTGGGCAGGTGCTGCTCACCGTCGACGACGTGACCCGGCGGGCGCACTACCGCAACGCCTACCGCACGCTGCGCAAGCTGCTCGACCTCGGCGCGGTGCCGATCGTCAACGAGAACGACACGGTGGCCACCGACGAGATCCGGTTCGGCGACAACGACCGGCTGGCCGCCCTGGTGGCGGCGCTGGTCCACGCCGACCTGCTGGTGCTGCTCTCCGACGTGGACGCCCTCTACACCGGCGACCCGGCCCGTCCCGGCACGGCGCGCGTCGAGGAGGTCCGCGACGAGCAGGATCTCGCCGAGGTGGCGATCGGCCGGGCCGGCCGGGCCGGGGTCGGCACCGGCGGCATGGTCACCAAGGTGGAGGCGGCCCGGATCGCCACCGGGTTCGGCATCCCGGTGGTGCTGACCGCCGCGCCGCTGGCACCGGCGGCGCTGGCCGGCGAGCCGGTCGGCACCTTCTTCCACCGGGTACGCCAACGCCCGGCGGCCCGGCTCTTCTGGCTGGCCCACGCGACCTCACCCCGGGGGCGGCTGCACCTCGACCCCGGTGCGGTGCAGGCGGTGGTGGCCCGGCGCAAGTCGCTGCTGCCGGCCGGGATCACGGCGGTGGACGGCGCCTTCACCGCCGGTGACCCGGTGGACCTGGTGGACGACGCGGGAGCGGCGGTCGCCCGGGGACTGGTCAACTACGACGCGGTGGAGTTGCCCGGCCTGCTCGGCCGCTCCACCTCGGAACTCGCCGCCGCCCTCGGCCCCGGCTACGAGCGCGAGGTCGTGCACCGCGACGACCTCGTGCTGCTGGTCTGACCGCCGCCGCCGGCCGCCGGGCCCCCGCACCGCCGGCTCAGGCCGTGGCCCGTTCGGCGGCTCAGGCGGTGGCCCGTTCGGCGGCGCCGATCCGGGGGAAGGGCTCGGTGGAGAAGACCACCTCCACCGGGACCTCGAAATACCGCGCGATCCGCAGCGCCAGGTGCAGGCTCGGGTTGTATTCGCCACGCTCCAGATAGCCGACCGTCTGGTAGTGCACCCCGAGGGCGTCGGCGAGGTCCCGACGGGAGATCCCGCGCTCGGCCCGGAGCACCGCGATGCGGTTGTAGATCGCCTCGCTCATCAGTTGATCCTCTGCATCGCCTTCTCCTTCCGAGCGGCGACGCTCGAACCGGACTCCCGCCGGGCCATCCGGCGCAACACGATCGGCGCCACCACCAGGCCCAGTACGGCCCAGCCGGCGAGCATGCCGAACGTCTCCAGGTGCCGCCAGGACCCGCCGATCTCCACCGCCGCCAGCTCGGGCGGCAGCAGCGCCGACCGCGTACCCAGGCCCAGCCAGTAGACCGGGAAAGCCTGACCGATCCACTGCAACCAGACCGGGAAGGAGGTGATCGGATAGAAGATCCCGGAGGTCGCGACGAGGCCCATGATAGGCAGCATGATCACCCCGACGTTGCGGGGGTTGTCGAAGAGCGAGCCGAGGATCGCGCCGAGCGGCAGGCAGGCGACCAGACCGAGCACGAGCACCCAGAGCAGGGTCAGCCAGGCGCCCGGACCGCGCAGGGCCACGCCGTCCACCAGAAACACTCCCGGTACCACCAGGATGACGGAGCTGACCAGTGCCATCCCGGAGACCAGCACCACCTTGCCGACCAGATGGCCGAGCATCCCGTTCGGGATCGCCTTGGCCCGCAGCAGGGTGCCGTCCTCACGCTCCACGGTGAGCGCCATCATCATCGTCACCAGCGCCCCGAACGCCAACCCGCCGCCGAGCACGCTGGGCAGCGTACGGGCGCCGAGCGAGAAGTTCGTGCCGGGCACCGTGGCGTCCCGCATGAAGAACATCACGACCAGGAACGACACGTTGGGGAAGAAGTAGTTCCACAGGTCCTGCACGCTGACGAAGCTCTGCCGTACCTCGATCCAGCCCCGCCGTACCCCGGCCCGGAGGGCGACCACCGTCGGGTTCACCGGCCCGCCTCCTCGAACTCGCGCAGCGTGGCGAGACTCCGCCCGGACTCGACCTCGCGGACCAGTGCCATGTAGGTGTCCTCCAGACTCGCCCGCCTGACCTCAAGGTCGGCGACAGCGTCGCCGTACTGCTGGAACAACTCCCGGACGAACCGGGTGGCATCGGCGGTGGCGTGCACGAACCGCTGCCCGTCCCGGCTCCACTTGACCTCGGCCTCCGAGGACATCCGCCGGGAGAGCTGCTCGGCCGAGCCGTCGGCGATGATCGAGCCGCCGGCCAGGATCAGGATCCGGTCGGCCAGCTTCTCCGCCTCGTCCAGGTCGTGCGTGGTGAGCAGGATCGTGGTCTGGTCCAGGTCGGTGAGCCGGTGCACCAGGTCGTGGAACTCGCGCCGGGCCTCCGGGTCGAACCCGGCCGTGGGCTCGTCGAGGAAGAGCAGCTCGGGGCGGCCGACGATGCCGATCGCGACGTCCAGCCGGCGCCGCTGCCCGCCGGAGAGCTGGCCGACCCGCTTGGCGGCGTGCGGGTTCAGCCCCACCACGTCGATCAGGTCGTCGACGTCCCAGGGCCGGCGGATCCGGTCGGTCGAGTAGGGCTGGTAGTAGGAGCCGAGGTGGGCGAGGAGCTCGCGTACCCGCCACTTGGCGTGGTCGCGCCAGGACTGGAGCACCACGCCCAGCCGGGCCCGCCACCGCTCGTCGCCGTGCGCCGGGTCCACGCCGAGCACGGTGACGTCGCCGGCCGACCGCATCCGGAAACCCTCCAGGATCTCGATGGTGGTCGTCTTGCCGGCGCCGTTCGGGCCGAGCAGCGCCAGCACCTCACCGGGGCGGGCCGTGAACGTGACCCCGGTCAGCACGTCGGTGCTGCCGTAACGCATCCGCAGATCGCGGACGTCCAGCACGGGCTGCTCGACCGGTGACCCGGCAGGCTCGGTGGTCCGGCCCGGAGTCTCGGCGATGGTCATAGATCTACACCCCCTCATCTAATCTCTACGCGAGGAGATAGTACATCTACTACATCGCACAGCAAGAGTGCTGCAAGAAACGCGACGCGGGGCAGCTCCGGAAACGGAACTGCCCCGCGTCGGGGTGCCGGGCCGGGCCCGGCGTCGATCAGTAGGCGGGCAGCGACGGGTCGATCTGCTTGATCCAGGAGAGCACGCCGCCCTGGACGTGCACCGCGTCCCGGAAACCGGCGGCCTTCAGCGCGGCCAGCGCCTCGGCGGACCGTACCCCGGACTTGCAGTGCAGCACGATCTGCTTGTCCTGCGGCAGCGAGGCCAGGGCGGCACCGGAGAGGATCTCGCCCTTCGGGATCAGCGTCGCACCCGGAATGCGGACGATTTCATACTCCGCCGGCTCCCGGACGTCGACCAGGAAGATGTCCTTGCCGGCGTCCTGCCAGTCCTTCAGCTCCCGGGCCGTGATGGTGGACTCGACCACCGCCTCCTCGGCCTCCGGCGAGACCGCGCCGCAGAAGTCCTCGTAGTCCTCCAGCAACTCGGTCACGGTCGGGTTCTCCCCGCAGAGCGCGCAGTTCGGGTCCTTGCGCACCTTGATCTTCCGGTACGACATCTCCAGCGCGTCGTAGACCATCAGCCGACCGACCAGCGGCTCACCGATCCCGGTCAGCAGCTTGATCGCCTCGGTCACCTGGATCGAGCCGATCGACGCGCAGAGCACGCCGAGCACCCCGCCCTCGGCGCAGGACGGCACCATGCCGGGCGGCGGCGGCTCCGGGTAGAGGCAGCGGTAGCAGGGGCCGTGCTCGGCCCAAAAGACCGACGCCTGCCCGTCGAACCGGTAGATCGACCCCCAGACGTACGGCTTGCCGAGCAGTACCGCCGCGTCGTTGACCATGTAGCGGGTGGCGAAGTTGTCCGTACCGTCGACGATCAGGTCGTACTGGCGGAAGATGTCCAGCACGTTGTCCCGGTCCAGCGCGGTGTTGTGGATCTCGACCTGTACCAGCGGGTTGATCTCCCGGATGCTCGACGCGGCCGACTCGGCCTTGGACCGGCCGACGTCCGACACGCCGTGGATGACCTGGCGCTGGAGGTTCGACTCGTCGACGGTGTCGAAGTCGATGATGCCGAGCGTCCCGACCCCGGCCGCGGCCAGGTACAACAGGGCGGGCGAGCCGAGGCCGCCGGCGCCGACGCAGAGCACCCGGGCGTTCTTCAGCCGCTTCTGCCCCTCGACCCCGACGTCCGGGATGATCAGGTGGCGCGAGTAGCGGCGGATCTCGTCAACGGTCAGCTCGGCGGCGGGTTCGACGAGCGGGGGCAGTGACACGGTGGACTCCCCGGTTCGGATCCTCGCTCAGCCGGCGGCTGAGCGCATCGACAGTGGCATGTCTGGCCATTCTTCCTCGCCGGAGCGCGGATAGACCATGAGCTGAAACACCTGCCCGAAATCCGGGAGCGGGGAATAGGGGCGCGGGTCAGGGAATCGGCGGACCGACGTACCGCTGCCCGTCCACGTACGGCCAGCCGTTCGGCACGCAGCCACGCAGCCCGTACGTCTGCTGGAGCATCACCGGCGCCGGTGCACCCGGCCGGGGGCAGCCCTGGTGCTCCTCGCCGAACTCGTGCCCGACCTCGTGGTTGAGCGCGAATGCCTGGTAGACCTCCAGTGCCGCACCGTAGTCCGGCACCGCGGTCAGCCAGCGCGCGACGTTGAGCACCACCTGCCCCGGCAGCCGGCACGAGCCGTACCGCTCGGTGTGCAGCCCGGCGGTGGCGCACATCTTCTCCGAGGTCCCCGGCGTGGCCAGGAAGACGGTGAACTCGGCCTTCGTCGCCTTGGCCACCCGCTGGAGGCGGAGCTTCCCGGAGGCCGTCCAGCCGCGCGGGTCGCCGAGGACCGCGTCGACGGCGGCGGCGAAGGGCGCCACCTCCTGCCCCATGCCCTGCTCCACGGCGACGTGGTAGCGACGCAGCGTACCCGCCTTGCCGAGCACCCGGCCGGCGGCCGCGTACCCGAAGGAACCCGGACCGGTGGTCGGATAGCCGGCGCCCGGGTCGGTCGTCGGACCGCCGCGCCCGGCCCCGGTGCTCGCCCCGGCGACCACCCCGTCCCGGCCGGCCGCCGCCACGGTCGACCCCGGGCCGCCCGGCCGGGTCTGCACCAACCCGACCGTGAGCAGGCCGGCGGCGACCGCCAGCAGCGCCAGCGCGACGGTACGTCGGCGCCGTCGGCGGGCCTGCGCGGCGGCGACCCGGTGCCGTTCGAGCCGGCCGCCGGAGCGCGCGGGAAAACGGCCATGGTCGGGAGGGTTTGCCGGATTCGTCATGGCGGGCCTCAGCCTTCCATGCCGACGGGTCAGCGTCCAGAACCGCTTTCCGCCCCGGCCTGGAGCAAGGGACCTAGAGCGAGGGACCCTCGTACCGCTCCCCCTTCAGGTACGGCCACGGGTTCGGCACGCAGCCGTTGAGGAATAGCGTCTGCTGCATCATCACCGGGGCGGCCCGACCCGCCCGGGGACAGCGCTCGTGCCCGTGCCCCAACTCGTGCCCGACCTCGTGGTTGACCACGTACGTCCGGTACCGGTCCAGCGGCACCCTGGCCTCGACGTAGTGCGGGACCGAGCGCATCCAGCGGTCCAGGTTGATGATCACCCGCCCGCTGCCCCGACACGAGGTGTACGGCTTGCCACCGACCCGGATGTCCACACCGGACGCGGCGCACATCTCCCGGGCGGTACCGGCGGTGACCAGGTAGACCGTGAAGTCGTGCCCCGCCCTGTCCCTGTCCGGTACCCGCTGCAACCGCAGCCGCCCGCTGCCGATCCAACTGCGCGGGTCGGCCAGCGCGGCGTCGACCTTCGCGGTGAACTCCGGGACGTGCTCGTCGACGTTGCGCTCCACCGCCACCCGGTAGCGGCGCACCGTACCGGCCCGGCCCAGCACCTCGCCCCGCCCGGTCGCGTAGCTGAAACTGCCCGGCCCGGTCGACGGCACCGGATCGGTGAGCCGCAGCACCGGTGCCGGTGCCCGGCTCGGCGTGGGAGTGGGCGTCGGGGTGGGTGTCGGGACGGCGGAGGGCGTCGCCGGTCCGGCCGGCTGGGCGGCGGCGCTCGGATCGTCCCCGGTCAGCCGCTCGGCCGGCGGCACCAGGATCCCGAGCACCCCGACCGCGCCGGCCACCCCGAGCAGCACCACCGCCAGCACCCGACCGCGCCGGAACCGCCGGGTACGTCGCCGGTGCGCCGAGCCGGCGGCCGGTGCTGCGGCACCCGGTGCCGGGGGGCGGCGACGGTCTCTGTTCCACACGCTTACTTAGTACGCCTGACCCACCCGCCCGGTTGCACGCATGGCCCGGGATCACCCACCGGAGTCGGCGGGCAAACGGTTCGACGGGCGGACGGTCAGCGGGGTGCGGTCGGCAGCGGGCTGACCTCGTCCAGCAGCGCCAGCGCCGCCCGGGCGACCATCCGGGGCACCTCCATCTGCGGGACGTGCCCGACGCCGGCCAGCATCAACAGTCGACTGTCCGGGATCACCCGGGCCACCTGGGCCGGTACCCGGACGTCGACCAGCCGGTCCTGGCCGCCGCCGATCACCAGCGTCGGCGCGGTGACCAGGCCGGCGATCCGCCACAGCGAGCCGGACCCCGGCAGGTACGCCCGGACGAAACTGCCGACCAGCCCGCGCAGCGTACGCAGGTAGGCCGCCGCGTAGTGCTCGGCGGTGTAGCGGATCCGGATCTCCTCGATCGCCTCCAGGCGGCGCTGGTCACAGATCCGGTCGGTGTCGGCGACACACGCCTCCATCACCTGCCGGGCCATCTCCTCCGGCGGCAACTGGGTCAGCCAGCGCGACGCGAACCGTTCCGCCCCGGGCACCGCCAGCAGCGGGACCAACCGGCCCTGGAGCGACCGGCGCGGGTCGAGGAACGGCATCGCCGGTGAGACCAGGGTCAGCGTACGGATCAGGTCGGGGCGGAGCCCGGCGACGCGTACCGAGACGGCTCCGCCGAGCGAGTTGCCGAAGAGGTGCACCGGCCCCCGACCGGAGTGTTCGATGTACCGGATCACCCGGTCGGCGAAGGCCGGAATGGTGTACTTCCGGGCCGGGTCGCTCCGCCCGAAGCCGGGCAGGTCGATCGCGTGCCCGTCGAGCCGGTCGGCGAGCAGGCCGGCGAGGTCGGTCCAGTTCTGGGCCGAGCCGCCCAGCCCGTGCACGTAGAGCGCCGGTTCGGCGCCCTCCCGGGTGGCGGGGGTCTCCCGGACGTAGGTGATCGAGCCGTCGATCCGTACGCCCCGGCCGGGCCAGGGCGGCGGCATCTCGTCCGGGGCGATCGACTCGTCCGCCGTCAGCAGCGCACGCTTCATCGGTCAAGTGTGCCGCCGGTACGACGATCGCGGGGCCGGGCCGAACCCGACCAGGCCGGAAGGGGTCCCCGGCGGAGGCATCGATCGGATGCCTCCGCCCCGGTTTGCTCCGTTTGCACCGCTGATCGGAGCCGCCCGCGATCGGTTCGGGTGAGCAACGCCTCAACGGCGTCGGGTCAGGTGAGCAACGCCTCAAGCCGGCGGTTGACCGCCGCCAGGGTGGCCCGGACCACCGCCTGTCGCGGGTCGCCGGAGACCAGTGCCGAGCCGGCGAGCTGCTCGACCCAGCCGTCGCAGACCAGCAGCACCACCACGGTGGCCACCTCGCAGCTGCCGAACGGCACCACCGCCGCGTGCTCGACGAAGCAGCGGCCCCGCTCGGTGACCCGGGTGGAGGCGCTGAGCAGCTCGTCGATGGCGGCGGCCGCAGCCACGGCACAGAGCCGCAGCACGTACCCGTCGACGGCGGGCCCGGTGGCCAGCCCGGCCGCCGGCTGCTTCCCGGCGGCGAGCCGTACCTCGACGGTGGCGTCCAGCCCGAAGGTGCTCACCTGCACGTGATCGATGATTACCCGGGGGCCGGGTGGCGAGCCCGGGTTGAGCGGCCGGGACGGCGCGGTCTCGGTGGTGGTCACCGGGCTGCCGGAGTAGGAGCTGCCGACCGTGCTGGAGTTGCCGGCGGTGCTGGAGCTGGCGCCGAGCGGGGACCCGCCCCGGCCGCCCTCCGGGGGCGCCACCGTCGCCGGCTCGCCGACGGTGGCCCGGCCCCGGTGACCCGGCGCCTGGTGCCGCCGACGCGGCTCCTCGGTCGCCGGCTCGGTCCGCGGTTCCGGCTCGGCCGGCGGCGCGTGCCGGGGCTGCGCCGGCCCGGGGCGGGTCGGCGCGGCGGTCCCGGCGAAGCCCGGCGGGGTCGGTGCCGGCCCGGTGGGCAGGTTCTGCGGGGCTGCGGCGAGCCCCATCCGTTCCTGGAGCAGCCGCGCCACGTGCCGGCTCACCTCGGCGGGATCGGCACCGTCGGCGAGATCCAGGCGCAGGCTGTGCGCCCCGGCCGGGGTGGTACGCAGCGAGGCGTCCCGTACCCCGGCGACTCCCCGGACCGCGTCCAGGATCGCGTTGACGTCGAAGCCGTCCGGTCGCTCGCGCAGCTGTGCCGCTCCGTCCTCCCGACGCAGATGGGTGGCGATCCGGGCCAGTTCGGGCGTCTCGGCGGGCGGCTCCACGGCGGGTGGCTCCGGCACGGTGGGCACGTCTGGCTCGGCCGGTACGCGTTGCGGCAACACGTCACCGGGGTCCGCCGGCCGGGCGGCGGGCGCGGGCTCCGCCGGAACCGGCTCCGGATAGCGGTACGGCGCACCGGGGTAGCTCGGCCCGGTCGGCAACGCCAGGGCCTCCCGCCGGTACGGGTAGCCGGTCGCCGGCCCGACCGGCGGGTAGCCGACCGGCTCGGCGGCCGGCGGATAGCCGGTCGGCTCCACGGCCGGTGCCGGGCCGGGCGGCCCGGCCGGGCGGCCGGCGGGATCGGCGCCCGGGGTGGGTCCGGCCGCCGGGTGATCGGTCGGTTCCACGGCCGGGTCCGACCCGGGTGGCGGGGCCGGCGGCTCGGCGCCCGGGCCCGACGGGGCCGGGCCGGCGGGGCCGGCAAGGTAGTGGGAGTGCTCCGGCCCGGGCGGACCGGAGAGTCCGCCGGGGCCCGGCAGGTAGCCCGGCGCCTCCGGCCCGGGCGGCAGGTAGGCCGGGTTCTCCGGCCCGCCCGGCAGGTAGCCGGGGTTCTCCGGCCCGGGCGCGGCCGGCCCGGCGTAGCCGGTGTGCTCGTTGGGCGTGGCGCGGCGGGTCACGGTCTCGGGCGCCGTCGGGGCGTTCCGGGTGGCCGCCGGACCCGCCGCGAAGCCCGGCCCGGTCAGCGGCGACAGGACGGCGCCCTCCCGGGCGATCGGCCCGGTGGGCGGTTCGGCGACCCGCTGCGCCGACTGGTCGGCCCAGCTCGGTGACCAGTGCTGCTCCCGTCCGCCGGGGTTCTCGGGTTCCCGGGGCGGCTCGGCCGGTGCGACGGCCTCGGCCGGGTACTGGCTCTCCGGGTGCCGGCCGCCCTCCGGCTCCGGCACCGGGGTGGCCGGGGCCCACGGCGGGGCCCAGCCGGACGACCAGTTCGCCGGCTCCTGGGCACGGAGGTCGGCCGGCGGGGCCGGTGCCGGCCCGCGCTCGTCCGCTTCGGCCGGACGCCAGCCCGGTGCCGCCGGTCCGGCCTGCTCCGGACCGGCCGGCGGGGCCGCGGAACGGTCCGGCTGCCGGGGTACGGCGGGCATCAGGGCGGTCATCTCGGTCACCGGCGGGTGGTCGTGCTCGGACGGCGACCGGAAGCCGCGACCGCGCTCGAAGTCCGCCGCGACCAGGTGCTCGGGTGACGTCGGGCCGCCGAGCTGCCCGGGGGTCCCGAGCGGCGGCCCGGAGACGGCGGCCGGTGGACCGGAGACGGCGGCCGGCGGGCCGGAGACGGCGGCCGGCGGGCCGGATGCCACCACCGGCGGTACCGGCGCGGCGCTGGGCGGTCCGGAGACCGCTGCCGGCGGCGCCGAGGTCGGATGCGGGTGGACCGGTTGCGCCGGTTCCCCCCAGCGTGGTGGCTGGCTGGCCGGCCCGATCCCGGCGCGTTCCGGCTCCCCGTAACCGGCCTCGCCGAAGGCGTGCCGGGCGGTACCGGACAGATCCGGCTCGGCCGGTGGCAGCGGCCCCGGCTGTCCCGGGTAGTCCGGGCCGGCGCCGCTCGGGAAGTCCGGTACGGCCGCCTGCCGGCCGGCCGGGTCGCCCCCCTCCGGCTCGTACGGGTAGCCGGGTCCGCCGCTCCAGCCGCGCTCCGGCTCGGGCGCCTCGCCGAGGTGCACGCCGTTGACCGGCTGCCGCAGCTCGCGGATCGGGATGCCGGGTGACGCCGGTAGCGGTCGGGGGCTGTAGGCGGCGTGGTCCCCCCAGCCGCGACTCGCCACCGGCTCGACCGCCTGGTGCCACGGCCGTCCGCTCGGATCGACGCCGGTCTCGGCGCCGGACCAGCCCGGGTCGGCCGCCCAGCCGTTGGCCGGGCGGGCCGGGTCACCGTGCGGACCTGCCCCGTTGCCGTGCTCTCCCGGTGTGGGGGCTCCGGGTTGCCCTGTTTCGTCCACCGTGCGCTCCTTGGTCGCCCCCGCTGAGGCTACCGTGTGGTGGCAGTGCCGATAAGTTACAGCGGCGGGCTAATTCGGCGGTCGAGTGATCGATCCCTGCTCCGGTCGGAATGAGGTCGAGGGCGTGCGAGGTGAAGCGGAGGTGACCATGACCCAGGTGGGAAACGGCGCGCAGACGGCCGGCCGCCCAACACGTCTGCCGCGCTCGGCACGGCGTAAGCAACTGCTGGCGGCGGCTCAGGAGGTGTTCGTCGCCCACGGGTACCACTCGGCCGCGATGGACGACATCGCCGAGCGGGCCGGTGTCTCCAAGCCCGTTCTCTACCAGCACTTTCCCGGGAAGTTGGAGCTCTATCTGGCGCTGCTGGACACGCACTGCGACGCGATCGTGGCGAAGGTCCGGGAGGCGATGGCCGCGACCACCGACAACAAGGAGCGGGTCAGCGGCGCCGTCCGGGCGTACTTCGACTTCGTCGACCACGAGAGCGGCGCGTTCCGGCTGGTGTTCGAGTCGGACCTGCGCAACGAGCCGGCCGTACGCGAGCGGGTCGAGCGGGTGGAGCAGGGCTGCATCGCCGCCATCACCGACACCATCATCTCGGACACCGGGGTGAGCCGGTCCCGGGCCGAACTGCTCGCCTCCGGGCTGGTCGGCGCGGCCGAGACCGCGGCCCAGTTCTGGCTCGCGGGCGGGCGGCAGGTGCCGAAGGCCGAGGCCGAGGCGCTGCTCACCGGCCTGTCCTGGCGGGGAATCGCGAGCTTTCCGTTGCAGGGCGAGTCAGCCTGAACGTAACCGGCGCGGATCGGATAGCCTTTCCGACGGCGGATCTTTCGCCCCGAACGAGGAGGCCACGTGGAGGTCAAGATCGGCGTGCAGTACGCGCCGCGCGAACTGGTCCTGGAGAGCGCGCAGACGCCGGCCGAGATCGAGCAGATCGTGACCGACGCCCTCAGCACCAACGACGGGACGCTGTCACTGACGGACGAGAAGGGCCGTCGGGTCATCGTGCCGGTCGGCAAGGTGGCCTACGTCGAGATCGCCGAGGCCTCGCCCCGCGCGGTCGGCTTCGTCGCCCGCTGAGCCGGACCCGCTGAGCGGCAGCCGTTGGCTCGGCGCGCTGAGCGGTAGCCGCAGCCCGACCGGCTGACCCGTAGCCGGGTCGGTCGTCCGGCCGGGCGGCGCCGGGTCAGTTGTTGAGCCCGGCCGCCGCCATCCGGGCGGTGTGCGCGGCGGTCAGCCGCTTGAACAGCGCCTGCACCCCCACCTGGTCGTCGAAACCGGTCGCGATCAGGGCGGTCAGCGCCGCCCGCTCGCCGGCGGTCCGTCCGGCCTGGGAGAGTCCCTCCCCGACCAGCCGCCGGGCCCACATGGAGAGCCGGTTCGCGACCTTCGGGTCGGCCTGGATGGCGAGCCGGATCTCCTGACCGGCGAACTCGTCGTACCGGGAGCCGTGCAGCACGTCGAGCACGAGTTGCCGGTCCGGCTCGGTCAGCAGCGCCGCCATCTCCCGGAGGAAGTCGTCCGCGATGGCGTCCCCGACGTACGCCTTGGTCAGCGCCTCCAGCCAGTCCTTCGGCTCGGTCGAGTCGTGGTACGACTGGAGCGCCGGCACGAACGGGGCCATCGCCTCGCCGGGCGGTACGCCGAGTTCGGTCAGCCGGTCGGCGAGCCGCCGGTAGTTGGCGATCTCGACCGCCGCCATTTCGCTCAAGACGGCACGTCTGGCCAGATCAGGCGCCAACCGGGCGTCGGCGGCCATCCGGTCGAAAGCCATCAGTTCGCCGTACGCGACCAGGCCGAGCAGGTCGACGACGGCGCCCGGTACGGCCGGTTGCCGGGCGGGGGACGGGACGGGGGCGGGCTCTGCGGGGGCGGACACGCCCGCAGGGTACCGCCGGACCACCCGCACCGGGCACCGCGCCGGCACCGGCACCCGCCAAGCCGGCCCGCGCTCACCGGTCGGTGACCCGGCGGATCGGATGTGTAACGGATGTCACATCGTCGGACCCCGGTCGCCGGTGGTGTCCCCGGACTGGAGACGTCGTTTGCCGGGCTCAGGTAGCATGGATCAGTTGCCGAAGGAGGCAGAGGTCCGGAGGGTCTCCACCATTACCGGAAATTCTGCTCTGCGGCGCGCGCGTGCGGCCCGGTCTTCTACTCGGCGTTCAGCCGTCGACCGTGTGGCCCGCGCCATACCAGAATCGCGCCCTACGGACGAACGGGGCGCACCACGAGAGGGCACCCCCACAACCACATGAGCGATCACATCGAAAACATCATGGCCGGCCAGGCACTGGCCGCCGACGCACCGGTCCGACCGGAGGCACCCACCTTCGCCGAACTCGGCGCCCGGCGGGAGACCGTCGAGGCGCTTGAGGCGGTCGGGATCACCCGCGCCTTCGCCATCCAGGAATACGCCCTGCCGATCGCGCTGCGCGGCACCGACCTGATCGGCCAGGCGCCGACCGGCACCGGCAAGACCCTCGGCTTCGGCGTACCGCTGCTGGAGCGGGTCTTCGCGCCCGGCGAGGGCAGCGACGGGCTGCCGCAGGCGCTGGTCGTCGTACCCACCCGGGAGCTGGGGCTCCAGGTGGCGAAGGACCTCGCCGCGGCGGGCAAGACCCGGGGCGTACGGGTGCTGCCGATCTACGGCGGCGTGGCGTACGAGCCGCAGGTCGAGGCGCTGCGCAAGGGCATCGAGATCCTGGTCGGTACGCCGGGTCGGCTGCTCGACCTGGCCAAGCAGAAGCAGCTCCGGCTGGACCGGGTGCACGCGCTCGTCCTGGACGAGGCGGACCGGATGCTCGACCTGGGCTTCCTGGACGACGTCGAGAAGATCCTGGCGATGCTGCCGGAGGACCGGCAGACGATGCTCTTCTCGGCCACCATGCCGGACCCGATCGTCGCGCTGTCCCGCCGGTTCCTCCGGCACCCGGTGACCATCCACGCCGGGCACACCGCCGAGACCGGGCCGTCGCCGCAGACCGAGCAGTTGGTCTACCGCACCCACTCGATGAACAAGGTCGAGATCGTCGCCCGGATCATGCAGGCGCGGGGACGCGGCCTGACGATGATCTTCACCCGTACCAAGCGGGCCGCCGACCGGGTCGCCGAGGATCTCGACTTCCGGGGCTTCGCGGTCGCGGCCGTGCACGGTGACCTGGGCCAGGGCGCCCGGGAGCGGGCGCTGCGGGCGTTCCGGGCCGGCAAGATCGACATTCTGGTCGCCACCGACGTGGCGGCCCGGGGACTGGACGTCACCGGCGTCACCCACGTGATCAACTACGACTGCCCGGAGGACCAGGACACCTACACGCACCGGATCGGCCGTACCGGTCGGGCCGGCGCCACGGGTGTCGCGGTGACCTTCGTCGACTGGGACGACATGCCCCGCTGGCGGATCATCGACAAGACCCTCGGGCTGGAGATGCCGGAGCCGCCGGAGACGTACCACACCTCCGCCCACCTCTACACGGACCTGGACATCCCGACCGACGTCGCCGGCACCCTGCCCTCCGCCGAGCGGACCCGGGCCGGACTCTCGGCCGAGGTCGAGGAGGATCTCGGTGGCCGGTCCCGGAGCACCGGTGGCCGACGCGGGCCGGGGCGCGGCGAGAGCGCCGGCCGGTCCCGCGACCGGCGTGGAGGCGGCAGCCGCAGCGCCGGCACCGCCGCCCCGACCGTGCCGGAGACCGAGGTCGGCGGCGAGGACGAGCCGCGCCGCCGGCAGCGGCGCCGGCGCCGGGCGGGCGAGGTCGTCACCGGCTCGCAGGGCACGCCGGAGACGGTCGAGGCCGGGGTGACCCCGACCGAGGCCGGCACCGGTGGCGGCGCGTCGACCGCGGTCGACGCCGACGGGTCCGCCAAGCCGCGCCGTCGGCGCCGCCGCAGCCGCCGGGGTTCCGGCGCCGGTGGCGACGCCCCCGCCGGCGAGTAGATGCCGCAACAGCTCGACGCGGCGCTCGCGCAGGTGCGGGCGCTGCTACTCGATCCCGGGTTGACCCGTGCCGTCGCCGCCGGGCGGCGGCGCGGGCAGCTCCCCACCGTGGTACGCGCCGAACTGCGCCCGGTCGCCCTCAAGTCGGGCGCCCGGCTCCAGATCGTCACCGACGACGGCGCCCGACCGTTCACCCGGAACGTCTCCCCCGGCCCGGAGGCGGACGCGGCGGTCGACGCGCTGCTGGCCGAACCCTTCGGCAACTGGCACGTCGAGACCGAGACCGCCACCCTGCAACTGCGGGTGACCAAGCGGGGCGAGGCACAACTGCACCGGGTCGCCGCGCAGCGGCCCGGGGCGGCGGTCGGCTCGCACGACCGGGTCCGGGAGCACCTGATCGACCCCGGTGACCCGCTCTTCGCCGAGATCGGCGGCAGCGCGGCCAAGCGGCGGCAGGTCGACGCGTTCCTGCGCGCCCTCGCCGCCACCCTGCCGGAGGAGCTGACCGGCCCGCTCCGGGTGGTCGACCTCGGCTGCGGCAACGCCTACCTCAGCTTCGCGGCGTACCGGTACCTCGCCGGGCGGGGCATCGAGGTGGAACTGGTCGGCGTGGACGTACGCGAGGACCAGCGGCGCCGCAACACCGCGCTCGCCGAGCGACTCGGCTACGCCGACCGGGTACGTTTCGTCGCCGGCACCATCGCAGAGGCGACCGTGGAACCCGCCCCCGACCTGGTGCTGGCGCTGCACGCCTGCGACACCGCGACCGACGAGGCGCTGGCCCGGGCGGTGCGCTGGGGTGCCCGCTGGATACTCGCCGCCCCGTGCTGCCACCACGACCTCGCCGCGCAACTGCGGGCACACCCGGCCCCGGGGCCGTACGACGCGCTGGTCCGGCAGGGCATCCTCCGGGAGCGCTTCGCCGACGTACTCACCGACGCGCTGCGGGCGGCGCTGCTCCGGCTGCACGGCTACCGGGTCGAGGTGGTGGAGTTCGTCGACTCGCAGCACACCCCGCGCAACCTGCTGCTCCGGGCCCGGCACACCGGCGCCGAGCCGACCGACCGGCAGCGCGACGACTACCGGGCACTGATCGGCGACTGGCAGCTCACGCCACGCTTGCAGACCCTGCTCGGTTCACCCTGACCCGCACCGCCCGCCCCGGCGACGGCCCCGGGCCGGGGCGCCGACCGGCGGTTCATCGGCCGTACCGGCGGAACTCTCCGGACGATCGGGTACCCGGGGCCGATGCCGGCCGACCGATGGTACGGGCGGGGTGGGTGCGATCAGTCGGGTTGCCGGACGGGCTCGCGGATTACTCTCGAAGGGCCACCCGAGGTCCGGGCGAAAGGGTTTTCCGCTGAGCATCGGTGCCGCACAGGACTCGCCGCAGGCGGCCTTCGCCCGCTTCGTCCGGCGGGCCATCGACGACGCCAAGAGCGAGCGCGGCTGGACCGTCAGCGACGTCGCCGCGCACACCGGCGTGGGCCGCTCGACCCTGTTCCGCTGGCTCGCCGGGGACTGGCAGGACTATCCGGAACTGGCCAAGGTTCGCGGATTCTGCACCGCCCTGGACGTACCCGTCGGGGTGGCCTTCCGGGCGCTCGGCCTGCCCGACGGCGAGCAGCCCGGCCCGCCCCGGCGGGACCGGATCGAGTCGCCGGTGGAGGCCGACCTCCGGGTGATCATGACCCGGCTCGCCGATCCCGGGGTACCGCCGGAGGAGAAGAAGCTGATCCGGGACATGCTGCGCTACCTCGCCCACCGGCAGGTCCGCCGCGCCGGCTGACCCGGTCGGCCCGTTCGGCCTCAGGGCACCGTCAGGGTGAACTCGGCCGTGTGCACCGCGCCGGCCACCTGGAAGTCGAGGTACATCCGGTACCGCCCGGAACTCGGGGCGGCGAGCCAGAACTTCACCGCCCCGCCCGCCAGCTCGGTCTCCGGGTGCACGTGCACGTAGCCCAGGTCGCCCTCGCGCAGCGCCACCAGGTGCCCGTACGCGCCGAGGTACGGCTCCAGGGCGGTGACCGGGTTGCCGCCCGCGAAGACCCGGAACAGCAGCGGCTGGCTGGCCCCGACCTGCGGAGTGCCCTCGTAGGTGACGGTGAACTTGTCGACCGTCGCCTCCCGGGCTGGCGACGGCAGCGGTCGGGGGGCGTAGTCGCCGGCGACCACTAGGTCCACCCCGAGGGTCAGCGGCAGCTGCCCGCCACTGGCGTCGAGCGCGGTGAAGTCGGCGTACGCCCGCCAGATGCCCGGCGACGGCAGGGTCAGCGGCACGCTCCAGGTGCCGTCGGGGGCCATCGTCGGATGCAGGTGCTGGTAGCCGCTGAGATCCCGACGGGCAATGATCATGTGCAGCGGCTTCTCGTGCACCACCGCGTACCCGGTCACCGGCTGGCGGTCCGGGCCGCGCACCTGGAACCGGAAGTCCTGGGCCCGGCCGGCGGTCAGGGTGGTGCTGGTCGGTGCCAGGGTGTAGCCGGCGGTGCTGACGCTCAGGCCGCCCGGCTCGGCACCGCCGCCCGGTCCGGCGGGCGCCCCGGCGGGATGCTCGTGCGGCCCCGTCCCCGGCGGATGCGTGTGGTCCCCGGCGCTGGTCGCGGGCGGCGCGCCACCGCCGGCCGCCGGAGTGTCGCCGCTGTTCACCCGGCCGAGTCCGAAGCCGGCCAGCAGGGCCAGCACCAGCCCGCCCACGGTCAGCGCGAGCCGCACGGTGCCCCGGTCCGGCACGGCCGACTCGACGGGGTCGGCGGCCGGTCGGCGGTCCCGGGCAGGCTCGGGCGCCGTCCGCCGGGCAGCGCCGGACGCCCTGGTCCGCTCGGTCTCCGGCGCCGCCGGCTGCTCACCCGTCACGACCGGCAGGTTACCGTCCCGCCCCGGCGGCGCGGCAGGGCCGGTCACCGACAAGTTCCGGAGAGCGACGCCCGTCACGGTACGAAACCCAGCGGCTTCGATGCGTGGCCTACGGTCGGCATCGATCGTTAGATAGATCGTGTCGACCACCGCATTGCCAGGGCGCGCCGCGGCCCTCGCCGCCGGGATGACCATGGCGTTGTCGCTCGCCCCCGCACCGGGGCGGGCCGCACCGGTCACCGATCCCGCCGAGCGGATCGCCAGCGCCGCCGAGCAGTTGGAGATCGTCGTCGAGCAGTACAACGACCTGCGCGAGGCGCTGCGGGAGACCCGGGCGAACAGCGCGGCGATCCACGCCGAGATGGCGCCGCTGGAGCGCGCGATCGAGGCGCACCGGACCGAGGCGAGCATGATCGCCGCGCGGGCGTACCGCACCGGCGACACCCACGTGCTCGGGGTGCTCGGCACCCTGCTCGGCGCCGCCACCCGGGAGAACCTGGTGGACCCGCTGCTCCTGCTCGACCGGCTGAGCCGGGAGCAGCACCGGGTGATCGCCGCGCTGACCGCCGCACACGACCGGCTGGCCGAGGCCCGGCGCACCGTCGAGGCGCTCGCCGCCCGGCAACGGGGCCAGGAGCGGCAGCTCGCCGCCCGGAAGCTGGCGATCGAGACCGAGCTGGCCCGACTCGCCCAACTGCCCGGACCCGACGAGCCGCCCGCCGGGGCCGTACCCCGGCTGCCGGAGCCGGTCACCGGGGCCGCCGGCAAGGCGGTGCGGTTCGCGTACGCCCAGCTCGGCAAGCCGTACCGGTGGGCCGGGGACGGCCCGGACGGGTACGACTGCTCCGGGCTCACCTCGGCCGCCTGGGCGGCTGCCGGGGTACGGCTGCCGCACAACGCGGCTCGGCAGTACCGGGCGGTGACCCGGATCAGCCGCGCCGCCCGGCAAGCCGGTGACCTGGTCTTCTACTACCGCGACCTGCACCACGTCGCGATCTACATCGGCGGCGGGAAGATCATCCACGCGCCGCGTACCGGCACCCGGATCCGGATCGACCGGGTCGACTACCAGCCGATCGTCGGGTACGGCCGACCCGGCTGAGCCGCCCACGCCGGCTGAGCGGCCGGAGGAACGGGTCGGAGGAGCACGCCGGAGGAGGGGTCAGCCGGCGACGGCGAGGGCGAACGGGAGCACCCCCGGGGCACCGGCCTGACGCAGCAGCCGGGCGACGACCGTCATGGTCCAGCCGGAGTCGACGAGGTCGTCGACCAGCAGCACCGGACCGGTCAGCCCGGCCAACGCCCCGACCAGCGGTTCCGGCAACTCGAAGGCGTCGTGCAGCGCGCGTACCCGCTGGGCGCTGTTGCCGCGCGGCCCGGCGCCGGCCGCCGCGCCGTCCCGGGGCGGCACCTCGCCGAGCAGCGGCAGCCGGCCCACCCGGGCGATCCGGTCGGCCAGCCCGTGCACCAGCCGGGGCCGGCGCCGCGAACCGACCGCGACCACGGCGACCGGGCGGGCCGGCCACGGATCGTCGCCGTGCGCCCACGCCTTCAACACCTCGACCACCGCGGTCGCCACGTCCTCCGGCAGCTCGCCGTCCGACGCCTCCGGCCCGGTCAACGCGCGCAGCCGGCCACCCCAGCCGAGGTCGGAGAGCCGCCCGACGGCCCGCCCCGGGTACGCCTGCTCGGCCGGCCCGATCCTGCCGCGCAGCGCGACCCCGACCGCCTCCAGCCCGGTCGGCCAGAGCTTCTTCGCCGGGATCTCCACCCCGGGGCGGCCGAGGAACGCCTGCGCGGCGGCGAGCGCCGGTGCCGACACCTCGGCGTCGAAGCGGGCCCCGGTGCAGCGGTCGCAGCGCCCGCACGCGGTCGCCGCCGGATCGTCCAGGCAGCGGCGGAGGAACTCCATCCGGCAGCCGGCGGTCGCGGTGTATTCCCGCATGGCCTGCTGCTCGGCGGTACGCGCCTGCGCCACCCGGTGCAGCCGGGCCGCGTCGTAGTGCCACGGCTCGCCGGTGGCCAGCCAGCCGCCCCGGACCCGGCGTACCGCGCCGTCCACGTCGAGCACCTTGAGCATCAGCTCCAGCCGGGTCCGGCGCAGGTCGACGATCGGCTCCAGCGCCGGTGTGGAGAGCGGACGGTCCGGGTGCAGGGCGGCGAGGACGGCCCGGACCTGCTCCTCCGGCGGGAAGGCCAGCGAGGCGAAGTAGCGCCAGATCGCCTGGTCCTCGGCACCGGGCATCAGCAACACCTCGGCCGCCCCGACGGCCCGGCCGGCCCGGCCGACCTGCTGGTAGTAGGCGATCGGCGACGGCGGCGCACCGAGGTGCACCACGAAACCCAGGTCCGGCTTGTCGAAGCCCATGCCGAGCGCCGAGGTGGCGACCAGAGCCTTGATCTTGTTGTCCAGCAGGTCCTGCTCGGCGGCGCGCCGGTCGGCGTCGTCCGCCTGACCGGTGTACGACGCCACCGCGTAGCCCCGGCCGCGCAGGAACTCGGCGGTCTCGCCGGCCGCCGCCACGGTCAGGGTGTAGATGATCCCCGAGCCGGGCAGCCGGTCGAGCTGGTCGGCCAGCCAGCCGAGCCGGTGCGCCGGGCTCGGCAGCTCCAGCACGCCCAGCCGCAGCGACTCGCGGTCCAGCGGCCCGCGCAGCACCAGTGCGTCGCCGAGCTGCTCGGCCACGTCGTCGGTGACCCGGCTGTTCGCCGTGGCGGTGGTGGCCAGTACCGGCGTACCGGCGGGCAACCCGGCCAGGAAGGTACGCAGCCGCCGGTAGTCGGGGCGGAAGTCGTGCCCCCAGTCGGAGACGCAGTGCGCCTCGTCCACCACCAGCAGCCCGGTGGTGGCGGCGAGCCGGGGCAGTACGGCGTCCCGGAAGTCGGGGTTGTTCAGCCGCTCCGGGCTGATCAGCAGTACGTCGACCGTGCCGGCCCCGATCTCGGCGACGATCTCGTCCCACTCGTCGAGGTTGGCCGAGTTGATGGTCCGGGCCCGGATCCCGGCCCGGGCCGCCGCCTCCACCTGGTTGCGCATCAGCGCCAGCAGCGGCGAGACGATCACCGTCGGTCCGGCCGGCCCGGCTCCCTGACGCGCATCCGTCGACGTCGACGCGTCCTCGGCGGACTGCCGGAGCAACGCGGTCGCGACGAAGTAGACGGCCGACTTGCCCCAACCGGTCCGCTGCACGCAGAGCACCCGGCGCCGCCCCACCACCAGCGCCTCGATGGCCCGCCACTGGTCCTCGCGGAGCCGGGCGTGCTCACCGGCCAACCGACGCAGTACGGCCTCGGCCCGCTCGCGTACGACGCCGGCCGGCCCTCGGTCCGCCGGCTCCGCGCCGGTCCGCTCGTCCTCGTCCGGCGTCGGGTTTCCGTCCATCCGGCCTTTCTACCAGCAGGGCACGACGACCCGGCGCACCGTTACCCGGGTGAGGCCTGGCCGGCCTTGTCGCCGACCACGACACTGTGGTGATCTGTGCAACACGCATAGCAACGCCAGGAGGTGCGCATGCGTTCGGTCGCGACCCAGGGACAGCCGACCTCGGGCCGGGAACGGCTGCCGTCCGGAGGCTCGGAGTTCCTCGCCCTGCTGGCCCGGCTGGTGCGCCGGCCGCGCCGGGGGGACCGGCGGCTGCCGCTGGTCTGGCTGGTCCGCTCGGCGGCCTCGCCGGACCTGATCGCCCTGCTGCGCCGGGTACTCGGCCGGGGCCAGCGACGGCGGATCCCGCACGCCGTCCTCGACCTGACCGAGTCGACCGCCACCGACATCGCGGGCGAGTTGCGGGAGGTGCACCGGCAGCTCTCCCTGGAGGCGTTCGGCGGCGAGCGGCTGCGTTTCCGGCACTACCCGCTGGCCGACTGGCTGCTGCACCAGCCCGCGCCGGAGTCGGCGGAGGCGGGCGAGGACCGCCGGCCGGCCCTGGCCCGCCAGCTCCGGGACCGGCGGGGCGCCCGGCCCGGTGGCGAGCCGGCGGGTGCCGGCGACGGCGACCTCTTCTCCACCGCGTACCAGCTCGCCTTCTGGCTGGTCCGCCGGGCGATCCCGAGCGCCGTGTTCCGGGTCGCCGTCTCGGGTCGGGTGCCGCTGCTGGGGCCGCACTACCGGTGGTTCATGCGGCAGCAGTACCTGGCGCCCCGGCAGTCGGTGACCTTCCTCGGCTTCGCCGAACGGCTCACCGCCGGCTGGCGGGACGGGGAACAGCCGGACCAGGTGAACAAGCTGCTCGTGCACGCGTTCCTGGAGGACCTGCGGCAGGCGTACCGGCGCCGGCTCTGGCGGCCGTCGAGCTGGCGGCGGACGGCGTACCCGGTGCTGCTGCTGAACAACGTGACCACCGGCGATCCGGGGCACACCCTGGTCCGGCTGGTCAACGACGTCCGCAACGAGACCGGCCGCAACGACCCGCTGCTGGTGGTCGCGGCCGGCGCCGAACCGCCGCCGGAGCTGCCCGAGCCGTACGCCCTGGTCGACGCCGAGGAGGCGTACGACGAATGGGTGGACGTCCTGCCGGAGACCCGTCGGCTGCGCCGGCCGGCCGCCTGGCTGATCGCCCTGCTGCTCGGCGACCCGAACGCGGGCTCGGAGCCGAGGGGCGGGCTGCTGAACTTCACCCCGCCGGGCCCGCCGTGGTGGAGCCGCCGGTTCCTGCCCACCGCGCTCGCGCTGCTGCTGGTCGCTGGCGCCGCGCTGTGGGCGAGTTCGCGCTGGAACCTGGACTGCCACCCCCGGCCGTTCGACGGCGCGGTCTCGGTCGAGCTGGTCGGCGGCGAGTGCGTCGGCTACAGCGACACGGCCGGGCACGTCTTCAACCGCGACCCGGGGCAGGACCGGCTCCGGGCCGTGCAGCGCCGGATCTTCGCCCAGAACGCCGCCGCCGAACAGGTCTGGCAGCACAGCGCGCAGCGCCGTCCGCTGGTCACCCTGGTCTACCTCGGCACGCTGACCGGGAACCGGACCCGGGCCGACGAGGAGTCGTACGTCTCCGAGCGGGAGGAACTGGAGGGGATGGCGACCGCCCAGTACGCGCTGCTGCGCGAGTCGGCCGGCGCCGACGGTGCCGCGCTGCTCCGGGTGGTGGTCGCGAACGCCGGACAGCAGATGCGGCACGCCGGCCGGGCGGTGGCGATGCTCGAAGGACTCATCCGGGAGGACCCGACCGTGCTCGGCGTGGTCGGGCTGGTGGAGAGCCGGACCAGCACCGCGGCGGCGCTGCGGGAACTCAACCGGATCGGCCTGCCGGCGCTGGCACCGACGCTCTCCGCCGACGGCATGCACGAGAACTCCCGGCTCTATCTCCAGATCTCCGCACCGAACCGGGACCAGGCCGCGCTGATGGACGAGTACGCCCGCCAGGTGCTCCGGGTCGACGGCGCGCACGTCTACTACACCACCGGGGAGAACAGCTCGCTGACCGAGGACCTCTACGTCGGTACCCTCGTCGCCGACCTGCGGCAGCGGTTCGGCGACCGGCTGACCCGGGTCGAGGAGTGGCGTACCGGCCAGCGGATGACCCAGGAGTGCGGCTATGCCGGCGTGCTGGTCTTCGCCGGCCGGTGGTCCGAGTTCGACGGCTTCCTCCGGGCGCTCAAGGAGTGCGGCCCGAACCCGCCCCGGCACCTGGTCGGCGACGACTCGGTCAACCGGTACATGGCGAATCCGGCGCTACGGGCCAGCGCACCCGGCAACCTCCCGGTCACGTACGTCTCGAAGGCGGCCCTGGCCACCTGCGCCTCGCTGCGTGTCGCCCGGGACCAGCGCGACGACGTACGCGGCAGCTTCCTCTCCTGGATCCAGGCCGACGACCTGCTCGACCCGCCCCGCTGCCGGGACGACGGCCCGGCCGCCCAGGTCGGCGAACGGGTCAGTCTCGCCTACGACGCGGCGACCATGGTGGTCCGCGCGGTGGAGAGCCTCGCCGCCCGGCTGCGGCACGGCAGTCCCCGCGAGACCTGGGATCCCCGGGCCGTCAACCCGGCCGGCGTGCACACCGAGGTGCTGCGGCAGAACGCCGAGAACGGCTACCCGGGGGTCAGCGGCCTGATCCGGTTCGCGGCCGACTCGGGCGAGCCGGTGGCGAAGCGGCTCTCCCTGGTCCGGGTCGACCGGGTGACCGACGTCGACACCGAACCGGTCGAGGTCTTCCACTGCGGTACGGCAGACGACCCCGCCGACCAGCGCTGCCGACCGGCCCGCCCCGGCCCGGCCTGACCGCCCTGACCCGGCTGACCCGACGGACCCGGCTGACGGGGAGGGGTCAGCCGTCCCGCTCGGCGTTGGCGGGCCGGCCGAGCGGGGGCAGGAAGACGAGCACCTCGCGGAGCGAGTCGGCCACCTCCATCGGCAGCAGGCAACGCGCGACCAACTCCTCCATCGAGGCGTACGGCCCGCGTACCAGGCGGTCCACCAGGATGTGCCGGCTCTGCTCCGGGGACGGCCCGGGCAGCCCGAGGACGACGTGTTCGGCGACGGCGTTGATGTCGATCAGACCGCCGTCGTCGAAGTTGCGCGGCAGGTCCGGCCGACCGATCCCCAGCTCGGTACGGGCGGTCGGGTAGTGGTAGAGCAGGTACCGGGCATGCTCCCGGCGTACCCGCTGGTCGGTGGCGCTACGCGGGACCGCCGGGGCGGGCTGGCGCCGCCCGCCGCCGAGTACGCGCTGCACGCCACGGTTGAGCAGGATCACGTGCAGGATGCCGCCGAGCCAGTTCACCAGGAAGAGGCCGAGGATCGCGAACATCTGGCCGGTACTCGCCGGAGCCGCCGGGTCCGGATCGCCGCTCTCCATCCCGAGGACGAATCCGACCACCACCGCGAGGTATCCGACGCCGGCCGCCACCAGCCACCTGCTGCGCCGTCGCCAGGCGTAGACGAAGACGACCAGCCAGGTGAGGAGTCCGAAGGTGAGCAGGATGCCGACCGCGCCGAGTACCGTGCCGACGGTGCTGGTCCAGTGCCGTCCGCCCGGCTCGCCGGCTCCCGGCGGCGGCGCGATCGGCAGCAGCGGCGGTGGCAGCAGCACCGGCGGGGGCACCGCCACGGGTACCGGAGGCGGCGCCACGGGCTCGACCGATCCGAGCCGACCGGCCGGCGTGGCGGGTCCGGCCACCGCAGACCGGCCGTCCGGAAAATTCTGCGAAGCCGAAGCCGAAGCCGGAGCCGGAACCGGAACCGGAACCGGAACCGGATCGGCGGCGGTGACCGGTGACGGATCGGCGGGGACCGGAGCCGGGTCGGCGGCGTGGATGGGTGGCGGGGCGGCGGCCGGGACGGGTGGCGGGGCGGCGGCGGGGCGCTCGGCCGCCGTCGCGGTGACCTGCGGTGGCGCGGGACGCGCGGCCGGATCGGGGACGGCCAGCGTCGGGTCGGAGCGCAGGATCCGGCGGTGCAACTCCTGGAGCTGCTCACCGGGCTCCAGCCCGTGCTCGTCACGGAGCAGGGTACGCACCTCGCGGAACGTGTTGAGCGCCTCCGCCTGCCGTCCCTCCCGATAGAGCGCCAGCATCAGCAGGCCGCGCAGCCGCTCCCGTACCGGAAACTCGGCGGCCAGCCGGGCCAGCTCGCCGACCACCTCGTGATGGTGGCCAAGTCGCAACTCGAGTTCGGCCCAGACCTCCAGGGCGCCGGTACGCATCTCCACCAACCGGTGCCGGGCCGAGTCGAAGTACGGCCCGGTCAGGCCGGGGAACGGCTCGCCGCGCCACAGGTCGAGCGCGGCGCGCAGCCCGGCCGCCGCCTCCGGCCACCGGCCGGCGTCCCGGGCCGCCGTCGCCTGCCGGGTAGCCCGCTCGAACCGCAGGGCGTCGACGTCGTCCCGGTCGACCCGCAACAGGTAACCGGCGTCGGTCAGGCTCAACACCTGACCGGGGGTACGCGGCGACCGGCCCGGCTCCAGCACCCGGCGGAGCCCGGCGACGTACTTCTGCACCACGTTGGGACCGTTCGCCGGGGGCTCCTCGGCCCACACCGCGTCGACGATCCGACCGGTCGGGACCGGGCGCCCCGCGTTCAGCAGCAACACGGTCAGGACGGCTCGTTGCTTGCCCGGCCCGAGTTCGAGTTCGCGGTCGGCGTGCCAGGCGCGCAACGGTCCGAGGATCTCGAAGCGCACCGCCTCCTCCACCATGCGCCCATCACCCCCCGGCTGCTCGCGGACCAGCGCACGGCAGTCCGACGGCAGCATAACGGCAGTGGCCGGGTGCAGGTACGCAGTGACTGGTCAGTACGGCGGCAGTCCCGGGGGGCAGCATTTCCGGCGTCGAACCACGGCCCCCGGTGAAGGGAAAGCAATGAACAGAGATATCCGCGCGGCACGCTGGGTCCGGCGTACCGCCGGCCCGACGGCCGCACTGCTCGGCGTGGCGGTCCTGCTGGGCGGCTGCGGGAAGCTACAGGAGGAAGTCGCGACCGTCACGGCCAAGCAGACGCTGCTGGAGACGGTGCCGGACGGCAGCGAGGGACCGTTCCGGTTCAGCGGCAAGGACGGTACGGACGACGTCTCCGGCTCGGTGGACCCCGCGGCGAAGGGGCTGGAACTCTCCACCGCGATCAAGGATCCGGAGCACGGCTTCACCACCACCATCGCGTTCCGAGTCGTCGGTGAGGACATCTGGACGAAGATCTCCTTCACCGGCACCGAGGGACTGACCGGGCTGCCGAAGCTCCCGAACAAGTGGCTGAAGCTGGACCCGGCGAAGCTCACCGACTCGGAGAACGTGCCGAAGTACGAGGGGACCGACCCGGGCAACGCCGGCCCGCTGCTCCAGGCGGCCACCTCCGTCACCGAGGCCGGCAGCGGCAAGTACTCGGGCAGCATCGACCTCACCTCCGGCGAGGCGGCGAAGGTGCTGTCCGCGGAGCAGATGACCGCCCTCGGCGAGGCGGCGAAGCAGGTGCCGTTCACCGCGTCGGTCGACGGTGAGCAGCGGCTGACCTCGCTCACCCTCGACGTGCCGGCGGCCGGCAGCGCCAAGCCCTTCCAGTACGTCGTGAACTACCGGGACTTCGGCAGCACGCCGAAGGTCGCCGCACCGGCGGGCGGGCAGGCGCAGAACGCGCCGGAGCTGGCGTACGAGCTGCTCAACGGCTGAGCGTAGCGGGGCCTGCGGGCCGGGTGGTGGCCACGGGGGACACCACCTGGCCCGTACGCGTCTTCCCGGCCGGGACGCCTCGTCGGGGCCCGCTCGCGGAGGTCGGCTCTCTCTTCCCTCGCCGGGTCAGCGGCCGAGGACCGATCCGCCGTTCACCCCGAGCACCTGCCCCGTCACATAGCCGGCGGCCGGGCTGGCCAGATATCTGACCGCCGCGGCGATGTCGGCCGGCTCGCCGGCCCGCCCCACCAGGGTCGCGTCGACCCGCCGCTGGTGCCCCTCCGGAGTCATCCGGTCACCGAAGAACTCGGTGCCGGCGACGTAGCCCGGGCTCACCACGTTGACCGTGATCTGCTCCGGCCCGAGTTCCTGAGCGAGGTCGTACGCCCAGCCGTGCAGCGCCGCCTTCGCCGCCGAGTACGGCCCACCGCCGCCCCGTTGCGCGGCGATCGAGCTGAGCAGCACCACCCGGCCACCGGGCCGGCGCAGTGCCGGGCGGAGCGCCTCGGTCAGCAGTACGGCGGTGAGCACGTTGCTGTCGAGGTTGGCCCGCCACTGCGCGGCCACACCATCCAGTGTGGACGGGTCGCCGCTCAGGTAACCACCGGCGTTGTTCACCACCACGTCGACGGCGCGTCCGCCGACCGCCTCGGTGACCCGGCCGAGCTGCGCCGGGTCGGTCAGGTCCGCCGGCACCGCCTCGACCGAGCCCGGTCGGCCGAGCCGCTCCCCGATCCGTTCGGCGGTCCTCGCCAACGGTTCGGCTCGGCGGCCGACCACGATGACGTCGTACCCGTCCTCGGCCAGGCCCTCGGCGACCGCCGCACCGATTCCGGTCGCGCCGCCGCTGACCACCGCCAGTTTTTCCGGCATCCGTTCTCCCCGCTTCCCGTCGTGCCCACGCGCGCCGGCCGGGTCGGAGCTTTCGCGGCCGCCCGGCGTGGAACGCCACGCCCCGGAGTCGTCGACCCGGACCGACGAGCCACGCTACCCCGCTACGGCATCACGGAATTGAGCCTGTGGATGAAGCTGGGGGTTGTCCACAGGCGGGGTGGATGGGGTGGCGGGAGGTGGGGGTCGAGGGTTGGCTCGGTGGCATGTCCGAGGAGTCGGTGCGGCCGTTCGAGGAGTTGGTACGGCCGTTCGAGGAGTTGGTGCGAGGGCGGTGCGGGGCCGTAGCGTCCGGCCGGTCAGCACGAGCCGGACGCTACGGGATCAACGGAAGGGTCAGCGGGGTGGGCGGGAGCGGGTGGGTAGGGCAGCGCGGAGCGGGCCCAGGCGGGTGGAGAGGCTGGCCAGGCCGCCGGGGAAGAAGTAGACCGCCAGGATGAAGACCGTGCCGAGCACGAAGAGCGGCTGCGACAGCGGCCCGCTCAGCACCCCGGGCAGCGAGTCCACCGCCGAGGAGGTGCCGAAGGCGGTCAGCCGGTGGTCCAGATACATGTAGAGCATGCCGCCGAGCACCGGGCCCCACCGGGTACCCGGCCCGCCGAGCACCACCATGACCAGCAGCGAAAGGGTCAGCTCGGAGGAGGTCACGTGCGGCGAGGCGCCGCCGACCAGCAGGCAGTAGATCGCCCCGCCGGCGGTGGCCAGCCCGCCGGCCAGGGTGAAGGCGAGCAGCTTGAACCGGTACGGGTCGAGCCCGAGCACCCCGACCCGGCGCTCGTCGTCGCGCAGCCCGGCGAGTACCCGGCCGGTGGGCGAACCGGCCACCCGGTGCACCACGAAGACGACCAGGGCCAGGTAGGCGAGTGCCAGCCAGTACAGGTTGACGGTGTTGCCGACCCCGACCAGCATCGCCGGCAGCCCCGACACGTCCAGCGACAGCCCCTCCTCGCCGCCGGTGAGCCCGCCGAAGTCCCGGGCCACCAGGATCGCGCCGACCTGGGCGAACGCCAGCGTCACCATGGCGAACGCGATCCCGGCGGTACGCAGCGCGATCGCGCCGAGCAGCCCGGCCAGTACGGTGCCGCCGACCAGGGTCAGCAGCGCCGCCTGCCACAGTGGCAGCCCGGCCCGGGTGACCAGGATGTCGGTGCCGTAGACGCCGGCCGCGAAATAGAGGGCGTGCCCGAAGGAGAGCATGCCGGTCCGGCCGAAGAGCAGGTCGTAGCCGGCGGCCAGGCCACCGAAGACCAGACAGATGGCGAGCAGTTGCAGCGTTCCCGGCCCGTTGAGCGGCCCGTCGAAGACCCCCGGTACGGAGATCGTCGAGTACGGCAGTACCGCGAAGACCAGCAGTACCAGCAGCGGTGACCAGGCCCGCAGGGCCGACCGCCGGTCCCGGCGGGGTGCCGGCGCGGCACCGGCGGTCGGCGGTGCGGCCGGCGGGTTGTCCGCCGCCGCCGTCTTCAACCCGGTCATGCCCGTCTCCTCGCCCGGCGCGGTCGTGCCCGTCTCCTCGCTCGGCGCGGTCGTGCCCGTTCGCTCGCTCGGCGCGGTCACGTCGTCGCCGCCCTTCCGGCGATGCCCTGCGGGCGGAGCAGCAGCACGACCGCCAGCAGCGCGACCACGCAGATGTCTCCGGCCCCGGAGGTGCCGTAGTAGTTGACGAACTGTTGGAGCAGCCCCACCGCGACGGCGGCGTACGCGGACCCGACGACCGAACCCATCCCGCCGATCACCACCACGATGAAGGCGAAGATCAACAGGGAGCCGCCCTGGCTCGGCGAGACCGATCCGAAGTAGACCCCGCCGAGCGCCCCGGCCAGCGCGGCGGCGGCCCCGCCGATCGCGAAGACCAGGGTGAACGCCTTCCGCACGTCGATGCCGAGCGCGGTGACCATCTCCCGGTTCTCCACCCCGGCCCGGATCACCAGGCCGTAGCGGGTGTAGCGGAGGAAGCCGAGCAGCGCGGCCAGCACCAGCGCGGCGGCGAGGATCAGCAGCAGACCGGAGTTCGGCACCTTGGCGCCGAGGATCGAGGTGACCCGCTGGGTCCAGTCCGGGCGCGGGAAGGGGCGCGGGTCGGCACCCCAGGTCGCCTGGAGCAGTGCCACCCCGGCCAGCGAGAGCCCGACCGTGACCAGCACCTGTTCGATGGTGCGGGAGTAGAGCGGGCGGATCATCACCAGTTCGACCGCCATCCCGACCACCGCACCGGCGACGACGCCGAACGCGACCGCGAGGACGAAGCCGAAGCCGGACGGGCCGGCACCGGGCAGGTTCCCCGCCGCCCACCAGGTGGCGTACGCCCCGACGGAGAGGAAGAGCCCGTGCGCGAAGTTGAGCACGTCGGCGAGGCCGAACACCAGGGAGAGGCCGGAGGCGACCAGGAAGTAGAGCGCGGCCAGGCCCAGCCCGGTCAGCGTCAGCAGCACGATCGTGCTCATCCGGCCGGCACCTCCCGGGCGGGCTCGGGATGTGACCCGGCCACGCCGACGCCGAGCAGGGATCTGGTCAACTCCGCCTCCCGCAGCAGTTCGGCGGCGGCGCCGGACCAGGCGACCCGGCCGGCGGCGAGCACCACCGCGTCGCTGGCCAGCCGGCGTACCACCGCGAGGTTCTGTTCGACCAGCAGTACCGGCACGGCGACGGCGACCCGCTCCAGCACCTCGGCCACCTCGGTGACCACCTTCGGCGCCAGCCCCTTGGTCGGCTCGTCGACCAGCAGCAGCCGGTTGTCGTTGAGCAGCACCCGGCCGATCGCCAGCATCTGCTGCTGACCGCCGGAGAGCGAGCCGGCCCGCTGCCGCCCGCGCCGCTTCAGCTCCGGAAACAACTCGAAGACCCGGTCGTACGCCGGGGTGCCGCCACGCCGCTCGGCGAGCCGCAGGTTCTCGGTGACGGTGAGGCCGGCGAAGACGCACCGGTCCTCGGGTACGTAGCCGAGACCGTCCCGGACCAGCCGGTGGGTCGGCTCGCCGGCCAGCGACCGGTCGCCGATGCGCACCGTGCCGCGTACCTCGCCGCCGCGCGGGGTCAGCCCGAGGATCGCCCGCAGGGTGGTGGTCTTACCGACCCCGTTGCGGCCGAGCAGCACCGTCACCCCGCTCGGTGCCACGGCGAAGGAGACGCCCTGCAGGATGTGCAGCCCGGCGATCCGTACCGACAGGTCTGCGACGGTCAGGATGGGACTCTCAGTCACAACGACTCACCTAGGTACGCCTCCTGCACCACCGGGTTGGCCATCACGGTCGCCGGGACGTCGCAGGCGAGCAGCGCGCCGTGGTGCATCACCGCGATCCGGTCGGCGAGCCCGAGGATCACGTCCATGTGGTGTTCCACCATGAGTACGGCCCGGCCACTGTCGCCGGTCAACGACCGGATCACCGCGACCAGCTCCGGTACGTCCTCGGCGCTCACCCCGGCCATCGGCTCGTCGAGCAGCATCACCCTCGGCTCGCCGGCCAGCAGCAGCGCGATCTCCAGTTTCCGCTTCTCGCCGTGTGCGAGGGTGCCGGCCAGCGCGTCGGCCCGGTGTGCCAGGCCGACCCGGTCCAGTGCCGCGTCGGCGGCGGCGACCACCTCCCGGTCGGCCGCCGCCCGCCGCCACAGCCGCATCGAGCCACCCCGGTGCGCCTGTACGGCCAGCCGCACGTTCTCCCGCACGCTCAGCGAGCCGAAGACCGAGGACGCCTGGAACGTCCGGCCCAGCCCCAGCCGGGCCCGCTTGTGCGGCGGCAGTGCGCTGATCTCCGTACCGTCCAGCAGCACCTGGCCGGCGGTGGGCCGGCGCAGGCCGGAGACCAGGTTGAACAGCGAGGTCTTGCCGGCGCCGTTCGGACCGATCACCCCGAGGAACTCCCCGGGGGCCAGCTCCAGGTCGACGCCGTCGACGATGGCGACCTCGCCGATCCGCCAGGTCAGGTCGCGGGTGGCGAGCACACCTCAGCCCTTCATCGCCACGGCCGGCGGCGCCGTCTCGTCCGGGGTGAGCACCTTCTGCGACTCCGCCTTCATCGCGTCGCCGGTGCCGCTCAGCCTGGCCTGGAACATCGGCTGGAGCAGCGCGTGGTCCTCGGCCCGGACCGTCATCTTGCCCTTGACCCCGTCGAAGCTCCAGCCCTCCAGGCCGGTGACCATCTTGTCGACGTCGTCGCCGCCCTCCTGCACCGCGCGGACGATCATCTGGGCGGCGGTGAAGCCGTCCGGGTGGAAGAGGTCCAGCACCCCGCCGGGTACGGCCTGCTTGGCCGCCTGCGCGGCCGGGTTGTCGGCGGCGCCGTCGAAGAAGTGCGACAGGAAGGAGATCTTGGTGCCGGCCGCCCCGAAGGTCGGCCAGGAGGCCCGGATGTCCAGCCCGGTGACCACGGTGGTGGCGCCGAGTACGCCCTGCTGGTCGAGGGTCTGCCACATCGCCGGGGCGGTGGTGCCGGCCCAGGCGACGAAGAGCAGGTCCGGCTTGGCCGCCGTCAACTGGCTGGCGAACGGGGTGAAGTCGGTGGCGCTGGCCGGGGCGAGCACGCTGCTCACGGTGGCACCGGCGCCGCCGATGACCGCCTTGACCGCCGCCTCGTTGCTCTTGCCGAACGCGCTGTCCTGGGCGAAGACCACGACCTTCTTGCCGGCCGCGTTGCCGATGAAGGACTTCGCGGTCTGCACGTCCTGGTACGACTGCCGCCCGGACCGGAAGGTGTACCTGTTGACCCCGGTCGCGCCGTCGGTGGCGGCCGGCCCGGAGATGAAGAGCACCTTGTTCTGCGCGGCGATCGGCGCGACCTGGAGCGCGACGCCGGAGGCGGTCGAGCCGGCGAGGATCCTGTGACCCTTGCCGATCAGGTCCTTCGCCGCCGAGACCGCCTTGGCGGGGTCGCCCGCGTCGTCGACCTCGGTCACCTCGACCGTACGGTCACCGATCTTGTTGGTGCCGTCGGTGGCGTACGCCAGTCCGGCCCGGAACCCTTCGATGTACTGCTTGCCGTAGCTGGCCAACGCGCCCGACTGGGAGTACACCAGGCCGACCTTGACCGGTGCGGCGCTGTCGCCACCGCCGCTCGCGGTCTCCTGCGGGCTGCCACAGGCCGTCGTGGCGAGCGCCCCTACCAGCAGCGTGGCGGCGGTGACCAGTACCCGCCGCGTCGTCCGGACCGTCATCATCGCTCCACGTGGGGGTGAAGGTGGGAGAAGCATCGTCGGCCCACGGTAGAAGTGACGTCACGCACGTGCTATGTGGCTGCAACCCACAAGTAACCGGCAGGGGATGGCCCGCGCAGCCAGGCCACCGGGTGGATCGGCTGGGTCAGTGCTTCGGGCCCTTGCCCTTCGGCGGCTTGCCCGGGCCCTTGCCCTTCGAGCCGGCGCGTTCCGGCCCGGCGCCGGAGGACTCCGCACCCTTCGAGCCGGTGTTCTTCGCACCGGCGCCGGGTCCGGGCTGACCGGCTGACCGATCCGGCGGGGGCGGGGTCGCCGGTGCCACCGCGCCGACCGCCCCGCCGGCCGCCGCACCGCCGGTCTCGCCCGGCACGGTGGAGACCCGGGCCGCACAGGCGGTCTCGCCGAGCCGGAACTCGACGGGCAGCGGGTTGCTGCCGGCGTGGCTGCCCACCAGCCCGAACCGGGTCGCGCCACCGGCCGGCAGGGTCGTCTCGGGGCCGGACGCGGGCCGGAGCAGCACCTCCCGGCCCTGCTGTCGGGACTCCGGCGACGGGTGCCGGGTGAGCACCTGCTCGGCCGGGAAGGCGAAGCGCAGCGTCCAGTCCCGGACCGCCGTGACGCCGAGGTTGGTGACCGTGACCTCGGCCTGGAACGACCGGCCGGTGTCCACGCGCAGCACGTAGTCGACCCGGCACGGTGCGGTGCCGCCCATCGCCAGGTTCGTCGCCCCGCCGGCCGGTTCCGAGCCGTTGGCGGCGCCCGCCCAGACCGCCCCGCTCACCGCGAGCAGGCCGACCCCGACCGCCGCGACCCGGACCCGGTTACCGCGCCGGGCCGACGGCCGGCGCAGCCGGACCGGCAGCGGCAGCGGGTCGGTCGCCGACCGGGGCAGCATCGCGGTGTCGGAGTGCGCCGGCGCGACCTGCTGGCGCTCGGCCGGCGCCGGTTCGTCCCGCTCGGCCCGCCGGGACGGCGTGGCCGGGGTCGGACCGACGGTCACCGGCAGCACCACCCCGGCCGCCCGGGCCAGGGTACGGGCCAGCTCGGCGCTCTCCGGCCGCTCCTCCGGCACCTTCACCAGGCAGCGCGCGACGAGTTCCGCCACCTCGGCCGGCAGCCCCGGTACCGGTGGCATCGGCGCCGGCTCGGCGTAGAGGTGCGCCCGCAGCGTCTGGGTACGGGTCGACGCCCGCCACGGCATCCGGCCGGTCAGCGTCCGGTAGAGCAGCAGGCCGAGCGCGTACACGTCGGTGGCCGGACAGACCTCGCCCAGGTTGAGCCGCTCCGGAGCCACGTACGCGGGCGTGCCGTAGAGCCCGCCGTCGCCGTCGCCGTCCCGCTCGCCGACCAGCGCGGAGATTCCGAAGTCGACGACCTTGGCGCCCATCGCGGTGAGCATGACGTTGCCCGGGGTGATGTCGCGGTGCACCACTCCCCGGGCGTGCGCGGTGGCCAGCGCGGCCGCCACCTGGACGCCGAGCACGACCGCGTCCCACCAGGGCATCGTGCCCTCGCGGTCGAGCCAGTTCGCCAGCGTCTCGCCGTCGACCAGCTCCATCACCACGTACGGCACGGTCCGGCCGTACCGCACCGACTCGCCGTAGTCGTAGACCCCGGTGATGTGCGGGTGGCAGAGCCGGGCCGCGGCCCGGGCCTCGGTGCGGAGCCGGTGCCGGAAGGACCGGTCGGTGGCGAGTCTCGGGGCGAGCATCTTCACCGCCACCGGTCGGCCCAGCACCTCGTCGTGGCCCCGCCAGACCACCGACATGCCGCCCTCGCCGAGCTCCTCGATCAGCCGGTAGCGGTCACCGACCAGTTCCGTGCCGTACCGCTGCGACCCGCCCCACCTGCCCCACCCGGTCATGAGGATCTCTCTTGCCCGGACGGCGCCCGGCTACACCTACCGGAGGGGATTCGTCTCCGTCGGTGGTCGACCGGTCGCGCGGCGCGGCGCCGCCCAGCACCGGACTGAGCGGCGGGTCAGGCGGTGGCGAGGAGCTGGTCGACCGGGGCGTACTCGTCGGTCAGCACCATCGCGTCGTCGACGAACTCGTCGAGCGCGGGGCCGGAGAGCACGGTGACGGGTTCCTCCGCCGAGGTGATCAGGCGTTCCCGTACCTGCTGCACCGGCAGCGGCCGGTCGGAGGCGAGGATCACGAAGTTCGCGCCCTGCGAACCGGCCAGCGCGGCCGGCGGTGCGACCAGCGCGATGTGTGGGAACTCGGCCGCCACGGTGGCGACCTCGGCCCGGATGAAGCGCAGCGGCGGGTGGTCGATCACGTTCTGCGCGTAGATGCCGCCGGGGCGGACCACCCGGCGGACCTCGGCGGCCATCTCCCGGGTGGCCAGGTGCCAGGGCACCACCAGGTGCCCGAACGCGTCCCCGACCACCAGGTCGGCGCTCTGTCCGGCCCGCTCCCCGATCAGCATCCGGGCGTCGCCGACCCGGGCCGACAGCTCCGGGCCGATCCGCACGTCCAGCTCGCGGCGGCCCAGCTCGACCAGCTCGCCGTCGATCTCGTAGACCTCGTTGCGGGTGCCGGGCCGGGTCGCGGTCAGGTAGCGCGGCATGGTGAAGCCGCCACCCCCGAGGTGTACGGCCTGAAGCGGTGCCCGGGCCGGTGCCATCACGTCGGCGACCGCCCCGATCCACTTGGTGTACTCGAACTCCAGGTGCCCCGGATCGGCGAGGTCCACATAGGAGTGCCAGGCCGAGTTGAGCACCAGCAGCCGGCCGGTGGAGTTCTCCGGGTCCGGCTCGACCGAGGCGCAGTGGTACGCCGTCTCCACGTCGCACGGGGTCGGCGCGACGGCGGTGAGCGAGGCGCCGGCCAGGCCGAGCACGGCCGCGGCGGCGGTGAGCCGGGACGGCTTCGGCAGCGTGTCACGGAGCTGCCGGCGCAGGTAGCCGGCGAGCACCAGCCCGGTCACCCCGAGCAGGACCGCCAGGCTGATGATGATCACGGTACTCGGCAGGGCGGCGACCAGCACGAAGCCGGTACCCAGCGTCGCGGTGATCGCGCCGAGCGTGCCGATGCTGGAGAGCCGCCCGACCACCTGCCCGGTCTGCCGCAGGTCGCCGAGTTGCAGCTTCACCACCAGCGGGGTGATCGAGGCGAGCAGGGCCGCCGGCAGAAAGATCGCCAACGCGGTGAGCAGCAGGATGCCGACGGCGGCACCGCCGCGCAGCACCTCGCCGGCGTACCGGACGATCGGCAGGGTCAGCGCGGTGCAGATTCCGGCGAGGATCAGGGCCGGGGCGAGCAGCCGGCGCGGGTCCCGGCGGTCGGCGAGCCACCCGCCGACCCAGGCGCCGTACGCGATCGCGGCCAGCGCCACCCCGATCACCGAACTGGTGACCTGGAGGGTGACCCCGACGTACGGGCCGACGAGCCGCAGCGACGCCGTCTCCAGGACGAGTACGGCACCGCTGGAGACGAAGACCAGGGTGGCCGCCAGGCCCGTCGGCAGGGCCCGGGCCGGTGATCCGGGTGGCTCGTCGGCGACGGTGGTGGCCGCCACCTCAGGTGGTGAAGAGTCCATCGCAGCGATGGTACGCATCCCACCGGCGGCTCCGGGCTACAACATCGACAGATGAACGTGGTTCGTGTGGTCGGAGGCCGGATCACCGTTGCCGTTGTACGCCCGCCAGCCGTTGCCGGGCATCCAGATCTGCCTGTACCAGATCACGTAGAGCACGCCGAGCCGGTCGGCGTTCTTCACGTAGAAGGCGGCGAGGTTGTTGCCGTAGGTGCGGTCGCCGCCGCTCGCGTCGACGTTCTCGAAGCCGCCGGGCGCGGCGGAGAAGTCGCAGGCGCGGCCCTTGGGGTGCTCACCGCCGCCGCCGCTGCGGTGGCAGGAGGCGTGCCGCTTGAAGTTGTTCGCCTTGGCCTGGTTGAGCGCGTGCAGGGTGCGCGGCGTGATGCACCCGCTGGTGGTCGGGTCCTTGATGCTGCACGACTCCTTGGGCCAGGAGCCGTCGGAGTTGCGCGGGGCGGGCTTCGCCAGCGGCGAGTTGGCGCTGATCAGCCCGCCGGACTGGCCGCCGCCGACGGCGGCGAGGGCGCGCTCGGCGTCCTTCTTCTTCCGGGCGATGACCTCGACCTGCCGCTGCTGCTCGCGGACCTCGGCGTCGATCGCGTTCTTCGCCCTGGTCGCCTGGTCGAGCGCGTCGGCCAGCTCGCGGAGCTTCCGGTCGTCGCGCTGGGCCAGCACTTCGAGCCCGGCGGCCCGCTCCACGAACGACTGCGGCGAGGCGCTGTTGAGCAGGGCCGAGATCGGGGTGAGCCGGCCCCGGCGGTACGTCTCGGCGGCGATCACCCCCACCTCCTGGGTGAGGGTGGTGATCCGGGCCTGGACCTGCTTGAGCTGCGTGCCGAGCTGGCTCTGCCGCTTCTTCGAGCTGTTCAGCTTGGCGGTCGCCTCGATGTGCCCCTTGGAGGCGGACTCCAGGGCGTCCCGGAGCTTCTTGGTGCCGCCCTCGTCGCCGGGCGAGCTGGGTGCGGCGGCCGCCGGGGCGGCGGCCGGGCCGACCAGGGCCGCGGGGGTGCCGACGAGGAGCGCGGCGGCGACGAGCAGCGCCGCGGATGGACGCCGCAGCCGGGCGATGGCCGTTGTGCGCACGAAAGCCGTTCCTTTCGTAGGCCGCCGACCCCGAGGGGTCCACACTGACCAGTGAACCGTTCTCGACCTGCCCGTGTGCTCGGACGGACCGCACGGTCGGACGCGGTCCGTGAGCGCCGCTCGGCTCAGGTGGGGAACGGTTCGTTCGGCGGCGGCCACCGCCGGCACCCTCGACGGTGCCACCTGGCGGAGACCGCCGGTCAGCCTACCGGAAGCCGGCCGCGCTGTCGGCCCACGGACGAGGCACCGCAATACCATAGAAAACGGATTATAGCCGGCGAACGGATATTCCTGCCTGAACCGCCGCCGGTCCCACCGCTCCGGTCAGGATTCGGCCAGCAGGGCGTGCTGCACGGTGTCCCAGATCGACTCGTTGGCGGCCACCAGCAGCCCGGTCCGCCCGTCGGCCGGGTCGTACGGGCTGCCGTCGAGCCGCCGTACCACCCCGCCGGCCGCCTCGACCAGCAGCGCTCCCGGGGCGTGGTCCCAGGGCAGCGTCCGCCAGAAGATCGCGAACTGCTGCCGATTGTCCACAATATCCGTATATTCCTGACCAGCACAGTGTTGTCCATGCAGCACCGCACCGATCCGGTCCGCCCCGGCGGCCACCCGGCCCTGGAGTTCCACCGGCAGGAACCGGGTCGCCACCACACCGCGCAACGACCTGGCCGGCAGCGGCTCGGCGGTGGTCCGCACCGGTTCCCCGTCCCGGTACGCCCCGTCCCCGGCCCGGGCCACCAGCAGGCGGTCCGCCATCGGGTCGAGGATCCAGGCCGCCTCGGTACGCCCGGCCCGCCGCCGCGCCACCATCACCGCGAACGGCTCCCGCCCGGCCGCGAAGTTGGCCGTACCGTCCAGGGGATCGACCAGCCACACCTCGGCCGGCCCGCTCAGCCGCTCCAACACCGCCGGATCGGCCGCCACCCCCTCCTCGCCGACCACCTCGGAGTCCGGCCGGAGCCGGCGCAGCTCGGCGCCGATGATCTCCTCGGCCCGGCGGTCGGCGACCGTCACGACCTCGCCGGGAGCCTTCTCCGAGACGTCGGCGTCGGCCAGGTGCCGGAACATCGGCAGGATGGCGTCGGCGGCGGCCCGCCGGAGCAGCGCACCGACCTCCTCCACCAGCCGCGAATCGGGGTCAGCCACGCGGCGGAAGCTTCACGACGCTGACGAAGAACTCGTCGATCTGCCGCACCACCGAGATGAACCGCTCGAAGTCGACCGGCTTCGTCACGTACGCGTTCGCGTGCAGTTGGTAGCTGCGCAGGATGTCCTCGTCCGCCTGCGAGGTGGTCAGCACCACCACCGGGATCCGGCAGAGCTGCTCGTCCCGCTTGATCTCGGCCAGCACCTCCCGGCCGTCCCGCCGCGGCAGGTTCAGGTCGAGCAGGATCAGGTCCGGGGGGACGGCGTCGGCGTACTCGCCCTCCTGACGCAGGTAGGCCAGCGCCGCCGCGCCGTCGGAGACCACGGTCAGCCGATTGCGCAGCTTGTGCTCGTCAAAAGCCTCCTGCGTCATCAGCACGTCGCCCGGGTCGTCCTCGACCAGCAGCACCTCGATCGGGCTCCTGCCGTCCGCCGGTGCCGTCATCGGCCCCTCCTCGTCGATCCGCTCATCCGTCAGACAGTCTGCTTCATGTCGCCGGCCGGCCGGGCCGACTCACCCGCCGGTGTGGCGTCGGCCTCGCTCTCGGCCGGCGCCTCGGCCTCCGGCGCCGACGGGGTCGGCTCCGCCCCGTCCACGCCCGGGGCCTCGGACGGCTCGACCGACTCCCGCAGCTCCGGTGGCACCGGAAGGGTGAACCGGATCATCGTGCCCTCGGTGACCGCCTCGGGATCGACCCAGACCCGGCCACCGTGGTACTCGACGATCTTCTTCACGATGGCCAGCCCGATCCCGGTGCCCGGATAGGCGTCCTTCGCGTGCAGCCGCTGGAAGATCACGAATATCTTGTCGGCGAACTCGGGCTCGATGCCGATCCCGTTGTCCTGACAACTGATCTCCCACTCGTCGCCCAGCCGCCGGGCCGAGACGTGCACCTTCGGCGCGACGTCCGGGCGGCGGAACTTGAGCGAGTTGCCGACCAGGTTCGCCAGCAGGTTGGTCAGCAGGGTCTCCTCGCCCCGGATGACCGGCAGGTCCGACCAGGTGAGCTCGCCGCCGACGTACTGCCGGGTCGGCTCGGTCTGGCCGGCGACCTCGCTCATCACCGCGTTCAGGTCGACCTCGGTGAACCCGCTGGTGAGCCGGCCGATCCGGGAGAACGCCAACAGGTCGTTGATCAGCCGCTGCATCCGCTGCGCCCCGTCCACCGCGAACGCGATGTACTGGTCGGCGCGCTCGTCGAGCTTGCCCGCGTACCGGCGTTGCAGCAGCTGGCAGAAGCTGGCCACCTTGCGCAGCGGCTCCTGGAGGTCGTGCGAGGCGACGTAGGCGAACTGCTCCAGGTCACGGTTGGACCGGACCAGCTCCTCGGCCTGCCGCTCCAGTTGGCTGTTGACCCACTCGATCCGTTCCCGCGCCTGCCGTACCTCGTCCAGGTCGGCGGCGATCCGGCGGCGCATCCCGTCGATGTCGCCGGCCAACGCGGCCAGCTCCGGCGGACCGACCTGCTCGATCTCCCGCTGGTACGCCCCGCCGGCCACCTCCCGCACCTGGCCCGCCAGCGTGGTGACCGGCCCGATGACCAGCCGGTTCAGCGAGGTCATCAGCGCGAGCCCGGCCAGCACCACCACGATCGCGGCCAGGATCAGCAGCAGCACCAGGGTGTTGCCGGTCGCCCGGGCGTTGCGCGCGACGCTGTTGCGCAGCTCCAGGATCGACCCCTGCAACGCCTCCACCTCGCCGCGCAGCTCGGTGAAGCGGGCCCCGGTCTGGGCGGTCAGATGCGCCTGTGCGGCCTCCGGCCCGCTCCGCACGGTCAGCTCGATCGCCGGCTCGGCCACCGCCTCCCGCCACTGCTGGGCGTGGTCCCGCACCGTGTGCAGCTCGCGGCGGATCTCCGGCTGGTCGGTCAGCAGCGCGTCCATCGAGGCGATCAGCGCCGTCTCCCGCTTCAGCCCCTCCCGGTACGGCGCCAGGTCGGCGTCGTTCGCGGTGACCGCGTAGCCGCGTACCCCGGTCTGCTGGTCGACCAAGGCGCTGAGCAGCGCCTGACCGTCGGTGCGCAGCGGACCGGTCTTGGTGAGCAGGGTGTCCAGGTGTTGCCGGTTGCTGGTGGCGACGACCGCCGCGCTGACCGCCAGCATGCCGAGCACCACACCGACGACCACGCACAGTACGGCGACCCGACGCCGCAGCGTCCAGCGAACCCGTGCCTTCACCGCCCCTCCCCCCGGCAGACCAGCAGCATCGCCACGTCGTCGGAGAGCGGGCCGCCGTTGTGCTCCTCGGCCCGCTCCACCAGCCAGCCGGGCAGCTCCGGCAGGCCCACCCCACGGGCCCGCGGATCAGCCACCAGCCCGCTCAGTCCGGGTACGTCCAACCGCTCGTCGCCGTCGCCGATCCGGCCCTCGACGAGCCCGTCCGTGTACATCAACAATGACCAGTCCTCGGTGTCGAAACGCAACTCGTGGGCGACCGGCGGCCGGGGCCGTACGCCGAGCAGCAGCCCGTGCGGGGCCGGTACCGGCGCCACCCGGCCCCCGGCGAGCAGCAGCGGCGGCGGATGCCCGGCGAGCCGTACGGTGGCCCGGTTGCCGGCCAGGTCCAGCCGGACGGCGGCGACGGTGGCGAAGATCTCCCGCCTCGACCGCTCGCTCATCAGCACCTGCTCCAGCGCCGGCAGCACCTGCTCGTCGGGCACCCCGGCGAGCACCAGGGCCCGCCAGGCGACCCGCAGCTCGACACCGAGCGCCGCCTCGTCGACACCGTGCCCGCAGACGTCCCCGACGATCAGGTCGATCCGGTCCGGGGAGGTCTGCACCACGTCGTAGAAGTCGCCGCCGATCAGGGCCTCGTGCCGGCCGGGGCGGTAGAAGGGGTGCACCTGCACCAGGTCGGTGTCGATCAGGGGCTGGGGCAGCAGGCCGCGCTCCAACCGGGCGGACTCGGCCTGGCGCAGCTCCACCTCGCGCAGCCGGCGGGTGTTCTCGTCGGCCCGCTTGCGCTCCACCGCGTAGCGCAGCGCCCGGGCCAGCAGCACCCCGTCGACCTGGCCCTTGACCAGGTAGTCCTGGGCGCCCTCGGCGACCGCACCGATGCCGAGGTGCTCGTCGGAACGGCCGGTGAGCACGCAGACGGCGGCGTTGCTGGACATCCCGAGCACCTGGCGGAGCCCGTCCAGGCCCTGCGCGTCCGGCAGGCCGAGGTCGAGCAGTACGCAGTCGACGCCGGAGATCTTGGACCGGGCACCGTTCAGGCTGTTCGCGACGAGCAGGTCGATCCCCTCGCCGGTCTCGGCGAGCAGCTCGCCGACCAGGAAGGCGTCGGCGTCGTCGTCCTCGATCAGCAGCACCCGCAGCCGCTCCCGGGGCGGCAGTTTGGCGTGCCGCCCGAGCCCGCCGTGCGGGTACGACGGCGCGGGTACGACGGACGACCCGGTCACCGGGCCGCCCCCACCCATCCGGTCACGACGCCTCCTCGCTCCGTTCCTCGCCGCCCCGACCGTCCCGCTCCGGCACGGGGTCCTGCGTGCCCCGTGCGGTCGTGCCCGGCCCACGCCGACGATCCGCGCCGATCCTGTACCACCCAACGCTGCCACACAACACAGGTAGCGCCGACACGGTGCCCGGACGTCACCTCGGGGCTTCCGCCGCTCCGGGGGCGTCGCGCAGGCGTACCCGTTCGGCCTGCTCCGCGATCACCTGACCGAGCACACCGTGTAGCCGGCCGCAGTCGAGGCAGTGCAGGTTCTCGTCCAGCCGCCGGCTCCCGCAACTCGCGCAACCGCCCCGGTCGGCCCGGTCCCGGTAACCGGCCAGCGCCTCGGCCAGGGCCCGGGCCAGATGCGGGGTGAGCGTGATCGTCGCAGCCTCGCCGCCGGAGCGGACGTCGACGACGCCGACCGGTGCCGCCGCCGGCTCGGGGTCGTACGGCGCCACCCGGGCGACGAAATCGCGCAGTACGGCGACGGGATCGGTCACTCGGTACGTGGACATGGGTATCACGCTATGCGACCGGCCGCCAGCAGGGTGACCCGGCCGGGCGGGCGGCGGCCGAACCGCGATGATGGCAGTCGCTGCCGACCCCTGGAGGCACCCGTGCCCAGCCCCGACACCCCTCACTCCCCCGTCCGTCTGCCCGCCGCCGAACGGGCCCTGGCCCGGCCCCGGCGCCGGCTGACGGCCGCGCTGGCCGCCGTGGCCGCGCTGGCGGCGGTCGGCGTGCTCACCGTGTTCGGCGTGGGTACGCCCGACCCGGCCGGCCTGGACGCGCCGGCCGACGAGTTCAGCGCGGACCGGGCGTACCAGCACCTGCGGACCGTCGCGGCGGAGACGCATCCCGCCGGCAGCCCGGCCGCGGAGCGGGTACGGGGCCACCTGGAGCGCACCCTGCGTGACCTCGGTCTCACCCCGGAGTCGCAGGACACCGTCGCCGAGGAGGCGGGGCAGCTCAGCGGCGGGTCGGGCGGCGCGACGCTGGCCCGGGTCCGCAACGTGGTCGCCCGGATCCCCGGCACCGATCCCACCGGCCGGGTCTTCCTGGTCGCCCACTACGACTCGGTGCAGGTCGGGCCGGGCGGCAACGACGACGGGGCCGGCACCTCCGCACTGCTGGAGGTGGCCCGCGCGCTGACCGTGGGCGAGCGCCCCCGCAACGACGTCGTACTGGTCTTCACCGACGCCGAGGAGGCGTGTCTCTGCGGCGCCTCGGCGTTCGCCGCGGACCATCCGCTAGCCGCCGACGGCGGCGTGGTGCTCAACCTGGAGGCGCGGGGCAGCACCGGTCCGGTGATCATGTTCGAGACCTCGCTGCGCAACGCCGGGCTGGTGGAGGTCTTCGGCCGGGCCGCGCCGTACCCGGTGGGTACCTCGTTCGCGGTCGAGGTCTACCGGCTGCTGCCCAACGACACCGACTTCACCGCCTTCCTCGACCACGGCTTCACCGGGCTGAACGCCGCCTACATCGACGGTGCCGCGCTCTACCACACCCCGTTGGACACCCCGGCCAACGTCGACCGGGGCAGCCTGCAACAGCACGGTGCGAACGCCCTCGGGCTGGCCCGGGAGTTCGGCGCGGTCGACCTGACCCGGCTGGACGCCGACGGGGACGCCACCTACTTCCCGCTGCCCGGCGGGCTGGCCCGGTATCCCGGCTGGCTCACGCTGCCGCTCGCGCTGCTCGCCCTGGCCGGGGTCGGCGTACTCGGCTGGGCCGTCCGGCGGCGCGGACGGGCGAGCTGGCCCGGGCTGGCCGCCGGGTTCGGGCTGGCGCTGCTGCCGATCGTGCTCGCCCCGGTCGGGGCGCAACTGCTCTGGGCCGGGATCACCGCGATCCGGCCGGGCTACGCGACGCTGCTCGACCCGTACCGTCCACTGTGGTATCGACTGGCGGTGGTGGCGCTCGCCGCCGCCGTGCTGTTCGGCTGGTACGCGCTGACCCGCCGACGCGTCGGCCCGGCGGCCCTCGCCGTCGGCGGGCTGGGCTGGCTGGCCGTACTCGGGGTGCTGCTCGCGGCCGTGGCGCCCGGCGGGGCGTACCTGGCCACCCTGCCGGCGCTGGCCGGCGTACTGGCCGGGCTGGTGGCCCTGGCCGTACCCCACAACGGCCCGTGGCCGGTGGTCGCGGTGACCGTCGGCGCGGCGGTCGGGGTACTCGTGCTGCTCCCCACCGTCGTGCTGCTCTTCCCCGCGCTGGGGATGGCGATGGGCGGGGTCGGCGCGCTCTTCGCGGTGCTGCTCGGGCTGGCCGCGCTGCCGGTGGTGGACCTGCTGCACCCGGCGGCCGGCGGCCAGCGCGGGATGGCCGCGCTCCGGGCCCGGCGACGCGGCGCGCTGCCCGCGCTGGCCGCGCTGCTCGGCGCCGTGCTCTGCGCCGGGACCGGCCTGGCCGTCGACCGGTTCGACGCCGGGCACCCGGTGCCGACCCACCTGATGTACGCGCTGGACGCCGACACCGGCACCGCCCGCTGGCTCACCGAGGAGACCGACCCGCAGCCCTGGACCGACCGGTACGTCGACGCCCCGACCCGGATCGACGACAGCTTCCCGTTCTTCGGCGACGAGGAGCTGCGCGCCGGCCCGGCCGAACCGGCCACCCTGCCCCCGCCCCGGCTCGACCCGCTCGCCGACGTCACCGAGGCCGGGCTGCGTACGCTACGCGTCCGGCTGGTGCCGCAACGCCCGGTACGGTTCGCCGCGCTGCACGTCGACCCGGCGACCGCCGACGTCGTCTCGGCCCGGGTCGCCGGCCGCGAGGTCCGGGTCGACGGTCCGGAGCCGTTCGGTGTGGTGTTCCACGCCCCACCGGCCGGGGGGATCGAGATCGAGCTGCGGTTGCGCCCGACCGGCGGCGGTCCGGTGCGGCTGCGGGCGATGGACGGCAGCGACGGCCTGGCCGGACTGCCTGGCTTCCGGCCGCGGCCGCCCGGCGTCGGCATCGTCGGATCGCACAGCTCGGAACTGGTCGCGGTGGCCCGGACGTATCCGCTCTGAGCCGATTCCCGGCGCGGATGTGACGCCGGAGGCGGGTCCGGCGCTGTAATAGCCGAGAGATGGAAAGTCGGCGGCCGGAACCGCCCACCGACGAACGCCTGCCCTGCGGCGGGCGGTTCCGGCCGCGCACAGGTTTGCGGCCCGGACCGAGCCGGCGAAACGCCGGTCGGCCGGGTCGAGGACCCACCGACCCACAACGGGCCAGGTGCGGTGGGGCGGTCCCCGGCCGGCGGTCACCCGCCGACCGGGGGCTTCGCCCGTCGGGCGGTCAGTGCCGGCGGTTGCCGGCGTCGCCGTTGTCCTGGTCGGCGATGAAGGCCGCGATCCAGGCCAGCGGGGCGTTCCAGTTGATGGTCAGCTCGTTCGTCGACCAGGACTCGATGTCGTCGATGTAGCAGAACTGCGGCGCGCAGCCGCGCAGCTTCTGCTGGGCGACCGGGTCCTGGATGGCCGAGTTCGGGCCGCCGGAGAGGGTGCCCCGGGGCGGGTTGGGCAGGTCGGGGTTGAGCTGGCGGGCGTACCAGCGGCTGTGCTGGTTGCGCGAGGCCACCTCGCCGTAGCCGGTCACGTACGACTGGTTCAGGGCGTTGCGGCCGAGGATGTAGTCCATCGTCTCCAGTACGCCGTCCCGGTAGCGGTCCTTCCCGGTCAGGTCGAACGCGGTGGCGAGCACGATGGCGTTGTTGACGATCAGGTTGTTGGAGCCCCAGTCGAAGAGGTTGTCCGACGGGCTGTACGGGATGCCGTACGGGTGCGCCCGCAGCGTGGCCAGGTAGCGGTCGGCGCCCTGGGCGACCGAGGCGCGTACCCGGGCCCGGTCCGGCAGGTTGTTCGGCACCGTCGCCAGTTGCAGCCGGCCGAGCGCTGCGGTGTTGCCCCAGTCCATGCCCCGCTCCCGCCAGACGTCGCCGGTGTGGTGCGGCGAGGCGAGCACGAAGTCGCGGTACTCCTTCGCCCCGGTGCTCAGGTAGAGCTCGGCGGCGGCCCAGTAGAACTCGTCGGTGACGTCCGCGTCGTTGTACGCGCCGCCGCCGTTGGCGTCGGCCGGGTCGGCGTACCGCTCGGGGTTGGCCAACGCGGCCGCCCAGGCCGTCTTGGCGGCGGCCAGGTTCCGCTCGGCGAACCTCCGGTCGTACGGCTTGAAGACCCGGGCCGCCTGTGCGGCGGTGGCGGCCAGGTTGAGCGTGGCGGCGGTGGACGGCGGGTGCAGTTCGCGCCGCTTCTCGTCGAGGTGCGGCAGCAGCGGCAGGCCGGTCCAGGAGTCGTCGTGGATCTTGTGGTGGGCCATCCCGGCCAGCGGCTTACCGGCCGGCACCTGCATGCTGAGCAGGAACTCCTGCTCCCAGCGCGCCTCGTCGAGGATGTCCGGCACCCGGTTGCCGCTCTCCGGCAGGTTCAGGGTGCGGTCGCCGAGCCGCCACGGCTGCCCGGTGCGGGCCCGGGTCGAGCGCTCGTACTCGCTCATCAGCTGGTGCACCGAGATGCCGCCGTTGACCACGTACTTGCCGTGGTCGCCGGCGTCGTACCAGCCGCCGGAGACGTCCAGGGTGTAGTCGCAGACGCCGGGCTGGCAGGGTACGGCCGTGTCGCCCTGGTTGGGCGCCACCCCGACGTGTCCGGCCGGCCGACCGTAGCCGGGGCGGAGCGCGTCGGAGATCTCGATGCCGCTGCGCTGGGTGTAGTAGAACTTCAGCGCGTCGGTGCGGAGCTGCTCGTAGAAGTCGACGCCGATGTCGAACGGCCGGCTGGTCTCGCCGTCGGCGGTCAGCGTGTAGCCGGTGCCGGGGCGGGTGAAGTGCCCGAAGTCGATGGTGTGCACGTTCTGCCCGGAGGAGCTGTCCAGGCCGCGCGGGGTCGTCCGGCCCTGCTTGACGAGCCGGCCGGCGCCGTCGCGGAGCTGGTAGGGCAGCGGGCCGGTCGCCTCGGTGACCACTGTGGCGTTCTTCGGCCCCTTCGGCAGGTAGCCGACCTGGTTGACCCGGACCCTCGGGCCGGTGTCCGGGACGTAGACGTCCGGCTCGGCGCCGCCGGTCAGCGAGACGTTGTCCAGGCAGACCGTCCAGGGTTCGGCGCTGCCGCCGAGCTGGAAGACGACCTGGGCGTTCGGCAGGTCGACCGGGGAGGTGAAGGTGTAGCGGTACTCGTTGCCGGAGACGCTCAGCTCGGGGCTGGCCGACAGGTACTGGGTGTACGGGTCGACCGGCAGCTGGACCAGCGCCCGGCCGACCCTGTTCGGGGTGGCCTGGCCGAAGAACCGGAACTCGTACGACTCACCGGCGACCAGCGCGACGTTGTCCTGACCGATGATCACGTCCCAGGGGTTGACGGTGCCACCCGGTATCCCGGCGCAGAGCTGGCCGGTGCTGGAGTCGAGGGTGAGGTTGGCCGTGCCCCACCAGGGGGCGTGACCGTCGTCGAAGGTGCCGTTGACGATCTGCTCCGGCGCCTCGTCGGCCGGGGCGGCGACGGACGCGACGGGTGCGGTCAACACGGTGGCGGCGAGGGCCGCGACGGTGGCCGCGGCGAGCGGAACGGTACGCGGCGAGCGGGGTCTGAGCACGTCATTCCTTCCGGTGGGCGCGGTGACCGGTGGCCGGCACCGCCGGGCGGGGTGGTACGACGTGGAGCAAGATCTATGGAAGCGCTCCCAGTCCGAGAATACCGGGAGATTGACATCGAGTTTCCGGCCTGTCAACCGGCTCCCCACCGCCACCGCAGCGGATGACCACGATAAATCCCGCCGAAGCGGGACAGCCCGGCTCCGTCCACCCCGGACGACGGACCGATCGGCCGACCGACCGCCCACCGACCGGCACCGGCGGGCCGGCACCCGCGCCGACCGGCGTACCGGCCGACCCGCGCGGCACCTCGGGCCGGGCCGGCCACCACAACCACACGAAGCCCTACGACTACTAAGGGTAGTCGTGGCCGATCGCAGTCGAATGAACTCCCTGGTCTCCGCGAATTCGGCCGACCCGCTCGCCCGGAGTTCCACCACCGACGGTAATTCACACCCGCAATTTCCAGCTTCCGCGCGCCTCGGCGAATCCGTATTGACGCGTCGAGCTGTCGAGCGGTGCCCGCGCAACCAGGTATCCGCCAGCAGCCGACCGCTCGACGGGTAAGACCTCCGTTAATATGGCCTAATGGCAACATCCCGACGGCCCGACGTTCTGGTTATCGGCGCGGGCGTCATCGGACTGTCCACCGCGGTCCGACTCGCCGACGCGGGGCTCTCGGTCCAGATCCGGGCCGCCCGGCCGCCACAGGAGACCACCTCCGCCTCCGCCGGGGCGAGCTGGGGGCCGTACGAGCTGACCGACGAACGCGTCCTGCACTGGAGCGAACAGACCCGGCTGACCCTGGAGAAGATCGCCGAGGACCCGACGGCCGGGGTACGACTCGTCCGTGGCCTGGAGGTGGCACCATTCCCGCTGGAGCCGCCGGCCTGCGTCCGCGACCTGAGCGACTTCGAACTGTGCACCCCCGACGAACTCCCACCCGGTTACGTCAACGGCTGGCGTTACACCAGTCCACTGGTGAACATGCCGACCTATCTGGAATATCTCACCGAGCGCCTGATCGGTCAGGGCGGCGATATCGAAATCGGCACCATCGGCTCTTTCAAGGAACTCGCCGGGGCCGCCGAGGTACTGGTGAATTGCACCGGACTCGGTGCCCGCTATCTGGTCCCGGACGACCAGGTCTATCCCACCCGGGGCCAATTGGTGGTCGTCGACAATCCGGGAATAGAGACGTTCTTCCAGGACTGGGCCGAGCACGAGGACATGACCTACATCCTGCCGCACGGCAACCACGTCGTACTCGGCGGCAGCGCGACGCCCGGCTCGGAGGACCTCACCCCGGACCCGGCCCGGGCAGCGGCGATCGTCGAACGCTGCGCCGCCGTCGAGCCGCTGCTCCGGGACGCCCCGATCCGGCGCATCATGGTCGGGCTCCGGCCGAGCCGGCCGAGCGTACGGATCGAACGCGATCAGGTCGACGGCACCGTCCTCATCCACAACTACGGTCACGGCGGCTCGGGGCTCGCCCTTTCCTGGGGATGCGCCGACGAGGTGCTGGCGCTGAGCGAGTTGGCCTGACCGGAGCCACGAAATCGCCCCCGTTCGGAATGGACCGCGGAAATGCCGGTCACACCCGTGCCGTCCGGGCGGGAAGTCGACCGCAGAGCCGCCGATATCCGACTGACAGACAGGGCGGACTGTTAAACGATGACGGCACGACAGCCGGTAGGGTCCGCGCGGTTGACCCCGCCGCCGCAGAGCCACGGTCCGCCACGGGAGAGGCACGGTGAGAAACCCATGATCCGCAAGTACGGAAAGGCCCTCGCCGCCGTCGCCGGGGCGGCGCTCACGGTCGCGTACGGCGCGCTCTCCGGCGACCAGCGCGTCGAGCCGGACGAGGCGGTGCAGATCGCCATCGCCGCCGCGACCGCGATCGGTGTCTACCTGGTGCCGCTGACCCCGCAGTACCGGTGGGGCAAGACCGCCGTCGCCGTGGTGCTGAGCGTGCTCCAGGTGCTGGCCACGGTGATCCTCGGTGGACTGGACTCCAACGAGTGGATCGCGCTGCTGCTCGCCGCGCTCACCGTGCTCGGTGTCGGCGCGGCGCCGGCCGTCTCCAACAACGGGACCAGCAACTCGACGCCCCGCCAGCCCACCCCCACCAGCAGCCAGCCGGCCTGACCGACCAGGTCGGCGCCGGGCGCGGCCCGTCCTGGACCGGACGGGCCCGCCGCCCGGCACCGGTCGCCCGGGATTACGGCCCGCGTCGACGGTCCGTCACGCGACCGTGGCGGTCCGGTCACGATGATCGGTTACGTTGATCTCTCCCGTACCCCCAGAGCCTTCGGGAGGCATCCGTGCCGTTCATCCGCCGTCGCCGTATCCGGCGCACCCTCACCGCCACCGCCGCCGTCACGGCGATCACCGCGTCCCTGCTGGTCGCCACCCCGGCCGGCGCCGCCCCGCCCGGCATCCCCGCCAAGGCCACCGCCCAGTCCAACCTGAACGCGCTCACCGTCGCCACCCAGGGGTCGATGACCGGCTACAGCCGCGACCTCTTCCCACACTGGAGCACCGTCAGCGGGGCCTGCAACACCCGGGAGACGGTGCTGCGGCGCGACGGCAGCGGGGTGGGTGTGGACAGCTCCTGCTACCCGACCTCGGGTAGCTGGTACAGCCCGTACGACGGGGCGACCTGGAGCGACCCGGCCGACGTCGACATCGACCACGTCGTGCCGCTCGCCGAGGCGTGGCGTTCCGGGGCCAGCTCGTGGACCACCAGCCGCCGGCAGTCCTTCGCCAACGACCTGAACGGGCCGCAACTGATCGCCGTCACCGACAACGTGAACCAGGCCAAGGGCGACCAGGACCCGTCCACCTGGAAGCCGAGCCGCACCGCCTACCACTGCACGTACGCCAAGATGTGGATCCGGACCAAATACAACTGGGGCCTGCGGTTGCAGTCGGCGGAGAAGAGCGCCCTGCAGACCATGCTGAACACCTGCTCCTCCTGACCGACCTGACGATGTTGGCGAACGTCGCCGCCGTGGCGGCGACGTTCGCCCGCGACTTCCGTAGCCTGGGTCGGTGCGATTCGGGGTGTTGGGGCCGCTGGCCGTCTGGACCGACCACGGTGCGCCGGTCACCATCCCCGGCCGGAAGGTGCGGGCCCTCCTGGCCGACCTGCTGATCTCGCCGGGACGCCCGGTCTCGATGGACCGGCTGGTCGAGGACCTCTGGGGTACGGCGGCGCCGGCCGACCCGACCGCCGCGCTGCACGTACGGGTCTCGCAACTGCGCCGGGCACTGGCCGGAGCCGAGCCGGCCGCCCGCGATCTGGTCGTCTCGCGGCCACCCGGGTACGAGCTGCGGGCCGGCCCCGACGCGGTCGACGCGGCGACCTTCACCACACTGCTCGGACAGGCGCAGGCGGCCGACGACCCGGGTACCCGGGCCGGGCTGCTCGCCGACGCGCTGGCCCTGTGGCGGGGTCCCGCGCTGGCCGACTTCGCCGACGAGGAGTTCGCCCGTACCGCCGTGGCGCGCTGGGAGGAGCAGCGGGCCACCGCCGTGGAGGCGTACGCGGAGGCGCGGCTCGAACTCGGCGAGCACGCCGAACTCGTCGGCGAGCTGACCGAGCAGGTGGCCCGGCACCCGTACCGGGAACGGCTGCGCGCGGCGCAGATCCGGGCGCTGCACCGCTCCGGCCGCACCGGCGAGGCGCTGGAGAGCTTCCAGGAGCTGCGGCGCGGCCTCGCCGACGAGCTGGGACTCGACCCGGGGCCGGAGTTGGCGGCGCTGCACCGGGCGATCCTCGCCGGTGACCCGGCCGAGGACCCGCCCGCACCGGCCCGGCGGCGGTTGCGGGCCGGCACTGCCCTGCCGGCACCGGTGACCGAGCTGATCGGCCGCGACCACGCCGTGCGGCGGGTACGCGAACTGCTCACCGCCGGCCGGCTGGTCACGCTGACCGGGCCGGGCGGGGTGGGCAAGACCAGCGTGGCGACCGAGGTCGCCCGGACGCTGACCGAGGCGTACCCGGACGGGGTCTGGCTGGTCGACCTGACCACCTGGGACGGGTCGGGCGAGCCGGCCGAGCCGCTCCTCGGCGTACTCCGTATTCCGGACGGTCCGGACGGTGCGGAGCCGCCGGGCGAACGGCTGGTGACCGCCCTGCGGGAGCGGCGGACGCTGCTGGTGCTGGACAACTGCGAACACGTCGTCGAGCCGGTGGCCGGGCTGGTCGGCGAGCTGCTGCCGGCCGCACCCGGGCTGCGGGTGCTGGCCACCAGCCGGGAACCGCTGCGGCTGCGCGGCGAGACCCGCTGGGAGCTGCCGCCGCTGGACCTCCCCGACACCGACGACCCGGACCGGCTGGCCGGGTCCGCCGCCGTGCGGCTCTTCCTGGCCCGCGCCGGCCTGGAGCCGGCACCGGAGACGGTCGCCGAGGTGGCCGAGGTGTGCCGGCGGCTGGACGGCATCCCGCTGGCGCTGGAGCTGGCCGCGACCCGGGTACCGGTGCTGGGCGTGGCCGAGCTGGCGGCCCGGTTGCAGGTGCCGCAGGACCGGTTCGGGCTGCTCGCCACCGGCCCGCGCGACGCACCGGCCCGACAACGCACCCTGGCCGCGGTCATCGACTGGAGCTGGCAACTGCTGACCGAACCGGAGCGGGCGGTACTGCGCGGGCTGGCCGTGCACTCCGGCGGCTGCACGCTGACCGCCGCCGAGGCGGTCTGCGCCGGAGACGGCACGCCGGCCGGTGAGGTGCTCGAACTGCTGGCCGGGCTGGTCGACCGTTCGCTGGTGGTACGCGCCAGCGCGCCGACCGGCGGCGACGGCCCACGGTTCCGGCTGCTGGAGTCGGTCTCCGCGTACTGCCTGGTGCGGCTCCGCGAGGCCGGCGAGGAGGAGTCGCTGCGACGCCGGCACGCCGACCACTACCTGGCGCTGGCCGAGCGGGCCGACCCGGAACTGCGCGGTCCCGGCCAGCGGGAGTGGCTGCGCCGGCTGGACGCCGAGGCCGCGAACCTGCGGGCCGCCGGGGAGACGTTCCGGCGCGAGGGTGCGGCCGAACCGGCGCTGCGGCTGGCCAGCGCCCTGGTCTGGTACCGGTTCCTGCGCGGCCGGCTCACCGAGGCCCGTCGGGCGCTGGCCGGCGCGCTCGGCGTACCCGGTGAGGTGCCGGACGTGGTCCGGGCCGGCGCCGAAGCGTGGCACGCCGGCCTGGCGATCCGGCAGGGTCAGGCCGGTCCGGAGCTGGCGGCGGAGGTGCTCCGCGGCTACGACAAGGTGCCGGACCCGCTCGGCCGGGCCCGGGCGGAATGGTTCCTCGCCATGTCGACGATCGACTTCGGGGATCTGACTGGCACCGGCGAACTGCTGGCCCGGGCGCTGGAGACGTTCCGGGCCGCCGGGGACCGGTGGGGCGAGGCGGCGGTGCTGAGCAACCGGGCGATGCTCGGGCACATCCGGGCCGACCCGGCCGCGCTGGAAGCCGACGCACGGCGCGGCGCCGAACTCTTCACCGAGATCGGCGACGACTGGGGGTTGCTGCAAGCGACCGACTGGCTGATCGGCCTCGCCGACCTGACCGGCGACCGGGCCGAGGCGGCCCGGCTGAGCCGGCAGGGCCTGCGGATCGCCGAGGAGCTGGGGCTCTGGTCCGATGTGGCCGGTCGGCTCGGCTGGCTCGGTTGGATCTCGACGCGGCTCGGCGACCACCCGCGCGCGATCGAGTACGCCGAGCAGGCGCGGCGGTTCTCCGCCGAGCAGGGGCAACCCTCCGGCGAGGTCTTCGCCACCATCACGCTGGCCTTCGCCGCCCGCCGCGACGGCCGGCTCGACCTGGCCGACCAGCATCTGCGCTGGCTGCTCGCCACCGGCCGGCAACAGCAGAGCGGGGACGGGCACCCGCCGTACCTGGCGATGGTGCTGATCGAACTGGGCCTGTTGACCGGCGAGCGCGGTGATCCGGCGGCGGCGCTGGCCTGGCACCGGGAGGCGTTCGACGTGGCCCGGGCGCAGGATTCGGGGCCGGAGATGGCGTCCGCGCTGGCCGGCATGGCCGACGCGCTGGTCCGGGCCGGGCGGGCCGAGCAGGCCGGCCGACTGCTCGGCGCCGCCGACGCCGCCCGCCGGGAGTCCGACTACCGGCTCGCCGACCCGGACCGGGCCGAGCTGGACCGGCTCACGGCGGCGGTCCGGGCCGCCACCGGACCGGACTTCGACCGGCTCTTCGCGGACGGTGGCGGTCTCACGACGGCTCAGGCCCGGTCCCTGGTGGACGGGGACCGGGCCTGACGTCGGCTGCCGGGCCTACTTGGGTACGTAGATGTGCACGACGATGCCGGAGTCGAACCGCTCGACGTCGGCGAGCTTCAGGTGCGTGGTGTCGAACCCGGCGCCCTCGAAGAGGTGCTTGCCGGCGCCGACGACGACCGGGAAATACCAGAAGTGGAACTCGTCGACCAGGCCGTGCTGCACCAGCGTGCGGTCGAGCTCGCCGGTGCCCCACTTCAGGATGTTCCGGCCGGGCTGCTCCTTCAGCTTGGCCACCTCCTCGGCCACGTCACCCTTCAGCAGGGTCGCGTTCCAGGTGGTCTCGGTGAGGGTGCGCGAGGCGACGTACTTCGGCATCGCGTTCATCACGTCGGCGTGCGGGTCGCCGGCTTGGGAGGACCACGCCTCGGCGAACCCCTCGTACGTCACCCGGCCCAGCAGCATCGCGTCGCCGGACTCCATCAGCTTCTGGGCGTAGCCGGCGTGGTCGGCGTCCCAGTACGGCTGGCCCCAGTGCTGTGGCTGCGCCCGGGACGCCGTCGAGGGGCGGGTGTCGTCGATGATCCCGTCCAGCGAAACGAAGGTCGACTCGATGATCTTGCGCATGGTCTCTGCTCCCTGTGGTCCGTGCCGGCGTTTCCCGTTGCCGCCCGCCCGATGACCTCACTCTGCCGCCGACGCCTTACGGTTTCCTTCCGCCGGCCCTACGGTGCCGCAGGCCGCCCTTACGGTGCCGCAGGGCCGCCCTTACGGTGCCGCAGGCTGTGACCTACGGTGCTTCCCGTGGCTGACGTGACCCTGCGGACGGCGGATGCCGCCGACGTTCCGGCCGTACTCGACCTGTGGCAGAGGGCGGCCGAGGACGCGCACCGGCCGGTCGACACGGCGGCGGCCGTGCACCGGCTCGTCGCGCGCGACCCCGAGGCGCTGATCCTCGCCGTACGCGGCCCGGCGCTGGTCGGCTCGGTCGTCGCGGGATTCGACGGGTGGCGGTGTCACCTCTACCGGCTGGCGGTGGTGCCGGAATGCCGTGGCCAGGGGGTCGGGCGGCTGCTGGTGGAGACGGCGGAGGAACGGTTCCGGCAGCTCGGCGCTGGCCGGGTCGACGCGATGGTGCTCGACGACAACGCGCTGGCGCACCGGGCCTGGCGGGCGCTGGGCTACCAGCCGCAGGCCGAGTGGTCGCGCTGGGTCAAGCCACTGTGAGTGCCGGTGATGTCAAGCCACCGTGAGTGCCGGCGATCCGAGAACGCCGCCCCCTACTTCCAGCGGAAGTGTACGAAGAGGCGGCCGAAGTTCTTGGAGTCCTTCTCGACCCGGTGGTAGAGCTGCTTGATCTCCTTCTGGTCGAGGAAGCGCAGCACCCGCTTCTTGAGCTGCCCCGACCCCTTGCCCGGGATGATCTCGACCATGGTCGCCTTCTTGGCCACCGCCTCGTCCATGATCCCGCGCAGCGCCCGGTCGATGTCGTGACCCTTGTTGAAGATGTCGTGCAGGTCGAGCTTGAGTTTCATCGGCGGGTCACCGGCCGGGCAGCGTCCATGGCACCCGATCGTAGGCGCAGCAGCGGACCGGCGGTCACCGTCGACCGCCGACCCGGGTCTCGACCCGCTCCAGGGCGATCCGGTAGTCGTCGTTCTCCGCGTACATCGCGGCGGCGATCCGGAGGTGCCGGAGGGCCTCCTCCGGGCGGCCGACCCGCTCCAGGGTGCGGCCCAGCACGTGGTGCGCGTAGTGGTCGCTCGGGTCGCGCTGCACCAGGGTGCGCAACTGCTCCTCGGCCCGGGCGAGCTGGGCCGTCTGGAAGTACGCCCGGGCCAGCAACTGGCGTACGGAGGCGTTGTCCGGCTCGGCCTCGACGATGGGCTCCAGCAACCGGGCAGCCCCGGACGGGTCCCCGGTCTCGAAGTACATGGTCGCCCGCCGGTACTCGGCCAGAAGATCCACTAGACCCACCTCCTCGTGTCGCGACTACTTTCCCCCGACGCTGGCACAACACCGCCAGTACCGCGACTGTTCCGATCCACGAGATCGTGAGGCCGGCGGCCTGCCCGCCGCCGCGCTCGGGCGCCCGCTGTCGACCTGGACATCCGGTGCGTCATCCGCGCCGGATAACGCCCTTGGTGTCCAGGTCGACAGCGGCTCGGGTACCGCGGCAGCCGGAGCGTCGTGATCGTCTAGGCGCGCCGGCAGCCCGCCTTCGCCGCGCTGCCGGTGGAAGGCCAGGTGAGCTCCGTCAACGCCAGCCGGGGCGCAGCTCCCAGGCGCGTACCCCGCCGATGATGCCGGCGCTGTTCGGCACCACCACCACGTCGTCGCCCATCCGGGCCAGCTGCTCCGGCCGGACCAGCCGGGAGTTGCCGCCGCCCAGATAGAGCCGGTCCCAGAGGAAGACCGGGCGCAGCCCGTCCACCACGCCCCGGACCCGGCGGGACCAGAACGCGTCGCCGAGCCGGCGCCGCTCGTGCTCACCGATGTAGGTGTCGTAGCTCATCCCCCACCGCACCGGCGCCTGCGACAGCTCCAGGTGCGGGGCGAGCTGCCCGCCGTCGAAGAGCGCGCAGCCCAGCCCGGTGCCGAGGGTCAGCACCAGTTCCAGGCCAGTCCCGGCGACCACCCCGGCGCCGTGCACCTCGGCGTCGTTGAGCACCAACGTCGGCAGCCCGAACGCGTCGGTGAGCGCACTGCGCACGTCGAAGCCGGACCACTCGGCGACCAGCTCCGGGTCGGGCTTCGTGCGCGGCCCGGCCCGGGTGACGTAGTGCGGGGTGGCCACCACGACGCCGTGCCGGAGCATCCCGGGCATCCCGACGGTGACCCGGTCCGCCGCCGGCAGCCGGCCGCCGAGCGCGAGCAGGGTCTTGACGAAGAGCGCGGTCGGCAACGGGTACGGGGTCGGCACCCGCAGCGGCCGGGTACGCATCGTGCCGGCGTCGTCGAGTACGGACGCCTTGATGCCGCCACCGCCGCAGTCGATCGCCAACGTGGTCATCACAGGGATCAGTCTGCTCCTCCACCGCCGGGTCGCACCTGCCCGGGCGGATAGCATCTGAACTCTCATGAGCGCCACACTGATCGCCAAGGACCTCGCCGCCGGACACGGCGACCGGGTCCTCTTCGCCGACCTCGAACTCGTCGTCGCCCCCGGTGACGTGATCGGGGTCGTCGGGGTCAACGGCGCGGGCAAGTCCACGCTGCTGCGTACCCTGGCCGGGCTGCAACCGCTCGAACACGGCACCCTGGCCCTCAACCCGCCGTCGGCGAGCGTCGGCCACCTGCCGCAGGAACCCGACCGGCGCCTGGGCGAGACGGTCCGGGCCTTCCTCGGCCGGCGTACCGGGGTGACCGCCGCGCAGGCCGAACTCGACGCCGCGACCGAGGCGCTGACCGACGGCGTCCACGGGGCCGACGACCGGTACGCGACCGCGCTGGAGCGCTGGCTCGCCCTCGGCGGCGCCGACCTGGCCGAGCGGGCCGACCAGATCGCCGCCGAACTGGGGCTGGCGGTCGACCTGGAGCAGCCGATGACGGCGCTCTCCGGCGGTCAGGCGGCCCGGGCGGGACTGGCGTCGCTGCTGCTCAGCCGCTACGACATCTTCCTGCTCGACGAGCCGACCAACGATCTCGACCTGGCCGGCCTGGACCGGCTGGAGGAGTTCGTCACCGGGCTGCGCGCCGGCACGGTACTGGTCAGCCACGATCGCGAGTTCCTGACCCGGACGGTGACCCGGGTCCTCGAACTCGACCTGCACCAGCAGCAGGTACGGCACTACGGCGGCGGCTACGCGGCCTACCTGGAGGAGCGCGAGGTGGCGCGCCGGCACGCCCGTGCCGACTACGAGGAGTACGCCGACACCCGCGCCGCACTGGAGGCCCGGGCCCGGTCCCAGCGGGCCTGGATGGAGAAGGGCGTCAAGAACGCCCGGCGGAAGGCGACCGACAACGACAAGATCGGCCGGAAGTTCCGGACCGAGGCGACCGAGAAGCAGGCCGCCAAGGCCCGGCAGACCGAACGGCTGATCGAGCGGTTGGACGTGGTCGAGGAGCCGCGCAAGGAGTGGCAGCTCAAGATGGAGATCGCCGCCGCGCCCCGGGCCGGTGCGGTGGTGGCGGCGCTGCGCGGTGCCCTCGTCCGGCGCGGCGACTTCACCCTCGGCCCGGTCGACCTCCAGGTGGACTGGGCCGACCGAGTGGTGATCACCGGCGCCAACGGCTCGGGGAAGTCGACGCTGCTCGCCGCCCTGCTGGGCCGGCTGCCGCTGGACGACGGGCACGGCTCGCTCGGCCCGGGGGTGGTGGTCGGCGAGGTCGACCAGGCCCGGGGACTCTTCGTCGGCGGCGAGCCGCTGCTGGACGCCTTCGGCGCCGCCGTACCGGAGCTGAACCCGGCCGACGTGCGGACCCTGCTGGCCAAGTTCGGGCTGCGCGCCGCGCACGTGCTGCGGCCCGCCGACACCCTCTCGCCGGGCGAGCGGACCCGGGCGGCGCTGGCCCTGCTCCAGGCCCGGGGAGTGAACCTCCTGGTCCTGGACGAGCCGACCAACCACCTCGACCTGCCGGCGATCGAGCAGCTCGAATCGGCGCTGGAGTCGTACCCGGGAACGCTGTTGCTGGTCACCCACGACCGCCGGATGCTGGAGACGGTCCGGGCCGACCGGCACGTCCGGGTCGACGGCGGCCGGGTCACCGAGGAGATCCGGCGCGCGACCGCCGAACGGCGGCGCCGCCGCTGAACGAGAGTCCCGGCGAGCGCCGCATCGATCCCCGTTTCTGCCGCCGCCCGGCTGGGCAAGAACTACTCCATGCTCAGATGGGAGTACGCCCTGTTGGTGCGTCGGCGCCAGCCCCGGCTCGACGACACCGGCTGGGAACTCGCTTACACCTGGTACGGCCCGGATGGCGCCGTGCTCGACGTCTCCCCGTACGGGGACACCGCGCTCGCCCACCTCAACCGGGCCGGTGCCCAGGGTTGGGAGCTGGTCTCGGTGACCGAGGACGGCAACATGCAGGGCAGCGCCGAACTGCACCGTTACCACCTCAAACGGGTACTCCGGGCGGTCGCCTCCCGGCCGAGGATGCGCAACCTGGGGCGGGCCGGCCGACGCGCCAGCACCGGGTGAGGCGTGCACCCTCCACCGGGTGAGGCGTGCAGCCGCCACCGGATCAGGCGTGCAGCCGCCAGCGGGTGAGGCGAGGCGTAGACCGGACGATTCCGGGTAGCCGGCGTCCGGGAGGTGGTGATGGTCGCGCAACTGCACAGGGCGCCCTCCGGGGAACGGTTGCGGGCGATCGACGAGTTCCTCGGCATGGCCTACGCCGACCTCGTCAAGCACGACGACCGGCTGCGCGGCACGGCGGTGGAGGTACGGTTCGACCGGGGCGTCGCACACCTGACCGGCGATGCGGCCGACCGGGACGAGCTGGCGCTGATCCGGCGACTCGTCGGCCGGCTCGACGGCGTACTCGCCGTCTGGTCCCGGGTACGGGTGGCCGGCCGGGACCCGGTGGTGATGGATCTCGGCTGCGGCGCCGCGAAGCAGTACCCCGGCAACCTCGGTCTCGACCTGCGGGTGGCCCCGGGGGTGGACGCCCAGGCCGATCTCTCCGGCCCGTTGCCGCTGGCCGGCGACTCGGTCGACGTGATCTTCACGGTGCACATCCTGGAGCACCTGATCGACTTCCTGACCCTGGTCGACGAGTGCCATCGGGTACTCCGGCCCGGTGGCGTACTGCACGTGATGAGCCCCTGGTGGGGCCATGTCAACGCGGTCGCCGACCCGACCCACGTACGCCTGCTGGACGTGCAGACGATCAAGCACATCTGCCAGCGCCATCCCGGTGCGCCCCGGTGGTATCCGCTGCACGCCGGCTGCGACGGCGCGTCGATCTTCGCCGACCTGACTCCGCTGGGCCCGGACGACCCCGGCCCGGACCCCGGCCACCTGGCCCGGTTCTTCGACTGAGCCGGCCGGCTCCAGGGCCGCCGGTCGCGGATCTCGTACCCGTCGGTCGCCGAGACGGTCCACGTCGTCGCTGGCCGGGGCCGGACCGGCCTGGCCCGCCGTCGTCTCCGGCCCGCAGCGCGCAGGTACCGGGCGAGCCGGAAGGCATGTAGCGCAGCCCGGCGGGAAAGCACCGGTGTCGGAGCGGGTGAAGCGTTCGGGGGAGGGCCGGTAGATGCGTGCCGTGATGTCTGAGTCCTTTGGGGCCATGCCGGAGGTCCGGGAGATGCCGGAGCCGACGCCCGGGGACGGCGAGGTGAAAATCGAGGTACAGGCCTCGTCCCTGAACGGCTTCGACGCCAAGCTCGCCGGAGGCTTCCTGGCGGGCGAGATCGAGCACCAGTTTCCGGTGGTGCTCGGCCGGGACTTCTCCGGCATCGTGACCGAGGTCGGTCCGGGCGTCAGCGGGTTCATGCCCGGCGAGAAGGTCTTCGGGGTGGTGGCCAAGCCCGGGCTCGGCGACGGCTCGTTCGGCGAGTACGTGGTCGTACCGGAGGAGATCGGCCTCGCGCCGCTGCCCGCCGGGGTCGACTACCGGGCCGCCGGGGTGCTCGGCCTGGCCGGGGTCGCCGCGCTGGCCAGCGTGGACGCGGTCACGCCGGGGCACGGCGAGACGGTGCTGATCTCCGGGGCCACCGGCGGGGTGGGCCACTACGCCGTCCAGCTCGCCGCCGCCCGGGGAGCCACGGTGATCGCCACCGCCGAGGCCGGCCCCGCCGCCGACCTGCTGCACGAACTCGGCGCCGCGCACACCGTGGACCACCGGGCCGACCTGGCCGCGCAGGTCCGCCAGCTCGCCCCGAACGGCGTGGACAGCGCCGTGCACCTGGCCGGTGACCCGGAGCTGATCGCCGACCTGGTCACCCCGGAGGGCAAGTTCTCCTCCACCCTGGGGGTGAGTGCCGAGCAGCTCGGCGACCGGCCGCTGAACGTCACCGCGATCGAGGCGATCCCGGACCGGATCGTGCTCGACCACCTCGCCACCGAGGCCGCCGCCGACCGGCTGCGCCCCTCCATCGCCCGCACCTATCTGCTGGACGAGGTTCCGCAGGCGTTCGCCGACTTCAACAACAGCGGTACCGTCGGCAAGCTCGCCGTGGCGATCGGCTCGGCCGGATAGCGGCCCGACCGACCCGGCACCCGCCAGCCGCGCACCGCGCCGGCCCACCGTCGCACCGGCCTGTGCGCCTCCCGGGCACGCCACCACCGGCCTGTCGCTCGCCAGCCGCGTCGTCGCCGGCCTGGCGCCCGCCAGCCGCGCCACCGCCGGCCCGTCGCTCGCCAGGCGGCCCGTTGCCAGCCTGTCGGTCGGGGCCGGCCGCGGCACGCCCGTCAGCTCGCCGCCGTGGCGCGCGCCGCCAGGAGTTCGGGTGCCAGCACCACCACCGCACCCGGCTCGACCCGGACCAGCCCGGCGTCGGCGAGGGTCCGCAGCGCCCGGTTGACCGTCACCCGGGTCATCCCGACCGACTCCGCCAGCCCCTGCTGCGCGCCGGGGAGCGGCACCCGGCGCCCGCTCCGGCCGGCCGCCGCGACGAGCCAGGCCGCCACCCGGGTCCCGGCATCGGCGTACGAGGTGCGCACCAGCTCCGCCTGCCGGTCCCGCAGCCGGCCGGCCAGGTGTCCGAGTACGTGCCGCCGCACCGCCGGTACGTCGTCGATCAGCCGGAGCAGCTCGCCGGCCGGCACCAGCCGGTAGCGCAACACGGTGGCGGCCAGCCAGGTCGCCGTGTACCCGCCGCCGTCCAGCACCGCGCTCTTGTCGACCGCGCACGGGCCGACGAAGTCGCCGAGCCGCAGCCGCTTCCCGTCGGCCGTCTCGTGCACCCCGGTCAGGGTGCCCGCCTCCACCACGATCACGTGCTCGGCGGGCTGTCCGCGTACCGCCAGCACCACGCCGGGCCGGACGGTTCGCGGCGCGGAACGGTCGAGCAGCCGGCGTAGCCGCGCCGGCCCGAGCCCGGCGAAGACGGGTACGTCGGCGAGTCGTCGCAGGTCCGTCGCTTCCATCCCTGAATTCTTCCCGACGGGCCGGGACGGCGCCGCGCCCGGTGTGGAGCGGCTGTATCAGCGGTTACTGCGGCCACCCCTCGGGCGGCCGTAGGGTCTGCACATGATCGTTGTGGAACTGCGCTTCACCGGCGACCCCTCCGCCCGACTGGCGGCCCGGCCGGCCCACCGGGAACTACTGGCCCGGCTGCACGCCGAGGGCGGCCTGCTGGCGGCCGGCCCGTGGGCGGACGACTCCGGCGCCCTGCTGCTCTTCGACGCGGACGAACCGGCGGTACGGGAGGCTCTGGACGCCGACCCCTACTACCGGGCACCCGGGGTCAGCGTGGTCGCGGTGCGGCCCTGGACGCCGGTCGTCGGCGGCCCGGCGAGCCTCGGGGGCGCCGCCTGAACCACGCCGTCCGCTACCGGCCGGAGCGCGGCTGGCCGGACTGCGGCTGGCCGGACTGCGGCTGGCCGGACTGCGGCTGGCCGGACTGCGGCTGGCCGGACTGCGGCTGGCCGGACTGCGGCTGGCCGGACTGCGGCTGGCCGGACTGCGGCTGCCTCGGCTGCGCGGCCGACACGGCCCAGTTGAGCGCGTAGTCGGCGACCTCTTCCCAGCCGGGCTGGCCCACCGTGTAGTGCGGCCGGCCGGGAAACTCCTTGTACCCGGTGACCGCGGTGGACTTCCGGTAGCGGCCGGCGGTCGCCTTGGTGACCGACGGCGGTACCACCCGGTCGGCGCCGCCGGCGATCAGCAGCAGCGGCGCCCGCCGCTCGTTGCCGAAGTCCACCCGCATCGCGGCCCGGGGGTTCAGGTTCGCCAGCGCCGCCTCGAAGAGCACGTGTCCGGCGGCCGGTACGTGGTAGCGCCGGTAGACCCGTTCCGCCTCGGCCCGGGACATCGTGTTGGTGAAGGCGTAGTGGAACTCGTCCAGACTCAGCGGTACGGCCCGGTGCCGGTTCGCCGGGTTGCGCAGCACCGGCAGGCTGGCCCGGAGCGTGGAGAGCGGCAGCCGGACCACTCCCTTGACCGCCGCCGAGTCGATCGCGACTCCGGCCGCACCCAGCCCCCGGTCCAGCAGCATCTGGGCGAACGCGCCGCCGAACGAGTGCCCCATGATGATCGGCGGGGTGGGCAGGTCCCGGATGATCCGCTCGTAGTGGTCGACGATCTGGTCCGAGGTCAACTCGGCGATCGGGGCGGAGTCGCGGCGCAACGCCTCGACGTCGGAGTCCATGCCGGGCCAGGCCGGCGTCAGCACCTGGAACCCGGCGGCGCGGTACCGGTCGGCCCAGTGCTCCCAACTCCGGGAGGTCAGCCAGAGGCCGTGGATCAGCACGACGGTGTCGGGTCGGGTCGGTTCAGCGGGGAGAAGGGGCATGATGTCCTCTTCCGCGTTCGGTGGCCGCTTCGCTTCCGGCCTGGCTGGTCCTGTTCCGATCTCGGCGCTTGCCGTCCGGTGACGGCGGTTCGCGATCTCGCCGCGGCTCGACCGTCCGCTGCCGGATACCCCTGACCGGCTGCCCCAACCCCGGCCGAGCCGGCCGTACGACCGCGCGTGGCGGACCGTACGGCCGGCGGGCCACCGGCTAGTGGTCGAGCTGCCGGTAGCGACGTACCGAGAGCGGCAGGAAGATCGCAGTCAGCAGTACCGGCCAGCCCAGCGCCAGCGCGACGGCGTGCCGACCGGTCCAGGAGTCACCGCCCCAGCCCGGGTTGCCGAAGAGTTCCCGGGTGGCGGAGATCGTCGCGGAGAGCGGGTTCGCCTCGGCCACCGCCCCGAGCCAGCCCGGCATGGTCTCCGGCGAGACGAGTGCGTTGGAGAGGAACAGCACCGGCCAGACCAGGATCTGCATCGCGACCACGGCCTCCGGGTTGCGCAACAGCAGCGCGAGGTAGATGCCGGCCCAGAGCACCGCGAACCGGAGCAGCAGGAGCAGTCCGAAGCCGGCCAGTGCGGAGGCCAGGCCACCGTGCCAGCGCCAGCCGACCGCGAGTCCACAGCCGACCATCACCGCCAGGCCGAGGGCGGCGTTGAGCAGGTCGGCGGCGCAGCGGCCGACCACCACCGCCGAGCGGGCCATCGGCATCGCCCGGAAGCGGTCGGTGATCCCCCGGGACGCGTCGGTGGCGACCGCGGTGTAGGTGGACTCGATGCCGAAGAGCATGGTCATCGCGAACATGCCCGGCATCAGGAACTCCCGGTAGTCGCCGCCGCCCGGCAGCGCCATGCCGCCGCCGAACAGGTAGCCGAACATCAGTACCACCATGATCGGGAAGAGCAGTCCGAGGACGACCTGCACCGGTTGCCTGGCCCAGTGCGCCAGGTCGCGGCGGGTGATCGTCCAACCGTCCGCGACCGCCCAGCGCAGCCGGTGCCGGCCCTGCCCGGGCGGGGACGGGATCGTCGTCGTCGTGGTCAAGGTGCCACCTTCCGCTGCTCGTCGTCGGTCCGCCCGCCGGGCCCAATGTGGAGTTCGCCGGGCTTTGGATTCGAGGGTCGGGTGCCGGTGCTGGTGCGGCTGCCGGTGAGGTGCAGGAAGACCTCGTCCAGGGTCGGCCGGCGCAGCGCGATGTCCTCGGCCGCGATGCCGTGCTCGTCCAGGCCGCGTACCAGCGCGGTGAGGGTGCCGATCCGGTCCCGTACCGGCGCGCTGATCCGCCGCTCGTCGTCGTCGCGTTCGACGGGACCGTCGGCGATCCGGCCGAGCAGCGTGGCCGCCGCCGGCAGGTCGTCGAGCCGGTGCAGGAGTACGTCGATCCGGTCGCCGCCGAGCCGGCTCTTCAGGGCGTCCGGCGTACCGTCGGCGACGATCCGACCGGCGTCGACGACCGAGATCCGGTCGGCGAGCTGGTCGGCCTCGTCGAGGTACTGGGTGGTGAGCAGCACCGTCGTACCGGCGTCCACCAGGGCCCGTACCGCCTCCCAGACCTCGTTGCGTCCGCGCGGGTCCAGCCCGGTCGTCGGCTCGTCGAGGAAGAGCACCGGCGGGGCCAGGATCAGCCCGGCGGCCAGGTCGAGCCGGCGCCGCACCCCGCCCGAGTACCGGCCGACCGGCCGGTCACCGGTGTCGGCCAGGCCGAACCGGTCCAGCAGTTCGTCCGCCCGACGGTCGGCGACGGCACCGGGCAGGTGGTAGAGCCGGCCGAACATCGCCAGGTTCTGCCGGCCGGAGAGGATCTCGTCGACCGCCGCGTGCTGGCCGACCAGCCCGATCCGGTAGCGGACCTGGTCGGGCTGGCGGGCCACGTCGTAGCCGGCCACCTCGGCCCGTCCGGCGTCGAACCGGAGCAGGGTGGCGAGGATGCGTACCGCCGTGGTCTTGCCGGCGCCGTTCGGCCCGAGCAGGCCGTGCACCGTACCGGTGGGGACGTGCAGGTCGAGCCCGTCCAGGGCGAGCCGGTCGCCGTACCGCTTGCGCAGCCCCTCGGTCCGGATCGCGAGAGCGTTGTCGTGCATGACCACCCCAAATCATGTACACCGTATAGAGTTGACGCGCAACTATAGCGTACGCTGTAAGGAATTCAAGTCCGGGGAGAATGGCGAGGTGACGACGGAGTACAGCGGCAGTGGCGACCCGAAGCGGAGCATGGAACTGCTCTGGGGCGGGCCGGAACGCCCGCGCCGGGGACCGAAACCCAAGCTCACGGTGGACCAGATCGTCCAGGCGGCGATCGAGATCGCCGACGCCGAGGGGCTGCCGGCGCTCTCCATGCGGCGGGTCGCCGACGAGCTCGGGGTCACCGCGATGTCGCTGTACACGTACGTGCCGGGCAAGGCCGAGCTGATCGACGTGATGTTCGACACCGTGCATGCCCGGGCCGCCACCCCGGAGGACGACCAGGGCGACTGGCGGAGCCGGCTCGAACGGCTGGCCCGGGAGAACTGGGACCGCTACCTCCGGCACCCCTGGCTGCTCCAGGTCGCGACCAGCCTTCCGGTGCTCGGCCCCAACTCGGTGGCCAAGTACGACCGGGAGCTCACCGTCGTCGCCGGGCTCGGCCTGACCGACATCGAGATGGACCTCCTGGTCGGCCTGGTCTCCGACTACGTGCACGGCGCGGTACGCGGCGCCGTGGAGGCCGCCCAGATGCAGCGCCGCACCGGGATGACCGTGCAGGAGTGGTGGGAGCGCTTCGCACCCCTGCTGGAGCAGGTCTTCGACGCCGAGCGCTACCCCGTGGCGGCCCGGGTCGGCGCGGCGGCCGGTGCCGAGCACGACGCCCCGGCCGACCCGGCCCGGTCGTTCGAGTTCGGGCTGCAACGAGTGCTGGACGGGATCGAGGCGTTCGTCCGGAGCCGGGCCGGGCAACAGGGGCTTGCCGAGCGACCCTGACGGGTGTTGGCTGAGATCCTTTCCGGTTCCCGCTGGGGGTGACGTGCCGCCGTCCCTCGACGACCCCGCCGCGCTGCGCCGTGGCCGGGTCGCGGTGTCGCTGCTCTTCCTGCTCTTCGGGATGGCGATCGGCACCTGGACGGCCCGGATCCCCGCGGTCAAGGAGAGTCTGGGGCTGAGCGACGGCCAGCTCAGCGTCGGCCTGCTCGGGCTCGCCGCCGGCGCCATCACCGGCATGCAGTTCACCGGGCGCCTGGTCGACCGGTACGGCAGCGTCCGGGTGATGCTGCCGGTGGCCTTCGCCGAGGGCGGCTGCCTGCTGCTGCCCGGCTACGCCGGCAACCTCGGCACGCTGACCCTGGCGCTCTTCGTCTTCGGCACGGTGCACGGCACCCTCAACATCGCGATGAACGCCAACGCGGTCGAGGTGGAGCGCGCGCGGGGTCGCCCGATGCTCTCGTCGTGCCACGCGGTCTACAGCATCGGCGGTTTCCTCGGTGCGGCGCTCGGCGGGCTCTTCGCCCGCGCCGACGCCAGCGTCGTCGCCACGCTGTGGACGACCGCGCTGGTCGCGCTCGGTCTCGCCACCTGGGGCGCCCGCTGGGCACTGCCACACGCCGGGCAGGCCGGGACGCCGCCGACCGCCACATCCGCCGACGCCGCCGCCGAGAGCGACACCGTGGCGCGGCGGGAGCCGCCGGGGGTGCTGTTCCTCGGCGTACTGGCATTCTGTTGCCTGGTCGGCGAGGGCGCCGCCGCCGACTGGAGCACCGTGTATCTGCGCGACAACCTGGGCAGCGACCCCGGCTTCGCCGCCGCCGCGTTCGCGGCATTCTCGATCATGATGACCGCCGGCCGGCTCGTCGGCGACCGGCTGGCCGCCGCCCTTGGCCCGGTCGTCCTGGTACGCGGCTGCGGGATCCTCGCCGCCGTCGGGCTCGGCGGCGCGCTCGTGCTCGACCACCCGGTCGCCGGATTGCTCGGATTCGGCTGCCTCGGTGCCGGCCTGTCCTGCATCGCGCCGCAGGTCTTCTCGGCCGCCGGCAACCGGGACCCGAGTCAGGCCGGCCGAGCGCTGGCCCGGGTCGCCGGCCTGGGGTACCTCGGTTTCCTGGTCGGACCGGTGGTGATCGGCGGCGTCGCCGAACTCTCCGGGCTGCCCCGCGCCCTGGCGATCCCCGCCCTGCTCGCGCTCTTCGTCGCGCTGGCCGCCGGAGCGGTCCGGCCCCGTCCGGAGCGGCCGCGCCCCGCCGAGCCGGTCAGTTCGGAGCCACGATCCTGACCTCGGGCCGGCACTCCTCGCCGGCCAGGAAGCGGAGCAGGCCCACCCCCTCGACGGTCAGCGCCTCGGCGTCCACACCGGAGAGTCGGGCGAACGGCTCGACGGTGAGCAGGGCGCTGTCCCGCTCGATGGCGGTCGTCCAGATGCCGGCGGTGACGCCGTCGAGCAGGAGGCCCCGGGGCAGTTGGCCGTTTCGGACGGCCGATCGGGCGCGGAACTCGTCGGTGAGCACCCGGGACCGGTCGGCGTACGAGAGCAGCAGGTTGTCGAAGTCGTAGAGGAACCGGGGCGGCGCCGGAACGTCCGGGTCGGGGCGTACGGCGTCGGGCAGGTCGAAAAGCTCGGCGCCGCTCTCGTCGCGGAAGGTGACCAGGCTCGGGCGCAGCCGCTCCAGCACCTCGGCGAGCCGGGTCAGGCCGGACCAGACCTGCACGTCGCGCACGCTGGCCGGGCCGAAGGCGGCCAGGTAGCGCAGGACCAGCTCCTCCACCGAGCGGGCCGATCCCTCGACGGAGCGGGCCGCTTCCTCGACGGAGCGGGCCGCTTCCTCGACGGAGCGGGCCGCTTCCTCGACGGAGCGGGCCGCTTCCTCGACGGAGCGGGCCGCTTCCTCGACGGAGGCTGCCCGGGGCGGCGCGACGCCGAGCCAGTGCTCGACGCTCTGGTGCGCGGCGAGCGCGCTGCGGCCCCAGACGCCCCGGGGCGGCACCTGGACCAGCGGCACCCAGGCCCGGACCGCCTGCGCCAGCGCGGCCGGATCGCGGTCCGGCCACCGCCTGCCCAGTGCCGTGCCGAGCTGCCCGAGAGTCAGCGGTCGCTCGTCTAGCAGCTCGCGACCGGCCGCGACGACCTCGTCGCGGGGCAGGCCGGCCAGCCGCCGCCCGTAGGTGTGCGCCGTGCCGCGCTCGATCACCGGCTGCAACAGGGGTCGCAGCGCCAGCGCGTCGGCGGCGGTGACCAGGTGGATGGTCGAGCGCATCAGCGCGATCCGGACCGCCTCCCGGGTGGTCAGCAGCTCCGCCACCGCCTCGGGGCGGCAGTCGCGCAGCCGGCTCCAGAAGCCGACGTACCAGGTGTGCGGGGTCTGGGCCTGCATGCCGACCAGGTGCTCCAGCAGCTCGGCCGGCCTCCGGTCCGCGCGGGCCAGCAGGAGCTGACGGTGCAGGGTGGCCCGGTTGAGCGCCCGACGGGTCAGCACTGGGGCGTTCATCTGGAGCCCGTCCCGGTCATCGAGGTTGTCAACTTCCTGTCGCCGGTCAGATCAGCAGCCAGACCATACCGAGATCCCCCGACACGGCCGCATCGTTGCCCACCTCGGCGGTACTGGATATATTTACCTTCATCATCATGTGGGAGCGTTCCCACGGCGTGGGTCCGCAGGTACGGGACGGGGGAGGTCGGCCGCATGAGCACGATCCGGCTGCTCGTGGCCAACGGTTGCAGCTTCGCCCGGGGCGCCGAACTGGCCGAGCCGGAGCGGGACGCCTGGCCGGCCGTACTCGGGCGACAGCTCGGCATCGACGTGGTCAACCTGGCCTGCGACGGCGGCTCCAACCGGCGGGCCGTCCGCACCACCGTGCAGCACCTGGAGTCGATCCGGGCGGCGCACGGGATCGACTACGACCAGATCCTCTTCGTCAACATGTGGACCGCGCTGAGCCGCAACGAGTACTACGACAGCGGGATCGAGGACGGCCCGGTCCGCCCCGACCTCGGGGTACGCCCGGCGCTCCCCGGCGAGCTGCACTGGCAGCGGGTCGCCGACTGGAAGGCCGCCGAGGGGGACAAGCCGTCGAAGGCGTACCTGCGGCACCTCTTCAACCCCACCGGCGAGACGGTCAACTTCTTCGTCGACTGGCTGCTGCTGGAGCACCACCTCACCGGTCGCGGCGTGCCGAGCCGGTTCGCGTTCGCCTGGGAGATCCTGCCCGACCCGGTCCCGGCCGAGGCGGTACCGGTGATGCGCGCGCTCCGCGCCGACCTGGTCTTCGGGACGCTGCCGCCCCGGCCGGAGCAGACCTTCCGGGAGATGGTCTTCGGCCGGGTGCCGTTCGGCGACTGGGACCATCCGCTCCGGGAGGGGCACCAGCACTTCGCCGCCGCCATGTCGCACTGGCTCGGCGGCGACGAGCGACTGCGCTTCCCACCGACCGGACGGAGCCGGCGATGACCGTACAGGCGATGACCGTACAGGCGACGACCTCGACGACGGCGGGCCCGGCGGCCGATCCGCCGGTCCGGACCGGGCCGGGGCTGGTCTCGGTGATCATGCCGGCCCGCAACGGCGCGGCGACCATCGGCGCGCAGCTCGCGGCGCTGGCCCGGCAGACCTACCCCGGACGCTGGGAACTCGTCGTGGTCGACAACGGCTCCACCGACGGTACGCCGGAACTCGTCGCCGCCTTCGCCGACCGGCTGCCCGGGCTCCGGCTGCACCGGGCGGGCGCCCGGGCCGGCACCAGCTACGCCCGCAACGAGGGCTGCCGGGTGAGCCGGGGCGAACTGCTGCTCTTCTGCGACCAGGACGACGTGGTCGCGCCCGACTGGGTGGCCGGGATGGTACGCGGACTCGCCGAGTTCCCCGCCGTCGGCGGACACGTCGAACGCCGGCTGCTCAACGACGACGTCTCGCTGGCCACCCGCCCCGAGAAGCCGGCCGGCTCACTCCAGTCCGGATTCGACTTCCTCCCGTACGCCCTCGGCGCCAACTGCGGGGTGCGCCGGACCGTCTTCGAGGAGCTGGGCGGCTTCGACCCGGCCTACCGGTACGGCTCGGACGAGGTCAGCTTCTTCTGGCGGGCGCAGCTCGCCGGGTACCCGATCGGGGCGCTGCCGGACGCGGTGGTGCACTACCGGCTGCGTCGTCGGCTCCCGGAGATGGCCCGGCAGTACTACTCGTACGGCCTCAGCCATCCCCGGCTCTACCGCGACTTCGCCGCCGCCGGGCTACCCCGCTCGGTCCGGCCGGCCGCCCGGGAGTGGCGCTGGCTGCTGCGCCACCTGCCCGACCTGGTCCGCTCCCGCAAAGCCCGCGCCGTCTGGGTGACCCGGTGCGCGATGCGCTGCGGTCGGATCGTCGGCAGCCTGCGCAACCGGGTCGTCTTCCCCTAGCCCGGCAGGGCGGGCGTCGCCCCGGACCGGCCCGGCAGGGAGGACGTCGCCCCGGGCCGGCCCGCCGTCCGCCCCGGTCCAGCGGTCGTCCGGCGCCGCCGGCCAGTCGTCGTCGGCCGGATAGCGCACCCCGGTCCGCGCCCGGGCGGCGTCCAGGATCCGCAGCACCGCCACGGTGTCGGCCAGGGTGGCGAGCGGGCTCTCGGTCAGCCCGGTCCGCAGGCAGCGCATCACCTCGACCGCCTCGTGCACGAACCCCTCCCCCTGGTAGGGCACCTCGACGATCCGGGGCTCGGCGTCACCCTGCCGCAGGGTCAGCCTGGCGGGCCGGAAGAACCCCCGGTCCAGCTCGATCCGGCCGGCGCTGCCGCAGACCGTCGCCGTCCACGGCGTGTCGGCGACGATCGAGCAGGAGAGGCTGGCCAGCGCGCCGTCCGGATAGCCCAGCACCAGCGCGGTGGTCTCGTCGACGCCGTACGGGCTCAGCGTGGCGACCCCGGTGACCGTCTCGGGTGTTCCGAGCAGCAACTGGGCCAGCGTCACCGGATAGACCCCGAGATCCAGCAGGGCACCGCCGCCGAGCGCCGGGTCCCGCAGCCGGTGACCCGGGTCGACCGGCCCCACCAGGCCGAAGTCCGCCTGCACCAGCCGGGGTACCCCGACCGCGCCGTCCCGGACCAGGGTCACCAGCCGGCGGATCGCCGGCACGCAGCGCATCCACATCGCCTCCATCAGGAAGAGACCGGACGAGCGGGCCCGGGCCACCAGGTCGACGGCCTGGCCGGCGTTGAGGGTGAACGGCTTCTCGCAGAGCACCGACCGGCCGGCGTCCAGGCAGAGCGCGGTGGCGGCGTGGTGGCTCGCGTGCGGGGTCGCCACGTAGACCACGTCGACCCGGTCGTCGGCGGCGAGACCCGCCCAACTGCCGTGCGCGCGCGGAATCGCGTACCGGGTGGCGAACCGCTCGGCCGCCTCCCCGGTACGCGAGCCGACCGCCACCACCTCGGCGTCCGGCAGCCGCAGCAGGTCCTCGACGAAGCGCCCGGCCATCCAGCCGGTGCCGAGCACACCCCACCGGACCGGCCGGTCGGCGGGACGGACCGGCGGCCGTGCCGCGCTCACCGGCCGGACCCCGCCGCACCCGCCAGCGCCGCCGCACCGCTGGCCAGTTCCCCGACCGCCTCCGCCTCGGCCGCCGCGTGCCGGCGGGCGAGGTCGTCGCGGAGCGCCAGACAGTCGCGTACGTAGTCGCCGGCCCGGGCGATCGGCGGGTGCGGGTCACCGTCGCCGCAGTACTCGACACAGATCGCCGGTACGCCGAGCGAGTCCGCCTTGGTGATCCAGGCGTAGTTGTCCAATACCCCGTCGGCGGTGTCCACGTTGAAGTCGGCCCGTCCGCCGTCCGGGTGCAGGTTCTTCAGGTGGAAGTAGCCGAGCCGGCCGGCGAGCTGGTCGAGCACGTCGGGATTCCGGTCGGCCGCGCTGACCACGTAGGCGTTGCCGGGATCGGCGGTGGCGACCACGGCCGGATGGTCCACCATCGCCAGCAGCTTCGCGGTGCCGGCCACCGTGTCGTGTACCGAGCCGGGATACACCTCCACCCCCACCCGTACGCCGTGCCGGGCCGCGTGGTCGCCGAGCCGGCGGTAGCCCTCGGCGGCCCGCTCATAGTGCACCTGCTCGGCCAGGGCGCTGCCGTTGACCCGCCAGTCGTCCGGATCCCGTTCCAGGGTCCCGGACCAGCCGTTGACCATCTCGATCCCGGCGGCCGCGGCGGCGGCGATGGTCCGCTCGGCCAGGGCCAGCGAGGCTGCCCGGGCCGACCGGTCGTCGCCGACGAAGTCCCCGGTGTAGCCGACGCAGTGCACGCCCACCCCGTACCGCCGGCCGAGCGCCGCCGCCGCCGCGACCTCGCTCTCGACCCGGGACGGGTCGAAGTGGAAGTGGACCAGCTCGATGCCGTCCCAGCCGTGCCGCGCGGCGACCGCGAAGACGTGCCGCAGGGGGTACCGGCGGAAGGTGTAGCTGTGCAGGACGAGCTTCATGGGTTCTGCCCTCCGGTCAACGCCAACCGCACTCCGCCGTTGGCGACGCTTCGTTCCAGTGCGTGCAACACCCGCAGGTCCCGCAGTCCACGGGCGACGCCCACCTCGACCGGTACCGGCTGTCCGGCCGCGCTGGCCGCGAACGCCCGGTACTGGGCGAGGTACGGATCCACCGGTTCCGGACGCAGCCAGCGCCGTCCCCGTTCGTCGCAGACCAGCACCGAGCCGCCGGAGTCCATCGCCCACGAGTTCCGGACCACCAGCAGGCCCCGCTCGCAGACGACGGTGTAGCGCGAGACGCCGGTCTCCGGTGGCTCGGTGAAGGACGACTCGACCTGGAGCCGCCGCTCGTCGCCGAACCACACCGTCGCCTCGACGAAGATCTCGGTCTGCTCCCGGTCACCGGCGGGATAGCCGGTGGCCCGGCAGGCGGTCGGCGCGGCGTCGAAGACGTCGGCCGCGGTCAGCAACGGATAGATCGCCAGGTCGCCGAGGCAGCCGAGGCCACTCTCGGCCCGCCGGTTACGCCAGTCCCGCTGCCGGTGCCCGAGGTGGCAGGCGGCGATCGACCGGGGTGCGCCGAGCCGTCCGGAGCGGACCAGCTCGACCACCGCCCGGTTGTAGGCGTTGTACCGGGACATGTAGCCGATCATCGCGGGCGCGCCGGAGGCCATCGCGGCGCGCAGAATCCACTGTCCACCGGCGACGGTGTCGGCGAGCGGCTTCTCCACCAGGGTCGGTACGCCCCGGGCCAGCGCCCGGCAGGCGTACTCGGCGTGCCGCCGGTTGGGCGTCGCCACGTGCACCCCGTCCAGCGGCGTACGCAGGAAGTCCCGCACGTCCGTCCCGGACCAGACGCCCGGTACCTCGGCAGCGACCGCCCGCAGCGCCGCCTCGTCGGAGTCGAGTACGGCGACCAGGCGCAGGTCGTCGGCGGCGGCGATCGCCGGCAGCAGCGCCCGGCGGGTCAGGAACCCGGCGCCGACGATGCCGATCCGGAACGTCATCGGACCCGCTCCGGCCCGCCGCGCCAGTGCAGCAGCAGGCTGCGCGGCGCCAGCGAGCGGTGGGTGGCCACGGCGATCGCGTCCAGGGTGTGCCGTTGGGCCGCCAGCGCGCCGTCCAGGGCCGAGTCGCCGGTGCCGACCGGCGGGTCCGGGTCGAGCAGCACCGCCACCCCGACCGATCGGGTGTGCCAGACCAGTTGGTAGGAGTGGTGGTTCCAGCCGCTGCCCTCGTGCACCTCGATTGGGCGGCCGAGCCGCTGCGCCAGCCGCTCCGCCTCGACCCCGGTGGCCGGGCCGGCACCGTAGCCGACGACGTGAACGGCGGTGAGGTCGGGCCGCCGGGCCAGCCAGCCGGCGAGTACCCCGGCGAGTTCGTCGGTACCGGCGACCGCGTCCGCCCCGGTGGGCCGGTCGGCAGCGGTCGGGGCCGCCGGGACCAGCCGCTTGTAATGGTCCACGGCGTCGTGGGTGGCGAACCGCAACCCGTGCCGCACCGCGACGCAGGCGACCAGGGCGGCGACCGCGTAGCAGGCGGCCATCGCGGCGGCGACCGCACCGGCCGCCCCGGCCGGCCGGGACAGCGTGGAGATGCCCGCCGCGACGTCGACCACCAGCGCCGGCGGCGTCCGCTCGTCGACGTGCTCGTCGACGTGCCGGCCGCCGGAGGCCGGTCCGGCCGCAACGTCCGGCCCCGAGGCCGGTCCGGCCGCCACGTCCGGCCCGGAGGCCGGTCCGGCCGCCACGTCCGGCCACGGCCGGAACCGTTCGGACTTGCCGCCCCAGCCCTGCCGGGCCGCCTGGAGGGTCCAGAGCCGCAGCCCCGGGCCGGCGCCGGGCGGCAGCCGGAACAGCACCCGGGGCCGGCCGGTCGCCGGCAGCCGGGCCGACTCCTCGCCGGCCCACTCGCCGATCGCCCGGGCCGCACCGGCGAACGCCCGGTAGGCGTCGTCGAAGTGCGGCCAGCTCAGCATCCGGGCGGCGAGCAGCGCCGGCACCGAGAGTGGGGCGTGGTAGAGGGCCACCTGGTCGGGCCCGCCGCCCACCGAGAGGGTGCCGCCGCGTTCGCTGAGCCAGGCCGGGGCCGCCCCGCCGGTCCGGTGCCGGGCCAGCGCGAGGGTGGCGGCCAGCAGCCGGGTCTCCCGGGTACGCCCGGAGGCGCTGACCGCGAACCCGGCGACGGCGCCCCGCCCCGGCCACTCGTGCAGCGTCCGGCGCACCGTCTCCGGGTCGAGCGAGTCAAGTACCCGGATCGCGGACTGTCCCGGCACCGCCTCGGAGATCGCCCGCAGCCCGAAGGCCCAACCGCCGGTACCGACGAAGACCGCCCGCCGGCAGCCGCGCAGCAGGGTACCGCCGCCCCGTTCGGCGGTGAGCCGGGAGACTCTCGGCCAGGCCGGCGGGTGTACCCAGCCGAGCCGGGGCACCCCGGCGAGGCTGGCGAGCGCGGCGACCGTACCCGCCGGACCGTGCCGCTCGCCGCTGGCGGCCGCCCGCACGTACGCCCAGAGTTCGGCTCCGCTCGGCTCGACCGCCCAGTGCCGCCCGGTCACGGCGTACCCCGTCGGGCCGGCACCGGGGAGACCACCGTGCCGTCGAGCCGGAAGTCGACCACGACCCGCAGCGGCGGGCCGCCGCCGACCGTGCCGTGGTCGAGGAGTTCGGTCGCCACGCCCGGCAGCGCGGGCAGCGAGACGAGGTGGCTGACCAGCGGCGCCAGGTCGAGCACGGCCGCGGTGCCGCCCCCGGTGAGCAGCTCGCGGGCGGCGGCGAAGTCCTCGGCGCGCCCGCCCCGGGTGCCGACCACGGTGCACCGGCCACCGGCCGGGTTGGGCACGATCCGACGCTCACCGGCCCGCACCGGTCCCGGGTCCAGTGCCGCGCCGTCGCCGACCCGAAGCAGCCGGCCGGTCCGGAAGCCGCCGAACAGGTGCAGGCCGGCCCCGTCGGCCAGCGCCGGCCAGCTGAGTTCGGCCGCCGCCGGCCCGCCGTCACCGGCCACCGCCAGCACCGCCAGCTCGGCGCCCCGGCCGGCGGTGGCCGACCGTACCCCGGTGGCGAGTCCCGGCCCGAGCGGCAGCACCGCGTCCGGGGCCGGCAGTCCACGGTGGACGGCGGCGTGCAGCCTGCGGTCGCTCCGGCCGGCGACGATCACGGTACGGGCGCCACGGGCGCGGGCGACGGCGAGGTGCAGCAGGCCGAGTACGCCGGCACCGACGACGAGGACGTCCCGGCCGGCCCAGTCCGCGGCGAGGGCCCGGTGTGCCCGCAGTACCGCCGCCAGCGGCTCCAGCAGCACCCACTCCGGGCCACAGCCCGCCGGCACCTCGACGAGCTGCCCCTGTGCCAGCGCGCCCAGGTCGCTGACGAGCAGGTCCCGGAACACCCCGGGCAGGTTGTGCCCGAGCTTGAGGTAGTCGTCGGTCGGGTGGTTGGGGTTGAGCGTCACCAGGTCGCCGGGGCGCGGGCCGGAGACCGCCGTACCCACCTCGACCACCTCGGCCACGCACTCGTGCCCGAGCACCCCCGGTTCCAGGCCCCGTTCGCCGCGCAGGATCTCCAGGTCGGTGCCGCAGAGGCCGGCGTACCTCGGCATGAGCAGCAGTTGCTCGCGGCCACAGCGCGGCCGGGCGCCGGTGGTCAGGAGCAGCCGCGACTCGCCGACGGGCTTGACCAGCTCGCGGATCTCGGCCCGCCGCGCGGCGAGGTAGCCGGCCATCCCGGTCAGGGTGGCCGACTCGGCGTCGTCGGGGACGTGCAGCAGCCCGTCCCGCTCGGCGGCCGTCCAGCCGGCGAACCAGCCGGCGTCGACGCAGAGCTGCGCCAGCCATCCGCGCAGGGCGGCGAACCAGGGTGCGCCGACGCCGTGCGCGAAGCCGCCGACCACCACCACGCGGCAGAGCCCGAGCTGGGCGCAGACCTGCAACAGCGCCACCGCGAGGTGCCGGGTCGCCGCACGCACCAGGTCGGTGACGAACGCGTCGCCGGTCCGGGCGGCGTCGGCGAGCGCCCGGCCGTCGATCCGGTCCGGGTCGCCGCCGACCAGCCGGTGCAGTACCGAACCGGCGAAGTCGGTCGGCTCCTGCCGGGCGCGCCGGGCCGCCGCCCGCAGCACCGCCGGCCCGGAGCTGTACGCGCAGAGGTCCGCCACCGCACCGCAGTCGCACCACGGCAGGTCCAGTGTGGCCAGTTCCTCGCGGGCGGCCCGGTCTCCGGCGGCGGCGGCCCGGCCGAGCCGGGCGGCACCGGCCGGTCCACCGGGTACCGCGTCGAGCCGGCTCGGTTCCACCGGCACGTGCCCGATCTCCCCGCCCAGCCCGGTCGGGTCGGCGAGCAGCTTGGCGGTGCCGGGCAGCCGGTCGTCGAAGACCTTGACCGCCACGCCGGTGCTGACGGTGAGCAGGGCGAACCGGCCGAGCCGCCGGTAGTGCCAGGCCGCCGCGGCGACGTCGTTGAGTACGGTGACCCGGGCCCACGGCAGTCGGGCCCGCAGCGCGGCCCGTACGTCGTAGCCGGCCGACCGCGCCTGCCAGAGCACGCTGGCGTCCCGGACCACCCCCTCGGCGGTGACCACCGCGCCGAAGGCGACCCCGACGTCGCGCCGGCCGGTGGGCTCGGCGGCCCGGTGCAGCCGGTCGGCCTCGGCGGCGATCCGGTCCAGCAGGTCGTCCCGGACGACGGCCAGCGGGATCTCCGGCCGGTCGCGCCGGGTCGGGGTGGCGAACCGGACCACCTCGCCGACCAGCCGTCCCCGCTCGGCCAGCGCCAACCGGGTCCAGGTGCCGCCGACGTCGACCACCACGCCCCGCTCCGCCGCCGCCCCGGGCCACCCGTCCGGGCCCGTCCCCGCCGTGCCGGCGGCATCCGGTGCGCCGTCCCGGCCGGTGCCCGCCGTTCCGCCCGGCTGCCGTTCCTGCCCCGTCATCCGCGTCTGCCCGTCCTGCCCGGTGCCTCCGGTCACGAACCGCTCCACGCCGGGGCCGGCAGCACCGGCTCGCCGCCGGCTCCGGTGGTCCGGACCGGCGTACCGGCCCGGTGGCGCAGCGCCGACCAGGCCCGCTCCAGGTCGGCCGCGCCGATCTCCTCGATCGAGTCGACGAAGCCGCCGACCCCGAGCCCGACCGGTACGGCCAGGTGCAGCTCGCCGCCCTTGTGTGGCAGTACGTGGGTGTGCAGCGCCCGCCACAGTTCGGCGGCGTCACAGCAGTCGTCGTACGTCGGCAGCCCGATCCGGCGCAGCAGCGTCTCGGTACGGTCGGCGAGGCGTTCCGGCAGTCGCCCCGCGGCCACGCCCAGCCGGCAGGAGAGCGCCATCCCGACCGCCACCGCCTCGCCGTGCCGGAGCCGGTAGCCGGACCGCTCCTCCAGGACGTGCCCGAACTCGTGGCCGAAGTCGGCCAGCCGGCGCAGCCGCCGCTCCCAGGGGTTCTCCTCCAGTTCGACCAGCATCGCGGCGACCGCGCGCCGGAGTACCTCGTCGAGCACCGGGGCGGCGGCGGGGTCGCGCAGCCCGGCGTGGTGCTCCTCGACCAGGGCGAAGAGGCGGGCGTCCCGGACCAGAGCGATCTTCACGATCTCGGCCAGTCCGCACCGGAACTCGGGCTCCGGCAGGGTGGTCAGGAATCCGGCGTCGCAGAGGCAGGCCAGCGGCGGATGGTAGGCGCCGAGCAGGTTCTTCCGGCCGTCGAGGTCGACGCCGACCTTCAGCCCGACGCCCGCGTCGACCAGTCCGACCAGGGTGGTCGGGACGCGCAGGTAGGGGGTAGCGCCGGGATGGCAGGCGGCGACGTAGCCGACCAGGTCGAGCACGGTGCCGCCGCCGACCGCCAGGATCCGGTCGGCGGGCCCGAGACCGAGTCCGCGTACCCGGCGCAGCAGCCGCCCGGCGGCGTCGAGGGTCTTGCCCCCGGGCGAGCTGCGCACCGGCAGCACCGTGTAGCCGGCGAGCCGGCCCTGCCGGCAGCGGCGGGCGAGCGAGTCCCGGAGGGCGGCGGTGACGGTCGGCGAGTAGTCGTCGACCACCGCCAGCACCCGGGCGCCGGCCGGCAGGTGGGCGGAGAGCACCGGGTTGTCCGGGGCGAGGACCCCGACGGTGAAGGTGACCGGATAGCCCAGCTCCCGGATCCGGTGCGCCCGGACCGGCGCCGGCACCGACGGCCGCCACCCCGGTCCCGGTCCCGCCGCGGCGGGCGCCGGAAGCATCGCGGGCGCGGCGGTCGCCGGTGGCGGTGCCGGCCAGATCCGCCCGTCGCCGGGGCCGTACCGGTGCAGCAGCCGGGCCACCGCGTCCAGCGCCGCCTGCCGGACCAGGGCCGGCTCCGCGACCCGGTCGAGCTGGCCGGCGAGTACGTCGTCGTAGCCGACGAGGTGCCGGATCGCGGCCTCCTCGTCGGGGCGTACCGGGGCGGGGTCGGCGAGCAGGGTGTCCACGTCGACCAGGAGCACGGGATCGCGCGTCTCGGCGGCGAGTGCCGGCTCGCCGGCCACCACCCGGGCGCTCCAGTGCAGGGAGGCGAGCAGCGACGGCAGGTCGTCGTGCACCCGGACCGCGTGGGCGTACCGGCGGTACATGGCGGCGGCCAGCACGGTGGTCGCGGTCGCCGGTGGCCCGGCGAGGCAGACGAAGGCGTCCCGCCGGCCGAGTCCGGCGGCGACGGCGGCCCGCACCACGGCGCGTACCGGATCGGGGTCGTCCGGGGCGGCGAGGTCGGCGGCCTCGACCGTCCGGTGGTGGTCGAGCACGCCGCGGTCCCGCCAGTGTCCGAGATAGGCGTCGAGCCGGCGGCGCTGCTCCGGCCGGTCGCAGACCGCGAGGACCCGGCGCGCGCCGCCGAGCGTCCGCAGCAGGGTGACGTCGCCGGGCCGCCACAGGCCCCGGCGCATCCGCAGCTCGAAGGTGTCGATCAGCTTGACCCGGAGCGCGTCCTTGCGCCCGGGCGGGGACGCCGCCGGCCTGGGCAGGTCGCGGGGGCGGGCCAGGGCCGGAGCCCCGGTGGTCGACGACATCGCCTCACACCGGCGCTTGCTGGGCACAGGCCCGGCGCAGCAGTTCGACCAGCGGCTCGCGCTGCCGGCACTGGTCGAACCGGAACGAGCGCATCATCTCGTCGATCGCCGACTCGCCCATCCCCCGGAACAGTTCGCCGAACTCCGGCAGCAGCGCCTCGGCGAAGAGGATCTGCGGCACCAGCCGGCCGATCAGGAACTCGCTGCCGAACGGGAACGGCAGGTAGTCCGGGAACTCCCGGGCGAAGAGTTCCTTGAGCGGTCCCATCACCTGCTGGATGTGGTCGTGCCGGCCGCCCCACAGGTCGACGCCGAGCCGGGCCTTCTTCTCCAGTACCGGCCGGAGCCGGCGCATCCACGGGCTCTCCGGGTCGACGGTCAGCGGCGCCGCGACGCCGATGTCCTTGTAGGGCCAGAACGCCCAGTTGGCCCGGTGCCGGGTGTAGATCTCGAACTGGTCGGCGAGCAGGTCCAGCCGCATCCGGTCCTGTTCCGCGTCGCCGGTGAAGACCGCGTTGAACTCGCCGACGTAGACCGGGGTACCGGTGCGGAGCATGTACTCGCTGCGCTTGAGGTATGTCCGCTCCAGCACATCAGCGTCGAAGTACTGGTCGCGGGACTGGTCCGGCAGCAGGATGCCGTGCTCGTAGCCGACGCCGTCCGGCGACTCCCAGACGTGGGTCAGGTGCGCCACCCCGGGGTAGCGGCCGTCCGGCACGTAGCCGGGCGGGGCGTAGTCGTGGTGCGAGTAGATGACGTTGGGCAGCGGTTCGCCGTAGACGTCGAAGTCGTTGGAGTAGCGGTTGCCCTCCAGGATCACGATGTGCTCCGGGTCGACCTCGCGGATCGCCTCGACCAGCCGGCGGGAATACGGTCCGATCACCTCGCCGCTCGGGTCGGCCGGCTCGTTGACCGGGTTGTACGCGGCGACCCACGGCTCGTCGCGGTAGCGGCCGGCGATGGCCCGCCAGAGGTGTACGACCCGGTCCTGGAAGTGCGGGTGCTGCCAGAACTGGGCGACGTGGGTGGGGTTGTCGCTGTGCCAGTCCTGGTTCTGCCAGCCGGGCAGCGCGTGCAGGTCGATGATGGTGCGTACGCCGCAGGCGGCGAGCAGCTCGATGGCCCGGTCCAGGTGGTGGAAGCCGGACTCCACGATCTCGAACGGTCGCCGGTCGTCCTCCAGGTGCCGGTAGTTGACCGGGATCCGGACGACGTTGCAGCCCAGCCCGGCGATGAACCGGGCGTCGTCGGCGGTGAAGAAGTGTTCCAGGAAGCGGTCGAAGAAGAACGCCGCCCGCTCCGGACCGAGCACGTCCCGCACGGCGGCCCGCATGCCCTGCTCGTACGCCGGGAAACCGGTCATCCAGTTCTCGAAGTTGAGCCAACCGGCGAGGCCAATCCCCCGCCAGATAACCGGCCGTCCGTCGCCGTCAACTATTTGATCGCCATTGGTCCGGAGAAATCCTCCGGGGCATGTCAAAGCAAACCGAGACACGGACATGCCACCCCCTGCCTTTCCCGTCGTCGGATGCATTGCCCGTTCGGATCGATATCGACTCAATACGATGGAACGACAATCGTCAAGGGGTCGAGCATGATCAAATGGACGCGCTCCCACGGCGTACCTGCCGAGCCCGGAGCGTTGCACCGCAACCCCGGGGAGTCAGCGGGGCCGGCCGGTCCAGGTTGTTGCCGAGAACGATCCGAAGCGATATTTTTCGGCGGGGATGTTAGCGATCCCACCCACCCGGTCCCCGCCGCACCCCTCGGGGGGAAAATGGTTTGGCCGAGCGCGTTGAGGTCGGTCCTATCCGCCGTACGTCGCCTGATGCGGCGGCGCCGCCGTCGCCACCCCCGCGACCCGTTTCTCTACAAGTGAGGTACGACGCGATTCGCCGAATCGCCCGCCGAACCGGGTTCGGCCGGACGGGCCGGACCCCGGGCAGTCGGCATCGACCGTGCCCGGGGACATAGCATCGGCCGGATGGCGAGCCCAACCGATCCGCCCGGGCGTGATCCCCGGCTGCGCCGGCCCCGGATCGCCACCCTGGTCGCGCTGCTCAGCACGCTGCTGACCGCGCTGATGATGCCGGGGATCGGGCTGGCCCGGGAGTCGGATCCGCTCTGGATCGCCCTCGGCTCGGCCGGCATCGTCGCCGTCGCCACCGCCCAGATCGTCGCGCTGTACGTCCTGCTCACCCCCTGGCTGACCGCCTCGGCCCGGCGCCGCGCACTGGCCGGGTACGCCGGAACCGCCGTCGCCTCCGTACCGCTGGTCGCTCCGGTGGCCGGCGGCGACTGGCCCACCTGGGCCTGGCTCGGCGCCTCCACCGTCGGTACCGCGCCGCTGCTGCTCGGCCGCCGCACCGCGACCCTGGTGGTGGCGGCGACCGTCGGCGTCGCGGTCGCGGTGGCCCGGTGGACCGGCGGCGAGGTGTCGGACCACCTCCTGATCACCGGCGGCATCGGGCTCTCCGTCGCCGCGATCGGCTGGTTCCAGGTGTGGTTCTGGGACCTGCTGGTGCAGGCGCAGCGGGGCCGGGCCGCCCAGGCCCGGCTGGCCGCCACCCAGGAGCGGCTCCGGTTCGCCCGGGACGTGCACGACCTGCTCGGACACCACCTCTCGGTGATCGCGCTCAAGGCGGAACTCGCGTCCCGACTCGCCTCGGCCGATCCGGAACGGGCCGGGCGGGAGGCCGCCGAGGTGCAGCGGCTGGCCGTCGCGGCCCTGGCCGAGGTCCGCGAGGCGGTGCACGGCTACCGCGCGGTCGACCTGCGCGAACAACTGGCGGCCACCGCCGAGGTACTGCGCTCCTCCGGGGTACGCTGCGCGGTCACCCAACCGGCCGGAGACGTACCGGAAGAGGTCGCCGCCCAACTGGCTCCGGTGTTGCGCGAGGCGAGTACCAACCTGCTGCGGCACAGCCGGGCCACCTGGTGCACCATCGAGGTCGGTCGGGACGCCGACCGGTTCCGGCTGACCGTCGCCAACGACGGGGCGGGGCCGGCCGCGCCGGACCGGCACAGCTCGGGACTGCGCGGTCTCGCCGACCGGCTGGCCGACGCCGACGGGCTGCTCCGGACCGAACACCGCGACGGCGTCTTCACGGTCGAGGCCGTCGTGCCGGCCCCGGCGGAGGCCGCCGCGCCCGGCCCGGCGGAGGCCGCCGCGCCCGGCCCGGCCGTGGGCGACGGGGTCGGCCCGGCCGTGCATGACGAGGTCGGCCCGGCCGTGCATGACGGGGTCGATTCCGGGGCACGGCCGACGGTGGCGCGGCCACGGGTGCCGGGTGCACGGACCGGAGGCGACGGTGACGGGGAGGAGAGCGACGGTGGTGGACCAGACAGCAGCGGCGGGCACGACGGCGGCGGTGGGCGTGCCGGGTGAGCCGGGTGAACCGGCACCGGCCAGGGCGGACCGGCCGTGATCCGGGTACTGCTCGCGGACGACGAGGAGCTGATCCGGGTCGCCGTCGCCGCCCTGCTCGACCTGGAACCCGACCTGGAGGTGGTGGCGCAGGCCGCCGACGGCCGGGCGGCGGTACAGGCGGCGTTGGCGCACCGGCCGGACGTCGCGGTGGTCGACCTGGAGATGCCGGCGCTGGACGGGATGGGCGTCGCCGCCGAACTGGCCCGGGCACTGCCCTCCTGCGCGGTGGTCATCCTCACCGGCCGCGGCCGGCCCGCACACCTGCGCCGGGCACTGGGCACCGGCGCCCGGGGCTTCCTGGCCAAGGGCGCCCCGGGCGGCGCGCTGGCCGACGTCGTCCGGCGGGTGCACGCCGGGGCACGGTACGTCGACCCGGCGCTCGCGGCCGAGGCGCTGATCGCCCCCGAGTGTCCGCTGACCCCGCGCGAACTGGAGGTGCTCCGGGTCGCCGGCGCGGACGCGCCCGTCTCGGCCGTGGCCCGGCGCACCTCGCTGTCGCAGGGCACGGTACGCAACCACCTGGCCGCAGTGGTCGGCAAGCTCGGCGCCGGCAGCCGGGCGGAGGCGTACCGGATCGCCGTCGACAACGGCTGGCTCTGAGCGGCCGCCGACGACCTCCGCCAGGGTCCCCCGGCCCCCGGTCGGGCCCGCGTCGTCGCCGGGGCGAGGAAGCGCCGAACGGGCGAGCGTGCCGGGGTGCGGCTCCCGTACCGTGATGCTGTGCGTGGCGTGGGCGCGAGACTCGGCATCGACTTCGGCACCTACAACACGGTCGCGGTGCTGGCTCTGCCGGGGCGGGAACCCCGGCCGCTGCTCTTCGACGGCTCGCCGCTGCTGCGCTCGGCGGTCTGTGCCGACACCGGCGAGCGGCTGCTGGTCGGCCAGGACGCGCTGCACACCGCGCTCTCGCTGCCGCAGTCCTACGAGCCCTATCCGAAGCGCTGCGTCGACGAGGGCACCGTGCTGCTCGGCGGCCGGGAGATGTCGGTCGAGGAGCTGTTCGCCGCACCGCTGCGCCGGGTGGCCAGCGAGGTACGCCTGATCACCACCGAACCGGTCACCGAGGCGGTGCTGACCTATCCGGCCGCCTGGGGTACGCACCGCCGGGGCACCCTGCTGGCCGCCGCGAACCGGGTGCTGCCGACCGTACGCCTGGTCGCCGAGCCGGTCGCCGCCGCCAACTTCTTCGTCGAGGTGGCCGGCCGGGAGCTGCCGGTCGGGCGCTACGCGGTGGTCTACGACTTCGGCGCCGGCACCTTCGACGTCACCGTGGTACGCCGTACCGGGGACGGGTTCGAGGTGCTGGCCACCGAGGGGCTGGCCGACTGCGGCGGGCTCGACGTCGACGCCGCGATCGTGGAGCGGATCGGTGCCACGATCGGCAGCCGGGACGAGTCGCTCTGGGCCCGGCTGACCAGTCCGGAGAGCACCTCGGACCGGCGGGCCAGCCAGCAGCTCTGGGCCAACGCGCGGGCCGGCAAGGAGATGCTGACCCGGAGCACCACGACGCTGGTGCACGTACCGCTCTTCGATGTGGACATGCCGCTCGGCCGCGAGGAGTTGGAGGAGCTGGCGGCGCCGGTCGTCGCGCGTACCGTGGCGACCACCCGTGCCCTGCTCGGCCGGCTCGACGACGGGGAGTCGGCGGTCGCGGCGGTTTTCCTCTCCGGCGGGTCGAGCCGGATGCCGGCGGTCGCGACCGCGCTGCACCGGGCGCTGGACATCGCCCCCAGCGTCGTCGAGCAGCCGGAACTGGTGGTCGCCGAGGGGAGCCTGCGGGTCCCGGCCGGCTCCGCCGAGCCGGCCATGGTCGGGGTGCCGGCGCCGCCGCCGGCCGCCGAACCCGCGACCGCCGGCACCGCCGCGCCGGGCGGGCGGCTCGGCCGGTGGACCGCGCTGTCCCGGTCCCGGCGGGTCCGGGTGACGGGCGCGGCCGTGGCGGTCGCCGCCGTGCTGGCCGCCGCCACCGTCGCCGCCGCCGTCGCCGGGGGCGGCGACCCGAACCGGGGTACGGAGCTGACCGGCGCCGCCGGGGCGAGCAGCTCCGCGACGCCCGGCGGCAGCGCGTCACCCCGGCCCTCCGTCACGCCGACGGTGACCGCCGCCGGGGTGGACGCCTGCATGGTCGGCACCTGGCGCAGCCTCGGCGGCCAGTCGGACAAGAAGATCGACAACCAGAGCGTCCAGTTCAGCGGGGGTGCCGGCACCATACAGACCTACGGGGCGGACGGCAGGGTGACGCTGGACTTCAGCCGGACCACGGACGAGACCGCTACCTACCGGGGTGTCCGGTGGCGGGAACGGACCCGGGGTACCGCCTCGGCCAACGTCTACCACCGCAACGGCGTGGAGTACGTCAGCGGCGTACGGGCCAAGGGGACGATCGTGCTCTACCGGGGCAGCAGCCGCAACGCCAGCGTCCCGCTGTCGCTGCTGCTGGAGCCGACCGAATACATCTGCACCGGCGACACGATGCGGCTCTTCGGCAACGGCCCCAGCGAGTGGATCCGGGTCCGCTGACCGACCGCCGCCCCGGCAGAGGCAACGGATCGCCGGGTCAGAAGAGGGTCAGCGGCTCGGCCGGGGTCGGCTCCGGCAGTGCGGCGAGTCCGGGCACCCGGGCCCGTACCTCGTCGTGGAAGCGGCGGGCGAGCATCGGCGCGTCGGCGTTGTCCGGGGTGTGGATGAAGACGGTCGGCGAGCGCCCCTCGCCCAGCCAGTCGACGGCGACGTCGACCCAGTGCCGCCAGCCCCGCACGGTCTGTTCGGGATCGTCGCGACCGAGGTACCGGACGATCGGCCGGTCGGTCAGCGCGACCGTCCGCAGCGGCATCCGGGGTTTCTTGGTCCAGGCGTCCCGTTCCGCGTCGCTGGTCGGCGGACGCTGGAAGAACCCGGTGGTGTCGAACGGGATCCACTCGGCGGCGGCGTCGGCGAGTACCCCTTCGAGCAGCCGCGTCGCGCGCGGGTCGGTGAAGAACGCGGGGTCGCGGACCTCGACGGCGTAGCGGTGCGAGTCGGGGAGCCGGCGCAGGAAGCGGGCGAGCACGGCGACGTCGCCGGGGGCGAAGGAGCCCGGCAACTGGATCCAGAGCGCGTGTGCCCGGGGGCCGAGCGGCTCGACCGCGGCCAGGAAGGCCCGGAGCGGCTCGTCGACGTCGGTGAGCCGGTGTTCGTGCGTGATGAGCTTCGGGATCTTGACCACGAACCGGAAGTCGGGATCGGTCTGCCGCGCCCAGGAGGCCACCGTCTCCCTGGTCGGGGTCGCGTAGAAGGTGGTGTTCCCCTCGACCGCGTCGCACCAACCGGCGTAGCCGCGCAACCGCTCGGCGGCCGGCAGGGGATGCGCCAGGAACCGCCCCTGCCAGGACCTGTGCGTCCACATCGCACATCCCACGGACAGTCGCATCCCGGATCCCTCCCGCCGCACCGCGCACACCCCGGCCGGCCCGCCCGGGTCACCCGTCGGGTCGTCCGCCGTGCTATGGCAACGGTATACGGCCGCCGCCGGGTGGTCCGGTTCCGCCTTGACCTCGCCCCGGGGGCGCGGCGCAGACTCCATGGCGTGCGGCGAAGGTACCTGCGGGCCGGCGAGTTCGGCGCGGCCGAGCGGCTGTCGCCGAGGGCCCTGCGCCTCGCCGCGTACCCGGTCACCTCTCCGTCTCCCGATCCACCCCGGCGAAAGGCTCTCTCCATGCGCCACACCCCCTATGTCGGCAGCGGCCCGTACTGCTACGCCAACTCGTTCGCGATGCTGCTCGGCGAGCGGGCCCCGTCGACCGCCGTCATCGAGGTCGCCACCGGTGGCCCGTTCGGCATGCAACTGATCGGCGGTCGGACGGTGTTCTTCGACGCGTACGGCTGGAATCCCGAACTCGGCTTCGACCAGGCGCTGGCGGCGATCGGCTGGCGCTCGGCGGTCAGCCGGGGCGGTACCGCCGACGAGGCGCTGGCCCGCCTCGCCGGGGCGGCCGCGACCGGTCCGGTCTGGGTCGGGCCGCTGGAGATGGGTCACCTGCGGCACCATCCCGAGATGACCGGGCCGATCGGCGCCGATCACTACGTGGTCGTCCTCGACGTGGCCGACGACCGGGTGCTCGTGCACGACCCGCACGGCTACCCGTACGCCCAGGTGCCGGTGGACGACTTCCTGGCCGCCTGGCGGGCCGAGACGGTGGACTACGGCGAGCCGTACACGATGCGTACCGACTTCCGGCAGGTCGCGGAGGTGTCCGACGCCGAGGCGATCCGGTCGATCGTCCCGACGGCGATCAGGCGGCTCGCCATGGAGGCCGAGATGGCGATGCCACCCGGCAGTCTCGGCAACGGCGAGGCGGCGGAACGGGTCGCCCAGCTGATCGAGGCGGGTGCGGGCGGCGGGCTGCGGGATCACCTGATCTACTTCGCGATCCGGGTCGGCGCGCGTCGGCTCGGCGACACCGCGGACTGCCTGCTGCGGGCCGGGTACGCCGAAGCGGCGGGGATCGCCGCGCTCCAGGCCCGGCTGGTGGGCTCGATGCAGTACCCGATGGTGGTCGGGGATCTGCCGGCGGCGGCCGCCGCGCTCCGCGAACTCGCCCCGACGTACGACCGGCTGCGCGCCGCCCTCGGCTGACTCGTAACCCACCTCTGAGCTGCCCAGATGCGGCTTGGCACACCACTTGGCACCACGCATGGCAGCACCCTGAGCCAAGTTGGCTTGCAGTGGTGCCATGAGTGTGCCATGATGGCACCATGGATTTGACCTCGTACGTGAGCAACCTCGGACGTGAGTTCGCCACGCTCGCCGAAGCCGGCGGCGAGGAGTCGCGGGTGCTGGTCGAGCGCCTGACCGAGTCGCTCGAGTCGGCGATCCGGATGACGCTGCTGGACGCGCTCTCGGCCGCCGCCGACGAGATCACCCGGGACCTGGCTCCCGGCTCCGTGGAGCTGCGGCTGCGCGGACGGGATCCGAACTTCGTCGTGACCCCGCCACCCGCCGAGCCACTGGGGTCCGCCGCCGGGGACGCCACGGCGCCGATCGACGGCGGACCGGAGAGCGATCTGCTGATCGCCGAGGAAGGTCCCTCCGCGCGGATCAACGTACGCCTGCCGGAGCAGCTCAAGGCGGCGATCGAGGAGGCGGCGGCCAAGGAGGGCCGCTCGGTCAACGCCTGGCTGGTCCGGGCGGCCGCCGCCGGCCTGCAACGCTCCGACCGCGCCGCGCGGCCCGAGGCCCGCACCAGCGGGAAACGGACCCAGCAGCGCTTCAGCGGCTGGGTGCGCTAGCCACACCCACGCCTTTCCTTCCACCACGTCCCCGACCTGCGGGGACGCCTCAGCTACCGATGATGTGGAGACAACCATGCCAAATTTCGAGACGCCCGAATCGATCGCCGTCACGCTCGAACTCGGCGTCGGCGCCGTGCAGATCACCGCGAGCGACCGGACCGACACCGTGGTCGAGGTCCGCCCGAGCGACGAGGCCGACGAGTCGGACGTGAAGGCCGCCGCACAGGTACGCGTCGACTACACCAACGGGGTACTCCGGGTGACCGGCCCGAAGTCGCGCCCCTTCGACTTCTCCCGCAAGAGCAGGTCGGTCGACGTGTCGATCGCACTGCCCAGCGGTTCACAGGTCTCCGCCGAGATGCAGGTGGGCGACATCCGCTGTGCCGGTCGACTCGGTGAGTGCCGGGTCAAGACCTCCGCCGGGAACGTCTGGCTCGAACGAACCGGCCCGCTCCGGCTGGAGACCGCGGCCGGGCACGTCACCGCCGACGGCATCGCCGGCAACGCCGAGATCTCCACCGGCTCCGGCAAGGTCCGGATCGGCGAGATCGAGGGCACCGCGGTGATCAAGAACTCCAACGGCGAGACCACGGTCGACTCGGTCACCGGCGACGTACGGGTCCGCGCGGCCAACGGTGACATCCGGGTCGAGCAGGCCGGCGCCGGTGTCGACGCGAAGTCCTCCAACGGCAGCATCCGGCTCGGCGAGGTGGTCCGCGGCTCGGTCGTACTCGAAACCGCGATGGGCGACCTGGAGATCGGCATCGCCGACGGCACCGCCGCCTGGCTGGAGGTGAACACCGGATTCGGGCAGGTGCGCAACCTGATGGAGAGCGCCACCCGCCCCGACGAGACCGACCGGACCGTGCAGGTGCGCGGCCGCACCTCCTACGGCGACATCACCGTCCACCGCTCCTGATCCACCTCTGGCCCCCGGAGAGAGGCAACCATGACCACCAGGCAATCCCAGCCGGCGATCGTCACGACCGGACTACGGAAGTCCTTCGGCGACCACGTCGTACTCGACGGTCTCGACCTCGACGTACGACGGGGGACGGTCTTCTCGCTGCTCGGCGCGAACGGTGCCGGCAAGACCACCACGGTCAAGATCCTGTCCACCCTGCTCAGGGCGGACGCCGGTGACGCGTCGGTCGCCGGGCACGACCTCGGCCGCCAGCCGGACGCGGTACGCGCCGCGATCGGCGTCACCGGTCAGTTCTCGGCGGTCGACAACCTGCTCACCGGCGAGGAGAACCTGCTGCTGATGGCGGACCTGCACCACCTCCCCCGGGGCGAGGGCCGGCGGCGCACCGCCCAGCTCCTCGAACAGTTCGACCTGGCCGATGCGGGCCGGAAACCGGCGGCGACCTACTCCGGCGGGATGCGGCGGCGGCTCGACCTGGCGATGACCCTGGTCGGCAGCCCGCAAGTGATCTTCCTCGACGAGCCGACCACCGGGCTCGACCCGCGCAGCCGCCGGAACATGTGGCAGATCGTCCGGGACCTGGTCGCCAGCGGCGTCACCATCTTCCTGACCACCCAGTACCTGGAGGAAGCCGACGAACTGGCCGACCGGATCGCCGTCCTCGACCACGGTCGGGTGGTCGCCGAGGGAACCGCGGAGGAACTGAAGCGCCGGATCCCAGGTGGACACGTCCGGCTGCGCTTCACCGACCCGCGGAGCCTCGACGCCGCCCTCGGCGTACTGGGTCAGGCCTCCCGCGAGGCCGACGCGCTCGCCCTGCGGGTGCCCAGCGACGGCAGCCTGCGCTCGCTGAAGACCCTGATCGGCCGGCTCGACGACCGGGCCATCGAGGTCGACGAACTCTCCGTGCACACCCCCGACCTCGACGACGTCTTCCTCGCCCTCACCGGCAACCCCACGAACGAGAAGGTGACCGCCCGATGAGTACCTCCGCCCTCGCCGGCCCCGCCCCGGCGAGCCTCCGGCTCCATCCGCTGCGCGACTCGGCGACGATGCTGCGCCGCAACCTCAAGCGCATGCTGCGGTACCCGTCGATGACCCTGATGCTGGTCGGGATGCCCGTCGTCTTCCTGCTGCTCTTCGTCTACGTACTCGGCGGCACCCTGGGCGCCGGGCTCGGCGGGGTGGTGGACGGCTCGGCCGGCGGGCGGGCCGCGTACGCCAACTACGTGGCGCCGGCGATCATCCTGATGACCGTGGCGGCCACGGTCCAGGGGACCGCGATCTCCATCGCCATGGACATGACCGAAGGCATCATCACCCGGTTCCGCACCATGCACATCGCCCGGGTCTCGGTGCTGACCGGACACGTCCTGGGCAGCATGATCCAGACGGTCTTCAGCCTGGCGATCGTGATCGGCGTGGCGGTGCTGGTCGGCTTCCGGCCCACCGCCGGGCTGGGCGGATGGTTGGCCGCAACCGGCTTCCTGCTGGCGGTGACCTTCGCACTCGTGTGGCTCTCCGTCGCGCTCGGCCAGGTGAGCAAGTCCGTCGAGACCGCGAGCAACCTGCCGATGCCGCTGGTGCTGCTGCCCTTCCTCGGCAGCGGGTTCGTCCCCACCGACTCCATGCCGGCCGGGCTGCGCTGGTTCGCCGAGTACCAGCCGTTCACGCCGATCATCGAGACCCTGCGCGGCCTGCTGCTGGGCGGGCCGATCGGAAACAACGCCTGGATCGCCCTCGCCTGGTGCGCCGCCATCGCGCTCGGCGGGTACCTCTGGTCGAAGCGACTCTTCAACCGCCAGTCCTGACCAGGCATCGTCCTCCACCGCCCGGGGCCCACGGACAGTTGCCGTCCGTGGGCCTCGGGCATTGGTACCGGAAGGGTCATCCGGCCCGGTAGGCGTCCAGGATGGTCTGCTCGATGCCGCTACCGGCCCTGCCCTGCGCCGTCACCCGCAACGACACCGTCTGGCCGGCGGCGGGTTGCGGCAGTCGGGCCCGGTAGCTGCCGTCGCCCGACCGGTCGACCCGGACGGACCGCCGGGTGGCGCCGCTGTCCAGGGAGGCGGCGAGGGTGAAGGCGGTGATGGCCTGTGCCGGGTGCCTGGCGACGGCGAAGGTCGCCGTGCCGGACGCGATCGGCCGGTTCGCCCCGTCCAGCGGCAGGTAGTCATCGACCGCCAGCAGCGGCAGCGGCACGCTCCCGGTGCCGGACGGCGGCTGTGGTGTGGCGTTGCCGGTGACGGGACAGCGATCCGTAGCGCGACGGACCTTCTGATCGAGGCAGCTACCGTGATCGCAGGGGCGCGAGCTGCACGGTCCAGGTCCGGGCTGTCCCGACAACCGAAATGGCCCGGCAGAGAAGGTCGCAGCCAAGCTGCGGACTTCCTTCCGCGAAGCCGCGGTTGATGAAGCTGATCGCTCTCGGGTGGTCACCCGCTTCGAGCGCATCCTCCAGCCCGGCGGCCAGGACCCCGGCGAGCACGGCGTGAAAACTGTCTGCCCCTTTTTCCCGGAGGGTCTTGGTGGGCTGGCGCAAGGGTGCCGGAAAGACCGCGGGCGGGGCTAACAGAAACGTCATGTCCTTCTCCTGTGGTGTGGATGTTGCTCGTTCGGGCCAGGCAGATCGGCGCCCGCCTGCCGCGGTCGTGCCGCAAGCCCCGGGCAGGGTCACTGACGGACGCCGGAGCGTTGTGCCTGGGCCGAGGGTTTCCCGAAGGGGGCGACCAGCCACTGGACGCCTGTCATGTCTTCGAGCACGACGGTTTGCCGCACGCCGTCGCTGGTCGTCGCCGGCAACGGATTCGGCGTCGCCCGTCAGCAAACTGAAGTGTCGATGTCGATCGGATGGTCTGCCAACGCTCGGCCCTCAAACCTGGAGGTTGTCCCGTGGACACTGCCGAGACCTGAGCAGCACGCCCGGTAGGCGCTGGCCCGCCAACGCTGTTGACGAACTGATCCATCGCCCACTCTACCCGCACTACAGCCAGCGGTGCCGCTGCAAGCCCAGGGGCTGAGTGCCGGCGAAGGCGGCTCCCCTCGGCACTGCCCCTGGCTTCCCCACTCGACTAGCTTCTAGGACATGGCAACCACGGTGCTACGCGTCCGGCTCATCGGCGGCGACCGCATGGACATCACGTACGACAAACCGGAGGTCTCCGACGAGGACGAGCTGGTGGAACAGGTGATCTCGACCCTGGCGCAGGATTCGGGAGTGCTGCACACGACACACGGTGACCGGCTCGTCGTACTCTACGGCCGAGGCGTCGCGGCGATCGAAGTGGCGCCTCGCGGTGCGGTGCTGTGAGAGAGCCGCGCGCATGGGTCTGGCGGCGAGGGAGAGATTCTGTGCTATGGTTGCCCGGTTGCAGTTTTGATTTCCGTAGACGTTTCGGCGCCTGATGGGTTATCCAAACCCATCGGGCGCTTTTCGTTTTCGTGTCGTTTCCGACGCGGGTGATCAACGCGGCGGCGTGCGAGTCCGCACAGTGCGGTCTCCAACAGCCTGCGAAGGAGCAGACATGGCTACAGGTACCGTGAAGTGGTTCAACGGCGACAAGGGTTTCGGCTTCATCAGCCAGGACGACGGCGGCGCCGACGTCTTCGCCCATTTCTCGGCGATCTCGGCGAGCGGCTTCCGCAGCCTTGAGGAGAACCAGCGGGTGGAGTTCGACATCGCCCAGGGGCCGAAGGGCCTGCAGGCGACGGATATCCGTTCGCTCTGATCCACGCTCCGACCGCGGCGGCCCGACTGGTTCAGCGGGCCACCGTTCGGCGTTTCAGCTCAATCACCTGTCCAGGTTCGTTCTTGCGATGTCCCGTGGCCCGCGGCCCCTGCCTTCGTTGCGACGTGCCGTTCGAGGAAGGCATCACACAACCGTGATCATCACGTCACCGCGTACACCCAACGCACTTCCGAGGACGGTCTCCGCCGGATTCAGCGACGACCGGCAGCCGGTTGCCGTCGTCCCGCGTTTCCCAGGCCCGACCCCTGCCGTCGCCTACGGCGCGGCACAGTTTCTTGCTCCGTCCACCGCAGCGGAAGAGAAGCCCGTGCCCCGGGTTTCCGACTGCGGTGAGGTGGCGATGCGCCGATTGCGCCACCCGTTCACCATCACAGCCGACGCGACGCCACATCGAACGACTGTGACGATGGCCGCGCAGGTAGGGTGAATTCAGAACCAACCAGCCGGCGGTAACCGCAATCATTGCCGACCCGCAACCACAGGCGAGGTCTCGTTCCCACCAGTGTCTTCTGGTTGCACCAGCCGTGTCGGCAGGGTGACGGGCCACGGACGGTCAGACGCACTTGTTGCGACAGGCGGGCGCGCGTGACCTGCGACAAATCGGTTCGCGTTGTTGGTCACACGATGGAATCCTCGCCGCGTGCCTCAACCGATCTTGCGCACCGACCGCCTGCTGCTGGTCCCCCTTGTCGACCGGCATCTCGAGCTGGAGATCCAGCTCGACTCCGACCCGGAGGTGCTCCGCTACCTCGGTGGCCGGGCGCGTTCCCGGGACGAGGTGGTCGCGTCCCATGCGCAGAGAATGGCGCTGGCACGCAAGGTTGACGGCCTGGGATATTGGATGGCGTTCGGGTCTGATGGCGGCGCGCGTGACTCCACGTCGCCGACAGGCGAGGACGAGGGCGATTTCGTCGGACTCATGATGCTTCCACCGGCGCACGGCCCCGACCAACCTGACGACCCGACCGTTGCCGATCTGGGCTACCGCCTCGTCCGCCGGTACTGGCGGAAAGGACTGGCCAGCGAGGCAGCCCGCGCCCTGCTGCGGCACGCCTTCGACGTCGTCGGGCAGCACCGGGTGATCGCGCAGACCATGACCGTGAACGTCGGGTCCCGAGGCGTAATGAACGCCGTCGGTATGCGCTACGTCCGCACGTACTTCCCCACCTGGGATGCCCCGCCACCCGGAGCCGACCTCGGCGAGGTCGAGTACGAGATGACCCGGGCGATGTGGGAGGAGCTTCGCGGCGCCCGCTGAGGCAGGGATGCGTGGCCACGGAGTGGAGTTGCAGCCCCTGCACGAATCCCACGTGCACCGCCCGGTCGGAGGCCGCCAGCGACGGAAACCTCCGGGAATTAAAGCCATCGCGCCCGAGCGGAAGCCACCTCGCCGTGAAGCCCGGCGTCGTGGTGTCGTGTCCATCGCTTCCGGGGTGGGCGACGGCGTCACACCTGAGCTATGGGTCGGGGTGCGGCCGAGATGCCGTGTTCGATCGCGTCGAACGCCTGGTTCAATCGTTGTTGATGGGCCGTCGCGATGTCGGCGAGGTCATCGCCGGCAAGCCGGCGTCGGACGGTCGCGACGGCGACGACGCGGTACGCGGCGACCACGAGCGCGGCGACGAGCGCACCGTCCCCGGAGAAGCGCTTGTCGGATTCGAGTTCCTCGGCCAGCGCCGCCTCGATCTCGTGCTCGAACACGCGAAGGCGCGCGATCACCGTCGGCGCCTCCATGACGACCCGCATGAACGGTTCGATCCCCTCCTCCAGGACGGACACCCCGTGCCGTTCCTCGGTGAGGGCGAGGAGAGTCCGACGGATCGCTTCCACAGGGCCGACGTCGTCCGCCCGCTCCCGGACGGTGGTCCGCGCGATCTCGACCACGTCGGGAAGACGGTCGAGCAGAAGATCCTCTTTACGATCAAAGTGTGTGAGAACGGTCATCTTCGACACCCCCGCCGCGCGGGCGACCTCGACGAGCGTGACGTTGTCGAAGCCGCGTTCCAGGAACAGCCCGGTCGCGACATCAGCGATGTGCGCCCGGGTCTTCGACCCACCGCGGTCACCTCGATTGGGCATGTGCAACGACTCCTCGAAGTGTTACCGTTACCGAGTAAGCTTACCCGGTAAGGGGACCGGGTCAGATTCCGTAGTCGAGCCTAAGGGGTGCGCCTCGACCCGTATGAGCGCGTCGCCGAAATGCCACAACCGGACCCCTGGTAACCAGGACGACGCGGGCCACTCGCGCAGCCCACCACATCCACTGCCGTGCCGGCGTACGTCGGCACGCGCTCGACCCTGCTGGAGCACCATGTCCACTCCCGTCACGATCATCGGCGCCGGCCTCGGCGGCCTCATGCTGGCCCGCGTCCTGCACGTTCACGGCATCCCGGCAACGGTCTACGAGGGGGAGTCTTCCCCTACCGCGCGCACCCAGGGCGGCTTGCTCGACATCCATGACCACAACGGCCAACTGGCTCTGCGGGAGGCCGGCCTGATCGAGGAGTTCCGCAGCCTCGTCCTAGAGGGCCGTCAGGCGAGCCGGTTCCTCCTCCCGGACGGGACCGTCCTGGTCGACCAGCCCGACGACGGCACGGGTGGGCGCCCCGAGATCCTCCGCGGCGACCTGCGCCGGATGCTGCTCGACTCCCTCCCTGCCGGCAGCGTCAAGTGGGGCAACCGGGTCAGCGGCGTAACTGCCCTCGGCGAGGGCCACCACCACGAGGTGACCTTCGATGACGGCAGCACAATTGTCACCAGTTTGCTGGTCGGCGCGGACGGCGCCTGGTCACGGGTCCGGTCGCTGTTGTCCGACGCCACTCCCGAGTACACCGGCATGTCGGCCGTCGAAACCCACCTGTTCGACAGCGAGCGTCGGCACCCAATCACCGCGAAGGCGGTCGGCCAGGGAGCGATGTACGCCCTTGCGCCGGGAAAGGGCCTTCTGGCGCACCGCGAGAGGGGCGGTACCCTGCACAACTACGTGTTCGTCACCGCGCCGCAGTCCTGGTTTGCCACCATCGACTTCACCGATGCCGCCGCAGCCGCCGCGCGGATCGCGCAGGAGTTCGAGGGGTGGGCCCCCGAGCTCACCGCGCTGATCACCCACAGCGACACTCCACCGGTCCTGCGCCCCCTCTACGCCCTGCCGATCGGACACCGGTGGGATCGGGTGCCGGGGGTGACCCTGCTCGGCGACGCCGCCCACCTCACAGCCCCGAACGGCGAGGGCGCCAACCTGGCCATGTACGACGGCTCCGAACTCGCCAAGGCCATCGCCGCCCACCCCGACGACGTCGAAGCCGCCATCACCGCCTACGAGCAGGCCATGTTTGCCCGCAGCACCGAGGCCGCCGCCGAAGGCACCGAAGGCCACAAGCTCCTGTTCGGCGAGGGCACGCCCTACGTCATGCTCGGCCTCGACACAGACGACAAGCAGATCTCACGGGTGCCGTAGCCGCAGGGGACGATAGCCAGTGTCCCGACCAGCCGCCGTGCAGGGTGGCATTGGTTACCGCGCGCCGCCGCTTCTCGCTCCCGAAGGTCTCCATCGGTCAGAACCACTCTCCGGACACCGCTTCCCGCACGCCTTTGCGGCACCCGAAACACCCGCCGTCCAGGCATCACGATCCCTTGCGTGAAGATTACATAGGTAGACGTCGAAGCTGTGGCCATCTTCTTGCTGGTCAGCGCCCTGTGCTGGTGCCCCCGGCAGGATTCGAACCTGCGACACACGGTTACCAACCGTCGCCCTCCCGGACTTGTCATCGGTGGTCGCATCTTGGCGTTGAGCTGCACAGACGTTATCCTGTGCCGATCGTCGCCTGTCACTGGTAGTCAACCCTCGGGACGGGTTTTCGGGGGTAAACGGGGGCGCCTGCCCGGGTCCGTCAGTGAGCGGATACTGGCGCAGGTTGGTGCCCTGGACGTTGTCTTCGTGCCAATCCACGACGCATCCGGTCACCGAGTAGGTGCTGGTGTGGCGCAAGGACGCGCTGCGCCAGCCCGGGCGCGACTTCGTCGAGGTGACGGTCGAGCTCGGCCCGCGCGAGTTCGGCACGGTCAAGCAGTAGCAGGTTCGGCTACCGGCCGGGCTGGTCGGTGGCTGCACGGCCACGCGGTGGCCTTCTCGTAGAACAACGGCACAAACCCCGCATCACCAAGGCCTGCAGTCGGCGTCGATGATGGCCTGGTGAACTCGGGACGCCCGAGACGTCATGCGTACGGTCGCGACCACACTGGCCGCGACCGTACGCATAGATCGGTCGTGCTATTTCCCGCTGGGCGTACCGGTGACCAGCGGCAGCGAGATCGAGGTACCGGCCAGGTCGACGGTGACCCTGGTCCCCGTACCGGTTTCGGCATCGGTGACGTCGTCGTTCGTTCCGGTCAGCACCAGGCCCAGCCGGTGCCCTGCCTTGAACTCGTAGTCCTGCGGCAGCATCGACCAGGTGATCTGGTACGACCTGCCCGGCGTCAGCGGTGTCGAGCGGCGGAGCGACGTGTGGTTCTGCGCGTCCATGAATCCCCGGGCGACCACCTGGAAGCCGGATGTCACCGTGTTGTCCGCGGCCCGGACGTAGCAACTGTCGTCATCGGCCGTGCTCGCGCCGACGCAGTCTTCGGCGTCGATGAGCTTGAGGCCCTGCCCCATGGGGTCCGCACCGTGGATGCGGGTGTCCTGGCCGTAGTCGACGAGCATGACACCCAGGTTGGCGGTCGGCTTGTCCAGCGTGACCCGCAGGCTCACGGACGGCGTCCCGGACAGCCGTGTCGCGCTCCGCAGCGGTGAGGTCAGGTACGCCAGCCGGTTGGGGTTGGTGGTGCCGGGGTCGTCGGCCATCGCGGCCTCGGTCTGCAGGGTGTCGAGGTAGCTGCCGGTGCCGGTCGATGGGGTCCGGTCCAGCGAGCCGTCATGCTGCGGTCGCAGGGTCACCGTTCGCGTCGGCGCCGGCCAGTCGGCCTGGGTGGTCCAGCGGTCCGGGCCGAGTTGTACGTCGGCGCGCGGCTGCCGCATGATGTCGTTCGGGACGCCCATCAGTTCGTGGTCGAACCACTTGTGCAGAGTGTGGACCCACACGTCGCGGCGGGCCCAGAACGGGTCGAGGTGCCCGTACTGTGTTACCCACACCTTGCGTCGCACGTCGCGAGGCAGCGCGGCCCACCACGTGGAGAACTGGTCGGCCATCACGTTCCGGTCCTGCATTCCCACCACCGGAAAGACACTGGCGCGCACGTTGCGGGCGTTTGACACCGGCCCGGTCCGGTAGTCGAGTTCGTGCCAGTAGGCGTTGTAGTTGCCGGTGGCATCGTCCGAGCCAGCGGTCATGCGTTGGTGGACCGCCGCGCATTTCTCGTCCGGATCCTCGTCGACCATCGTGGCCAGCCACGCCTGTCCGCCCTTGGTATCCGTGAGGGTGCCGTTCGCGCGCCACAACCCGTACCAGTTGCTCGGCGCCGCGAGCGGCACGATCGTCGCCAGCCCTCGCACCCCGGTGCCGGCGACCCCAATGGCGAGCGCTCCCTCACCGGAGTGGCCGATCATCCCGGTACGCCCGGTGGTCCAGGTGGCTCTCACCGGATTGCCACTGTCGTCGAAAGCGGTCGCCCGGCCGTTCAGCCAGTCGATGACCGCCTTGCCGCCAAGCACGTCGGACCGGCCGCCGGAGGTCGGGCAGCCGTCTGACAACCGGGTGCCGATCATGTCGACGGACACGAACGCGTAGCCGCGCGGCACGAAGTAGTTGTCGTAGAACAGCGGAAACTTCGTCAGGTCCCCGTTCGCGTCGTAGGTTTTGTGGTCCAGCTCGAAGCCGGCACCCGGGGCGTCGTAATACGGGCTCTCGTGCATGATCACGGGCACCTTGAGCCCGAATCTCGTCTCTTTCGGTCGGATGATGTCCACCCGGACCAGGTCCTTGCTGCCGTCGTTGTCACTGTCGACCGGTGACTGCACCCGGACGTGCTCGCGAATAGCGTCCTGGTAGGAGTAGACGGGCTGCGTCAGCCCGCCGGAGACTTCGATCGCCGGCCTCGCGGTCGCGGACGCGGCGGGAGCACCGGCGACGACGATCACGGTCGCGAGTGCGACCGCAGCGCAGACAGCTCGCCGTTTCGAGGTTGGCATGTGTACCCTTCTTTCTGCGTTGGGGATCAGGCAGCCGCGCGCCGGACGATGCCGTCAAGTTACGTACGGGCGCAGATCTCGGCCTGGTGTGTGGAACTCGGGTCAGGGCTTGCGAAGATCGGGGTGAGGGTCAGGACACGGCGGAGGGTTCAGCCGCCCCAGCCTGTGACGTGCCCGTCCTTGCCCCGCGTCGTACACGCCGATCACCGACGAGCGCCGCGCTGACCGGATCAACCAGCGTTGTCGGCAATCGCTCTGGATCGGCCGCCTCGACACACTGCTTGAGATGTGCGGATGGTTGAAAGCCGAGGTGGTCTGGTCGTCGTCTCAGGGTGTGCCGAACCAGCCGCTGAGTGCTTCTCGCAGTGCGGGCGCGGCGGTGTCGGTGGCTTCATCGATGGTGGCGGCCCAGGCGATGTGGGCGTCCGGGCGGATCAGCAGGACGTCGGCTGGTCGCTGATCGGTTTTGGCGGTGTGGATGTCGACGCGATCTTGCCAGTCCTGGGCGGTCTGACGGAGGTCCGGGCGGTCGGCGAGGTCGAGGAGGATGGGCCGTGCGGTGTGCATGAGTTCCGCGACGCTGGTGATGCCCTGCTCGGTGTGCAGGGTGAGGTTGGGGGTGAAGGTGCCGGCCAAGGGGTGGTGGGAGCCGGGCATCGGGTAACGGATGTCGGTGCCGGCGACAAGCGTTCCCATCCGGCGCAACGGCTGCTCGTCGGCGAGCAGTTCCTGGAAGACTTCCCGGAGCGCTTCGGCGGCCGGGTCGTGTCCGCGCCGGAGTGCCACCTGGGCTCGGGTGTGCAGCATGGTGCGGGTGCCGGCGAGGTGGCGTTCGTCGTGGTAGGTGTCCAGCAGGCCGGCCGGCGCGCGACCGTGGATGTCGGCGGCCATCTTCCAGGCCAGGTTGACCGCGTCGAGCATGCCGGCGTTGAGTGCCACACCGGTGGCGGGGAACAAATGCGCCGCGTCACCGGCCAGCAGGATCCGCCCGGCACGGTATCGCTGCGCCTGCCGAGCCTTGAAGGTGAAACGCGACAGCCGAATCGCTTCTCCCACGGGCAGATGCACGCCGAGCACACGGCGCAGGCTGTCCTGGAACTCGGGCAGAGTCATCGGTAGGTCGTCGTCGTATTCGGTGCTCTCGTCTTCGACGGTGTAGAGCGAGACTGCCCTGGACTCGGGCGACGAGCCGACCCCGAGGAGCCCGTGGTCGGTCCGGGTGAAACCCGCGCGGACCGTGTCGGAACCGGGGACCTCGAGATCGCCGTTCCCGAGGACGGTCACCGCATCGGGCAAGGTGACCTGGGCCAGCCGATTGACCTCTGGATAGACCGTTCCCGGGAAGGGGATACCGGCCCAGTGACGGACCCGGCTGCGCGCTCCGTCGCACCCCACGAGGTAGCGGGCGACCACCTGGTACGACCCGTCCGGACCCCGTACGTCCACGGTCACCGCGGCATCGTCCTGGCTCACCCCGATCGCCTCGTGTCCGCGGCGGATCTCGACACCGAGTTCCTCGGCGCGTTCGTCGAGCAGCCGCTCCAGCTCCGGTTGCGGCAGCGGCAAGGCGTGCAGCGGCGGATCCGCCAACCGGGTGAAATCCAGATGCACACCGCCGAACGGGAACCGGGGAGCCGGGACAGGGCCGGTGCAGGCTGCTTCGAACCGTTCCAGTATGCCTCGGTATAGCAGCAGCTCGAGGATCTGACCGCCGATGCCACCAGCCTTTGGGGTGGCTCGGCGCTGCGGCTGCCGCTCCATCAGCAGTGGCCGCACTCCGGCCAGGCGCAGTTCATTGGCCAGCATAAGGCCGGTCGGGCCCGCGCCCACAATGATCACGTCGGCGTACGCCGCTGGCGGCTCACGTCGCGGTCCTTCGCCGCTTTCAAACGCGACCTCATCGTCGACAACACGCATTCGTCACTCCACTTCCGCACGTTCCAGCCCGGCTGGTCAGCGACGAGTCTTCCGCGCGGAACACCCGAAGATCAACGACAGTCTCCGTAACGTGGCATAACCCCTCGCTAATAGATTGAGGTGCCGGAATCAGTACCCGGTGGTCATAACCGAGCGGTTATCGCTGCTTGCGATCTTTGTCGTTGATCGACGTCCATACCAGCGGGGACCATGAAAGCGTCAGACGGGCCCGCACGCCGTGGGCGCGGGCCCGAATCCAATCCTCGTGGGGGATGCACATGCAGTTCGCACTGATCGGATTGCCGGTCGCGACGCAGGACCCGGCCGCGAGCGCGGCGTGGTTCGCCGAGCGCTTCGGGTTCAAGGTCGGGGTCGATCTTCGTTGGTACTGCCGGGGCCCCTGAAGTGTTCTGCGGCGGGCGGGCGGGCCGGACCGGCTGACAGCGCCGAGCCGGCCCAGTAGGCAGGGCTGCGACCTGGACCGTACGCCTCGGAGGTGGACTCCTTGCGGTCGTGCATCAGGTGAAGCGCGACCTGGTCGTCATACCGATGGGACGAGCATCCGCAGTCGCGGCCCCACGCGCATTCGTCATCGACAAGGTGCGATCACGGTTCCCGAATCATCGACCATCCGGTGCCACTCTCCACACCGACGCCAATGGTGACAGCGCAGAAGACGCCTATCTGGGTTTACCGAAAGCGCGTGGACCGAGTTGCGCCGCCGTCTCGACGAAGCTCTGCACCCGTGGCGAGGCCCCGTCCTTACGCCACAGCAGGACCCACTCGGTGACGGGCGCGTCATGGACGGGCACGAACACCACGCCCGGGTGTGAGTAGTACCGCAACACGTGCTCGTTCAGCGGACTGAGGCACTTTCCGGCAGCCACCTGGGTCAGGATTTCGTGAAACGTCGTGACGAGAGGGGCGCGCGGAATCGGCCGGCCGCTGGGTGTCTTCACAGGCACCATCGCCTCGACCCAATAGTCCGGAAGGTTTGGGGCGAAATCGACGAACACCAGTCCGCCAAAGTCCTCCATCGACACCGATGTCCGGTTGGCAAGCTCATGCCCGGTCCAGACGGCCAGCACCCGCCCCTCGGTCAACAACACCGGCCCCTCGACCAGATCCGGCTCCCGTACCGGCCGCCACAGCAAGGCCAGGTCTAGCTCCCCAGCCCGCAGGGCGGCGAACGGATCACTGAAATGGATCTCACGCAGCGCCACCTCACAGCCGGGGTGACGGCTCCGGAACAGATCTATGATATCGCGAATCTCGTGACCAACCGCCCCCATCACACCCAACCTGACGGTACCGCTGACACCCCGCGCCGACTCCGACGCCGCCGCGAGACCCCTCTGGATCGCGTCATAGCCGGGCCGCAGATCGTCGCGCAGCTGCTTGCCGACCGCGGTCAGCCTCACCGCCCGGCTCGTACGATCGAACAACGCGGCCCCGATGCGGCGCTCCTGTGCCTTGATCGCCTGACTCACCCGTGCCTGCGACACATGCAGTCGCTGCGCGGTACGTCCGAAGTGCAGTTCCTCGGCGAGCGTCAGAAAGATCTCGATGTCGCGAAGCTCCACCCGAACCCCAACTTCCATAACAACCAGGTTATTTATCCTAGCAGCGGAGGTTAGCGGTCGGCGTCGCAGCGCACCGAGGCAGGCCGGCGCAGACCCCGACACACTGCGACCTGGCTGACATCATTGACCTGATGCTGGCCACCGGTGCCCGCATCGACGAGATCCTAGTGGCGGCCCAGTTCGGTCACACCACCGAGCAGGTCACAAAACAGGCACTACATTGTGAAGCCCGTCCCTCGCCGCAGACAACTCCAGCATCCTCGAACAGCTCGGCGGTGGCCCGCCGACGACCGAGCCATGCGCCGAGACCACGACCCGCGTCAGACTGGATAGGCGCACCAGGGACGGCAGCCGACAGCACCGTGGCGGGCCGGTTCAGAATTCGATCGCCCAGACCGTTACCCGGGGGTTCGGGGGTAATTCAAAATCACATAGATGTACGCCGAAGCCCCCGGGCCGTGCGTTGCTTTCCCCGATGACGGCATTTCGTGCCGGTGTCATGCCGAGCGTTCCCTTCGTCGTGGTGGGGGCCGCGGTGCCGGTCAGTCGGCGATATGGGCGGTGTTGTCGAGCCAGTGCTGGGCGAGGTCGGTGTCGCCGTCGATGCTGATGTTGGTGGCTTGGCGGTCGGTCAGCGGGAGCCGTCGGGTCAGGATCAGCAGCAGCGATCGCGCCGGGCCGGCCACCGTCACATCGGCCTGCTGAATTCCGGGCTGCCACGTCGCCCCGTCAGACCGCCGTTCGACGAACCAGGCGCCCGCGTCGTCCGCGATGTCGGTGGCCAGCCATTGCAGGGTTTGCCCGGTGCCCCGGATGGCGTGGGCGGACTCGGACCGCAGCATCTCCCACGTGGGGGAGGTGAGCATGGCGAGGTGGTGGCTGATGAGCGCGGCTGCGATGTCGGCGTCGATGTCGGCCGGTCGGTGCGCTGCGTTGGCTGCGTCGAAGCCGTGGATGACCGTCTCGTTGAGGACATTGGACAGCCAGAATCGCGTCCCGGGCCGCTCGTCCCCCGCCGCGTTGAACACCGGCGCGTCCAGTGCGTCATCGGAGCACGCGCTCGCGACCCGCTGCGCGGACTCCGACAGCCACGCCTGCCACTGGCGGGGGTCGGCGGGCAGTACGGCATATTCGGTGGGCATCTGTGCGGGATCGGTGATGCGCTGCTCGATGATCTCCGCAGTCCAGTGCTGGGTCTGACCCACGTGCTCGACCAGGTCGGTGATGGTCCACCGCGGGGTGGTCGGCACTGCGGCGCCAGATCCGGCCGCGGCGGCTGATTCCCCCAGACGTCGGGTGTGGTCGACGACCGCTCGCCGGGCACGTTCCGCGTTCAGCTCGGTCATTGGATTGTCCTTTCCGTAGGTACGTTGTGCTGCAACTGACTGGGCGTGCCGGTCGAACTCATCGGTGACCTGTGGATCGGTATGCCAGACAACTTCCTGATCACCTCCTGATGTCGGTCGATCGAGAAGTGGTCGCGCTCGAACCTCACATCTGCGCGGACAAGTAAGCCCAGATGTGACTCGTTGACACTTGGCCAGTGGACCTGGGCGGACTCGATCAGCTTCAACGCCATCGCTACACCGGCGGCCCGTGAGCCGGGTCCTTGATGACCCCTGCCGGAGCCTGATGATGGCAAAGGCGGCTTCACGTCACCCCTCCGAGGGCCATCCATAGGTTCCGATCATTGCTCTGAGGGAAGCGATTTCTCTTGGAGTGTGGGTCACATAGCTTGGTGGCGCCGTGCGTAGTGATCCCTGAGTAGGTCGGCGCCCCAGTCGTGGCGCAGATGTCGCCATACGGAGTGGGCGTGATTGGCGTCGTCTTGGGTGTTGTCGTACTCGATGAGGAACTCGGGTGCGCGTATGCAGTAGTAGTGGCCTTCGCCGAGTGCGGTCGGGCCGGCCCACGCGAACCGGATCTGGTCCAGGCCAGCCGCCTCGGCCTGGCGCCAGCACGCCTGGGCATACGATGCCGGCGCGCGGTTGAGGTAGCGCTGGACCAACTGGTCGAGCAACCGCTGCTGCGCCGGCCGCAGCAGGTCGCGGCCGATGCCCTCGGGCAGCAGACTGGGATCGGCCACCGGATCGGCCCGGGTGAGGATGTCGTCCGGAGCAACGTCGGCACTGATGCCGACCGCGCGCTGGTGGGGGTCGAGCCCGGTGGCGAGCTCCCGCGCCAGGTCCTCCTCAGGGCCGAGGATCCGGCGGCCGGCGTGCGGCCCGGAGGGTACGACGGCCGGTTCTGAACCGACGAAGTGGGGCGTGATCGTCGTGCCGCCGGGTGCCACGACGACGTGCACGGCCAGGTGGTGGCCGTTGATCCGCCAGCCCCACGGCAGTTCGTCGCTCGGGTTGCCGAGCACTCGCATCCAGTACCGGTCCCCATCCGGCGGTGAGCCGGTGGCGAGTTCCCGCCTGACCCGCTCGACCTCGACGGCGCCGACGGCGAGATCGCCGCCCTCGGAAGAGTGGGCTGACCGAAGCAGCTCGACCGCGAGGGCGTGCTGGGCGTCGGTGAGGTGTTCCATCGACAGGCCAGGACGGTCCCCCGGCAGATAGGTCCACTGCCGAAAATCGGAGTCGGCGAGGTCGCCGCGGACAAGGCGGCGTTGGTGCTCGTCCAGGCTCGAGAGGAGGGCAAGCGCACATCGGCGGGCGTCATCGGCCGCGGTGGTCATGCAGTCCCTCCCGGGCTCCGTGGCTGCCGAGCCCTGCCTCGCAGCCGGCTGATGCGGGACTATCCGCGCTGCTTGTCATTCCCGTCCCTCGATCACGATCTTATCCTGGCGATGTTGAGCCTGGCCCGCGCGATCGATGGATGGACGGCTTCGCGAGGGCTGCCGTCCACTGCTCCCCTCCACCGAAGGCTGGGTACTCTTCTATCGCTGGTCTATTCGATCATGTTGGATGCGAATCAGATCCAGCGGACACGCTCACGCACCAGTTGATCTACGCCCGTCGGTTCGTGTTGACATCGGCTCATGGCGCGACCCGGGTGTGGATCAAGGCATGGCGTTTCGAAGACGCGTCGCCGTGCAGGGTTGCCGGGAAGGCGCGCTGTAGGTCAGGGCAGCGTCCGTTGACGCCGCCTCGACGGCCACCGAATTACGACAGTTAGGGCATGCGTGACGAAAGGCGAGTCGAGGGTCGAACCCCAAAACAGCGTCGCGAACGTCCGGTGCCGGGGTTTGCGCAGCTCAGCGGATGTGCAGGGTAGAGCGTTCATCCGCGCGTTCGTGCCCCCGGCAGGATTCGAACCTGCGACACACGGTTACCAACCGTCACCCTGTCGAGCTTGTCATCGCTGACCACATTTTGGCATTGACGTGCACAAACGCGGTCCTACGTTGATCGCCGCTTGTCACTGGTAGTCGGCTCTGGGAAGGGGTTTTCGGGGGGTAAACGGGGGCACCTTGGTCGGTGTACACCAGCGGACGAACGCTGGCGCAGGTTAGCGCCCTGGGGTGGTGAGGTGCATGGTCTAACGAGCACCTCGTCGTGCGGATTCCGGACGTCGAGTGGTACGCGCTAGTGCGTTGTCCATGAACGTTTGCCGGGTCGGTAACACGCCGGGCGGCGTGCGTTCGGATGAGGTGGTGAGGGCTCACTCTCGACGGCGGTGATGTAGGCCGTTGAGGGTGAGGTGGGTGGATTGGCCGCGCCGGTACGGGCGCGGCGGTTGACGCAGGATGAGGGCCGCAGGCTGCAACAGCTCGTGCGACGAGGCAAGCACGACTCGGTCCGGGTCCGACGGACAATGATCATCATGGCGTCGGCGCCCGGGACGCCTGTCACGTCGATCGCTCGGCTGGTCGCCGCGCATGAGGACACCGTCCGCGACGTGATCCACCTGTTCAACGAGATCGGACTACGCGCGCTGGACCCTCGATGGGCGGGAGGCGAGGATAGGACCAGTTCTCTTGTTTGATCGCTGCCTGCCATTTTCGCTGTTCGGTCTGGCGTCAGCTCCTGCGACTTCCGTCTATCATGCGGGCATGTGGAAGGTGCCGGTGACTGCTCCGGAGGCGCTGCCATACCTTGTGGACGCGGCGCGCCGTGACGGCTATCTGGGACTCATGGTCATTCTCGCTCGCACTGCGGAGGCGAGGACGCTTCATGAGGAACTGGTACGGGACTGGACCAGCATTCATGACGTGACCGGGCACCGGATTGCCGTGCTTTGCCCGGACGCCCGGTTCGTGCTGAGCGAGGCGGACAAGCACGGCAGGTTCTACGGGACCGAGAACGGCGTCACCAGATACTGGTCGAGGCTGAGACTCGATGATGCTCTCAACTTTCCCCACACCCGGGTGGTGGTTCCCGGCAGCGATGGTTATCCGCGCGGCGTCCCGGTCGCGGTTCCGCCCTATCCGGCGGAGGTGCAGCAGGCCGCATGGACCGAGGCCGTGACCCGCTGCGCCGAGTACTTCGGCATCCGCGAAAGCCGGCTCCCCGCGGTGCTCGTGCTGTGCTTGCGGGAAGAACGGGACGTGTTGATCCAGATCCGGCAGCAGACGAGCATCTACGGGCTGTGCAAGAGGATCGCGTCGCATCCCGGTTACGAGTCGGGGGACGACCACCGGCTGTTAGCGCGAGCCCGGCTCACCGCTCTGGTCGCGAGCCTCGAAACTGGTTACGGTCTCGACGACGACCCTCCGAGGAACATGCGCAGGCTGCTCACCGTGGCAAAGGTGGATGCGCAGTTCGAAGGGCTGCGGAAACACCTGGGTATGGTCGCGCACGTCGATCCAGATCTGAACTGGACGTGGTCCACCGGTCTCGACGAGCTGGTCGACTCGAACGCTGACCACAAGGCCGTGTTCGCCTACCTGTCCGAGATGGTGCACGCCGTCCACACGCACCCGCGAAAGGCCGATCTTCTCGGCTTGGACAAGAAGGCCCACAAGGTCAAGCGCGCTGTCACGGTGGCTGCGCATCCGCCTCCAGACTTTCGCTATCTAACGGAAGGCCCGGCAGTCAAGACCAACTGGGAGGCGGAATACACCCGAGCGCAGGTCGAGCTGGCCGAATTGGAACTGTTGCTGGACAGCAGGCCGGGGTTGGCGACCGCGTGCGAGGCGGCGGCCAAGGCCGAACAGGGCGCCTGCAAGACAACACAACTGGAAGTCGCCGAGTACATCAGACTCCACCGGGGATATCCCACGCAGCGCATTCACGCGGTGTCACCGGTCGACCCCCCGTCCGATGGTGCGAGCGTCACCACCCACAACGACATCTCCGGGACGGTACACGGCGTCGTGGTCCAGGCTGGGCACATCGACGATCTGCACCTCCACGTCCACCGCAAGTGGCTTGGCACCTGGCGAAAACGCCGCCGTCAGCAGTAGACCCGATACCCGAACCGAGCCTTGCACGCGACCGACCAGATGGCTGCTTCTGAAGACCATTGGGGCTTGTAGGCTGTGTCTCGGAAGAGGGGTGGTGCCAGTGCTTGAGCCGATCTTGGTCTCCGTCGCTGCCGCGCTTGCCGCGCAGTCGGCGACCTCACTCTACGACCTGGTGAAACGACGGTTCGCCGGCCGCGAAGACGCCGAGGCGGCACTCGAAGCGGTTAGCGGCGCATCGCCAGGGTCGCCTCAAGTAGCGGTACTCGCCGCACATCTCGCTGCCGCAGAGACCGAAGACCCCATGTTCGGGGTAGAGTTGCGGCACACATGGCAGCAGGTCAGCGCTAGCCGCAGTGGCGTGGTCAATCAGATCACCGGGAACGTGTCGGGCAAGGTCGTGCAGGCACGCAACATCGAAGGCGGCATCACCTTCTAGTGCTGTGACCACGAACGTTGGCCGGGTTGGGTCAAGCTGCTCGTGTGATGGTTTGGCCCGATCGGTGTTGGCGTTGCGCCACCGGAAGTAGGCGTGGATGGCCCGGGTCGCGGTGGTGTGGTTGGGATGGTTCGACCCGGCCACGACGAAGGTGCGTAGCGGTCGAAGTGCGCCTCGATCGGGTTCGCCCAGGAGGGATACGTCGGGGTGAAGCACAGCTCGACCCGGTTGGTGGCCGCCCAGGTCTTGATCCGGTGGCCCTTGTGCGCGGAGAGGTTGTCCAGGATGACGTAGATTGGTGCCCCGTCCGGGCGGGCGGCGCGGATCGACTTGAGCGCGGCGAGGGTGTTGGCCGCCGACTTCCGGGTCCGGACAGTGCCCCAGAGGGTGTCATCGCCGACGCTGTAGCAGGCGTGGAGTTGCCGGACCCCGTGGAGTTTGTGGTAGTTCGCGGGCAGCCGGTCGGGGTGCCCTTTCGCGGTCCATGACGCGCCGGGGTGTGGTCGGATGGTTAGTGGCCCGAACTCGTCGAAGGCGAAGACCCGGTCCGGGAAGGCGATGGTGACCTCCTCGATCCTGGCGAGTTTCGCCTGCGCGTGGGGGTCGTTGGTCTCCTTCCACGTCTTGGTGCGCTGGAAGGTGATCCCGTGTTTGTGGACAAACTCCCGTAGCCGTTCCCGGCTGATCGTCACCCGGCGGGCGCCGTGGTTGTGGGCTAGGTAGTGGGCGAGCTTCCGCAGGCTCCGGCGGGTGAACTGCTGTTCGTGTCGGCGTACGAGTTGGTGTACCCAGGTAGGTACGGATGAACGCGGCCAGTCCGTCCGGTGAGGTCAACGGCTGGGGGTGACAGCGTCGGCGGGGACTGCCCGAGGTGGCCTGTGGCGTAGCTTGGTCCGGTGTCGTTGGCCTATCCTGCTGTTGATCTTACTGATGGGACGGTTTGTCTTCGTTCCTGGCGGGAAGATGATCTGGACTGTGTTCGAGCCGCGGCCCATGATCCCCGAATTGTCGAGGCCACGACGGTTCCGGGAGTGTTCTCGGTCGATGCAGGACAAGCGTTTATCCGTCGGCAGTGGAGTCGAGCCGACAGCGGTGAGGGTGTCTCGCTTGCGATTGCTGATGCGGTGACTGGTCAGGCGATCGGTTCGGCCGTGCTCATGCTGCGGCCGCAGCCGGGTGTGGCTGGTCTTGGTTACTGGCTTATCCCATCGGCGCGGGGGCGAGGGATCGCCACGCGTGCGGCGAGGCTGGCGTCTTCGTGGGCGATCGACGTCGCGGGCATCGCGCGGGTGGAGGCGTGGGTGGAGCCGGAAAACGAGGCGTCACGGCGGGTTCTCACCGCTGCCGGCTTCGAGCAGGAGGGTGTGCTGCGCAGCTTCCTGGCTTTCGCGGGCCGTCGCGCTGACGCGGTGGTCTTCTCCAAGATCCGGGACACTCGTCCTAGACAAGCATGAGGGGATCCTGGCTGGGTTCAGGCGACGTTGGCTTGGCCGTCGATGGCGGTGAGGCGGTTCTTGAGTCGGTAGCTGGGTCCGTTGATGGCGACGACGTCGCAGTGGTGCAGGAGGCGGTCGAGGATGGCGGTGGCGAGGACTTCGTCGCCGAAGACTTGGCCCCATTCGCCGAAGATCTTGTTTGAGGTGAGCAGGGTCGAGCCCTTTTTTTCATAGCGCTTGGAGATGACCTGGAAGACGAGGTTGGCTTGGGCGCGTTCGAGGGGTTGGTAGCCGACCTCGTCGATCACGAGGACGTTGGGTCGTAGGTAGGTGTGCAGTTTGCGGGCGAGGCGTCCGATGGTGTCGGCGGCGGTGAGGTGGCGGACCATGTCGTCGAGGCTGGTGAAGTAGACGGTGAACCCGGCTCGGCAGGCGGCGACGGCCAGGGCGACGGCGATGTGGGTCTTGCCGACGCCGGGCGGGCCGAGGAGGGCGAGGTTGGCTTTGGCCTGCACGAACGCGAGGGTGGCCAGGTCCCTGGCTCGGCCCCACCCGGTCCGGGGTCACGGTCACGTTCTGGGCCGACACCGACGTCATCCACCTCATGATCGCCGGAGCACGGTTGAAGTCGTGCCGATCTCACCTGTCGGTGGCGGACCTGGTGGTCTTGGCCCGTGATGGTGGCCGTCCCGCCGGTCCGCCACCGCTACCCCCAGCAGCGGCCGGACAGCCGGCCGGTCCGGTCGAGGTCGACCGGACCGTGGGTAACAGCGGATGCGTCTCCCTCGGCCAGCACCTGGTCCTGGCCGCCGAGATCCTGGCCGGGCGGCGGGTCGGTGTCCGTGTCGACACGCATACGCTGTCGTTCTTCGACCTGGAGACCCGCGAACTGCTCCGCACCCGACCGAACCCGCTCATCCCCGCCCAGGTCGCCCGGCTGCGTAGTGCCCGACCCGCCGGACCACCACCACAACCATCCACCAGACCGGTCCGGGTCCAACGCCGCGCCTCGAACAGCGGCGGCGTCATGGTCGCCGGTCAGAAGGTTGCGCTCGGCCGGATCCACGCCCGCAAGACCATCACGATCGACGTGACCGCCACCGAGCTGGCCGTCCATTGCGACGACGGCACCCGCATCATCCGCCGCACCACCAGCCAAGCCGTCACCCAGATCAAAGCCCACCGACCTCGCATCCGTCACGGTGATCGCGAAGACAGCCAGGGACCATCGAGACGGCAGCACACAGGGAAGATCAACCCATGACCATCTGGGACGACCTGGGCCCCGAGGAACGCGTGATCTTGCAGAACGCGGTCGAAGAGGCGTGGCTCAACAACGTGATCGGTGACTACCTCGGCCACGCTGAGCACGGCGGCCTAGTCTGGATGATCAGCAGCGACGAGGACGCCATCCGCCCGCTCGTCCCACGCTTCGCCGCCATCGTCAAGGACATGGTCCGCCGTGACCTCATCGCGCTCATCCACACGGCCCGCCATCACGACGTGGCCAACGCCCCATACATGACGGACAACGAGATCGACGCCGCCCTCATCGACCCCGACACCTGGTTCCCACCCACGGGAGCGGGACCCGTCATGCTCATCACCACCGACCACACAGACCGCCTGCTCGGCAGGCAACAACCGTGAACCGCACCGACCCCGCAAGGTCGGCCCGAAGGTCTAGATCACCTGTCAAGGATCAGATGGGACGGATCCGTCAAGCATCAACTGGGACTAGACACCGGCGCAGAAGGAGTGCCCTTTGGCGCCTCGCTTACAAGTTCTGGGCGCGTCGTTCGGCGGGGTCCGTCCACGTTTGCGACCTCGGGAGACTGTCCGCGCCCGGCCACGGTCGGCTGTTCTCGTCCTGGCAGGTTGCTGTCGACAGCTACACCCGCTGCGATCGGTCGGCTAGGGTCCGTTTCATAAGCGGTTAGAGCCATTCGTTGATGGCGGCGACGTGGATGGTTGCCTGGTAGCGCACGGCGAGTTTGTCGTAACGGGTGGCCAGGCTGCGGTGGCGCTTGAGCCGGTTGATGCCGCACTCGACGGCGTGGCGCTGCTTGTAGATCTCGGGGTCAAACGTCGGCGGGCGTCCGCCCTTGGACCCCTTCTTGCGCCGGTTCACGGCCTGGTCGACCTTGACCGGATCGTCGCCTTGATCCCGCGTTTTCGCAGGTGCTCCCGGTTGGCTGCCGAGCTGTACGCCTTATCGGCCAGGACTCGGTCCGGGCGGGTACGCGGACGTCCGCCACCGGGCCGTGGCACCCGGATACGAGCAAGGATCCGGGCGAACTGCGGACTGTCACCACGCTGCCCACCGGTCACCACCACCGCGAGAGGTTTCTGGCCCTGCTCACACCCCAGATGCAGCTTGGTGGTCAACCCGCCACGGGAACGACCGAGAGCATGGTCGGCGGGCTCGTGCTCGACACCACCCGGCGGCTCATTCTGCTCCTGCGACCGGGCCCGAGCACCGGCGGCGTGCTGATGAGCGCGGGTGATCGTGGAATCGACACTGACGTCCCAATCGATCAGCCCGGCCGCGTCGGCGTGGGCTTGCAGGCCGGTGAGAATCTGCTGCCAGATCCCGCCGCGCTGCCAGCGCCGGAACAGCCCGTACACGGTCTGCCAGGGTCCGTACAGGTCGGGCACGTCCCGCCACGGGCAGCCGACCCGCACCCGCCAGCGGATCCCGTCGATGAGCTGGCGTTTGTCCCACTTCGGCGGACGGCCCGGCTTCTTGCCCCTGGGCAGCAGCGGCTGCAGCACCGCCCACTGGGCGTCGGTCAGGTCGTGCCGCCTCGCCGCCGGTATGGTGGCCACGAGGTCTCCGGTTTTCGTTCTTCTTGGTCGTTGAACGGTCTACCGGAGACCTCGCCGTCTAACGATCAGCGACACACCACCTGATCAGGCTTCCCGACACCAGCCATATGAGTCACGACCACTTCTGAAACGCGCCCTAGTACTGCAACGGCAGTGAGCGTGTCGAGTTGTGCTCGCGTTCGTTGGGTATCGCGTGACGGATGTCGATGTTGAGCGGTGGTCTGCCGAGCTGGACCGGTTGCACGGTCGGATCGGGGTGCGGTTCCGTCGGGTGCAGCCGCGCAGGCGGGCGCGGCAGTACCTGTGCGGGCTGGTCTCGGGCCTGGGCCGCAAGAACGGTTGGACCTTGGCTGAGCAGGCTGGGGATGTGTCGCCGGACGGGATGCAGCGTCTGTTGCGGTGGGCGGACTGGGACGTCGACGCCGTTCGTGACGACGTGCGTGACTACGTGGTCGAGCACCTCGGCGACCCGGGCGGGGTACTGATCGTCGACGACACCGGCTTCCTGAAAAAGGGCATCCGTTCGGCCGGGGTGGCCCGGCAGTACTCCGGCACCGCCGGCCGGGTCGAGAACTGCCAGGTCGGCGTGTTCCTCGCCTACCGCTCAGCACGCGGTCATGCGTTGATCGACCGGCAGCTGTATTTGCCGGCATCGTGGACCGACGACCGGGACCGGTGCCGGGCCGCCGGCGTCCCGGACTCGACAGGGTTCGCGACGAAGGTGGAGATGGCCCGCACCATGCTCGCCCGTGCCCTGGACGCAGGCGTGCCGGTCGGCTGGGTGACGATGGACGAGGCGTACGGGCAGTCGAAGTCGCTGCGGGTGTGGCTGGAAGAGCGGGACGTACCGCATGTGGTCGCGACCCGCCGCAACGACGACATGGTCACCACCAGCATGGGACGAGCCCGCGCCGACCAGCTCATCGCCGCCCTACCAGGTCAGGCGTGGTGCCGGCTGTCCGCCGGGGCGGACGCTCACGGACCACGTGAGTACTGGTGGGCGCGGGTACCGATCCGGGTGCCCGTTTGGTGGAGACCCGGCCGCGGGCACTGGCTCCTCGCCCGACGCAGCATCACCACCGGCGAGATCGCCTACTACGTCTGCTACGGCTCCCGCCGCACACGCCTGGTCGACCTCGCCCGGGTCGCCGGTGCCCGGTGGGCGGACGAGGAATGCTTCCAGCAGGCGAAGAACGAGGCCGGTCTGGACGAGTACCAGGTTCGGGACTGGCGGGCCTGGTACGCCCACATCACCCTCGCCATGGCCGCCTACGCCTGGCTGGTCGTGGCCCGATCCCTTGCCGTAAAAGGGGAACCGCCCCCAGCAACTGCATGATGATCGGCTACACCGTACCGGAGATCCGACGCCTACTCACCGCACTCACCGTGCGACGACCCCGCCCAGCAGAACAGGTCTGGGCCTGGTCCCGATGGCGCCGACGACGCCAGTACCAGGCCCGACTCTGCCACTACCGACGACACGGATACCCCTGACACTGCCGTTGCAGTACTAGTACGGGCCGCACACCGGATGACTCTGTCGAAGCATTCTGGCCATGCAGGCTTGCAGGGAGTGGCCGGATGGCCTACTGCACGTGACCGTCAGGCTCCCTAGAGTCTCTCCATGGCTAGGTTACGACGTGGCTGGGCGATACTGAATCTGCCGCCGGAAGCCGGGTGTCACTTCGCAATGGCGCATCGACCTGACGTGAGAGAGCCGTCGGGAGTGACCGCCCTATGCGGCGTCGACATACGCACGGCCGCCCCCCACAAGGGCAACTTGCCTCGCGGGATGACCGAGTGCACCGAATGCAGGCGCATTGCCATGGAGCGACGGCAGGCGGCTAGGAGCAGCCTCGACCGTCGCAAGCAGCTCGCGCAGGTAGAGCGCTACTTTCCGGACCGTAAACCCAGGATGCCGAGACAGGCAGAGGTGGCACTGTCTGAGGAGGTCGACCGCCGAGATCGCGCCCGCGATCGCGGAGTGTCCCTTCGCACCCTGAGCGGCGGACTCCCTACCCTCGGCCGCCGCCGCTAGGTGTAGGGACCAGCAGCGTTGTTGACGCGGCTGATGGGTGGTTGGCCTCCGAGTGCGGTGTGTCCGCGATGGTGGTTGTAGGTGTGGATCCAGGTGGGTAGGGCGTCGGCGCGGTGTTGGTTGCTGGTGTAGGGCTGTTGGTAGGCCCATTCGTCGAGGAGGGTGCGGTTGAAGCGTTCGGCTTTGCCGTTGGTTTGTGGTCGGTAGCGGCGGGTGAAGCGGGGTTGTGCGCCGACGCTCCACCGACGACAACAACCCCAACTCCGACAACCCCAACCCCGAACCACCAACAACCGAACCCAACAACACCACAAAAGAACCCACCAACCGCTCCACCGACCCCACATCAAACAAATCGGTGCTGTAGCGCAGCGAGCCGACCAGTTGCCGACCCTCCTCGCGGAGCAGCAGTTCCAGGTCGCAGTGCACCGTGCCGGCTCCGGCACCGGCCGCGAGCGCCGGCCGGCCGTCCGGGCCGGCACCCCGGACGGCCAACCCGGACCACTGCGTCGGGGCGTCGCCGAGTTGCTCGGGCAGCAGCCAGAAGAGCGTCTGGACGAGCGGGTTGCGGCTCAGGTCCCGGGCTACCCCGAGCTGCTCCACCAGCATCTCGAACGGCAGGTCCTGGTGCTCGTACGCCTCCAGCGTCCCGGCCCGGACCCGGCGCAGCAGCTCGACGAAGCTCGGGTCGCCGGAGAGGTCCGACCGCAGCACCAGCGTGTTGACGAAGGGGCCGACCAGCCCCTCGGTCTCGGACCGGCCCCGGCCGGCCACCGGCGAGCCCACCAGGACGTCGGTCTGCCCGGTGTAGCGGAACAGCAGGACCTGGAAGGCCGCCAGCAGGGTCATGAAGAGCGTCGCGGAGTGCCGGGCGGCCAGCTCGCGCAGCCCGGCGGTGATCTCCGGCGGGACCACCACCGGCACCACCCCGCCCTGGTACGTGGGCATCGGCGGCCGTGGACGGTCGGTGGGCAGCTCCAACACGTGTGCCGCCCCGGCCAGCCGGTCCCGCCAGTAGTCGAGGTGCCGGCCGAGCGCCCCGCCCGACAGGTGCGCCTGCTGCCACACGGCGTAGTCGGCGTACTGGATCGGCAGCGGCGGCAGCGCCGCCGGGGTCCCGTCGACGTAGGACGAGTAGAGGACGGCCAGGTCACGGGTGAGCACCCGCAGCGACCAGCCGTCGGTGACGATGTGGTGCATGGTCAGCAGCAGCAGGTGCCGGCGGCTGTCCAGGCTGATCAGCCGCACCCGCAGCAGCCGGTCCGCGCCGAGGTCGAACGGCGTGCCGGCCTGCTCCGCCGCGAGTGCGCGGACCCGGGCCAGCCGCCCCGGCTCCGTCCCGTCGAGGGATTCGGCGTCGGGGGGTTCGGCGTCGAGGGGTTCATCGACGTGCGGCTCGACCGGACAGGGCGGGTCGACGAGCACTGCCGGGCTGCCGTCCGCGGCGGCGTACCTGGTGCGCAGGACCTCGTGCCGGCGTACCAGGTCGGTCAGCGCCAGGCCGAGCGCGGTCCGGTCCAGCTCGCCCTCCAGCCACAGCTCCAGCGAGACGTTGTACGCCGGACTGCTCGGGACGAGCCGGTGCAGGAACCAGAGCCGCCGCTGGGCGTACGACGGCGGCAGTTCGCGGTCCCGGGGCACCGGCAGCGGCCGGGACTCGTCCGGGCCGGTCCCGGCATCCGCCGTGGTGCCCGCCGCCCGGTCCACCGTGGCCGCCAGCTCGGCCAGCGTCGCGGCGTCGAAGACGCTGCGCAGCGCGAGTTCCACCCCTCGGGCGTCCTGGATCCGCCAGAGCACCTGCATGGCCAGCAACGAGTGCCCGCCCAGGTCGACGAAGTTGTCGTCGGCGGCGACGGCCGGTACCCCGAGGACGTCGGACCAGATCTCCGCGAGCAGCCGTTCCGTCTCCGTCAGCGGCCTCGCCGACCCCGCCGCCTCCGGGTCGGAGAGCCCGGCCGCCTCCGCGTCGGAGAGCTCGGCCGTGGGTCGGGCCGCCGACAGCGCGGCCCGGTCGATCTTGCCGTTCGGGGTCAACGGGAACTCGGCCACCGTCACCAGGGCGGCCGGCACCATGTACTCGGGCAGCGAGCGCCGTAGCTCGGCACGGATCGCCGGCCACGGGTCGGCTCCGGGGTCGCCGGCCGGGACGACGTACGCCGTCAACCGGGCCTCACCGGTCGGCCCGTCCGGCACCACCACCGCCTGCCGTACCGCCGGATGGCGGGTGAGCGCCGCCTCCACCTCGCCGGTCTCGACCCGGAAACCCCGGATCTTCACCTGGTTGTCGCTGCGCCCCAGGAAGTCCAGCCCGCCGTCGCCGCCCCGCCGGGCCAGGTCTCCGGTGCGGTACATCCGGGCACCGGGCGTGCCGGCGTACGGGTCCGGCAGGAAGCGGGTGGCGGTCAGCCCGGGACGGTCGTGGTAGCCCCGGGCCACCCCGAGCCCGCCGAGGTAGATCTCGCCGACGGCGCCGTCCGGCACCGGGCGCAGCAGCTCGTCCAGCAGGTGGATCACGGTGTTGGCGATCGGCGGTCCGATCGGCACCGGCCCGGACGCCGGCCGCACCGGACCGGCGGCGGACCAGACGGTGGTCTCGGTCGGCCCGTACAGGTTCCACAGCACCGCACCGGGTGCGCGCAGCCGGTCGGCCAGGTCGCGCGGCAGCGCCTCACCGCCGCAGAGCCGCAACCGCAGGCCGGCCGGGATCGCGCCGCTGTCGACCAGCATGCGCCAGGTGGCCGGCGTCGCCTGCATCGCGGTCGCACCGGCCGCTTCGAGGAGTCGGCGCAGCGACCGGGGGTCGGCGGCCTCGTCCCGCTCGGCGATGACCAGCCGGGCGCCGGAGAGGAGCGGCAGCAGCAGCTCCAGCACCGCGATGTCGAACGACAGCGTGGTGACCGCGACCAGGGTGTCGTCCCGGGAGAGCCGCAACTCGTCCCGGAACGAGCGCAGCAGGTTGGCCACCGGCGTGTGCGGCACCTGCACCCCCTTGGGCCGGCCGGTGGAGCCGGAGGTGAAGATGACGTAGGCGAGGTTCTCGCCGTACACCCGCACCGGTCGCGGCTGTGCCGGGGCGAGCGCCACCTCGTCGGAGTCGACGCAGACCACCGCCACGTCCGGCCCGGCCAGCCCGGCGACGAGCGGCAGCAGCGACGTCTGGGTGAGGACCACCCGGGTGCCGGAGTCGGCCACCATCATCCGCAGCCGCTCGGCCGGGAAGTGCGGATCGAGCGGCACGAAGGCGCCGCCGGCCCGCCACACCCCGAGCAGCGCCCCGAGCATCTGCGCGGACCGGTCCAGGCAGATCCCGACCAGGTCGTCCGGACCGATGCCGTACCGGTCGAGCACCGTCGCCAGCCGGGCCGAGAACCCGGCCAGTTCCCGGTACGACGTGTCGGCGCCACCGGCCGAGACGGTGGCGCCGGGGTCGGCAAGGGCGTCGACGAGTTCCCCGACGACCGGGTCGACGGGCGGCACCGGTGGCCGGGCGACGGTGGCGCCGCCGGTCGCCCCGGCCGGGGAGTCGGCCGTCGGCGGATCGTCCGGACGCAACGGCGGATCGGCGTGCAGGGTCACTGGGGGCACCATCCTTTCGACGGGGCCGGCAAGGCGGGCTCTGGGCGGAGCCGACGGTCGCGGCCGGTCCCCGGATGGACGCCAGGCAGCCGTACCGCCCGGGTCGGTGGGTTCGGCGCGGCGGCCCGCTCGGCCCGCCGCGCCGGATCAGCACCTACGGTCACGCACGGTCCGCGCTGCGCTGGTCGAGTTCGTCGGCGAGTTCGATCCACACCCGGGCACACTCCCGGGCGATCCGCTCGATGAGGATGGCGCAGTGCGGCGAGACGGCGTCCACGGCCTGCCGCCACTCCGCCGGGGCGACGGTGCGGGTGCTCAGCCAGCGGAGCAGGTGCCGGCCGGACTCGGTGTAGCGGAGCGAGGGGTCGCGCCGCAGTCCCTCCAGGAGGGCGCGGGTGTCCACCGGGTCGAGCGCGACCGGGCCGGTGGCGCGGGGTTCCGCCCGGACTGCCCGGCCGCTCCCCGCGTCGCACGCGTTGCGCTGACGCGGCGGCACCGGGTCCTGACCGGCACGGATCCGCTCGCGTACGTCCCGGGCCGTCCCGACCGAGATGCCGGCGGCCCTGGCGATCTCCCGCAGCGACAGGCCGGGCCGGGCGGCGATCACCTGGCTGGCCAGCCGCCGCCCCTCGGCGGCGTTGAGCGGCCTGGCCCGGCCGTCCCGGCCGATCCGCACCGGCGACGGTTGTACGGCCGACCTGAGCCGGATGGCCGCGACGGTCTTGGCGGCGAGGCCGGCGGTCGAGGCGATGGCCCGGTCGGAGAGTTCCGGATGGGAGTGGATGATGCGGGCCGCCGCGGCCTGGCGCTCGGCCAGGGTCAGCGGCAGCCCATGGGTGACGTTCGCCTTCACCGCCAGCCGGAACGCGTCCGCCTCGTCCCCGTCGAAGAACTGTACGTCTATTCTGTCCCGACCCATCAGCCGAGCCGCCGTCAATCGGTGCATACCGTCGATCACACGCATCGTCTGGCGGTGCACAAAAATAGCGGGGAGTCCCGATTCCACTTCGGTGAGTGCGCGTACGTGGTCGGAGTCGACTCCATTGAGTCGCGGAGAGTCGGCCACCCGAAGCGCGGCGACGGCCACCTTGACGACGGGGGCGCTTCGGGAATCCTCGACAACCTCCGGGCGCTCGACCTCGGTGGATGATAGCTCGTCAATTGCGAAGTCGGCAGCCACTCATTTCCTCCGTTCGATCAAACCGGCCCCGAAGCAGATCGACATGAATCATCGACCACACAATTCAAGAGCCAGTTGGACGGCACGAGAAACTCGCCGCTACGGGGTCGTCGACACGACCCACGCCGCTCAGAGGAAATGATGTTTACGTGACGGCAGGCCCCCGTGCAATCGCTGTTGTAACCGTCTCCAACTGCGCCGTGATCGACTCTACCCCCCAGCACGAAGAGAATGCAATGGATCAATGCGTAGCGGAGTATCCCCATCGATGGCGGTTCGTCCGGGCCTGCGTCCGGGCCGGTCAGCCCGCCTGCCGGCCCTGCTCACGCCGCCACCGGCGGTACGACGTGAACGGGCCGGCGTTCAACCGGACCCATCCGCACTTGCACACCGCCGGCCGCCCGGGCCCGCTCTCCGCCCGAGTACGGCATTCGGGGCGACCCTTCGCCGGAACATCTCCGAGCGTTCACCCGAGCGTCGTCTTTTCCGCTGGTCAGGGCAGCTGCGCCGGGCATGATTGCCGCCGGGCGCGGCCGGGGAGGACCCGCAGCGGGTCCCGATCGACCGGTACGACGCCGACGGTGTCGCTAAGGAGAAAAAGTGCGTTACGCGGTTGCCCGTACGGTCGCGGTACTCGCGGCGTCGGCCGGGCTGGTAAGCATGGCCGCCTGCTCGCCGCCGGAGAAGGCCGGCGCGCAGACGGAGGGCGGCGCGGCCACCGCCACCAGCGCCGCCGAGTTGGGCGGGTTCGACAGGCTCGTCGAGGAGGCCAAGAAGGAGGGGCAGCTCAACGTCATCGCGCTGCCGCCGGACTGGGCCAACTACGGCGAGATCGTCAAGACCTTCGGCGAGAAGTACGGCATCAAGGTCAACTCGGCGCAGCCGGACGCCGCCAGCCAGGACGAGATCAACGCGGCGAACCAGCTCAGGGGACAGAGCGGCGCCCCGGACGTCTTCGACCTCGGTGACGCGGTGGCCCGGGCCAACGTGCCGATGTTCGCCCCGTACAGGGTGCAGAAGTTCGACGAGATCCCCGCCGCGCTCAAGGCGGCCGATGGTGCCTGGGTCAACGACTACGGCGGCTACATGTCGATCGGCTTCGACGCCGCCAAGGTACCGGCCCCGCAGAGCCTGACCGACCTGCTGAAGCCTGAGTACCGGGGGAAGGTGGCGCTCAACGGCGACCCGACCCAGGCCGGCGCGGCGTTCAGCGGCGTGGTGATGGCGGCGCTCGGCAACGGCGGCTCGGCCGACGACATCGGCCGGGGCGTCGACTTCTTCCGCCAGCTCAAGGAGGCCGGCAACTTCCTGCCGGTCGACCCGACCCCGGCCACCATCGAGTCCGGACAGACGCCGGTGGTGATCGACTGGGACTACCTGAACGTCGCGCAGGGCGCCAAGCTCACCGACAAGGCGGACTGGAAGACGGTGGTCCCGCAGGGCGCGGTGGTCGGCTCGTACTACGTCCAGGCGATCAACTCCGACGCGCCGCACCCGGCGGCGGCCCGGCTCTGGCAGGAGTTCCTCTACTCCGACGAGGGCCAGAACCTCTGGCTCAAGGGCGGGGCGCGGCCGGTCCGGGCCGAGGCGATGGCGAAGGCCGGCACGATCGACCAGGCCGCCTACGCGGCGCTGCCGGCCACCACCGGCGAGCCGGTCTTCCTCACCGAGGCGCAGACCGCCAGGGCGAAGGAGATCCTCACGGCCAACTGGGCCAAGGCAGTCGGCTGACCCGACGATGGCGGCCGTGACCTCCACGCCGGACCCTGTGGCGCCCGCGCCCGGGGTCCGGCCCCACCCGGCCCGGCGCCGGGTCAGACTTGCGGGCGGCGGCGCGCTGCTCGGCGTCGTCCCGTTCCTCGGGTACGTCGGGATCTTCCTCGCCGTCCCCACCCTGGTGGTGGCGGTCGGGGCGGTGACCGGCGACGACGGCGGCTTCACGCTGGAGAACCTCGCCCGGCTCGCCGATTCGTACGTCCTGGCGGCCTTCGGGCGCAGCATCCTGCTCTCCGCGGTCACCGCGCTGCTCGGGGCGGTCTTCGGCGCCCTGCTCGGGTACGCCCTGGTGACCGCCCGGCCGGACGGCCTGCTCCGCCGGGCGGTGACCGCCGCCGCCGGGGTGCTCGCCCAGTTCGGCGGGGTGACCCTGGCCTTCGCCTTCGTCGCCACGATCGGGCTGAGCGGGTTCGTCACCGAGTTCCTGCGGGACACGGTCGGCGTCGACATCTACGCCTCCGGCGTCTGGCTCTTCGAACTGCCCGGCCTGGCGCTGGTCTACGCCTACTTCCAGATCCCGCTGATGGTGATCGTCTTCCTGCCGGCGCTGGACGGGATCCGTCCGCAGTGGCGGGAGGCGGCGGCGAGCCTCGGCGGGTCGACGTGGCAGTACTGGCGGCTGGTCGGTGTGCCGCTGCTCGCCCCGCCGTTCCTCGGCGCCACGCTGCTGCTCTTCGCCAACGCCTTCTCGGCGTACGCCACCGCGGCGGCGCTGGTCAGCCAGGGCAGCCCGATCGTGCCGTTGCAGATCCGGGGCGCGCTGACCAGCGAGGTGGTGCTCGGGCAGCAGAACCTCGGCAAGGCGATGGCGCTCGGCATGATCGTGGTGGTCGCCCTGGTGATGTGGCTCTACGCCGTCGTGCAGAAGCGGAGCGCGAAGTGGCTGGGGTGATCCGGCGCCGGGCGCGTCGGCAGCGACTGTTCCGCCGAGTCGTGTTGACGGTGCTCGGGATCTTCTTCCTGCTGCCGCTGGTCGCGATGTTCGAGTTCACCACCCGGGGCGCGGGCGGCGGGTTCACCCTGGCGACCTGGCGCCTGCTGGTCGACTGGCCGCAACTGCGGCAGACCCATCCCGACCTCTCCACCGGGATCCGGGCCTCGGCCGGGCTGGTCCTGCTCACCGTGGCGCTCACCCTGGTGCTGCTGGTGCCGACCGTGATCTGGGTCCGGCTGCGGCTGCCCCGGCTGCGCCGGCTGGTCGAGTTCCTCTGTCTGCTCCCGCTCACCATTCCGGCGATCGTGCTGGTGGTCGGGCTCGCCCCGGTCTACGCCTGGGTGACGTACCTGCTCGGCGGTTCACCGCTGACGCTCAGCCTGGCCTACACGGTGCTGGTGCTGCCGTACGCGTACCGGTCGATCGACGCGGGGCTGTCGGCGATCGACGTCCGTACCCTCGCCGAGGCGGCCCGGAGTCTCGGCGCCGGCTGGCCGACGGTGATCTGGCGGGTGGTGCTGCCGAACATCCGCTCGGCGCTGCTCTCCGCCGCCTTCCTCACCGTGGCCCTGGTACTCGGCGAGTTCACCGTCGCCTCCCTGCTCAACCGGACCAACCTCCAGGTCGCGGTCAACCTGCTCGGCAAGAGCAGCGCGACGATGTCGGTGGCGGTCTCGCTGGCGGCGCTGCTGCTCGCCTTCGTGCTGTTGCTGCTGCTCTCCCTCGTCGGCGAGGGCCGGCGCCGCACACCCGGAAAGGGAATCTCGTGACCGCCTCCCCCGTCGCCGCCCCGGCCACCGGCCCCGCCCGCCGGGGCGTCCCGGTACGCCTGGAGGCGTTGCGCCGCAGCTTCGGTGACACGCCCGCGCTGGCCGGGCTCGACCTGGAACTCGCACCCGGCGAACTGGTCGCGCTGCTCGGCCCCTCCGGCTGCGGCAAGACGACCGCGCTGCGGGTACTCGCCGGCCTGGAGGAGGCCGACTCCGGCCGGGTACTGGTCGACGGCGAGGACGTCACCGACCGGCCGGTCAACCGGCGCGGCATGGGGATGGTGTTCCAGGCGTACAGCCTCTTCCCGCACCTGACCGCCCGGGAGAACGTCGAGTTCGGGCTGCGGCTGCGCGGCCGGCCCGGCGGGCAGCGGCGGCGGCGCGCCGACGAGATGCTGGAACTGGTCGGCATCGGCTCGCAGAGCCGCCGCTATCCGCACCAGCTCTCCGGCGGCCAGCAGCAGCGGGTGGCGCTGGCCCGGGCACTGGCGATCGAACCTCGGGTGCTCCTGCTCGACGAGCCGCTCTCCGCGCTGGACGCCAAGGTGCGGGTGCAGTTGCGCGACGAGATCCGGCGGATCCAACTGGAGGTCGGCACCACCACGCTCTTCGTCACGCACGACCAGGAGGAGGCGCTCGCCGTCGCCGACCGGGTCGGCGTGATGCGCGCCGGCCGGCTGGAGCAGTTGGCGAGCCCGGCGGAGATCTACCTGCGCCCGGCGAGTGCGTTCGTCGCCGACTTCGTCGGGCTGAGCAACCGGATCTCCGGGTACGCCGGGCCGGGCGGGACCGTCCGGGTGCTCGGCCAGGAGCTGCCGCTGGTCGAACCGGCCGCCGCACCGGCCGGCCCGGACACCCCGGTCACCGCCCTGGTCCGCCCGGAGGCGGTCGAGCTGCTTCCGGACGGCGACGCCCGGGTGCTCGCGGCCAGCTTCCTCGGCCCGATCAGCCGGGTCACCGTCACGCTGCCGGACGGCACGCCGCTGGTCGCGCAGGTCGGCAGCGACCGGCTGGCCGAGCTGGCCCCGGGCACTCCGGTCCGGGTACGCCTGCGCGGCGCCCCGGTCGCGCTGGCCGGCTGACCGGCCGCCGGGGAGTCGTCCCGGGCCGACGCACCCGCGAGGACTCCCCAGGCCGGTCTCCCGCCGCCGGTGCCGCCGCTACCGCTGGCGGCGTGCCACCACCACCGCGTCGGCGATGTTGATCTCACGCCCCTCCTGGTCCAGCACCGACCTGGGCCGGGACTCGGCTACCAGTACCGTCCAGTCGGTCGGGTCGAGCGCGGCGGCCACCTCCTCGGCGGTGAACATCATGTCCGGGAAGTGCATCCGGTGCGCCGAGGTGTGCAGGTCGGACGGGTGGTGCCCGACGATCAGCAGGGTGCCGCCGGGCGCCACCGAGGCGGCCAGCCGGGCGAAGAGTTCCCGCCGCGTCTCGCCGGGCAGGTGCATGTACTGCGCCGTCACCAGGTCGTACCGGCCCTCGGCGGGCGGCTGCTCGCGCAGGTCGGCGTGGTGCCACTCGATCCGGGCGGCGACCTCGGCACCGGCCGCCTCGGCGTGCTCGGCGGCCCGGCCGAGTGCCGTGGTCGAGATGTCGACCCCGGTCACCTGCCAGCCCCGCTCGGCCAGCCAGATGGCGTCGGCGCCCTCTCCACTGCCGACGTCGAGGGCCCGGCCCGGTGCCAGCCCGGCCGCCTCGGCCACGAGTTGCGGGTTGGGGCGCCCGCTCCAGATCGCCGGGCGGGCCCGGTAACGCTCCTCCCAGCCCTCCTGCTCGAACATGGTGCGCACCTGGTGCCGGTAGGACTCGACGGCCTCCCGGGTCTCCTCGGCGACCAGGTCGGCGTTGATGCCCGCACCGGCGAGCAGGCCGGAGGCGGCGGCCGAGATCACCTGGGCGCGTACGTCCGCCACGTTGCCGGCCACCCAGACCCCGGGGGCGGCCAGTCCGCCCGGGTCGGCCGGGATCTGGCTGCCGACGACGTGACCGCCCAGCTCCACGTCGACCGGCTTGATCCCGAGCGACTCCAGCACGCCGGCCCGGGCGGTGAACCGGGGCGCCACCACGAGGGCGTCCAGCGCGACGACCTCGCCGGAGGCCAGGCGTACCCCGGTGAGGGTGTCGTCGGCGATCTCCAGGCCGGTGACCCGGCCGGGTACCACCGGGATGGTGCGCGCGGCCAGCAGTTCGGCGTCGGCCGGCTCCAGGGCCGGGGCGTCCTGGGTCAGCAGCAGCACGTGCGGGCTCAACTGCCGCCACAGGTTCACCTGGTGCAGCGCCAGCGCCGTCGGCCCGGCCACGAGTACGCCGATCCGGCGGTCGCGCACCTCCCAGCCGTGGCAGTACGGGCAGTGCAGCACGTCGCGGCCCCACCGCTGGGCCAGCCCCGGCACCTCGGGCAGCTCGTCGACCAGCCCGGTCGTCACCAGCAGCCGCCGGGCCCGCAGTTCGGCTCCGCCGTCCAGGGTCAGCCGGAACCCGTCGCCGTCCCGGGTGGCCGCCTCGACCCGACCGCCGAGGGTCTCGCCGCCGTACCGGGCCAGCTCGGCACGCCCGTCCGCGACCAGTTCCGCCGGTGGGCTCCCCTCCCGGCCGAGGTAGTTGTGCACCCCGTCGGCCGGTGCGTTCCGGGGTGCTCCGGCGTCCACCACCAGCACCGAGCGCCGCGCCCGGGCCAGCGCGACGGCTCCGGCCAGCCCGGCGGCGCCACCGCCCACCACCACTACGTCATATGTCCTGTCCATGCCGCGCTCCCCTTCGTCCGTGGTACGCCTCCACGGTGCGGTGCGGGCGGTCGAACGGCAACTATCCTTGCCGGTATGGCAAACGAGGAGTTCGCACTGGCGTCGGTCGGCCCCCGGCTGCGCGCGCTGCGCAACCAGCGGGGCACCACGCTGACCCAGCTCGCCGAGGTGACCGGCATCTCGGTGAGTACCCTGTCCCGGCTGGAGTCCGGCGGCCGCAAGCCGACGCTGGAGCTGTTGCTGCCGCTCGCCCGGGCCTTCCAGGTCTCCCTCGACGAGCTGGTCGACGCGCCCGCCACGGCCGACCCGCGGGTGCACCCGCGCCCGATCGTCCGGCACGGCGTCACGTTCCTCCCGCTGACCCGCCGGCCGGGCGGTCTACAGGCGTTCAAGCAGATCCTCCCGCCGAACACCCCGAGCGGCGACGGGGAACAGCAGACCCACGAGGGCTACGAGTGGCTCTACGTGCTCTCCGGGCGGCTGCGGCTGCGGCTCGGCGAGCACGACCTGATCCTCACCCCCGGCGAGGTCGCCGAGTTCGACACCCGGATCCCGCACCGCGTCTCCAACCCCGGCCCGGGGGTCACCGAGGTCCTCTCGCTCTTCGGACCGCAGGGCGAACGGCTGCACGTACGGGCCCGCCCGAGCACGAAATGATCTCGACCGCCGCGCTCAGAGCGGCGAGGCGGGTGATCTCGGCCGCCGGCCCCGAGTCCGGAGCAGGTCGTGCAGGGTGATGCCGAGCAGGATGGTGCTCACCGTGCCGGCGACGGCCAGCGGCGGCACGAAGAGCATCCCGGGGGCCACCGCCACCAGCACGGCGATGCCGACCAGCCGGGACGGGAGCAGCGTGCCGAAGATCTCGTACCCGAACCGGGCCCGGCCGGCCAGGAAGAGCGCCGGGCCGCCGACGATGACCCCGACCCAGGCGCCGTCGGTGTGCCCGAGCGGGCGGGCCACCACGAGTTCGTACCCGACCGCGGAGGTGACCACGCCGGCCACGATCACCAGGTGGGTGTAGGTGGCCGACCAGGCGAACCGGGTCGGGTCCCGGGCGGTGGCGAACCCCTCGGCCAGTTGGAACCCGGCCTGGAAGAAGTAGATCCGCCAGAGCAGCACGGTGGTGCTGAAGGCGATCAGGAACGCGGCCGACTGGGCGGTGGTGAACTCGCCGCCGCTGAAGGCGAAGCCGGTGACCAGGATCGACTCGCCGAGGGCGATCAGGAAGAACTGCTGGTACCGCTCGGCGATGTGTTCGCCCGCGAAGACCCACTCCTGACTCGCCGACGAGCCCAGTCTCGGGGTGGGCCAGCGCAGCCGGTGCCCCAGGTAGTCGGCGATCAGCGCCACGCCCCAGAGCAGCAGCCGGAGGTCGCCGACGACGAAGGCTCCGCCGATCCAGAGCGGGGCGGTGCAGAGTGTCCAGAAGACCAGCCGTACGGAGATCCGCTGCCGGGGGTCGCCGCGCAGCGTGAGTCCCAGCACGAACGGCCGGCCGAACTGGAGCCCGACGTAGGCCAGCGCGAACATCAGCCCGTGCTCGCCGAACGCCCGGGGCACGGCGACCGCCATCACCATCGAACCGAACATGGTGACCACCACGACGGCCTGTACCAGCGGCCGCTCCGGATCGAAGCGGCTGGTCATCAGGGTGGTCATCGACCAGAGCAGCCAGAGGGTCAGCAGCAGTACCAGTGCGCGGAGCGCCTCGACGAAGACCGCCTGGTCGAGTGCGGTGAGGTCGTGCACCAGCCGCTGCGACACCCGGGTCAGCGCGAAGACGTAGACCAGGTCCAGGAAGAGTTCCAGGAAGGTCGCCCGTGGCGAGCTTTCCTCTCTTCGCAGCAGTTCCGCCCCGCCACCGAGTACCATCCGCCGCCCGATTTCCCCCGCTGCGCGCCGCTGCTACCGAATGCTCCACGTCCCTGAGCGAGGAATACCACGCCGGCGCCGGCTACCGGAGCGGTGCCGGACAAACCCGCCCGGAAGATCGGGAAAATCGCCGGTCGGGGCCGCCGCCCGGAAGAAATCGGGGCCGTGGCGGGTTGCCGCACGTGTGATCGACGTACCGTTGTCTGTCCTTGACCTCGCACCGGTCGCCGCCGGCACCACCGTCGGCGCGGCCCTGCGGCACACCACCGAACTCGCCCGGCGCACCGAGGAGCTCGGCTACCACCGGTTCTGGGTGGCCGAACACCACAACATGCCGGCGATCGCCAGCTCCGCCCCGGCGGTGTTGATCGCCCACGTGGCGGCGGCCACCTCGACCATCCGGGTCGGGTCCGGCGGAGTGATGCTGCCCAACCACGCGCCGCTGGTGGTGGCCGAGCAGTTCGGCACGCTGGAGGCGCTGCACCCGGGCCGGATCGACCTGGGCATCGGCCGGGCCCCCGGCACGGACCAGCCGACCGCGCTGGCCCTGCGCCGCACCATGGCCGGGCTCTCGGCCGAGAACTTCCCGGAGGAACTGGACGACCTGGTGAACTACTTCACCGGGGAACGGCCCGGTCCGATCACCGCCACCCCGGGCCTGGGCGACCGGCCGGCGATCTGGCTGCTCGGCTCCAGCGGGTTCAGCGCCCGGCTCGCCGGGCTGCTCGGCCTGCCGTTCTCCTTCGCGCACCACTTCAGCGCCGCGAACACCCTGCCGGCGCTGGCCCTCTACCGGCAGAGTTTCCGGCCGTCGCGCTGGCTGGACCGGCCGTACGCGATGGTGGCGGTCAACGCGGTCTGCGCCGAGGACGACGAGCGGGCGGCCTGGCTCTCCGGGCCCGCCTCGCTCTCCTTCCTGCGGCTGCGTACCGGCCGGCCGGCCCCGCTGGCCAGCCCGGAGGAGGCGGCGGCGTACCCGTACACCGAGGCGGAGCGGCAGTTCGTGCTCGAACGGCGGGCGGGGCAGGCACTCGGCTCGCCGGAGACGGTACGCGGGCAGCTCGCCGAGCTGCTGGCCCGGACCGAGGCCGACGAGCTGATGCTCACCACCATGGTCTACGACATCGCCGACCGGGTCCGCTCGTACGAGCTGATCGCCGAGAAGGTCGCCGGTGGGCTCCACCGCCAGGGCTGATGTTCTCCACCGGCAGCGCCGGTCGCGGCGGTGGCCGTGACCGGCGTCACGCCCTCCGGATGTCGTGAAACACACTCTTCACCGTGCCGTCATCGCCGCGCACCGCAGACCGCCTAATGTTCTTACCGGTGGTGGTTCGACAAGCGCGATCGGGACGGGTCGCGTGATGTCGCGGTGTGTGCCGCACCGGCACGTGGGGAGATGAGCGACCCCACGGGCCGGTGCGGCTTCGCGTTTCCGGACCCACCGAAGGTTCCGCGGGCCCCTAGCGGAGATAGATCGACGGGGCGGGCGGGCTGGACATGCCGTTGCCGATGAAGAAGCTCGGGTGCGGCGGCTGGTTGTAGGCGGTGTTCTGCCAGGCGATCGCCACCCGGTACATCGGGTCGTGCATCAGGGTGTGGATCCGGGTGCTGGTCTGGGTCGGCGTGCTGTAGATCCGCAGTGCGCTGTTGTCACTGGTCCGCCAGATCACCTCCTCGCGCCAGTCGCCGAGGATGTCCGCCGAGAGCGCCGGAGTGGCCTTGGTGCCGTTGTTCGACGCCACCCCGCTGCCGGTGAGCAGCCGGGTGTCGGAGCCGGTGCCGTACTTGTCGATCCGGGTCTGGTCGAGCAGTTCCCGGACCGGGTCGCCGTCCCACCAGATCAGGAAGTTCGCCGACGACGGCTTGCGGCCGACGTTCGACCCGCTCGGGCTGCGCAGCCCGTCGACCGCCGACGACCACGACTCCGCCCCGGGGCTGCCGGCGTGCACGTCCCCGGCCACGCCCCGGCCGTTGTCCCCGGCCGCCGCCGTCGACCAGTAGATCTGCCCGGTACGCGCGTTGGCGAACCAGGACGACGGCTTGGACGAGTCCTCACTGACCTTGAAGTACTCCAGGCCGGCCCGGCTCGGGTCGAGATCGCCGAGGTGGGCCGCGTCGCCGTGCCCGTGCCCGGTGTTCCAGAGCGCGGAGCCGTTGTCGTCGATCGCCATCGCCCCGTACAGGATCTCGTCCCGGCCGTCGGCGTCCACGTCGCCGACGGTCAGCGAGTGGTTGCCCTGTCCGGCGTACTGCGAGCCGGCGGAGTTGGAGTCGAAGGTCCAGCGCCGGGTCAGCGAGCCGTTCCGGAAGTCCCAGGCGACGACGACGCTCCGGGTGTAGTAGCCGCGCGCCATGATCAGCGAGGGCCGCTGCCCGTCCAGGTACGCCGTGCCGGCGAGGAACCGGTCCACCCGGTTGCCGTAGTTGTCGCCCCAGGACGAGACCGTGCCCCGGGCCGGCTCGTAGTTGACCGTGGAGCGGACCGCGCCGGTCTGCCCGTCGAACATGGTCAGGAACTCCGGCCCGGCCAGCACGTAGCCGCTGGAGTTGCGGTGGTCGGCCGAGGCGGAGCCGATCACCTGACCGGTGCCGGAGCGGCTGCCGTCGGCGGTCTTCATCGCCACCTCGGCCCGGCCGTCGCCGTCGTAGTCGTAGACCTGGAACTGGGTGTAGTGCGCGCCGGCCCGGATGTTGCGACCCAGGTCGATCCGCCACAGCCGGGTGCCGGTCAGGGTGTACGCGTCGACGTAGACGTTGCCGGTGTAGCCGGACTGCGAGTTGTCCTTGGCGTTCGACGGATCCCACTTGAGGACGATCTCGTACCGGCCGTCGCCGTCGAGGTCACCGACGGAGGCGTCGTTCGCCGCGTAGCTGTACGCCTCCCCGGAGGGCGTCGTGCCGCCGGGCGGCACCTGGAGCCGTACGTCGAGATAGCCGTTGCCGAACTGGAGGGCCGGCGCGGACGCCGCCTGCTCGGTCCCGTTCACCACCGCCCGCACCGTGTACGCCGAGCCGGCGGCGGCGCCGGAGTCGAGGTAGTTGGTGGCGCCGGTGATCGGGGTCGGGTTGACCCGGGTCGAGCCCCGGTAGAGGTTGAACGACACTCCGGAGGTCTCGGTGCCGAGCAGTCGCCAGGAGACCAGGTTGGCGCTGCCGGAGCGGACGCTGACCAGGCCCCGGTCGAGGTTCTCCACCTGCTTCGCCCCGGCCGGCGGAGTGGTCGGCGGCGGGGTGGTCGGCGGCGGCGTGGTCGGTGGTGGGGTGGGTGGCGCGGTGGTGGCCGGAGGGGTGCCGGTCGGCGGTCCGCCCGGCGTGGTCGCGGTCGGCGCCACCCCGCCGGTGCAGGTGGTGCCGTTCATCGCGAAGCTCGTCGGTACCGGGTTGCCGGAGGTCCACGAGCCGTTGAAGCCGAAGGTGACGCTGGCGTTGGTGCCGAGCGCGCCGTTGTAGCTGACGTTGCCGGCGGTCACCTGGCTGCCGCTCTGGCTGACCGTGGCGTTCCAGGCCTGCACGACCTGCTGGCCGGCGCCGTACGTCCAGGTCAGGCTCCAACCGGTGACCGGGTCGCCGAGGTTGGTGAGGCTGACGCTGGCGCCGAAGCCGCCCTGCCATTCGTTGGTCACCTGGTAGTCGACCCGGCAACCGGCGGCGGCGGCCGAGGCCATCACCGTGAAGGTGCCGGTCGCGGCGAGTACTGCCGCGGTGGTCGCGGCGAGCAGGGTATGGCGACGTGCTGAGGTACGCATGATCAACTCCGTTGGGGGCGGGGAGCGCGGTACCGGATGTCGACAGCCCGTCAGGACTGGCGGTGCCGTACCGACCCTGCCCGGGGTCGGCCGGACGCGGACCGCGGGAGGGTGGCCGAAATGGAACAGTTCAACGGCAACCCGACAACGGGGGTACGGCTTCCTGCGCACTTGAATGCTAGGGCAACCGCTTTCCGCGACACAACATCGACGGCGCTGGGTTTAAAGGTTTCAGTCGACCGGCGCGGCCCGGTTCCCGACGCCGCCCCCGGGGTCGGACCCCACTCGGTGCAGACGCCACCGACCGGCTGGCTAGGCTCGGCCGGTGCACCCCACCACCGTGATCCGGCGGCTCGAAGCCGACGACCTGGCCGCAGCGGGTGAACTGGGCCGGCTGGCCTTCGGCGGCGGCCCGCCCACCGCGCCGCCACCCCGGGATCCCCCGCCCGGCCGCACCGGCTACGGCGCCTTCGACCCGGACGGCCGGTTCGTCGGCAAGGCCGTCGACCTGCACCACGAGCAGTGGTGGGCCGGCCGCCGGGTGCCGGCCGCCGACGTCGCCGGAGTCGCGGTACTGCCCGAGGCGCGCGGCCGGGGCGTGGCACTGGCGCTGCTCCGCGAGCTGCTCCGGGGCGCCCGGGAGCGGGGCGCCGCGATCAGCGCCCTCTATCCCACGGTGACCGGGCCGTACCGGCGGGCCGGCTGGGAGGTGACCGGCGCGCTGCGCGCCGTCGACCTGCCGACCGTGGCGCTGCCCCGGCACCGGCCGGCGGCCGGGCTGACGGTCCGGCCCGGCGGTCCCGCCGATCTCGACGCCGCCACCGACCTCTACGAGCGGATCGCCCGGCACCGCTGCGGCCTGCTCACCCGCCGGGGCGGCGCCTTTCACCGGGACGGGGCCCCGACGGCGCTGCCGGACGGGGTGGACGGGCTCACCCTGGTCGAGCAGGACGGCCGGCTGGTCGGGTACGCGAGCTGGCAGCGCGGTCGGGGTTACGACCGGCAGGCCGTACTGACCGTCGAGGAGGTGCTGGCCACCACCCCGGAGGCGGCCCGGGAGCTGGTCGGGGTATTGGCCAGCTGGCAGAGCGTCACCCCGACCGTCCGGCTCTGGCCGCTCGGCTCCGACGCGATCGCCGCAGAGCTGCCGCTGGAACAGGCCCGGGAGCACGAACAGCGGATCTGGATGCACCGACCGGTCGACGTGGTCCGGGCGGTACGCGGTCGGGGCTGGCCGGCACACGTCCGAGGTCGGGTCGACTTCGCGGTGACCGACGAGATCGCACCGTGGAACACCGGCGCCTGGCGGCTGGAGGTGGACGGCGGCGATGCCGAACTGCACCGGATCACCGACGAACCGGCGGCCCGGCTCTCGGTACGCGGTTTCGCGCTGCTCTACACCGGCGCCGCCGACGGGTACGCGGTCGCCGAGGCCGGCCTGCTGCACTGCCCCGCCGGCACCGACCCGGGCGCGCTCGACCTGCTCGGCGCCGGTCCCCGGGCGGAACTGCTCGACTATTTCTGACGGTCGACTATCTCTGATCCGGAAGTCAGCTCGCGCCCGGACCGGCCGGGGCCGGCTCGCGTCCTCACCGGCCTGCACCAGGAGCCGGGCGTGGGAACCATCGGCTACCACACCGCCGCATGGTGGCACAGCCGGGAGACGAGCGGTGGGGCGGTCAGCTCGGGCCCGAGCTGTCCAGCATCGCGAGCAGGCCCAGTCCACCGCAGCAGACGACGCCGATCACCGCGGAAGTGATCAGCAGGAGGGTGTAGTTCGACCACATGCCGAACTTCGTCACGTCCGTGCCCGCGCCGTCGTAGACCCGGTTGCGCCACCCTCCGAACCGGAACGACAACCGGTGCCCGGTGCCCGGCTGCACCACCACCCTCGTGGTCATCGCCGGGACTCCCAGCAGGTCGGTGAACCGGACGTCGTGCTCACCGGCCGGTACCGGGATGTGGAAGGTGCCCTCGGCCATGCCGGGGACGTCGCGCCCGTCGATCTTCAACCTGTAGCTGCTCGGCGCGGAGACCAGATAGGGGCCCCGGTTGGCCGAGATAACCAGCGCACCCCACCCCGGCGGCAGCGGCACCGGGTACGGGCTGGCGGCCAGCGTCATGCCGGGCGGCGGAGTCGGCGGGTAGGACACCGGAGCATCCTGGCACAGCCGGCGATCCGCGGTCAGCCCTGCCCAACGGCATGCTCGACAGCGGTTTCCCGGAGCACCGCGCAGCCGCCGGCCGGCAGCCGCACCGGGTCGACGTACTCGCCGCTGAGCAGGTCCAATCCGGACACCTCGACGGTCTGCGCCGCGTCGGTGTGGTTGAGCAGGAACAGCCAGCTCGTCCCGGCGGCGCAGCGGCGGACCGCCTCCACCCCGGCCGGCGCGACCGGGCAGGTCGGTTCCGCACCGGCCGCCGCCGCCACCCGGGCCAGCAGGTCGCGGTACGGGTCGTCGTCGAGCCGGGTGGAGAGATACCAGGCCACCCCGTCGCCGTACCCGTGCCGGGTCAGCGCCGGCTGGCCGTCGAGTGCTCCGCCGAGGTAGCTGACCGACGGCGTCGCACCGGTCAGGCGTACCGTCTCGGCCCAGAGCCGGCCGGTGCCGCCGTCCGAGAGCGGCAGCCGGGTGGCCGGGTCGAGCGGATGGAACTCCTCCACCCGGATCCCGAGCAGGTCGCGCAGCGCTCCCGGATAGCCGCCGACCCGGACCCGGGCGTGTTCGTCGGCGATCCCGCTGAAGTAGCTGACCAGCAGGTGACCGCCGGCCGCCACGTAGTCGCGGATCCGCGAGGCGTACCGGTCGGAGACCAGGTAGAGCGCCGGAAGCACCAGCAGGGCGTACCCGAAGAGGTCGTCGCCGTCGGTGACGAAGTCGCTCGGAACGCCGGCCCGGAACAGCGCCCGGTGCGCCGCCGCCACCTCGGCGGCGTAGTCGAGCTGCGCCGAGGGGAGCATGGTGGCCTGCAACGCCCACCAGCTGGCGGCGTCCCAGGCGATCGCCACCGGCGCCCGTACCGTTCCGGCGTCCACTTCGGAGATCCGGTCGAGCAGCGCGCCGAGCGAGACCGCCTCGCGGAACGCCCGGCTGTCCGGGCCGGCGTGCGGGACGAGTGCGGAGTGGAAGACCTCCGCGCCGCCCCGGGAGGCCCGCCACTGGAAGAACATCGCCCCCCGGGACCCCCGGGCGACGTGCGCCAGGCTGTGCCGGGTCATCCGCCCCGGCTCCTTGGCGTGCATCCGGCCGGGGGTGAGGATCAGGTTCGGCGCGCTCTCCATCAGCAGCCAGGCCGGACCGCCGGGCGGGTTCCGGCCCTCCGGCGGGCCGGCGGCGCTCCGACCGGCCCGGCCGGTCCGCTGCCCGTGCCGGGCCCAGGACCGGGCCAGGTCGGCGGCGAACGCGGTCTGCTCCTCGGCGCCCGGCCCGACCTCGGCCGGATAGTGGTCGATCGCCACCAGGTCCACCTCGGCGGACCACCGGGCATGGTCCACCGGTACCCAGCCGCCGAGGACGTAGTTGGTGGTCACCGGTACGTCCGGGGTGGCGGCCCGGAGCAGGTCCCGCTGCTCGACGTACGCCGCCAGCAGCTCGTCGGAGACGAACCGGCGGAAGTCCAGCAGCTGGCTCGGGTTGCCCAGGTATTGCGTGGCCCGGGGCGGCCGGATCTGTTCCCAGCCCGAGTAGTGCTGGCTCCAGAAGCTGCCGGTCCACGCCTCGTTCAGTCGGTCGAGGTCACCGTAGCGGGCCCGCAGCCAGGCCCGGAACGCGACGGCGACGTGCTCGCAGTGGCAGGTGGTGCCGTACTCGTTGTGCACGTGCCAGAGCGCCAGCGCCGGATGGTCCCGGTAGCGGTCGGCGAGCGCGGCGGCGATCTCCCGGGCCGCCGCCCGGTACGCCGGGGCGCTGGCGCAGTAGGTGTCCCGGCTGCCGTGGCTGAGCCGTACCCCGTCGGCGGTGACCGGCAGCGCGTCCGGGTGCCGGAGCGAGAACCACGGCGGCGGGGAGGCGGTCGGGGTGGCCAGCGCCACCCGGATGCCGCCGTCGTGCAGCAGGTCGAGCACCCGGTCGAGCCAGTCGAAGTCGTACCGGCCGGGCTGTGGTTCGAGTCGGGACCAGGCGAAGACCCCGACGGTGACCAGGTTGACCCGGGCCCGCCGCATCAGCTCGACGTCGGTGGCCCAGACCTCCGCCGGCCACTGCTCCGGGTTGTAGTCACCGCCGTAGCAGAGCCCGGTCAGACCCTTCGGCCAGCGCACCCCGCCCCGCCTCTCCCGGCACACCCGCAACCGTCGCCGTTGACCTTTGTTTGGGCTCCCGCCAAAGTAGGCGGGGTGCATCCCCCTGTCAACGGCCTCGTCTCGACCAGCCGGACCGACGACTGGGAGGCGGCGCTGGTCAGCGGCAACGGCCGGCAGGGCGCGCTCTGCTACGGCGGGCCGGACGCCGTCCGGATCACCGTCTCGCACGAACGGCTCTTCCTGCCGCTGACCCCGCCGCTGGACCCGCCGCCGACCGCGCGGATCCTCGCCGAACTGCGGGCGCTGCTCACCGCGGGCGAACACCGGCGGGCCGCCGAGCGGGTGGCGGAGTTCGCCGCCGCGCACGATCCCGGGTACGCCGAGACCCGCTGGGTCGACCCGCTGGTCGGCGCGGCCACCCTCACCTGCACACCGGTCCCGGTCGACGCGGCGGGCGCGCGGTCGGGCAGCGCTGGGCCGGCGACCGGCTACCGGCGGAGCACCGACTTCGACACCGGGGTGGTGCGGCAGTCCTGGCGGTCGGCCGACGGGCCGGTCGAGGTGGCCGCCTTCGTGTCCCGCCCGCACGACGCGCTGGTCGTCCGGCTGACCGGGCCGACCGGCTGGCGGAGCACGCTCGCCCCGATCGACGGGGACCCGCCGGTACCGGTGCAGCGGCGGATCGCCCCCGACGGGCTGGGCCTGCGGGTGGAGTTCCCGGCCGCCACCGGCCGGCAGGTGACCGGGTACACGGTCCGGTGCCGGATGGTCGACGACACGCTCCTGCTGCTGCGGACCACCGTGGACGGCGTACCGTCGCCGGGGCCGGACCTGGCGGAGCTGCCGGCGGACTTCGACGCGCTGCTGGCCGCACACGTCGCGGTGCACGGTGAGCTGGTCGGCCGGGTCCGGCTGGACCTCGACGGGTCGCCGGCCGCCCGGACCGCCACCTCCGAGGAGCTGCTGCGACCGTTCCGGCCGGAGGGCTCCGACGGCTCCGACGGCCCGGCCGAGCCCGCCGCGCCGGTCGGCAACGCCCTGGTGGAACGGCTCTTCGCGGCCGGCCGGTACGCGATCGTCTCCGCCAGCGGCGACCTGCCGCCGACCCTGCTCGGCGTCTGGAGCGGCAGTTACCGGCCGGCCTGGAGCGGCGGCTACACGCTGAACGGCAACCTGCCGGCCGCGCTGGCCGCGCTGGCGGTCACCGGCACCCCGGAACTGGTCGTCCCGCTCTTCGACCTGCTCGACTCGGTCGCCGACGACCTGGCCGGGAACGCCCGGCGGCTCTACGGTGCCGGCGGCATCCTCACCCCGACCCACCTGACCGGTCACGGCCGGCAGAACCACTTCGGTCCGGTCTGGTGCCAGACGTTCTGGACCGCCGGGGCGGCCTGGTTGGCCCGGTTCTATCACGACCACTGGTGCCACACCGGGGACCGGACGTTCCTGCGGGAGCGGGCGCTGCCGTTCCTGCGCCGGGCCGCCGAGTTCTACCTCGACTTCGTGACCATCGACCCGGACGGCCGGGCCCGGTTCGTGCCGTCGTACTCCCCGGAGAACGCCGCGGCGAACACCGGCGCGCAGGCCAGCCTGGACGCCACGATGGACGTCGCGGCCGTCGCCGACCTGCTGCGCAACCTGCTGGCCGCGACGGCGGTGCTGGGCGAGCCCGACCCGGCCGAGCCGCGCTGGCGGGCCCTGCTGGCGGCGCTGCCGCCGTACCGGATCGCGCCGACCGGGGAACTCGCCGAGTGGATCGCCCCGGGACTGGTCGACAACCACGCGCACCGGCACGCCTCGCAGCTCTATCCGCTCTGGTACGAGATCGATCCGGCGTTCGCCGCCGATCCGGCGCTGCGCCGGGCCGCCGCGCTGGCGATCCGCCGCCGGCTGGCCTGGTGGCAGGGGGCGGAGTCGGACGAGATGGGGTACGGGCTGGCGCAGCTCGGCCTGGCGGCGGCCCGGCTCGGGCTGGCCGAGGAGGCGTACCGGACGGTGCTGCTGATGGCCGGCCGGTACTGGCGACCGAATCTGGTCTCCACGCACAACCGGGATGCGATCTTCAACCTGGACCTCTGTGGCGGACTGCCGGCCGTGGTCGCCGCCATGCTGCTGCGCAGCACCCTCGGTCCCGGCGACGAGCCGGCGATGCCGTCGGTCCGGTTGGACCTGCTGCCGGCGCTGCCGTCGGCCTGGCCCCGGGGCAGCGTCTCCGGCCTGCTCGCCCGGGGCCCGGTGACGGTGGCCCGACTGGCCTGGACATCGACACAGGTCGAGGCGTTGCTGATCTCCCCGGTCGACCGGACGGTCACCGTCGAGCTGCCCGGCGCGGCGCCGGTCCGGATCGGGCTGACGGCCGGCCGGACGCATCGACTACGGTCGCGCCGTTGACAGTTTGTTGGGTTACCAAAGAAACTAAGGGGAGTCCATGCGCCGGCCGGCACCGTCGGCGGTGCGCGGGACCCGCGTCCCGGGAGCCGAGGAGACCGCATGCCGTACCGCCCGCCCCTGGTGCCGCACGAGACGTTCGTCGCCGACCCGCCCGACCTGCCGGTCCGGGCCCCGGGCGAGCACGGGCTCTCCGCACTGCACCGGGCCGAGGTGCTGAGCACGGACGGCCAGGGCGTGACCCTCAAGGCGTCCACCTCGGACGGCGGCTCGCTCGCGGTCCGGATCACCGCCGCCGCCGAGGGCGTCATCCGGGTACGGCTGAGCGAGGACCCGCTCGCCCGGGGCCGGGCCAGCCGGGCGCTGCCCCTGGTGCACCCCCAGCCGCACCGGGCCGAGGTACGCGTCGACGGCGACCGGGTCCGGGTCGACGCCGGGGCGGTGGTCGCCGAGCTGAGCCTCGACCCGTGGCACCTGCGCTTCGTCGACCCGACCGGCGCGGTACTGGTCAGCCAGAGCCGGGGCGAGCAGGACATCAGCGGCCGGCTGCGCACCCTGCCGTTCGGCCGGTCGCTGGTCGACGGCGCGGTCGCCGCCTACCACGAAAGTTTCGTGACCCCCGGCGACGAACGGTTCGTCGGGCTCGGCGAGAAGTTCACCCCGCTGGACAAGCGCGGCCAGCGCGCCCTGATGTGGAACTTCGACGCCTTCGGCAGCGAGTCGGACCGCTCGCACAAGAACGTCCCGCTCTACCTCTCCAACCGGGGCTACGGGGTGCTGGTCGACAGCGGCATGCCGGTCGAGTTCGACATCTGCCAGTCCACGCACAGTTGCGTGCAGATCCTGGTGCCGGACGACCTGATCGACTACTACGTGATCGCCGGACCCACCCCGACGCAGATCCTGGACCGCTACGACCGGCTGACCAGCCGGCCGGCGCTGCCGCCGAAGTGGGCGTTCGGCGCCTGGATCTCCTCCGGCTTCTTCCGGGACAGCCAGCAGCGGGTGCTGGAGCGGGCCCGGAAGATCCGCGAGCGCGGCATCCCCTGCGACGTGCTGCACCTGGACTGCTACTGGCAGGTCGCCGGGGCCTGGTCCGACCTGCGCTGGGACGCCGAGCAGTTCCCCGACCCGGCCGGCATGCTGGCCGAGCTGGCCGGACAGGGCTTCAAGGTCAGCCTCTGGATGAACCCGTACGTGATGACCGGCAGCCCGCTCTACGCCGAGGCGGCCGAGGCCGGCTACTTCCTGCGCCGGGCCGACGGCTCGGTCTACGTCGCCGACACCTGGCACGGCAGCCACCCGGCCGGCGGGATCGTCGACTTCACCAACCCGGCCGCGGTCGACTGGTTCACCGGGCTGCTCCGGCCGCTGCTGGAGCAGGGCGCCAGCGTCTTCAAGACCGACTTCGCCGAGGGGGTCCCGGCGGACGCGGTGGCACAGAACGGGATGACCGGCGTCGAGCTGCACAACGTCTACTCGCTGCTCTTCAACGACGTGGTGGTCAAGGTGACCCGGGAGGTGGCCGGGCACGGCACGGTGTGGGCCCGCTCGTCGTACCTGGGTGGGCAGCGGCACTCGGCACAGTGGAGCGGCGACGTGAACGCGACGTACCCGGCGCTGGCGAGCACGTTGCGCGGCGGGCTGAGCCACGGACTCTCCGGGGTGCCGTTCTGGAGCCACGACAGCGGCGGTTTCCACGGCACGCCGACGCCGGACCTCTACGTACGCTGGGCGCAGTTCGGGGCGTTCTCCCCGCTGGTCCGGTTCCACGGCACCACCAGCCGGCTGCCCTGGGACTTCCCGGCCGAGGCGGAACGGCTCGCGGTCGAGGCGCTGCGGCTGCGCTACCGGCTGATGCCGTACCTCTACTCGGCGGCAGTCACCTCGGCCCGGACCGGTGCGCCGATGATGCGGGCCCTGCTGGTCGACTCCCCCGACGACCCGGCCGCCTGGACGGCCGAGCTGGAATACCGGCTCGGCCCGGACCTGCTGGTGGCGCCGATGACCACTCCGGAGAACCGCCGGCACGTCTATCTGCCGGCCGGCGACTGGGTGGACTTCTGGACCGGCCAGGTGCACGCCGGTGGCCGGCACCTGCGGGTGCACCGGCCGCTGGACCAGGTCCCGCTCTTCGTCCGGTACGGCGCGCTGATCCCGGTGATGCCGCTGGCCGACCGGGTCGGCGACGGGGCCTTCTCCGACGTCACCGTGCTGAGCTTCGGCGCCACCGACGGCAGCACGGTGGTGCACGACATCGACGGCGACACCACGATCCGGGCGAGCCGGTCGGGCGACGAGTTCCGGGTGGAGGCCGACGGGCCGCTGCGGGTCAGCGGCGTCGCCCTCGCCCCGGTCGAGGGTGCCCGGCTGCCCGGGCGGCTGCTGCTGGGCGGTACCGCGACGAGCGCGGTGCCGCTGGACGGACTACCCACCGTGCGGGGTTGAAGGTCGGGGCGGGGTGCCCAGGTGGGGGGCGCCCCGTCCCCCTTCAGGTGAGCGTCGAGGTCAGCGCCGGGCGGGCTGGCGCAGTACCGTGAACGCCACGACGAAGGCGGCGACCAGCAGCCCGGTGGCGACCGCGAAGGCCAGCCGGAACCCGCCGGTCAGCGCCGCCGGCTGGCTCGCACCGGCCGCGAGCAGTGCTTCGGTACGCCCGGCGGCGAGCGTGGCGAGCACCGCGACGCCGACCGCCATCCCGAGCTGCTGGGTGGTGTTGAAGAGTCCGGAGGCGAGCCCGGCGTCGTCGGAGCGGGAGCCGGACATGCCGAGGCTGGTCAGCGCCGGCAGGGCGAGTCCGAAACCGGCGGTCAGCAGCATCACCGGCAGCAGGTCGGTGAGATAGTCGGCCCGCACCGGGACCCGGGCCAGCAGCCCGAGCACCCCGACCAGCAGCACCAGCCCGGCGAGCAGGACGTTCCGCTCGCCGAACCGGGTGTTGAGCCGGGCCGAGACGCCGAGCGAGACCGCGCCGATCGTCACGGCGGCCGGCAGCATCGCCAGCCCCGTCCCGGCGGCGCCGTAGTCGAGCACCTGCTGGAGGTAGAGCGCGACCAGCACCTGGAACGCGAAGCACGCCGCGACCATCAGCACCTGCACCAGGTTGGCTCCGGCGACGTTGCGGGACCGGAGGATCCGCAGCGGCATCAGCGGGCTGGCCGCGGTGACCTGCCGGGCGACGAAGGCGGCGAGCAGCAGTACGGCGATTCCGCCGAAGCCGAGGGTGGCCGGCGAGGTCCAGCCGCGCGACTCGACGCTGACCACGGTGTGCAGGCCCAGCCCGAGGCCGGTGGTGACCAGCAGGGCGCCGAGGACGTCGGCGCCGGCCGCCCGGCCGAGTCCCCGGTCCGCCGGCAGTACGGGTCGGGCGATCGCCAGCGCCGCCAGCCCGATCGGCAGGTTGACGAAGAAGATCCACTGCCAACTGAGCAGGTCGGTGAGGACCCCGCCGAGTACCGAGCCGAGCGAGGCGCCGGCCGCGCCGGTGAAGGCGAAGACCGCGATGGCCCGGGCCCGCTCCCGGGGCTCGACGAAGAGCGTCACCAGGATGCCGAGGGCGACCGCGGTCGCCGCCGCGCTGCCGACGCCCTGGCCGAATCGGGCGATGATCAGCACCGCCGGGGAGTTGGCCATCCCGGCCAGTACCGACGCGCCGGTGAAGACCGCCGTGCCGGCCAGGAACATCCGCTTGCGGCCGAAGAGGTCGCCGAGCCGGCCGGCGAGCAGCAGCAGGCTGCCGAAGGCGAGCAGGTAGGCGTTGACCACCCAGCTCAGGCCGGCGGCGGAGAAGCCCAGGTCCCGCTGGATGGCCGGCATCGCCACGGTCACGATGCTGCCGTCGAGGATGGTCATCAGGGTTCCGGACGCGATCACCCCGAGGGCGAGCCAGCGCTGCCGGTACGCGGATCCGCCGGGTTCGGGCGGCGCGGCCGTCGCCGGGGCGGCGGCCGTGGGGGTGGTGGGAGCGGAAGTCTCGGACACGCTGTCCTCCTGTCAGGTGACACCGACAGGAGGGACCGTAACAGATAGTTCCGTTACAGACTATCTGTTTGCGATCTAGCTCTCGCGCTGGCGCGCCCGGCGTACCGGCCCGGGCGTCTCGACCGGCTCGGCCAGGTGACCCGTGACCAGCCCCTCCATCACCCGCAGGAAGACCTGCCGGTCCCGCTCGCCGAGCGCCGCCAGGACCTCCGCGTGCACCCGGTCCACGATCGCCTGGCTCTCCGCCGCCACCCGCGCCCCCTCGGCGGTGACCGCGATGATCCTGGCCCGCCGGTCCGTACTCGACGGCCGCCGCTGCGCCAGACCGGCCGCCTCCAGCGCGTCGACCGTGACCACCATGGTGGTCTTGTCCATGTCACCGATCTCGGCGAGCTGGGCCTGGGTCCGCTCCTCCCCGATGGCATGCACCAGCACGCAGTGCATCCGGGCGGTCAGCCCGATCTCGGCCAGCGCCGCGGCCATCCGGGTACGCAGCACGTGGCTGGTGCGGTCCAGCAGGAAGGAGACGTCCGGAACGGTCCGGGCCGGTGCCATGGCGGTCATGCCACCAGCATACCAATCCGTTCCGTTACGGATTATCTACCAGCAGTCATACTCGCCCGTCGCGCGCTCCCCGTGCCCGCGCTCAGCCCTTCACGGCGCCGATGATCACACCCTTGACGAAGTGCCGCTGCACGAAGGGATAGACCAGGACGATCGGCGAGACCGTGACCACCACCACCGCCATCTTGATCGCCAGCGTCGGCGGCATCGAGACGCCGAGCGTACCGGCGTTGTTCGGCGACTGGCCGGCCAGGATGAAGCTCTGCAACACCCGCTGGATCGGGAACTTCGAGTTGTCGTCGATGTAGAGCAGGGCGTTGAACCAGACGTTCCAGTAGCCGACCGCGTAGAAGAGCCCGACCACCGCGATCACCGCCCGGGAGAGCGGCAGCACGATCCGGGCCAGGATCCGGAACTCGCCGGCACCGTCGATCCGGGCGCTGTCCAGCAGCTCCGCCGGGATGTTCTGGAAGAACGCCCGCACCACCACCAGATTGAAGACGCTGATCGCGGTCGGCAGGATCAGCGCCCAGATCTGGTCCTTCAGGCCGAGCCCGGTGACCACCAGATAGCTCGGCACCATGCCGGGATAGATCAGGAAGGTCAGCAGGAAGTAGAAGAGCAGCCCTCGGTGCCCGACCGACCCCGGCCGGGACAACCCGTACGCGGCCAGCACGGTCAGCACCAGGCTCACCGCCGTACCGGCCAGGGTGACCAGGGTGCTGATCCAGAGCGCCTGGGTGACCAGTCCACCGGCGAAGATCGCCCGGTACGCCGAGAAGTCGATCTCCCTCGGCACCACCACCAGTCCCCCGGTGGCGTTGATCGTCTCCCGGGACGCCAGGCTGGTCACCAGCACCACCCAGAGCGGGATCAGCACCGCCAGCACCACACCGGTGAGTACGCCGCCCCGGAAGACCTGGCCGACGGTGCTCGGCTTCTCCTCCCAGGCCGGCCGCCGGTTCCGATCCCGGCGCCGCTGCGGCGGAGTCGTTCGCAGGGAATCCGTCACAGTCATGATCTTGAGTACACTCCCCGCTCGCCGAGCGCGTGGGCGAACCGGTTGGCCGCCAGGATCAGCACCAGCCCGACCACGGCCTTGAACAGCCCGGCCGCCGCGCCGTACCCGTAGTTGCCGGTGGTGATTGAGTTGTAGTAGACGAAGGTGTCCAGCACCTCGGCCGCCTGCCGCCCCACCGCGTCGCGTTGCAGCATGAACTGCTCGAAGCCGACCGAGAGCGCGTCACCGAGCCGCAGGATCAGCAGCAGTACGATCACCGGCCGCAACCCGGGCAGCGTCACGTGCCAGAGCCGCTTCCACCGGCTCGCCCCGTCGACCGCCGACGCCTCGTAGAGGTGCGGGTCGATGGTGGAGAGCGCGGCCAGGAAGACGATCGTGCCCCAACCGACGTCCTTCCACACCGTCTCGGCGGTGACCAGCACGATGAAGGTGTCCGGATTGGACATGATGTTCCAGGGTTCCAGCCCGACGTCGCGCATCTCCTGGGCGAGCAGCCCCGCCCCGCCGAACATCTGCACGAAGAACGTGACCACCAGTACCCAGCTGAAGAAGTGCGGCAGATAGACCACGGTCTGCACGAATCCCCGCAGCCTCGGCGAGAGGATGTTGTGCAGCATGATCGCCAACATGATCGGCAGCGGGAAGTAGAAGACGAGCTGGAACGCGGTGATCGCCAGGGTGTTGCGCAGCGCGTCCCAGAACGCCGGGTCGCCGAAGAGCGTCTCGAAGTGCGCCGTGCCGATCCACGGGCTGTGCAGGAAGGCCGCCAGCGGGGTGTCCCCGGCGTACGGGTTGTAGTCCTGAAACGCGACGACGTTGCCCAGCGTCGGCAGGTAGTGGAAGACCAGCAGCAGCAGGGCCGCCGGGGCCACCATCACCAGCAGCGGCCAGTCCCGGCGCAGCCGGGCCCGCAGCGGTGCCCGGTCGCGCCGCCGCGTCCGGGCCCGCCCGTGCCGCACCGGCTCCCGCCCCGGCCGGCCCGCCGGATCGGGGACCGGCCGGTCCGCCGCACGGCCGTCCCGGGACTGCTGCGGCAGGCTCCGCGGACTCTCTGCGGGGCGGGGCGGCGCGGCGGTGGGACCGGCGAGCGCGGTCGGCTCGTCGAGCCGGCCGCCGGCCTTCGGGGTTGTCGGGGCGTACCCGCCGGGCGGGCGGCTCCGGTCGTCGCCGGTGCCACCCGCCCGGGCTGTTTCGCGGGTACTCATCGCCCGGCGTCGGCCAACGCCTTGGCGCGGAACTCCCGGGCCTCGTCACCGCCGCCGTTGCGCCACTCGGTGATGATCGTGTCGAGGTCGCTCATCGGCCGGCGACCGCGCAGCAGGTCGGTCACCTTGTCGTCGGTCGGCGACAGGCTCGCCTTGAACCGGGCCGGCATCTCCAGCTTCAGTCCCGACCAGGGGTCCTTCTCCAGGTACTTCACCATCTCGTTGGAGTAGGTCAACATGTCCCGGACGTAGTTCGGGGTCTGCGGGAACGGCTGCACCACCGGGCTGCGCCCGCTGATGAAGAAGTACTGGTTGACGATCTCCTTGAAGCCGAGGTCGGTCTTGACCGGGCCGGTCGCGGTCCGGTTGTGGTGCTTGCCCTCCACCCCGTACTCGCGCAGGTCGAACTCCTTGGTGCCGAAGGGTGCCGAGCACCAGTTGATCACCCGCAGCAGTTCCTCCACCCGGGCCTTGCCCAGCCCCTTCTTGATGAAGGTGTACGAGATCGGGTTGTCGTCGCCCCAGACCAGCGGGTCACCGCCGGTGGCCGAGAAGATCGGCACGGGCTGGATGTTGAAGCCGGGGGTGATCCGCTGCTGCTCGGCCTGCATCGCCTGCCAGGCGCCCGGACCGTCCTGGAAGAAGATGATCCTGCCGCTCTGGATCAGCTGCTTGGAGTCGGCGCCCTTGCTGGCCACCAGGTCGGGGTGGACCAGACCGGCCTGGTAGACCTTGGCCATGAACTCGACGGACTGCTTGTATTCCGGCGTCTCGTACTTGAACTCCGGGGTGCCGTCCGACTTCAGCCGCCAGCCGTCGTCGGTGCCCGGCACCTTGTGGAACATCTGGACCATCGCGAAGATGTCGTTGAACGCCCAGACCCCCTTGCCGGGGTCGGTCACCTTCTTGCCGACCTCGAAGAGTTCCTCGATCGTCTTCGGATAACCGAGCCCGGCGGCGTCGAGCAGGTCCTTGCGGTAGAAGAGCGCCCAGGGGAACGGCCCGTCCTTGGGGCAGGGCACCGCCATCAGTCGCTCGTTCCAGAACGCGTTGCGCCAGGCCCCGGCCGGGAAGGTGGCCAGCATCGGGTACGGGTCGATCCCGGCGCCCTTGAGGTGGTCGGTGAGGTCCTCGAAGAGCGCGGCGGTGGCGTCGGCGAACCGCGGCAGCTTGGAGACCTCCCACTCCGGTACGCAGAGCAGGTCCGGTACGTCGCGGGCGCCGAGCATGGCGTTGAGCTTGTCGGCGTACGTGTTGCCGTCCTGGACGCTGAAGTTGACCTCGACGCCCAGCTCGGCGTTCACCGCCGCGAGGTACTGGCTCTGGCCGAGTCCGGGCGGAGCCGGCCCCCAGGCCGGGGTCATCGCGCTGATGCGCTGGCCGCTGGTGCCGGGCTTGTCGGTGATGGCGTCGACCAGCGTGCTCGGGAACTCGGTGTAGCCGTCCGGCACCGGGCGGGTGCCGACGATGCTCGGCTTGGGGATGCCGGGCGGCAGGTCCTTCTGGTTGGGCAGCAGGCCGGCGAGCTTGTCCAGGTTCTGCGCGCTGCTGGTGGAGGCCACCTCGCCGCCGCAGCCGGCGAGCAGGCCACTGCCGACGGTCGCCGCGGCACCGAGGCCCACCAGGCTCAGGAAGTTCCTACGGTTGGTGGCGCTGCCCGGGCCGGATGGTTGCACGGGGGCGCTCCCTTCGATATCGCCGACCGGGTCACGGACCCGCGTGGGACGCGGGAAAGTAACCCGTTCGGTTGCTGGGTGGATATGGGGTAGAGTTAGTTCGTCGGTTGACTAAACAAACGTAATCGACGGTGACCGGTGCCACAAGACACCGGAATCATGGCGCGGCGGGCGAGCGTGGCCCGGCGCGTGGCGGTGCGGCATGATGGGCGCACCGTCGGCAACCGGCGCGACACGGGGCCCGGAGACCGAAACGCGGGGAGCGGGGCTGATCTTGTTCACGACGCAGACCGGGCCACAGCCGGCCGATCTCGCCGACGTACGGGCCACGAATCTCGCCGTCGTCCTGCGCTTCGTCCGGACGCACGCGCCCTGCTCACGCGCTGACATCGCCGCCTCGACCGGGTTGAACAAGGCGACCGTCTCCAGCCTGGTCGCCGAGTTGCTCGACCGGCGTCTGGTCCGGGAGACCGGCCTGGCCGAGAACCGGATCGGCCGTCCCGCCACCATGCTGGTGGTCGACGGCGCCCCGTACGCGGCGATCGGCATCGAGGTGAGCATCGACGAGCTGACGGTGGTCGCCGTCGACCTCGCCGGCACCGAACTGCTCTCCTGGCGACGCGCCTTCGACGGCTCGTCCGCCTCCCCCGGCCGGGCGGTCAGCGCGATCGCGGCGCTCGCCGGCCGGGCCGTCAACCGGGTCGGCGGCCAGGGCCGGGAGGTGCTCGGCCTCACCGTCGCGGTCCCCGGCCTGGTCGACGCCGGTGGCACCGTCCGGCTCGCCACCACCCTCGGCTGGCGTGACCTGCCGCTCGGCGCCGACCTGCGCCGTGCGCTGCGCGACCCCGGCTACGAGGTGGTGGTGGACAACGACGCCAACCTCGCCGCCCTCGCCGAATACCGGCACGGTCCGCAGGCCGGCACCGCCAACCTGGTGCACCTGACCGGCGGCGCCGGGCTCGGCGCGGGGGTGGTCGCCGACGGCCGGCTGCTGCGCGGCGGACGCGGCTTCGCCGGCGAGCTGGGGCACGTACCGGTCGAACCGGACGGTCCGCTCTGTCCGTGCGGCCGGCGCGGCTGCCTGGAGGTGGTGGCCGGCATTCCGGCGCTGATCCGCCGGGCGCTGCCGGACGCGGCCGAGGACGGCCCGGTCACCGACTTCGCCCCCGAGGTCGACCGGATCCGCACCAAGGCCCGCCGGGGTGACCGCGCCACCCTCGACGCGCTGGCCGAGATCGGCCGGCACCTGGGCCGGGGCGTCGCGTTGCTGGCGAACCTGGTCAACCCCGAGGTCGTCCTGCTCGGCGGCTATTACGCGACGCTGGCACCGTGGCTGCTCCCCGCCGCCGAGGCCGAACTGCACGCCCACACGCTGGCTCCGGAGGCCGGCGGGGCCCGGCTGCTCGCCTCGGCCCTGGGCACCGGCGCGGCGGCGTCCGGTGGGGCGGCCCGGACGCTGGAGACCGTGGACGCCGGTCGGTTGCCGCTGCGCGACCCGGACCGTGGCGCCGCCCGTGAGCCGGGCCCGTCGGCCCGGGTCTCCCGGAAGACCCCCACCCGGTCCAGTACCGCACCCGGCGACCCGGAGCCGGAGGCGAAGGCCGATCCGGCCGCCGCGCAGGCGTCCGCCCCGCCGGAACCGCAGCCCACCGACCCGCCACGGCAACCGGCCGCCCAGCGCTGACCACCCACCACCGCTGACGGCGCGTCCACTGCGGGAACCCGTGCAGATTCGAGCGGGAACCGCCGTGGAAACCGATACCCACCAATCCGTTCGGCGCAACCCCTTGACCGGTACGGCGGCTGGTGGAAGCCTCGAAATGCTCCCTCGTGACCAGCGGGAAACCGCTATCCACGGTGGAGTATCTTTTCCCTGGCCGTCGAAGCGCTTCGAGCTTCCCGGGCTGACGGCCGGGCACCCGCCGCTCCATCCCGTCCCCGCCGGATTCGAAGCGCTTCGACTCGCCACCACCCCGGTTCCCACCGCCGCCGCGCTAGTCGAAGATCATGGAAGGTGATCGACCATGACCGACCCGACGTTCCGCGACCCCGACCAGCCGCTCGACGTACGCGTCGCCGACCTGCTCGGCCGGCTCAGCCGGGCGGAGAAGATCGCGCTGCTGCACCAGCACCAGGCCCCGGTGCCCCGACTCGGGCTGCCGGCGTTCCGCACCGGCACCGAGGCGTTGCACGGGCTGGCCTGGCTCGGCCCGGCCACGGTCTTCCCGCAGGCGCTCGGGCTCGGCAGCACCTGGAACCCCGAACTGATCCGGGCCGTCGGCGCGGCGGTCGGCGACGAGGTGCGGGGCCTGCACCAGAAGGACCCGACCCGGGTCGGGCTGAACGTCTGGGCGCCGGTGGTCAACCCGCTGCGCGACCCCCGCTGGGGCCGCAACGAGGAGGGCTACGCCGAGGACCCCTGGTTGACCAGTTGGCTCGGCACGGCGTACGCCCGGGGACTGCGCGGCGACCACCCCGACTACCTGAAGACCGCGCCGACGCTGAAGCACTTCCTCGGCTACAACAACGAGACCGACCGGTGCACCACGTCGAGCAACCTGCCGCCCCGGGTGCTCTACGAATACGAGCTGCCCGCGTTCCGGGCCCCCATCGCCACCGGGGCGGCGGTGGCCGTGATGGCCTCCTACAACCTGGTCAACGGCCGGCCGGCACACCTGAGCCCGTTGATCGGCACCGAGCTGCGCCGCTGGACCAGTGACGAGATCCTGGTGGTCAGCGACGCCGGTGCGGTCTCCAACATCGCCGGTGCGCAGGGCTACCACCCCGACCACCCCAGTGGGTACGCCGCCGCGCTGCGGGCCGGCATCGACAGCTTCACCGAGGACAGCGAGGACCCCGGGCCCACCGTCGAGCGGCTCACCGAGGCGCTGCGGCGCGGACTGCTCGACGAGTCCGACCTGGACACGGCGGTACGGCGGATCCTCACCGTCCGGTTCCGGCTCGGCGACCTCGACCCGCCCGAGCGGAACCCGTACACGGCGATCACGGCAGACGTGATCAACTGCCCGGCACACCAGGAGCTGGCCCGGGAGGCCGCCCGGCAGTCGCTGGTGCTGCTCCGCAACGTACCCCGGCCCGGCACCGGGGCGCTGCTGCCGCTGGACCCGGGCCGGATCGGCCGGCTGGCCGTACTCGGGCCGCTCGCCGACACGCTCTACGAGGACTGGTACAGCGGCACCCTGCCGTACGCGATCACCGCCCGCGACGGGCTGGCCGCCCGGTTCGCCCCGGCGAGCACGCCGCACCACTGCGGTGCGGACCGGATCGCGCTGCGCACCGCCGACGGCTACGTCCGGGCCGCCGGTGACCCGGAGGGCGCGCCGCTGCGCCTGGCGGTCGGCCCGGAGCCGGCGCCGGGCGGCGTCGCCATCCCGGACGGCAGGGTCGGGCCGCCGGAGGATGCCGCCGGGCCGCCCGGGGCCGGCGGCGGCACGGCCCAGGGCGACACGACCGGGCCGGTGCCGCAGGACGGCTGGTTCGAGGTCTTCGACTGGGGCCAGGACGTCGTCGCGCTGCGCAGCGTGGCCAACGGCCGGCACGTCGGCGCCGACGAGGCGGGCCTGCTGGTCAACGACCGGCCCGGCCCGGGCGGCTGGGTGGTCCGGGAGACGTTCCGGCTGGTCGACCGGGACACCGGCGACCGGGTGCTGCACCACCTGGCCAGCGGACGCTACGTCCGGGTCGGTCCGGACGGGGTGCTCCGGGCCGACGCGGTCGCCCCCGCCGACGGTACCGGTTTCACCGTCGAACTGGTCGCCGACGGTGCGGCCGAGGCGGCGGCGCTGGCCCGGGACGCCGACGTCGCCGTCGTGGTGCTCGGCAACCACCCGATGGTCTGCGGCCGGGAGACCGAGGACCGGGCCGACCTGGCCCTGCCGAAGGCGCAGGAGGCGCTGCTCCGGGCGGTCCACGCGGCCAACCCGCGTACCGTGCTGGTGGTCAGCAGCAGCTACCCGTACGCGCTGAACTGGGCCGACGAGCACCTGCCGGCGATCGTATGGTCGGCGCACGGCGGTCAGGAGTACGGCGCCGCGCTGGCGGCCGTGCTCGCCGGGGACGCCGACCCGGGCGGCCGGCTGACCCAGACCTGGTACCACGACGCCGCCAGACTGCCGGACCTCTTCGACTACGACGTGATAGCCACCGACACCACCTATCTCTACCATCGGGGCACCCCGCTCTATCCGTTCGGCCACGGGCTGAGCTACGCCGAATTCGCCTACTCCGACCTGCGGCTGAGCGCGGACGAGGTGGACGCGGCCGGGGAGGTCGAGGTCAGCGTGCGGGTGACCAACGTCGGTTCGCGGCCGGGCGACGAGGTGGTCCAGCTCTACACCCGACAGCGGCGGTCCCGGGTCAAGCAGCCGCTGCGCCAGCTCCGCGGCTTCGCCCGGGTGAGCCTGGCCCCGGGCGCGCAGACCACGGTACGGCTGCGGCTGCGCGCCAGCGAGTTGGCGCACTGGGACGTGACCCGGGGCCGGTACGTGGTGGAGGACGCCCGGCACACCGTCGCGGTCGGCCGGTCCAGTGCCGACCTGGTGTTGACCGCCACCCTGGCGGTGCACGGTGAGCCGGTGCGTCCCCGCGCGGCGCTGGCCGGCCCACTCCGCGCAACCGACCACGACGAGTACGCCGGCACCGAGCCGCTGCCGGACGGCCCGGACGGCGCGGCGGTGGTCGCCCGGGAGGCGGGCGGCTGGATCCGCTTCTCCCGGGTCGACTTCGGTGCCGGGGTACGCGGCGTCACCGCCCGGGTCGGTGCCGAGCGACCGCTGCCGGACGGGGCCGAGCTGCTGCTCCGGCTGGACGACCCGGTCCGGGGTCCGGTGGCCGGCACGGTCGCCATCCCACCGGTCGTCGACCCGGAACCGGGCGACGGCGCGGCGCCGAACGGCGAGGTGACCGGCGACTGGCGCGGCGGGGCGACCGGGGTACGGGATCTGTACCTGCTCTTCGACTCCCCCGGCGCTACGGTGAGCTGGTTGACCTTCGTGGCCGGTGCGGACGGCCCGGACGCGGACGCTGCCGGGACGGGAAGTGGAGGCGCCTAGTGTCCGAGTCGTCGCCTCCCACCGCCCCGCGACCGGCGCCCCCGCAGTCCGCCGAGGGCCCCGCCAAGCGGGCCGACATGGTGACCATCGCCGACGTGGCCCGGCACGCCGGAGTCGCGGTCAGCACCGTCTCCTACGTGCTCAGCGGCAAGCGCGCCATCTCGGCGTCGACCCGGGAGCGGGTACTCGCCAGCGTGCGCGGCCTCGGCTACCACCCGAACGCCGGGGCCCGGGCGCTGGCCAGCAGGCGGGCCAACGTGATCGCCCTGGTGCTGCCGCTGCGCTCCGGCATGCACCTGCCGGTACTCATGCAGTTCGCCACCGCCGTGGTGACCACGGCCCGGCAGTTCGACCACGACGTGCTGCTGATGACCGCCGACGAGGGACCGGCCGGGCTGCGCCGGATCGCCGCCAGCGCGATGGTCGACGGCATCGTGCTGATGGACGTGGAGATGCACGACCCCCGGGTGCCGCTGCTGCGCGACCTGGAACGACCCAGCGTGCTGATCGGCTTTCCGGCCGACTCCTCCGGGCTCACCTGCGTCGACCTGGACTTCTACCGGGCCGGTCAGGCCTGTGTCGAGCATCTGGCCGGGCTCGGGCACCGCTCGATCGCGCTGCTCGGCGCCCCGGCGGTGGTCTACGACCGGGACACCGGTTTCGCCCACCGCACCCGGGCCGGTTTCGCCGAGACGGCACAGCGGCACGGGATCGCGGCGGTCGCCCAGCCCTGCGAGGAGAACTTCGACGCGGTCGCCCAGGAGCTGGCCGGGCTGCTGGAGCGCCAGCCGGAGCTGTCGGCGCTGGTGGTGCACAACGAGGCGGCGGTCGGCCAGGTGCTCGCCGCGCTGCCGTCGCTCGGCCGGCGGGTGCCGGAGGACATCTCGGTGGTGGCGATCTGCCCGGACGAGGTCGCCGAACGGGCCAGCCCGGCGCTCACCTCGGTGCTGATCCCGGCCGAGGAGGTCGGCCGGCAGGCGGTGTCGCTGCTGATGCGCAAGCTGGAGGAGGAGCCGGTCCCGGAGGGCACCCTGCTGCCACCCCGGCTCACCGTCCGGGCCAGCACGGCGGCCGCGCCGCCGCCGGTCCAGGCCGGGCGGGTACGCACCGGCTCGCCGGCCGGCTGAGCGCGGGGGCCGGCTTCCCCGGCGTACGGCTTCTTGATCGGCAACGGTCGGGCTGGTCGACTCGGGGGCATGGCCAACCACATGACCCCGGACGAGTTCCGCCGGCACGGGCACCAGGTCGTCGACTGGATCGCCGACTACTGGGCCACCCTGGACCAGCGGCCGGTCACCTCCGCCGATCCGCCCGGCACGGTCGCCGCCCGGCTGCCGACCGGCCCGCCCGAGCGGGGTGAGCCGTTCGACCGGCTCCTCGCCGACCTGGACACGGTGATCACGCCCGGTCTCACCCACTGGCAGCATCCCCGGTTCTTCGGCTACTTTCCGGCGAACACCTCCGGCCCGAGCGTGCTCGGCGACCTGGTCGGCGCCGGCCTCGGGGTGCAGGGCATGCTCTGGTCGACCGGTCCGGCCTGCACCGAGGTCGAGACGGTGGTGCTGGACTGGCTGGCCGAACTGCTCGACCTGCCGGCCCGGTTCCGGTCCACCGGCTCCGGCGGCGGGGTGATCCAGGACTCGGCCTCCTCGGCCATCCTGATCGCCGTACTGGCCGCGCTGCACCGGGCCGGCGGCGGGCGGTGGCGGGGGTACGGGGTGCGGCGGGCGTACCGGGTATACACCTCCACCCAGGGGCATTCGGCGATCGAGAAGGCGGTCCGGATCGCCGGACTCGGCGACGCGGGGCTGCGTACGGTCGCGGTCGATCCGCAGACCCTGGCGATGGACCCGGCGGCGCTGCGTACGGCGATCGAGGCGGACCGGGCCGCCGGACTGGTCCCGGCGGCGGTGGTGGCGACGATCGGCACCACCTCCACCAACGCGGTCGACCCGATCCCGGCGATCGGCGAGCTGTGCCGGGAGTACGGCCTCTGGCTGCACGTCGACGCCGCGTACGCCGGTGCCGCGGCGGTCTGCCCGGAACTGCGCCACACCCACGCCGGGCTGGAGCACGCCGACTCGTACTGCTTCGACCCGCACAAGTGGCTGCTCACCGGCTTCGACTGCGACGCGTTCTGGGTGGCGGACCGGGCGGAGCTGGTCGAGGCGCTGACGGTGCTGCCGGAGTACCTGCGCAACGCGGCGACCGACTCCGGCGAGGTGCTCGACTACCGCGACTGGCAGGTGCCGCTCGGGCGGCGGTTCCGGGCCCTGAAACTCTGGTTCGTGCTGCGCTGGTACGGCGCCGAGGGGCTGCGGGCGCACATCCGGGAGACGATCGGGCTGGCCGGCTGGTTCGCCGAGCAGGTCCGGGCCGACCGGCGCTTCGAACTGGTCGCGTCGGGCCCGTTCGCGCTGGTCTGCTTCCGGCTGCGGTCGACCGGTGACGATGCCGCCGACGACGAGGCCAACGCCGAACTGCTGGCCCGGGTGAACGCGACCGGCCGGGCGTACCTGACGCACACCCGGGTGGCGGGGCGTTACACGCTGCGGCTGGTGCCCGGTTCGCCGTACACCCGGCAGGAGCACGTGGCGCAGACCTGGCGGCTGATCGGCGAGACCGCGGCGGCGCTGCCGGATCGGCGGAACTGAGCTGGGCCGGGCGGCGGTCGGTGAGCGGACCGACCGCCGCCCGGTGGGCGCTGCTCCGGGTCAGGCGGAGGCGCGCAACGCGGCGATGAACCACTCGAACATCGGCACCCGGGGCGGGAACGGCGGCCGGTCGTTGAGCACGCCCAGCAGCTCCCAGTACCGCTCGACCCGGCGGTCGGTGAAGGTCGCCACCTCGTCGGCGACCCGGACCCGCTCCCGCGCCGGAAGTCCCGGATCCACGATCCGGTCCAGGACCGCCCGGCCCTGCGCCGAGTCCGGGGCGATCCCCTCCGCCAGCGCCTGACCGGCCTGCTCGATCACCACCGTCGGGTCGTACGGCGGCGGCCCGGTCGGGGCGCCACCCGGCTGCCCGCCGGCCACCGCCATCTGCCGGGTCCGCTGCGCGAACTCCGGGTCGCTGACGAGTTCGGCGAGTTCGAGCCAGGCGTCCACCTGCTCCGGGGTGGGGTCGTCGGGCAGCTCGGCGGGCATCTGCCGCATCGCCTCGGCGATCCTCGCCCCGGGCTCCTGCGGGTCGATGCCGGCGAAGATACGGTCCACGAATTCGTCGATCATCCGCTGCCGCTCCTGCGCGGAAAGTCGGGCCAGCCTGTTCATCACGCTCATCTCCTCGGTCGTACTGTTCCGTCGCGCGATCGACCGCAGCACGGCCCGACGCACCTGGAGCGTGCGGATCTCCGCGTCCAGGGCGCGCACGTGCGCCCGGGCCACGTCGGCCACCGTGCTCTGCCGGGCCAGGACCCGCTGCACCGTGCCGAGGTCGAGCCCGAGTTCCCGCAGCGTCCGGACCAGTTCCAGCCGGGCCACCGCCTCGGTGTCGTAGAGGCGATAACCACCCGCGGACCGGCCGGTCGGCGGGATGACGTCGATGTCCGACCAGAAGCGGATGGTCCGGACCGGCAGGCCGGTACGTCGGGCGAGCTGTCCGATCGTGAACAGCTCGGTACGGTCGTTCACGGGAAGAGCATCAACCTTCCAGTCGCTGGAGACTCAAATCCAATATCCCGCACCGGGCCGCCCGGCGGCGGCTGACGGTCGGTGTCGGGGCGTCAGGACCGCTACGGGCTGCGGGAGAATCACCACCTATCCGGCAGGCGGCACGCGCGTCAGCTCCGTGGGCGCGGCGCGCGGGCCGGGCTTCCGCCCGACCCGCGCCCGGTCCAGGTTCACGTCCCCGAGGCCGGGTGACGCGATCGCCGTCCCGATCATCCGTGCCGGGGCTCCCACCGGAAGTACCGGCCGGCGACGAGCAGCGACACCAGCAGCCAGACCAGCAGTACCCCGAAGGAGGGCAGCGTCTCGACGAAGGTGCCGGCGAAGCTCAGGGTCTGACCCTCGTCGGTGCGGCCGAGCCAACCGACGCGCATCACCTCGGTGAACGGGCCGTTGGGCAGGAACCAGAGCACCCGCTCCAGCGACTCCGGCAACGCGCCGAGCGGCAGCAGCGCACCCGGCGTGGCCAGGAAGATCACCACGGTCGGCAGGGTGGTGAGCATGGCCGCCTCGGAGCTGCGGGTGATCGCGGAGAGCGCGGCCGAGAACGCCGCCATGATCGAGCAGCCGAAGAGCAGCGCCACCACCATGACCACCGGGTTCCTGGGCATCGGCAGGTCCAGGACCAGGACCGCGTAGGCGGCCAGCGCGACGAACTGGGCGAGGAAGATCGCCACGGTACTGCTGGCCGTGCCGAAGAGGATCGTGCGGTCCGAGGCGAGCCCGGCGCGCAGCCGCTTGAGCACCAGTTCCTGGCGGCGTGCGGCGTACACGGTGGTCAGATGGTGGTGCACCAGGAAGACCATGACCAGGGTGGTGACGCTGACGACCCGGCGCACCCCGGGCACCGGCTGGCCGCCGTACTCGCTGACCAGCAGCAGGGCGATCATCAGCGGGGTCACCACGGACATCGCGGTGGAGGTCCAGCTACGGCGTAGCGCCAGCAGCTCCATCTTGAGCATCGCGGCCATCTGCCAGAACGGCCTGCTCGCGCGGTCGCCCGAGGTGGCCTCGGGGAGGGGGCTCGGCGTCGTCATCGTCCCGCTCATCGGGCGGCCTCCGATTCCGCGTACCGGTCGGTCGGGTCGTGGTCGGCGGCGATGTCCAGGAAGACGTCCTCCAGGGTGGCGGGTCGGGCCGACAGGGAGGTCAGCCGGATGTTGCCCGCGCTGGCCCATTCGAGCAGCCGGGTGAGGTCGGTCTGGAGCTGGCGGGACTCGTAGCTGACCCGGTCGCCCTCGACCAGGCGGGCGGCGTGCGGCAGGTCGGGCAGCGCGTCCGTGGCCGGCGGCCGGAAGCTGATCCGGGCGGGCAGGGTTCGCACGACGTCCTCCGGTGCCCCGGTGGCGACGATGCTGCCACCCCGCATGATCGCCACCCGGTCGGCGAGGACCTCCGCCTCCTCCAGGTAGTGGGTGGTGAGCAGGATGGTGGTACCGCCCCGCTGGAGTTCCCGGACGACGTCCCAGGTACGGCGGCGGGAGGCCGGGTCCATGCCGGCGGTGGGCTCGTCGAGGAAGAGCACCTCCGGGCGGCCGAGCACGGCCAGCGCCAGCTCCAGCCGCCGGCCCTCGCCGCCGGAGAGCTGCTCGACCGCGACGTTCCTCCGGCCGCCGAGGTCCACCAGGTCCAGCACCTCCGCGGTGGTCTGCGGCCGGACGGTGAGGGACCGCCAGATCTCCACCGTCTCTCGGACGGTAAGCGCCCCGGTGAATCCGCCGTGCTGGAGCATCACCCCCGTCCGGGGGCGCAGCGCGTTCCGGTCCCGGACCGGGTCCAGCCCGAGCACCCGGACCCGGCCGGCGGTGGCCGGTTGCAGCCCCTCCAGCACCTCGATGGTGGTGGTCTTCCCGGCACCGTTGGTGCCCAGCAGCGCGAACAGCTCACCCCGGCGGATCCGCAGGGAGATGCCGCGCACCGCCTCGAACTCCCGGTAGCTGCGGCGCAGCCCGTTCACTTCGATCACGACGTCATCCATGCTGACCAGGTTGTCGTCGGCGGGCGACAGTTCCCACCCCCGTCGCATCATGTCCCGACCGTGTCGTTCGCATGCCCGACCCGTGTGTTTCCCACGGCAGGGGCATGCCGGTTCACGGCCAGGCGACTCGGGCCCAGAGGCGAGTCGGGTGCAGGCGGCTCAGGTCCAGGCGGCCGGGTCGGCGGCGAGGTCCCGGACCCGGTCCGGCAGCTTGCCGTTCGCCACGTCGGCGATGGTGACCAGCTCCAGGATCTCCCGCTCGCTGGCCCGCAGCGCGATCCAGACCTCCTGGAGGGCCCGCGCCGCGCCGGAGTAACCCAGGTCCTCCGGGCGCTGCCCCCGGATGTTGGCCAGCGGGCCGTCGATCACCCGGATGATCTCGGCCAGCGAGATCTCCGTCGCCGGGCGGGCCAGCCAGTAGCCGCCCTCGGGGCCGCGCTGGGCGTGCACGATGCCGCCCCGGCGCATCTGCAACAGGATGCTCTCCAGGAACTTCGGCGGGATGTCCTGGGCCCGGGCGATCTGCTCGGCGGTCAGCGGCACCGGCCGCCGGTGCGCCCCGGTCGCGGCGCCGTCACCGGCCGGGCCGGCGGAGCGGAGCCGGCCCCCGCCGGCCGGCCGCGGATCCGCCCCGCCCGCCTCCGCGCGTGCGGCGATTTCGGCAACCGCGCGCAGCGCGTAGTCGACCCGGGCGGAGAGACGCATGCCGGAAAGGTTATCCGGCCCGGTCAGGCGCCGACCCGGCGGAGCAGGCCTTCCTGCACCGCACTGGCGATCTGCCGGCCGTCGACGGTGAACATCCGGCCGGTGGCGAGCCCCCGCCCACCCGAGGCGGAGGGGCTCCAGCAGTCGTAGAGGAACCACTCGTCGGCCCGGAACCGGCGGTGGAACCAGAGCGCGTGGTCGAGGCTGGCCCCGACCAGGCCGCCTGGCCCCCACACCTCGCCGTGCACCGAGAGGACCGAGTCGAGCAGGGTCAGGTCGGAGGCGAAGGTGAGCGCGCAGGCGTGCAGCAGCGGGTCGTCGGGGAGCTTGCCGTCGATCCGCATCCAGACCCGCTGGTGCGGGTCGGCGGGCCGGTCACCGGGGCGTACCCAGCCGGGCTCGCCGACGTACCGGACGTCGATCGGGCGCGGGATCATCGCCCAGATGCCCAGCCGTTCCGGATAGCGGGCCAGCCGGTCGGACATGGTCGGCAGCTCCTCCGGCGGCGGCACGTCGACCGGGACCGGGGCGTGGTGGTCGAGCCCCTCCTCCTCGCGGTGGAAGGAGGCGGACATGAAGAAGATCGTCTTGCCGTGCTGGAGTGCGACGGAACGGCGTACCGAGAAGGAGCGGCCGTCCCGGATCTTCTCCACCTGGTATTCGATCGGCTCGGCCGGGTCGCCGGGCCGGACGAAGTAGCCGTGCAGGGAGTGCACGAACCGGGTGGGCTCGACCGTCCGGCCGGCCGCGACCAGGGCCTGGCCGGCGACCTGGCCGCCGTAGACCCGCTGCGGGCCGACCGGGGGACTCATCCCCCGGAAGGTCATCTCGTCGAGCTGGCGGAGATCGAGTACGTCCAGGAGCTGGTCGACCGCCGCCTGCCCGACGACCACCTCGCCGGGGCTGTCCGGGCTCACTGTCCGGTCCGAGCCACCGCCGCCGGGTCGACCAGCGAACCGAGCTGGTGCACCCGCAGCGTGTTGGTGGAGCCGGGGGTGCCGGACGGGGTACCGGCGACGATCACCACGTAGTCGCCGGGGTTGGCGTGGCTGAGCCCGATCAGCGCCTGGTCGACCTGCCGGAACATGTCGTCGGTGTGCTGCACGAACGGCATCAGGAAGGTCTGCACGCCCCAGGAGAGGGCGAGCAGGTCGCGGACCTCGGGTACCGGGGTGAAGGCGAGCAGCGGCAGGTCGCAGTGCAGCCGGGAGAGCCGCCGCACGGTGTCACCGGTCTGCGAGAACGCGACCAGCGCCTTGGCGCCGATCGCCTTGGCGATCTGCGAGGCGGCGACGGTGAGCGCCCCGCCGTGGGTACGCGGGTCGTGCTGGAGCCGGGGCACGCCGATCGACCCGGACTCCGTGGTGGTGACGATCTTGGCCATCGTGCTGACCGTGAGCACCGGGTATTTTCCGACGCTGGTCTCGCCGGAGAGCATCACCGCGTCCGCGCCGTCCAGCACCGCGTTGGCGACGTCGGACGCCTCGGCGCGGGTCGGCCGGGAATTCTCGATCATGGAGTCGAGCATCTGGGTGGCCACGATGACCGGCTTGGCGTTCTCCCGGCAGAGCTGCACGGCCCGCTTCTGCACCAGCGGCACCTGGTCGAGCGGCAGCTCGACACCGAGGTCGCCACGGGCCACCATGATGCCGTCGAAGGCGTTGACGATCGCCTCCAGGTGGGTCACCGCCTCGGGCTTCTCCACCTTCGCCATCACCGGCCGGTGCACCCCGACCTCGTGCATGATGTTGTGCGCCAGCTTGATGTCGTCGGGCGAGCGGACGAAGGACATCGCCACCATGTCGACCCCGAGCCCGAGCGCGAAGCGCAGGTCCTCGCTGTCCTTGTCCGACATCGCCGGCACGCTGACCGCGACGTTGGGCAGCGAGACGCCCTTGTTGTTGGAGACGGCGCCACCCTCGGTGACCAGTACCCGGATGTCGTTGCCCTGCACGTCGCTGACCTCGACGGCGACCCGGCCGTCGTCGATCAGCAGCCGGTCACCCGGCCGCACCTCGGCCGGCAGCTTCTCGTAGGTGCAGGAGACCCGGTCCCGGGTGCCCAGGACGACGTCCCCGGTGATCACCACGGAGTCGCCGGTCCGCCACTCGTGCGGGCCGTCGGCGAACCGGCCGAGCCGGATCTTGGGGCCCTGGAGATCGGCGAGGACCGCGACGGCCCGACCGGTGGTCCGGGCGGCCTCGCGGACCAGGTGGTAGACCTGCTCGTGGTCGGCATGGCTGCCGTGGCTGAAGTTGAGCCGGGCTACGTCCATGCCCGCCTCGACGAGCCCGCGGATGCGCTCCGGTGAGGAGGTCGCGGGACCAAGGGTGCAGACGATCTTCGCTCGGCGCGTTACGGCCATCAGGCTAGTCTCTCTCTCGGATCGGCCCGCCGGACCCTCGGGATGCCGAAGTCTTGACCAACGTCACGCGGCTGGTGGGTGACCGGCGGGTCGTCACACCGGGACGTCGTTGGCGGGCGTCAGCGACCGCGCGGCGCCGAGCCTACTCCCGCCGCGCCAGCGCCGTGCTCCCGGCCGGCGAAGGTCCGGGTCCGTGCGCGGGCGGCCAGCGGCGCCCGAGCAGAAAGTCTACGCCGCCGGCCGCCAGTTCACCGCGACGTGATCTTGCTGTTATCACCCCGATACCGTCCGGCCGGACAGTCGTGCTCGATGTAGTTGATCAAGATCCGGAACCGCCGGTGGCCCGGCCACCCGGCTCCCGGTCGGAACCGCCGACCGGGACATCCGGTCGGAACCCGCCGACCCGGACACCCCTGGTCGGAACCCGCCGACCGGACACCGCTGGTCGGAACCGCCGACCCGGACACCGCTGGTCGGGGCCGCCGACCGGGGAAGCCGGTCGGAACCCCGACCAGGACCGTCGGTCGGAACGCCGACGATCGGTCCCGGACCGCCCGGTCGACGCATCACCGTCCGAGTCGCACCGATCGTCGCGAGGAGCGCCATGGCACCGACCCCGCCCACCGACGCCGAACTCAACACCCTGATCCGGGCCCGACTGGCCAGCCTGGGCATCGACCTCGACCAGCTGCCACCCGGCACCACCGCCGACCCCGAGACCGGATCGCCCGGCCGGGACTCCGTACTCGCCTCGCTCCGCTCCTTCGTCCGGGGCACCGTGGCCGAACTGGCCGCCTACCAGTTGCCGGCCCCGGCCGGTACCGACCCGGCACTGGCCAAGGCGCTCTCCCAGCAGGCGGCCCCGATGCTCTACCCCTCGATCAGCACGGAATGGCGGCGGTGATGACAGTGAGCTTCGAACCGCAGGACCGGGCCGTCGACCGGCGCGCCTTCCTGGCCCGGGCCGCCGCGCTGGCCGCCGCCGGGGCGGTCGGCGGCGCCGTCGCGCTGCCCCAGGTGGCCGGCGCCTTCTCCCCCGGTGCCAGCGGCTCAACCGGTGCCACCTTCTCGCCCGGTGCCACCGGCCCGGCCGGGCACGGCGGCGGCTCCGGCCGGCCGGACCCGGCGCTGGACCGGCCGGAGGCGTACCGGCGGCCTCGCCCGGAGGCGCTGGCCGACCCGACCGAGCTGACCATCGCCGAGGCGGCCTGGCTGATCCGGGCCCGCCGACTCAGCCCGGAAGAACTGGTCGAGGCGTACCTGGCGCGGATCGGGGCGTACGACCGGACGTACCAGGCCTTCAATCTGGTACTCGCGGACGCGGCACTGGCCGCCGCCCGGGCCGCCGGCCGGCAGCGGCACTCCGGAGCCCTGCACGGCATCCCGTTGGCGATCAAGGACAACTACTACACCGCCGGGGTGCCGACCACCGCCAACTCGTACCTCTTCCAGGACTTCGTGCCGCCGTTCGACGCGACGGCGGTGGCCCGGCTCAAGGCGAGCGGCGCGATCGTGCTCGGCAAGACCCAGATGGGTCCGCTGGCCACCACCCGGGCCACCACCCCGGCCGGGATCGTCACCACGGTCAACGCCTGGACGCCGACCAACCCGGGCACCGACCCGGGCGGCTCGTCGACCGGTACCGCCACGGCGGTCGCCGGCCGACTCGCCACCGCCGGCACCGGGACCCAGACCGGCGGTTCGATCACCGCGCCGGCCAACGCGCAGAACCTGACCGGGCTCAAACCGACCATGGGCCGGGTCTCGCTGAACGGGATCATCCCGCTCAGCTACACCCGGGACCATCCCGGTCCGCTGGCCAGGGATGCCCGGGACGCCGCGATCATGCTGACCGCGATGACCGGTGAGGACCCGGCCGACCCGCGCAGCCAGGGCCTGCCGCCAGTGCCCCGACTGATCGAGGCCGCCACCCCGGTGTACGCCGGCAGGCGGGTCAAGCTGCGCTGGAAGACCCGGATCGGGGTACTCCCCAACTACGCCACCGGCACCTCGGCGACCGCGCTGGCCCGGCAGGCGTTCCTGGCCGAGCTGGCGAAGATCTCCGGGGTGACCCTGGTCGACGTGACCCTGCCGGAGGAGTGGGACCGGCTCGGCGGCAACACCTTCAACAACATCCGGCTGCCGGAACGCAGCGAGCCGTTCATGCCGTACCTCCGGACCGACCTGCGCGGCTTCGGAGTCTCGGTGACGAGCTGGTTGCAGGGGGCGCTGCTCGGCGGCAACGAGTTCCTCACCGGACAGCGGGCCAAGCTGGTCTTCCTGGAGCGGGTACTGGACCAGCTCTTCGACGCCTGCGACGTGGTGGTGCAGACCGGTCCGGTGCCGTTCGACATCCTCGGCCTGCCGGAGATCGGCTTCCCGATCGGCTTCACCTCGGCCGGGGTGCCGATCGGCACCATCCTCGGCGGCCTCCCGTACGGGGAGGAGCGGCTGCTCTCCGTCGTGGCCGCGTACCAGGAGGTCACCGACTGGCACTGGCGCCGGCCGGCGGATCCGCCGGCCGTGGCGGCGGACGCCCGCTCCGCCCGGGGCATCCTCGCGGCGCCGGAGCCGGACGAGTCCCGGGGCCGGCTCACCGCCGAGCAGGTGGCCGAGCTGACCCAGTAGCCGACGAGATCGCGTGGAGGGCCTCCGGCATCGCTGCCGGAGGCCCTCCACAGTGGTGGGACGGCGACCGCCCCCGTCTCGTTGAACGTTCTGGCAAGATCTGCCGGATGAGGAGACCGCTGTCGCTGCTCGTCGTCGCCGTGCTGACCGGAAGTGCTGCGCTGACCGGGCTCGCCGGTTGCGGGACTGCCACCGCGAGCGGCGAGACCGAGCAGTTCACCCAGGGCGGCGTCAGCATGGAGCCGGCGGTCAGGTCCGGACAGGTCATCACCGTCCGGAAGGTCGGGGATGGTTACCAGCCACGGCACGGCGACGTCGTCCTGTTCCAGCGCGACGGCGGTCGATGGGGTGACGGCACGGCACCGCTGCTCAAGCGGGTCGTGGCGGTCGGCGGCGAAACCATCGCCTGCTGCGACCCCGCCGGGAAGGTGACGATCGACGACAGGCCGCTGGACGAGCCGTACGTGGCCGACGACGCACCACTCGACATGCCGTCGAATCCGCAGGACTGCGGACCACGTCGGTTCGCCCCGGCCGAGGTGCCGACGGGCAGCGTTTTCGTCATGGGCGACAACCGCGCGAACTCGAACGACTCCCGGTGTGCCGGGCCGATCCCGACCTCGTCGATATCCGCCGTGATGGTCAGCTGACCGCCCTCGCCGAGACTACGGGGATGGCATGACGCACCAGCACCGTACGTTCCACAATCCTCCACCGGCACGGCCGGCCGACGTCCGGAACGCTCTCGATCGCGGAGACCTCGCGGGCGCCCTCGACGCCATGGTGGGATGCGCGTTGTACGGCGACGGCGACTGGAGGCAGTCGCAGCAGCTCTACCTGGCCCTGCTCGACCATGACGATCACCAGGTCCAGGCGCTCGCCGCCACCTGCCTCGGGCATCTCGCGAGGGTTCACCGTCGACTCGACGAGGATCGTGTCGTCGTCGCGTTGCGCCAGGCGCGCCGAAGGCCGCACGTCCGAGGGACCGTGACCGACGCGCTGGAGGACATCGAGTTGTTCCTGCACCCTCGGCGGGCACGCTGGCGTGGGCGGCTGTGGCGACTCGTCCGCCCCTGGACCTGGTTCTGACGCCGTCGGGGCGAACCGATTGACGGTTCAGCCGGCCAGAGCGGCGGGCGGTTCAGCCGGCCAGAGCGGCGGGCGGTTCAGCCGGCCAGAGCGGCCGGTGGACGGGGCGCGGCGGGTGTCCGGCGACGTCGGGGTCGTGCCCGCACCTGCTCACGGGGTCGACGGCGGGCCGGTGGTGCACCGGGGCGGCCTGGTGGCGGCGCTCTCCACCGTGATGTCGGACCACCCACTACTCTGGTAGCCCTCGGTAGCCATGATCATGTAGCCCATGGTGCTGCCGAGGTCCATGCCGACCCGGGCCCAGGCGTCGAAGTGCTCACCGGTGTTGATCGTCCCGCCGCTGCGCTTCTGCTGCCGGACGCTGAAGTACTGGTGGTACGGCGTGCTGCCCGGAGTACCGATCCGCTGTACCCGGTAGATGTCGTACGTGCCGTCGGCGCTGACGACGGCGCCCATCCGGGTACCGGTCGGCCGGTAGCTGCCCCAGTTCTCCAGGATGTAGTACTCGATGTACGGCTCCCTGGTGAAGCCGAGGAGCGCCAGGTAGGAATCGCCACCCGGGTGGAACGTGCCGCAGTAGTCGAAGGTCCGACGACCGCCGGTCGCCCAGCCCTTGCCGCCGAACCAGTTGTTCACGCCGCTCCACCGGGCGCTGTAGTGACCATGCGGGCCCAGGGTCAGGGCGGCATCGCCGGTGTCCTGCCAGAAGGCATAGAAGTAACCGTCGTGGGTGCCGGTCTGGTTGGTGGTGATGACCGGGCGGCTCAGGGTCGTGTCGGCGTGGGCGTGGGCGTCGGTGACCGTCATCGTCGCGGCGGCCAGCAGTACCGTGCCGCAGGCGGCGCCGACCAGCATCCTGATCCGGCCGCGCCGGCCGCTCGTCGAGCCGGCGCCGGGTGTCTTCCGCATGCCCGCACCTCCTGGGGATAGTCCGGTTCCTGGGGATAGTCCGGTTCCTGGCGGCAGTCCGGTTCCTGGGGGTGGTCCGGTGCTGCGTCCGACCGTTCGACGCCGCGCACCGGCATCGCGCGAACGTCCACCACGGGCACTCCACAATGACATCGATGTCTATCAATGCTGCGGCCTCAAGTGTCAGTTGAACTCCGACGACCTGTCAACGGGCCACGGAGCCGGCAGGCAGCACCAGCCCGGCCGGGGTGACGCCTTCCGGCGACGTCGCCGGTGTTTGATGGACCCGGTGTCCGGGCGGACCGCCGCCGCCGACAGGCTGTGGCCGCCGACAGGCTGTGCCAAGAAGCAGGCTGTGCCAAGAAAGGAAAACCGATGGCATCGGAACGAGTACTCGTGATCGGCCTCGACCCCGCCAGGATCCCGGGCTGGGATCCGGAGCCGGTCGTGGCGGCGATGGAGCGCGGTGCGGCCCGGTTCGGCGAGTACGGGATCGAAGCGGACTACTGCCTGGTGGTACCCGACGACGACGTCGAAGGAACGATCGTCGAGGCACTGACCCGCAGGGAGTACGCCTGCGTGGTGGTCGGTGGCGGCATCCGCAAGCACGAGCCGTTTCTCGAACTCTTCGAGAGGGTGGTCAACCTAGTGCGGCAGCACGCTCCAGGCGCGGCCATCGCGTTCAACAGAAGCCCCGAGGACACCGCCGACGCCGCACTCCGCTGGCTGCGGTAGTCCGGAAGGTCGCAACGGCCGACACGTCAGCACGAACACGGCGATGCAGGAGGCGTGGCCCGTCCGGTGTCGTCCCGACCTGGCGGACTTGACAGTCCTATAGCTACCGGTTATCTAATAGCGGTCTGTCGGTCGAAGGGGTGTGCCTGGGTGCAGGACGTGGTGCTGGCCATGCTGGCGAAGGAGCCGGCGTACGGGTACGACCTGCGCGGCCGGCTGCGTGACGCGCTCGGCCCGGTCGGCGACGCGATGAACGCCGGACAGATCTACGTGGTGCTGGCCCGCCTGGCCAAGGCCGGGCTGGTGACCTCGGAGCGGACCGAGGGTCTGCCGGACCGGCCCGACCGCCGGGTCTACGCGCTGACCCCGGCCGGACAGCAGCGGGTCACCGGCTGGCTGGCCGAGGTGAGCTGGCCGAAGCCGGACCTCACGGAGTTCCACCTGAAGCTGGTGGCCGCCTCGGCGGGCCGGCTGGCCGACCCCGTGGCGTTGATCGACGCGCAGCGGCGGGAGCTGTTACGCCGGCTGCGCGACACCCAGCGCGCGGTGCTGGACCGGTCGGTGGATCCGGTCGCCGGAGTACTGCTGGAGGGCGTCGTGCTGCGGCTGCGGGCCGACCTGGAGTGGCTGGAGGCATGCGAGCGGATGTGGGCCGAGCGTGACCGGACTGGGCGGAAGGCGGAGGCATGACCGGATCGACGGCGTTGCGGGCACGCGGGCTGACCAAACGGTACGGCTGGAACAACGCCCTGGTGCGCGCGGTCGACGACGTCGACCTGGAGGTGCCCGCCGGGCAGACGCTGGCGGTGATGGGGCCCAGCGGCTGTGGAAAGTCCACCCTGCTGCACCTGCTCGGCGGGCTGCAACGCCCCACCGGCGGAGAGGTGTGGCTGGCGGACCGCCGGCTCGACACGATGAGCGAACGGGCCCTGGCCCGGCTGCGCCGGGACAGCCTCGGGTTCGTCTTCCAGTCGTTCCACCTGATGGACGAGCTGACCGCGGTGGAGAACGTCGAGCTGGCCGCGCTGCTGGCCGGGCAGCCGCCCCGCCGGGCGCGTAGGCGGGCGCTGCACCTGCTCGACCGGATCGGGCTCGCCGACCGCGCCGGGCACCTGCCCTCGGCGCTCTCCGGCGGCCAGCGCCAGCGGGTCGCCATCGCCCGCGCCCTGAGCAACGAACCGCTGGTCGTACTCGCCGACGAACCCACCGGCAACCTGGACAGCGCCGCCACCCTGGAGGTGCTGCGGCTCTTCGAGGAGCTTCGCAGCACGGGACAGACGCTGGTGGTGGTCACCCACGACGCCCGGATCGCCGCGGTCGCCGACCGGGTGATATCGATGCGCGACGGGGCGTTCGCCGACGACAGCCTGTTCGCCACCGCCACCGCCACCGCCACTGTCAGCACCAGCGCCAGCAGTGGCACCGGCAGCGGCAGCGGCAGCGGCACGGTCTACGGCGGGTGGCGCTGAGGTGGTCGGCCGCCTGCTGCTCGTCTGCCGGCTGCTGGTCCGGGACCTGCGGCGGCGCCGGACCGAGACCGTCCTGCTCCTGGTCGCCATCACCGCCGCCACCGCCACGCTGACCCTCGGCCTCACCCTCACCGAGATCGCCGACCGGCCGTACGAGCAGACCCGGACCGCCACCGCCGGCCCGGACGTGATCGTCACACCCCGGACCACCGGCCAGGCCGCGTTGGACGAGCTGGCACCGATGACCAGCGCGGCCGGCGTCACCGACCACAGTGGCCCGTTCCCGATCGCGTACCTGACGATGACGGCCGGCGGCACGTCCGCGCACGCCGTCGTCGAGGGCCGGGACACCGCACCCGTGTCGGTCGACCGGCCCGCCGTGACCGACGGCACCTGGGTACGCCCCGGCGGTGTGGTCGTCGAGCGTGCCTTCGCCGACGCCCTCGGCATCCGCACCGGCGACACGGTCAGCGTCGACGGCCACCCGCTGCGGGTGACCGGCACGGCGGTCACCGCCGCGAGACCGACCTATCCGTACGCCGGGTGGCACTACCCGGGCAGCGTCCTGGTCGAGCGCGGCGGCCTGGTCTGGGTCGACCGCGGCGACCTGGCCACGCTCGCCGGCAACCGGCCGCTGTCGTACACCCTCAACCTCAGGCTCGCCGACCCGGCCGCCAGCACGGGGTACACCGTCGGCGACCAGCTCACCACCTGGCAGGCGATCGGCCACCTCAACGGTCGGCTGTACAGCGACGCGCAGAGGGCGCTGCTCGTCGGCAGTTGGCTGCTCAGCGGCCTTGCGCTGGCCGGCGTCGCCGGTATCGTCGCGGGCCGGATCATCGGGCAGCGCCGCCGGGTGGGACTGCTCAAGGCCGTCGGCGCCGGACCGGCCATGATCGCTGCCGTGCACCTCGCCGAGTACCTCGTGATCGGGCTCGCCGCCGCCGCCACCGGCCTGGCCGCGGGCTGGTTCGCGGCGCCGGTGCTGATCCGGCCCAGCGCCGGGCTCATCGGCTCCGTCCACGCCCAGCCACCCGCGCTGCGCACGATGATCGCCGTCACGGCCCTCGCCGTCGTGATCGCGGTGGCGGCCACCCTGGTACCGGTGCTGCGCGCCGCCGCCACCGACACCGTGCACGCCCTGGCCGACGCCGCCACGCCGCCGCAGCGCCGACGGTGGCGCATCTGGCTGTCGCGGCGGCTGCCCACCGCCCTGCTGATCGGGGTACGCATCAACGCGCGCCGCCCGCGCCGGGCCCGGCTGGTCACCGTGAACACCCTGATCACCACGACCGCACTCGTCGCCATGCTCACGGTCAACGCCCGGGTGGTGCGCTTCGACCTCGGCTACACGGAGCTGGTCAATCCCCGCTGGGAACGGGGCGAACGGGCCACCCTCCTGCTCACCGTCGTACTCTGCGTACTCGCGCTCATCAACGCCGTGGTGAGCACCTGGACCGCGGTCCTCGACGCCCGACAGCCGCTGGCCGTCGCCCGGACGCTCGGTGCGACGCCCGCGCAGGCGGGTGTGGGCCTGGCGGTGGCGCAACTGCTGCCCGCCGTACCCGGCGTCGCGGTGGGGATCCCGGCCGGCCTCGGGCTTGTCGTGTCCGTCAGCCTCGGCGAGGTCCAGTACCCGCCCGCTTCCTGGCTGCTCGGCGCCGCACTCGGGGTCCTGCTCGCCGTCGCCGCGCTCACCGCCATCCCCGCGATGACGGCCGCCCGGCGCCCGGTCGCGGAGAGTCTCCGGTCCGCACCGACCTGACGGGCGTAGACGGCGTCACCGACGACGATCAGTACAGCGGGGAGAAGTCCGGTCCGTCGGCCGTCGTCACCACCTCCCACCCGAAGGCGGCCAGGGTGATGTCCTGCCGGGCGCCGAACCTGCGCAACAGTCCGGCGACGTGGCCGTCGGGCAGGTCGTCCGCGACCGCCGCGAACTCCGTGGCCGGGGAGGCCCCGAGCTGCTGGGCCACGACCCACGGCAGGGCCAGGCCGACCATGACGTCCCGGTCGTCGTCGTCCCGCAGGCAACGGCCGAGTCCCGTTGCCAGCAGGGACCGTCGGAGCAGCGCCACCGACCGCTCCCGCAGCGCGGTCGTCGCGAGGCGGACACCGTATCGGCCGAGGGCCAGCGCGGTGGGGGGATCGAGGGAGGCGAGGAACCCCGGGTCGACGGGGCGGGGTGCCCGGGCCAGGACGGCCTGGGCAACCGCGTCGCGGTCGCCCGGGATTCTCGCCAGGTTCGGCCTCATGGCCACAGGGTGGGCACCCTGGTCAAGCCGCGCCCTCCAGCCGCTCGGCAGCGTCGCCGTCCAGCACGGCGGCCAGTGTCGCGATCAGGCCGGCAAGGCCGTCGCGGTCGGCGCTGCCGTCGCGGTCGGCGCTGCCGTCGCGGTCCGCGTTGCCGTCGTCGTGTGGTTCGTACTCGGCGAGGCACACTCCGGCGACGGTGAACCGCGCGGCGAGGCCGCGCACGGCGCTGTCGAGCTGTTGGAAGGTCAGGCCACCCGGCTCGGGCGTGCCGACGGCGTCGAACACCTCCGGGTCCAGCACGTCGAGATCGATGTGCAGGTAGACGGCCTCGGCACCGGTGGCGGCGACCTGGTCGATCAGGACGGTCGGGTCGGCCAGCCGTGCCGCCGCGACGTGTCGGATCCGGTGCTCGGCCACGAACTCCCGTTCACCGGGATCGAGCGCGCGTACGCCGGCCAGCACGACCTGGCTCGGCCGCAACGCCCTGGTCGGGGCCAGCTCGTGCGGGCCGTCGCCGAGCAGGGTCCGCAGAATCATGCCGTGGAACGCGCCGGACGGTGACGAGGCGGGGCTGTTCAGGTCGCCGTGTGCGTCGAACCAGACCACGGCGAGCCCGTCGCCGTACGCCGCCACGGCCGCCTCGATCGGGGCGAGGTCGACAGCGCAGTCCCCACCGACGGTCACGACCCCTCGCCCGTGCGCCAGGGCGTCGGCGTGGGCGGCGCGTACCGCGTCCAGGTTCGCCGAGAGCGTGTCGAGGGCGGCGACGCGGTCCCGGAGCCCGGCCGGTCGGCCGTCCGCGTCGACCCGGATCCGTTGCCCGGCGGGAAAGAACCCGGCCAGCACGGACGCGCCGTGCCGCAACCGGTACGCGCCAGGTGAACCCGATCCCTGCCATTGCGGTACTTCCAGGACGGTGACCGTCAACGTTCCACCCCTCTCTCGACATGCCTCCTCCATGGTGCTCCGGCTTTCTCCCATGGTGCTCCGGGGACCAGCCAACGGCCGGTCCCCGGAGTGTCGGCGGAGTGTCGGCGGACTAGGACCAGGTCAGCCCGGCCACGAACGCCTCGACCTCCTCCCGGGTGAAACTTCCGGTGATGAGCACCAGGACATTGCGACCGCCGGGAAGGTCGACGGTGAGGATGTCACCCGACACGCCCTGGACATCCCCGGTTCGCCAGTTCGCGGGATGACCCGCCACCTCGGCGTTCGGGGTTTCCCGGGACGGCTCCCCGCCACGGTCCCGGATGTCCAGTGTGGAGCCGTCGGCCCGGCGGTAGACCAGCCGACCGCCACTGGCGATGCCCTCGTCGGTCACGTTCGTGTCGCAGCGCGACAACGCCGCCGCAGGTGGCGGGGCAGGGGACGCGAACCGCACCGCACAGGAACTGACCCGGTCGAACCGGAGCCCGGCGGCCGCGGCGGCGAGCACCTCCTCGGTGGTCCCGTTGATGCCCCGGGCCGCGACCGAGACGCCGGGCACAGGTTCCCAGACGATCAACCGCTGCCTCGCGGCGACGTAGACCTCGGCCGGCTTGCCGTCGACGGTGACCGCACCCTGCCGGGTGAAGCCACGCTTCTGTTCGAGCGCCCAGGGACCGGCCCAGAAGTCCACCGCGATCGGGCTGCCGAGGCTGAGGTACTCCGAGCCGGCCGTACTGGCCCAGCCGGTGGCCGGGGCAGGGCCGCCGACCGATGACGCCGGCTGGAGGGCGGCCAGCACGGAGGGCTCGACCTCGACCGAGAGGTGCAGGAGCGTCGGATCGCTGCCGAGCACGCCCGGGTCCTCCAGAACCGTCGGTCTGCCCGCTACGGAGGGTGGCATCGGAACGCCTGCCAGCCCCTGCCCGTCCACCCCGGTCCCGCCGACGATCTCACCGGGCTGACCCGATGTCGGCCAGGCCAGCACCGAGCCACCGACCCCGACGCCGAGTACGGCCAGCACGGCGGATGCCACCGCCAGACGGCGATACCGACGCAGCACCCGGCCCCGGCTCGTCGACCGGCTCAGGAGGGATCCGACATCCACCAGACCGTCGGCCTGGACGGTCATGCTCCGACGCAGTTCGTCATCCATGCTCATCGTGTCCCTCCGAACTCGTTGGCCAACTCCCGCGCCCTCAGGTCACGGAGCTTGCCGAGTGCCCGCATCGCGTGGGTACGGACCGTGGGAAGGGAGCAGTCGAGAATCTCCGCGATCGCGCTGTCGTCAAGATCCTCGTAGTACCGCAGTACCAGTACGGCCCGTTGCCGATAGGGCAGGGTCAAGACCATCTGCCACAGGTGATCCCGTTCGACCACCATGGAATCCTCACCACCGACCACCTCCGGACGGGTCGGGGCGGCGTACGGCAGCTCCCGGTTCCTACCCAGCCGCCACCACGACCGGTTCGCGTTGACCAGCATCTGTCGTACGTACGCCTCCGGGCGACCGGTCGCGGAGATCCGCCGCCAGCGGACGTACGCCCGGGCCAGGACATCCTGGACCAGGTCCTCGGCCCGGTGCCGATCACCGGAGAGCAGCCGGGCAAGCCGGACCAGGCTGGCACCTCTCGTCGTCACGAACTCCTCGAACGTCACACGGGGCCTCCTCAATCGTTCGCGTCACCGGAAGCAACGCCGCGGACCCGCCGGTGTGTTGACACCGACCACGGAGACGACCGGCCGGCGCCGGAGCCCCGTCCGGAATCGCATACGCCGGATCACCACCTCGCAGCCGGACGGGTTCACCCGCCCGGCTGCGGTCGGTGGTCCAGCGGGATCGATGGTGGCGAGCAGCGATCCGGCCGCTCCGGGACGGACCGCCCGTCGGCAGTGCGCGGCTACGCGGCGGAGAGCTGCTGGGCCAGCCGCTCCATTCCGTCCTTGATCAGCCGCCCGTACTCGTCGTCGCCGAGCGCGCCGATCCCCGCCCGCGCATGCTCAAGGTGCTCGCGGGCCCGGTCGAGATCGCCGAGCCTGCGGTAGCACTCACCGAGGTTGAGGTGCAACGACGGATACAGGCCGGCCACCGGCAGCGGCACCCCCGCCGCCGTCACCCGGTCCTCGGTGAGCAGGTCGGCCGCTGCCAGCGCGCGCTGGTCCCAGACCAACTCCTGCCGGACGTCGTCCTGGACATCGGCCATCGAGTGGGCGAGGACGCAGACGTGCAGTGGATCGCCTTGTTCCCCACCGATCTCGTCCCAGATCTGCACGAACAGGTCGCGGGCCGCCTCGCGCTGGCCCTGATGGTGGTGCAACGCCACCGCTTCGCCGATCCGGACGAGTGTCGCATCGCTGATCATCGGCACTCCCGGATGGCTCGTCCCGCGACGGTGGCATGGATCGTACTTGCCCCCGACGTCCGCGGCACAGCCCGCACTGCGTGGAGTTCCGGTCCTACCCGTACGGCTCCCCGGCGATGCTCAGGTCGACCACGACGGCCGTACCGGTGCTCAGTGCTGCGCTTCCTCTTCCTCAGCGACCCGGATGATCGTCTTGCCCGGCGTACGGCGGTGGCGGGCGAAGGCGGACGCCGTCTCGGAGAGCGGTCGCACGGCACCGACGATGGGGTTGAGCCGTCCGGCCCGGAGGCGCTGGGCGAGATCGATCAGTTGGGCGCGATCGGGTTCGACGACGAAGAAGATCGCTCGCCCGTCCCTGGGCTGCACGGTCGGCGGCATGGCGACACTGACGACGACGCCGCCCGGGCGGACCAGTGCGGTCGATCGCTGGAGAATCTCGCCGCCGATGACGTCGAACACCACGTCCACCTCGCCGGCCTGCCGAAGGTCGTCGGCGTCCAGGTCGAGGAAGGTCTGCGCGCCGAGGCCGAGCGCGACCTCACGATCGTCGGCTCGACCGGTACCGACGACGTGCGCGCCCACCTCCCGGGCGAGTTGCACGGCGATCGAGCCGACGCCACCCGCAGCGCCGTGGATGAGGACGGTCTGTCCCGTCCTGAGCTGTCCGTGCTCGAAGAGTCCCTGCCAGGCGGTCAGTCCGGAGATGGGCAGCGCGGCGGCGACGGTGTGGTCGATGTCGGCCGCGAGCGGGGCGAGGTTGCGCGCCTCCACCGCGACGTACTCGGCCAGCGATCCGTTCCGGGCCCAGTCGGTCAGCCCGAAGACCCGCTGGCCCACGCTGAGGCCGGTGGTCCCGTAGCCGAGTTCGACCACCGTTCCGGAGAGTTCGTGCCCGGGGATGCTCGGCGTCCGGTCGCGGCCGGCCCGATCGGTCCAGGTCGCCGGCCAGTCGAGTTCGCCGGGCGTGAAGCCGGCGGCGTGTACCCGCACGATGACGTCGTTCTCCGCGGCGTGCGGGTAGGGCATGTCGGTCAGGGTGAGGCCGCTGACACCCGCGTCACGGTCTCGTACGGTGATCGCTCGCATCCTCGAATCCTTTCAAGAACATTCTTCGGTACGGGCCGGTTCTGCCGGACCCGCAGGAGGGTCCGCTCGTGGCACGGTGGCGGCTCCGCCGGCCCCAGGCTCGCGTTTCGGGTGCTGCCCGGTCAGCTCGGCCAGGCCGAGCCGAGGACGCGCTCGACCATTGTCGTGCGCTGGAAGCCGGGGACGAAGTGCTCGAGTACGTCGGAGTTCACGGTGCCGTTCGTGGTTTCGGGACGATTCCTGAGCCCGTCGGCGTACGTGCGCAGGAACTCGTGCTTGAAGTCCCCTCGCGGGTGTACGGCGAGGATTTCGTCCAGCTGATCGCGTGCTATTCCGTCCAGCCCGAACCCGAGAACGTCGGTCAGGACGCCGAATTGCGTGGTGGCGATCTCCGGGGACATCCGCTCGGGGATGCCCGGAGTGGTGTGCAGCGCGATCGCCGTCCAGACGGTCTCGGCGGCGGCCGCCGGGAATCCCCGTTCCAGGAGGAATTTGCGCGCATGGTCGGCGCCGTCGACCTCGAAGCGCTGCTCGACGTCGGAAAAGGGGGTCAGCAGGCCGCTGTCGTGGAAAATGGCCGCCAGGTAGAGCAGTTCCGGGTCCGGCTTCACGCCGAGCCGGTCGGCGTGGATCTGGCTGAAGAGGAAGACCCGCCGGGAGTGGTGGTAGATGAGCGGGCTGGTCGTCTGCTGGATGCGCCTGGTCGCCTCGGCGACAGCCGCCGTCTCGGGAATCTCCAGTCCCGCGATTACCTCTGGCATGATCCTGGCCTTTCGGAACTGTGTGGGCTGTGCATTGTTCGGTCGACTTCCATGCTGCCCAACGAGCGGGCTGCGGCGCCGCCTCCGTCCAGCCAGAAAGCCCTTGTATCCGGACAGCCGAGATCCCGGCGGTCCGCTCCGTCAGGGACCACCCTCAACCCCTGCGGTCGCGGTCGAGCGCCTGCGGTGCCATTTCGCGACGTCCGTCACACCTGGTGGTGTGCCATGCCGGCTGTCGGGTTCGCCGCGTCGCGTCGAAACCGGACACCGATTGCGTACGCGCATTTCGGAAGGCGGCTTGCGAGGGCTCCGCGTCGGTTACCCCCCGCCACGGGATCCCCGCCGTCGCCGTTGACGGTGTGTTACCAATGAACCGTGCCCGTGCCTCCTGCGTCGCCGATCCGACGGCCATCGTGGCACCGGGGTCCAGTCGGGTGTCGCCCGGTCCCGGCTCCGGAGATTCCGCAATCGTAATCCGACACCGGCGGCGGTACGCCGTCACCGCGCGATGCCCAAATACCTTGACGGTCATCGATATCCGTCCTACCTTCGCCCGGGGTCCACCGGACCGGCGGAGGGGGATGGCGGGATGCGAGCGCGTGCCTGGACGGCGACGGCGGTCGCCGTCGTACTGGTCAGCGGCGGCGGATGTGCGACGGGGCCGGAGGCGGCGGTCCCCACCGGGACCAGCGGCGACGGCAGCGCCATCTACCTGGACCGGTCCTACTCGGCACGGGAACGGGCGGTCGACCTGGTCTCCCGGATGACCCTCGCCGAGAAGGCCGCCCAGATGGTCAGCAGCCAGTCCGCGGCGCTGCCCCGGCTCGGCATCGCCGCCTACGGCTGGTGGAACGAGGCCGGGCACGGGGTCGCCCGGGAGGGCACCCTGCACAACGCCAACCCGCCGATCCTGGTCAACACCACCTCGTACCCGGTCGACCTGTCCCTCGGCGCCACCTGGAACCCCGACCTGGTCCACCGGGAGGCCACCCTGATCTCGGACGAGGCCCGGGAGGTGGTCCGGGACAACCGGCTGGACCTGAACTTCTACTCCCCCACCGTCAACCTGGCCCGCGATCCGCGCTGGGGCCGCAACGACGAGGCGTTCAGCGAGGACCCGCTGCTCACCGCCGCCCTCGCCGCGCAGTTCGTGAACGGGATGGAGGGCAAGGACCGGTCCGGCCGGATGCTGCCGGAGAGCGGCGGATATCTGAAGACCAGCACCACGCTCAAGCACTACGCCGCCAACAACAGCGAGTTCGACCGGCTGCGCGGCACCGCGAACATGGACGACCGGACGCTGCGGGAGTATTACACCGCGCAGTTCCGGGAGGTGGTCGAGCGCAGCTCACCGGCGTCCATCATGACCTCGTACAACCGGCTCAACGGGGTACCGACCTCGGCCAGCGGCTATCTGATGGACGAGCTGGCCCGGCAGACCTTCGGGTTCGACGGCTTCTTCACCTCGGACTGCGACTCGATCCGGGAGATCCAGCACGGCCACCGCTGGCAGCCGCCGGGCCACCCGGCCCCGCTGGACCACATCGAACGGCACGCCTGGGCCAACGCGGCCGGTGAGGACTTGAACTGCCAGCAGGGCTACCACGACGAGTGGAGCTACGCCAACACCATCCCGGAGGCGATCGCCCGGGGCGTCGACACCCCCTACGGGCGCTACACCGAGGAGCACGTGGACGCCTCGCTGGTCCGGCTGCTGACCACCCGGATCCGGCTCGGCGAGTTCGACCGGCCCGAGGACGTACCGTGGGTGACCGCCGCCCGGTCCCGGGTCGCGCCGGGGACTTGGACCAACTCGGACGCCAACGGCGCGGTCACCCAGACCCCGGCCCGGCTGGCGACGGCCCGCGAGGTCGCCGCCGAGAGCATCGTGCTGCTGAAGAACCAGGCCCCGAGGACCCGGCCGACACGTGCCGGCCGGGCCGCGCTGCTGCCGCTGCGGGTACCGGCGTCCGGGCCGTACCGGGTGGCGGTGCTCGGCTACTACGCCAACCCGCCGACGATGTACCTCGGCGGCTACTCCAGCATCCAGGCCAGCGCCGGGCAGGCCAACGAGGTCAACGGTTACCAGGGGCTCAGGGCGGCGATCCAGCGGATCAACCCCGGCGCGGTCGTCGACCACCTGCCCGGGGTCACCCCGGGCAGCCTGGCCGAGGTGGACCCGGCCTCGGTGGCGGCCGTCGCCGACTACGACGCGGTGATCGTGTACGCCGGCACCGACGATCGGCACTCCCGGGAGGACGTCGACCGGTCCACACTGGCGTTGCCGGGCGCGCAGGCGTCGCTGATCAGTCAGGTGGCGGCCCGCAACCCGAACACCGTGGTCTATCTGGAGACCGTCGGCCAGGTCGACGTGGCCGGTTTCGAGGCGGCCGTGCCGGCGATCCTGTGGAGTTCGCACAACGGGCAGCGAAAGGGCGAGGCGCTGGCCGACGTACTGCTCGGGGCCCGCAACCCGAGCGGGCACCTGCCGTTCACCTGGTACCGGGACGCCGGGCAGCTCCCGCCGATCGACGACTACGCGATCCGCGGCGGCGACGGGCGCCCCGGGCGGACGTACATGTACTTCGACGGCGAGGTGTCGTACCCGTTCGGCCACGGCCTCGGCTACAGCGGCTTCGGCTACTCGAAGCTGCGGGTGGACCGCCGGACGGCGCACGCCGACGACACCGTCCGGGTCGGCGTGGACGTCACCAACACCGGTCGGGTGCCGGGTGCCGAGGTGGTGCAGCTCTACGTCTCCACCCCGGGTGCCCCGGCCGGCCTGGAACGCCCGGCCAAGCGGCTGGCCGGCTTCGAGAAGGTCTCGCTGCGCCCGGGGCAGACCAGGCGGGTGGAGTTCCGGGTACCCGTCGCCGACCTCGCCTTCTTCGACGAGCGTGCCGGCCGGTACGTCGTCGACCCGGGGGCGTACGCGTTCCAGGTCGGACGCTCCAGTGCGGACGCCGACCGTCGGCTGCGGGCGGTGGTGAGCGTCCGAGGGGCGTTGCGCCCGGCGTTGTCGGTCGTCACCGCGACCGCGCCGACGCTGGTCTCCCCGGGCACCGTCCTCGCCCCGAAGTTGACGATCGCGATGACCGACGACACCCGGTACGGCCACCGCGCCGAGGGTGCCAGCACGCCGCTGCCGGCCGGCGCGACCGTGCGGTACCGCAGCAACCGCCCGCAGGTGGTCTCGGTCGACCGGTCGGGCGGCATCCGGGCCGAGGCGACCGGGGTCGCCACGATCACCGCCACCGTCAGCTATCGCGGCGTCAGCCGGTCCACCGAGTTCGTCGTCGGGGTGCGATAGGCCCGGGGGTGCGGTAGGTCCAGGTGCGGTAGGCCGGGGTGCGGTAGGCCGGACCGGCGGCAGCCACGCCGATGTCGCACAGGGTTGCGCTTATATAAGTTGAGCCTGATACACTCCCACCCGTTCCGGCACTGAAGGCCAGCTTGAGGGAGTGATGGTGGACATCGTCGACGAGATCAACGCGACCCATCGGACGGTCGGTCGGGCCGCGACGCCGGTCGGCGAGGCCCGGACCGTCCTGCTGCGCAGGACCTACGACACGTCGATGGACGACCTCTGGGACGCGGTCACCAACCCCGAACGGCTGCCCCGGTGGTTCGCACCGGTCACCGGGGAGTTCAAGCTCGGCGGCCGCTACCAGGTCGAGGGGAACGCCGGCGGCGAGATCATCCGCTGTGAGCCGCCCCGCCTGTTCAGGCTGACCTGGGTCTTCGGCGAGCCGGCCGAGGACGGGTTCAGCGAGGTCGAGGTACGGCTCTCCCCCGGCGACGGCGCCGAGCGGGTCGTATTCGAACTCGAACACATCGCGGTGACCGACCCGGAGCGGTGGACCGAGTACGGTCCCGGCGCGGTCGGCGTCGGCTGGGACCTCGCCCTGCTCGGCCTCGGCCTCTACCTGGGCGGTCAGGCCATCACCGACCCCAACGCCTGGGGCGAGTCCCGGGAGGCCCGCGAGTTCATGACGCTGAGCAGCAACGCCTGGGGTGCGGCCAACGTGGCCGGCGGCGAGCACCCGGACGCGGTGGCGACGATGGTCGCCAACACCACGCAGTTCTACGCCCCGGACCCGCCCGCCGGGCCGAGCGCCCCCTGAGGCAGCCCGCCGGCCGAGACGCTACGGTCCGCTCGGCCCCGACTGCGCGACGTCGGACTCCCCGACGAACTCGAAGTGGAACTCCCGGATGAAACAGTCCCGGGGCTGCCCCACCGCGAAGAGCACACACTCCACCACCGACCGGGCGGTGAGCGGGTCACCCGGCCCGCGCGGCCCGTCCGGCACGAAGTCCGGCGGATAGAGCGAGATCACCCGGATCCCCTCGGCGCGCAGCCGGTGCGACAGGATGCCGGCGAACCCGGCCTGGGCGTGCTTGGCGGCGTAGTACGCCGGATGCGCCGCCAGGCGGTGGTTGCCGACCTCGGCGGAGGCGGAGACGAGGTTGACGATGTCCGGCCGCTCCGAGGCGCGCAGCAGCGGCAGCAGGTGCCGGGTGAGCAGCACCGTACCGGTCGCGGCTCCGGCGATGGTGTCGACGATCTCGTCGTCGGAGGCGTCGCCGAGTTCCACCCCGGGCAGAAAGCCGGCGCCGTTGTTGACCAGGACGTCGATCCGGTCGGTCCGCTCGGCCAGCGCCGCCGCGAAGCCGCGTACCGAATCGGGGTCGGCCAGGTCGCAGCGGAACGCCTCGGCGGTGCCGGCACCGTCCCGGGCGATCAGGTCCGCGGTGCGGCCGGCCGCCGCCGGATCCCGGGCCGAGACGACGACGTGCGCGCCGCGCTCGGCGAACGCCAGTGCCAGGGTACGGCCGGTGCCCCGGCCCGCGCCGGTGACGACGACCCGCAGTCCGTTCGAGATCATGGCCCGAGTCCAGCACCTCAACCGGGCTTCAAGTCAACCCGTGCCCGCCGTCGACCGGTCCAGCCGCCGTCGACCGGTCCAGCCGCCGTCGACCGGTCCAGCCGCCGTCGACCGGTTCAGCCGTCCTCGTCGGAGAGCGCGGCGAGCGCGGTGCGGACGTGCTCGGCCTCCAGCGAGTCCAGCTCGGTGTAGCCGGTCAGCGCCTGTGCCAGGTGCCGCCGCGCCCGGGGCAGGTCACCGAGGTCCCGGTGGGCGTGTCCGAGGCCTGTGTGTGCCCGGGCCTGCGGCTCCCGGGCGCCGATCTCGGCGGCGATGCCGAGCGCCTCGGTGTGGTGAGCGACGGCGTCGGCGGGGCGGCCGGTGGCGCGGGCGGCCGCACCGAGACCGTTGAGCACCCAGGCCCGTACCTCCCGGTCGTCGATCTCGCGGCACAGCCCCAGCGCCTCGGTGAAGTACTCGACGGCCCGGTGCGGCTGCCCCAGGCTCAGGTGCACGCTGCCGAGGTTGTCCAGCGCGTTGGCCTGCCCCTGCCGGTGACCGAGCTGCCGGAACACGGCCAGGGCCCGCCCGAGATGGTCGGCCGCCGACCGGTGCCGGTCCAGCCGCTGCTCCGCCAGCCCGAGATTGGTCAACGCCGTCGCCTCGCCGAGCCGGTTACCGGCCCGGTGGGCCAGTGCCGCGGCCCGGGCGAAGTGGCCGGCCGCGGCCTCGTAGCGGCCCTGCTGCGCGTCGACGGTGCCGAGGTTGCTCAACACCAGCGCCTGCTGGACGTCGTCGCCGGTCGCCTCGGCGAGGTCCATCGCCCGCCGGAGGTAGCCGGCGGCCGGTTCGGGCCGTCCCCGGAGCCGTTCGAGGTTGCCGAGGACGGTCAACACCCGCGCCCGCTGGGTACGGTCACCGGCCCGCCGCGCCACCGCCAGCGCCCGCCGGAGATGGTCGACGGCCCGCTCGTACCGGCACAGGTGCAGGTGCGTCACGCCGAGGCCGAGCAGCGCGTGCGCCTGGCCGGACCGGTCACCGGTCGACTCGGCGGCCTGGTACGCCTGACCGTGGATGGTCAGCGCGTCCGCGTAGTGGCCGCCGTCGAGGTAGCGGTAGAGCAGGGCCGACAGCGCGACGGCGTGCCCGGGCCAACCGCCGGTGCCGCTCTGCGTGGCGACCGCCGCCAGGTTGGGCAGTTCGGTGTCGAGCCACGCCCGGGCCGCCTCGGGGGTCGCCAGTGGCCGGCCCGGGTTGGCCGGCGCGTCGACCCGGGGCGCGGGACGCGGGTCGGTCAGGTCGAGCAGCTCGGTCGCGACCCGGACCGTACCGAGGTAGGCGTCGAAGAGCCGGCCCAGCGCGGCCCGCCGGTCGGCGTCGGACTCGTGGCTGGTGGCGAGCCGGACGGCGTAGGCGCGCAGCAGGTCGTGCATGCCGTACCGGCCAGTCGGGACGGGATGCAGCAGGTGGGCCCGGGCCAGCACCTCCAGGTCGGCGCGGGCCGCCGCCGGCTCGGTGCCGGTCAGCGCGGCGGTGGCGTACTCCTCGAAATCCGCGCCCGGATGCAGGCCCAGCAGCCGGAACGTGCGGGCCACCGGCGGCGGCAGGTGTTGCACCGACCAGGAGAAGACGGCGGTGACGGCGGCCCGGGGGTCGCCGTCGGCGTCCATCAGCTCCAGCCGGCGCTGCCGGTCGGCCAGCTCGGCGGTCAGCTCGGCCAGGGTGGCGCCCGGATGCGCGGCGGCCCGCTCGGCGGCGACCCGCAACGCCAGCGGCAGCCGGGCGCAGAGGTTCGCCAGGCTGGCGACCGCCTCCGGCTCGGCCTCGGCCCGCGCCCCGACCAGATGGCTCAGCAGCGCGACCGCGTCGGGCAGCGACAGCAGGTCGAGGTCGACCCGGCGGGCGCCGTCCCGGGCCACCAGGCCGGCCAGCCGGTCCCGGCTGGTCACCACGACCGCGCAGGACGGGGTACCGGGCAGCAGCGGCCGGACCTGCTCGACGGTTGCCGCGTTGTCCAGCACGATCAGCATCCGCCGGCCCGCCAACTGGGTGCGGTAGCGGGCGGCCCGCTCCTCGACATCGATCGGTATCTCCGCCCCGGTCACCCGCAACGAGGCCAGCAGCCGGGCCAGCGCGTCGGTGGGCGGCATCGGCTGCTCCGGGTCGTAGCCGCGCAGGTTGACGTAGAGCTGGCCGTCGGGGAAGCGGTCGGCCACCCGGTGCGCCCAGTGCACGGCCAGCGCGGTCTTGCCGACTCCGGCGGTACCGGAGACCGCCGAGATCACCACCGCGTTCGGTGCCGGGCCGGCGAGGATGGCGTCGAGGTGGGCCAACTGCTCGTCCCGGCCCATGAAGGCGAAGACGTCCGCCGGCAACTGCCGGGGTACCGACCGGTGGCCCGTCCTGGCGGTCCGGCGCGGGGCCCGGCGGTGCTGTTCGGCGACCCGGTCCCGGGCGGTGGCCAGCATCCCCTGCTCCACCGGGGTGGCGCCGAGGAGTCCGACCAGGACGTCGAACCGGTCGGTGGGCGGCAGGGTCCGGCCGGTCAAATACTCCGCCACCGCCGCCGTCGACCAGCCGGTCCGGGCGGCGAGTTCGCGGTAGGTGAGTTCGCCGTCCCGGCGCTGGCGTGCGTGCCGGCGGCGCAGTGCCCGCAGCACCGTGGCCAGGTCGGGCAGCGTCCGCACCCCGGACACGTCGAGTGGCGGCTGGTCGAAGACCGGCCCGGTCGAGCGGTGCGCCATCCTGCTGGGACCCCTCCGGTCTCCGCCAACGGACGAAGCCTAGACCGCGGTACGAACTGATCAACAGTTGTCTGTCGATTTCTGCCCCTGTACGGAATCCCGGCCCCGCCGCCCGTCGATCCGCCACCATCGCCGGGTACGCACCCGGTGCTGCCGGTCGGATCTCCCGGAGGTGTGGTGGCGACGCGACGACGATGTCGCACCCGACTCGCCGCCCCGGTCCCCCTCCGGTGCTCCGCCCCAGCGGCGGCCCGGACGGTGTTCCGCGGGAAGGAGACTGTCCATGTCAGACGATGTCGTTCGGCTGCCCGGCTCGGTTCGGAGCCGGCGGCCATGGCAGCGGTGGGGCGGTGTCACGGCCGCCGCCGTCCTCGCGCTGCTGGCCGGAAGCCTCGTCGCGCCCGGCGCGGCGGCCGGTGCCGCGCCCACCCGGCCGGGCGGACCCGCCCCGCTGCACGCCGCGACCGGCACGGCGGTCGCCGGAAGTTACGTCGTCGTGCTCAACGGGAAGCCGGGTTCGGCCGCCGCCGCGCGCGGCGGCAGCGCGGTGGCCCGGGCGACGGCGCTGGGCGGGACGGTGGAACACCGCTACCGCAGCGCGCTCAACGGCTTCTCCGCCAGGTTGACCCCGGCCCAGGTCGACGCGCTGCGCAACGACCCCGAGGTCTCCTACATCGCACCCGACCAGCGAATCAGCCACGAGGTCACGCAGACCCCGGTCCCCTGGGGGCTGGACCGGGTCGACCAGCACCACCGGCCGCTGAACAACGTCTACGAGTACGCCCGGACCGGTGCCGGCGTGACCGTGTACGTCATCGACAGCGGCATCCGGGCCAGCCACGTCGAGTTCGGCGGGCGGGTGGCCGGCGGGTTCACCGCGATCAACGACGGCCACGGCACCAACGACTGCCACGGGCACGGCACACACGTCGCCGGTACGGTCGGCTCGGCCGCGTACGGGGTGGCCAAGGGGGTGCGGCTGGTGCCGGTACGCGTCTTCGGCTGCTCGCCGACCACCAGCACCTCGGCGGTGATCGCCGGGGTCGACTGGGTCACCGCCAACCGCACCGGCCCGTCGGTGGCGAACATGAGCCTGGGCGGGCCGCCGCAGCCGGCGCTGGACGCGGCGGTGAGCAACTCGATCGCGTCCGGCGTGACGTACGTCGTCGCCGCCGGCAACGACAGCGTCGACGCGTGCGGCCAGTCCCCGGCCGCCCTGCCGAACGTCGTCACCGTGGCCGCCAGCGACTCCGGGGACGCCCGGAGCTGGTTCTCCAACTTCGGTCAGTGCGTGGCGCTCTTCGCGCCCGGCTCGGACATCCTCTCCACCGGGATCGCCTCGGACGGCGCCGCCCTGGTGGCCAGCGGCACCTCGATGGCCAGCCCGCACGTGGCCGGCGCCGCGGCCCTCTATCTGGAGCGGAACCCGAACGCCCCGCCGGCCGAGGTCTCGGCGTGGCTCACCGGCACCGCCACCCCGAACGTGATCTCCGACGTCCGGGGCTCGCCGAACCTGCTCCTCTTCGCCAGCAGTCCCGGTACGCACTCGGCGATGACCTGGCGGGTCAAGGAACAGCGACCCGACAACGTGGTGCTGGTCGGCTCGGACGAGCAGACCAACCCCTACCAGGGGGACACCCCGGCCACCACCAGCCTGCCGATCCTGTGCCTGTCGCAGACCGACGCCCCGATCCCGGCCGGAATCACCCCGGACCAGTACAACGGCTGGTCCGGCGGTTCGGTGCAGCTCAGCGCGCCGGTGTCCGGCACCCGGCTGAGCAGTCCGGCCGAGGCCGACTGGATCTGCGCGTCGACCTTCGGCGCCGGCTGGCGGATGGCCGAGTTCCACGACGGGTACTACTTCGTCCGGCGGCCCTTCCCCGGGCTGCCGATCCCGCCGCTGCGGGCCCGCAGCGGATGGAACCTCTGGACGCACGGCACCCTGCCGACGAACATCCGGTTCTGGGTGCACATCAACGACCAGGCGGGGAACCCCTGGAACTGAGCGTGCCCGACCGCGACGACCGGTAACGGCCGTACGGCCGCGACGGCGCACGGCGGATCCCCCGCCGTGCGCCGTCGTCAGCTCAGGACCGCGGCTGCTCGGTCAGGACCGAAGTTCCGTCAGGGCGGCGGCGAGCATTCCGGAGAGCGACCTTCCGGCGAGTTCCTCGCGCAGCGCCGGGTAGTGCGGATAGTGGTTCAACATCCGGCCGGGGTTGGCCGGATCGGGGTACCCGGCGAAGGCCCCCCAGCGCCACAACGCGTACTCGTGCCGGCTCGCCATCGGCCCGCCACCGTGTTCGACGCACTGGAAATAGCCCGGGATGAAGAGTTCGGGGTAGACCTGCCACACCTCCTCCTCGTTCGGGATGGGCAGGAAGAACCGGTCGAAGTACTCGTGGCAGAACACCTGGAACGTGGCCTGCATCTTGGTGAAGGCCGCGATCAGGTACTGCTCCAGCTGCGCGGTCTGTAGGTTGCCCTGCGCCCGGGCCGCCAACGCGACCGGTCCGAGCGAGACGAGCAGCACCCCGAGGTCGCGCATCGCCGCGAAGTTGAAGTTCTGCCCGACCACGTCGTAGCGGACGTTGATGGCGGTGACGCAGGCGGTGGCGTCCTGCGCGAACCGCTGCTTGAGGCTCATCGAGAAGTCCTGGCTCTCGACGAACTCCAGCATGGCGTGCTCGGTGCAGCCCCGGACCTCGGCGACGGTCAGCGCGTCCATGTGGTTCTTGATCGCCTGCTCGGAGCGGCGGACCTCACTGATCATCAGCGTCACCGCCTGATCCAGGGTCAACCCGCCGCTCTTGGAGTCGTTGTAGAAGGAGTACGCGGCATAGGCGAACTGTGCCACCTGGATGATCGTCCCCGGGTCCACCGCCTGCGCGGGACGCGGGGCGACCGGTACCGCCAGCCCGGTGGCCGCCACCGCGGCGACCAGTCCCCGGGTCGCCACCTTCCTCAGCCTGGCCCTCATCATCAGACTCCTCCGTCGGTCATCCGTTGCAGCGTGTCTCTGGCCAGCTCCCAGCTCGTACCGGCGCCGGCCGCGGCCTCGACCGTCGCCGTGGTCCACGGCCCCTCCCGCCACTCGCCGTTGACCTGGTAGTCCTGGAAGGTGCGCGGGCCGTGCGGGGTCGAGCACTCGTACACCACGTGATAGATCGACGGATGCCAGTCCATGTCGCCCTCCCGGGAGACACACCTCGGCTTGAGCCGGTCGACGATCGCCTGCATCGCCGCCCGGTAGTTCGGCATGTAGGTGGCCGTACCGAGCCCGGCGGCGATCCGCGCCTCCAGTCCGACGGAATAGAGCGAATAGATGGCGAAGCCGAGGTGATCGGCCTCGACCGGGGATTCGACGGCGTCGAAGACGCTCTTGGCCTGACGCGCGTGCAGGGCGACCTCCAGCGCGTAGTCCAGCAACGCGTCCTCGGTGAGCAGGGGCAGGGACGGGACCTCCAGGATCGCGTGCTCGGCCGCGCCGACCCACGGTGCCGCGGCGACCGCGTCCAGATGCGAGAGGATGGCGTCCTCGGCCTCGCCGACCGCCCCGACGAACTCCTGTAGCGCCTGGAAGATCTGCTGCTCGGTCAGTTCGCCGGAACGGGCGTCCAGGAACAGGCTGAAGGCGATCCGACCCACCTTCCGGATCTCGTCGATACCGACGGCCTGTGCCGGCGTGGCCGTACCGGGCAGGGTCACCACCACCGCCAGCGCCGCCACGGCGATGCCGCGTAACAATCTGGCTCTCACCAAGGTTCTCCCTCCGCTGTGGCCGCGACCGGGGCCAGACCCGTCGATGCGGCACTGATTCCGGAGTCACCCTGCCAAGCACGACTGGACAACGACTGGACGCGACACCGAAGAGACCAGTACCTCTCCGGTCGCCTTCCGGAGAACCACGTCGGACGTTCGGCCGGACGCCGATGACCGGACGATTCCGCTACGGTGTGCCGCACACTGATTCGTCGACCAGGACGGCACATTCTCTCCGCGTTCAGACCCAACCTGATCCGATCTTGATTGACGTCGATAGCATCGATGTCGCGGTGATCGCCGTGGTCCTGTCCTGCCGTTTCGTGGAGAGAGGAACATGGGGCGTATCAGGCTCCGCTTCGCTTCCGTCCGCTTCGCCCTCGGCGCCGCGCTGCTGTCGGTCAGCGCAGGAGTCGCCCGACTCGAAACCACCTCGTCCGCCGCGTCCTCGGCGCTCTTCGCGGCCGGCCTGATGACGCTGGCGACCGGGGTGGCCAGCATCGAGTCCCGGTCCGTCGTCGTGCACGACCGATGGGACTACGGGCGGATCCACAGGGCACTGGAAAAGGCGCCGGAGGATGCCGTCATCCGGATCCAGCAGACCTGGTTCCCCGAGGAGAACTTCGTCGCCGCACTCTGCAATCTCTACCTACAGCAGCACAAACGGTTCGCCCTGCGGGTACTGCTGATGGACCCGGGCGAGGAACGGGATCCGCCGCCGGACCTGCTCGCCGCGCGGGTACGGCTGCGTGGCATCTCGGCCACGGCGAGCGCGGAAAAGATCAGGTCCACGATGGCCGATCTGGTGCGGTTGAAGCAGATGGTGCACGACGACCAGAGCGGGCTGCCGGGATCAGGTCGACGGGCCGGTGAAGTCGATCTGGAGATCCGGCTCTACGATTTTCTGCCCTTCGGACCCATTTACCAGATCGGTGACGAGGTCATGTTCGTCGGCTTCTACGTGAACCACGGGACATCGTCGGCCGGGCCGATGCTGGAGATCAGGAACAGCGGCCGTACCGCCCTGTGGCGCCAGTTCGCGCAGAATTTCGACTACGGCTGGCGGGCCTCGCAGGCGCGGCGCCACCATCCGGCACCGTGAACCGGCCGCGTTTCGGCGGCGTCGTCCGGTAGGTGGTTCCGGTTCCCGGGGATCGTGGCCGGATCTGTGGGCTGGCGGTCGTTGTCGGGCACCAGCCTGCCCGCCAATACTCGCCGCATGAGCATTTCATCCGCCCGCGACGACGGTCATCGGGACGTGGTCGTCGCGGCCGGAGACGGTGCCGTGCTGTTGGACGTCGCCGGGCCGCTACAGGTCTTCGCGCTGGCCGGGAAGCTCGGTGCCGGCTACCGGGTCCGGCTGGCCTCCCCCGGAGGGCGGCCGGTGCAGACCCGGGAGGGTGTCCAGCTCGCCGCGCACACGGCCGTGGAGACGCTCGCCGGTCCGGTGCACATCCTGATGGTGGCGGGCTGCGACACCTCGCCGGCCGGCGGCGCGCAGGACCCGCTGGCCCGCGCGGTACGTCGTCTGCACGAGCACTGCGCGGTCGTGGCGTCGGTCTGCATCGGCGCCTTCGTACTGGCCGAGGCGGGCCTGCTCGACGGCAGGCGGGCCACCACCCACTGGGCCTTCTGCCGCGAACTCGCCGAGCGGTACCCGGCGGTCACCGTCGAGTCCGACGGCATCTTCGTACGCGACGGCCGGGTCTTCACCGCCGCGGGCGTCACCGCCGGCATCGATCTCGCGCTGGCGCTGGTCGAACAGGACCACGGTCCCGCGCTCGCCCGTCGGGTCGCGCACTGGCTGGTGGTCTTCCTGCAACGGCCGGCCGGGCAGTCGCAGCTCTCGGTGCGCGGCCGGACCAGGCACTCGCGCCAGTCGGCGCTGCGGGTGGTGCTCGACGCGGTCGCCGAGCAGCCGGACGCGGACCACTCGCTGGACGCGATGGCCGCCCGTGCCTCGGTCAGCCCCCGCCACCTGTCGCGACTGTTCACCCAGGTGCTCGGCACCAGCCCCGGCCGGTACGTCCAGCAGATCCGGGTCGAGGCCGCCCAGCAACTCCTCGAAGCCGGCGACGACCCGGTCGAGGTGGTGGCCAAGCAGTGCGGCTTCCGCAGCGTCGAGACGATGCGGCGGGCCTTCCACAGTGTCCTCGGAACGTCCCCGACCGAATACCGCCAGCAGCTCCACCCGGGCCTCGGCCGACGGCCGCCCAGCTCGGCACCGCCGCTCGGCTGACCGTTCCTTCCGAACGAGCACCCTCCTTCCGAACGACCACCCGACACCTTCCCCGAAGAAACCATCCGAGACAGGAGCGAGGTAGACCCATGCCTGAAAACCCGAACCGGCGACAGATGCTGACCCTCGGCGCCGCACTGGCGGCGACCGGCCTCACGCTGGGCGCCGGACGACCGGCCGCCGCCGGGCAGCCCCGACCGGCCGGCGGCACCGAGGAGCCCCTCGACATCGCGTTCCTGGTCTTCGACGGGATGGTGCCGCTCGACCTGATCGGCCCGCTGGGCGTGCTCGGTGCCACCATCCGCACGGGCGCGCGACCGGCCCGGCTGCACTTCGTCGGCCGCGACCTGGCGCCGATCCCCGGCGGTGACGGGCTGGCGTTCCTGCCCACCGCCACCTTCGACACGCTCCGCCGGCCGGATGTGCTGGTGGTCCCCGGACCCGGGCAGCCGAGCCGGCTGATGCAGGACCCCGGCATCCTGGACTACATCCGCGCGGTGCATCCGTTCACCCGGATCACGTTCGGGATCTGCACCGGGGTGCTGCTGATGGGCGCCGCCGGCATCCTGCGCGGTCGGGCGGCGACGACGTATTGGGCGTTCGCCGAGGAGCTGCCGCTGTGCGGTGCGCGGTTCAGGCGGCAACGCTGGGTCGTCGACGGCAGGATCGTGACCAGCGCCGGGATCTCCGCCGGCATGGATGCCGCGCTGGTGGTGGCGGCACGCCTGTGGGGTGAGCGGGCCGCCGGGATGGGGCAGGCGTTCCTGGAGTACGACCCCGAACCGCCGTTCGACTACGGCGACGTCGACAACCTGCCGGCCGAGGACGAGGAGCTGCTCCGGCGTTCGTTCCTGCCGGAACGGGAGCGCGTCCGCGAGGTGCTCAGCTGATCGCCGCCCGGCTCGGCAGAGTACGTAGTGTGCCCGCCCTGCTACCCTCCGACCCGGGGAGGGCTACTGGACGCCGGGAAGTGAGAGCTTGAAGAACCAGGGCCAGATCGTGCTCGGCCTCTACGACCAGGTGACTCTCAATTATGGACGGTCGCCGCGATGAGGGTACGAGCCGCAGTCGTGGCGGTCTCCGCCGTGCTGGCGGTCCTCGCCGGCTGCGCAGGTCCCGGCGACAGGAAGGATCCCACGCTGCGGAGCCAGTCGAGAGCGGACGTCGAGGCGGCGACCCGCGCGCACCTCGGCGCCGCCACGGAGGCGATCGGCGAGGGCAGCTCGGATCCGGCGCCGTCGGTCGGACCGGCACCCTGTGACGGGTACCGCGACGACGCGGTCTTCCACGTCTCCGGGTTCAGCCACGTGACGCTGCCCGTCGAGCGCCATGCCCCGGTGCTGGAACGGCTCCGCGACGAGTGGACCGCAAAGGGGTACGAGCTGAAGAACCTCCGACTCCTGCCCGACGGCACGGGCGCCGAACTGGATTTCGTCAACCCCGCCGACGGTTTCCAGTTCTCCTGGACGACCTCCGGCGACCGGGTCTGGATCGCCCTCATCGTGCTGTCCCCATGCGTCCGCTCACCGGACGGGAAGTACCCGGGCTGACCGAGCTACCCGACTGACCGGCCGAAGCAGTGGGCCGCCATCCCCCTGCGACCACGAACGATCTGGTCCACCGGTCGCGTGTTGTGCCGGCAGGGCGGCGTGAGCCGGGCTGGCAGTGGTAGGAAGTCGGCATGCCGTTGCGCCGCAGCCCCGCCCGTCCATCGTGGGCGGTCGTGCCCGGGTACCGCTTGTTCATCGCCTGCCTGGTGTCGGCGGCGATGCTGGCACCGACCGCGCCCGTCGCCGGACCGGCTTCCGCTGCGCCTCCCGCCGCGGACGGGCGGGCGGCAGGCGTGGGGTACACGCCGGCGGACGTCGGCTTCGCCGAGGGACACGGGCTGGTCGACGGTGACCTCGCCCGCCGGCTCGACGGGATGGTGGCCTACCTGCCCGGCAGGTCGCCGATGGTCCGGGTCGACCTGAACTGGTGGTACGTGCAGGAGTGTCGGACCTGCGGCCCGCTGTTCCTGTTCTCCTACCGGGACGCCTGCATCAGCAGCACCGATCCGGAGTGCAACTTCGGTGTGGTGGACCGGAACTTCACCGAGAAGGACATCCTGTTCCCGGATCTGCGTGCGGCACTGAGCGAGCATTGGCGGCCAGTACTGGAAAGTGGCCAGACCATGCGCCGGTGGGTCAGCATGCTCTCCGACGTGGTGGCCGGCTACCCGCACCGCTACCAGCTCTGGTTGCAGGACGACGGCAACCTCGTGCTGTACCAGCAGTACGGCCCGGCCTACTGGGCCACCGGTACCCGGGACGGCGTGGCGCTGGTGAACCGGCCCGACGGCAACCTCGTACTCCTGCGGGCCGACGGCAGCGTCGCCTGGTCGACCGGGACGAGCGGCAACGGTCCCGCCAGGCTGATCATGCAACACGATGGGAACCTGGTGCTCTATCGGGTCAGCGATGCCAGACCGATCTGGGCGAGCAACACGGTCCGGGCGCGGTCTCGTGTGCCGGCCGACGCGTGATGGACGGACGCCGAGCACGAGTTCGGGAGGTCCGTCGCCGACTCGGGCAGGACGGTCCGCTGATCGTGCTCGACGACGACTGGACGCCCTCGGTGTGCACCGCCGTGCGCTACTACGAGCAGTTGCGCTCCTCGCTCGGAGTAAGGGCCGAGCGCAGCCGGCGAGCCGGGCGCGGTCCTGCGGACCGGGTCTCTCGGTCAACTATCTAGTTCCCGGCAGATAGATTCAGGCATACAGTACGAATGCCACTAAATTCGACACAAGAGCATCTTGTCTCCTGCGGGCCAATTACGAGGCGGGTGAGCCACTTCTGAAGTAGTGTTGATGTGTGACTGCTGCTCCCCTGGAGTCGGTGCCCTTCTCCGAACTGTTGCGTCAGCCTGCGGAGACCACCGAGCGACTAACCCGGGCTCGCGCCGTGCGCCTACGCCGCCGCGACGCGGCCGATCTGATGCTGATGTCAGCCGACCGCGCCGAGGCCGAAGCCGAAGTCATCGATGTGACCGCCAGGTTGCTCGCCAGCATCGCCCGCCGCGACCCCACTCTTGTTCGCGAGATGCTGCCTACCGCGCTGCCGTGGGTCCGATTTTTACCTGCCGCCGATGCCGACGCGATGGCGGACGAATTCGTGGCCACCACCGAGGCCGCCGCAGCGATCGGCAACACTGCCGCAGTGTCACAGCTGCTGATCGAGTGGCGGCATACCGCCGAGATCCACGCCGACCCTGACCTTCATCGAGCGCTGACCGAACAGCCGCTCTCCGACTTCGGGCCGGTACCTCGGCCGGACGAAGCGTGAGCGCAAAGCGCGGCGATCGAGCAGCGCCCCCTCCTCGCCCAAATGGCTACACCCTCCGCTTCGCGAGCAACGATGCGGCAAAGGGCTGGGAGGAGCTGTGCCGGCAAGCTGCCGCAAACACTCGCACCGCTTTCGATGCAATCGAAGTCGACCCCTGTCCCAGCCCGCCCACAAGCCGTCAACACCCACTCAAAGGCAGCCTGTCCACCGACACCTACGGAGGCAAGACGCTGCCCCAATGGCAGTATGAAGTCACTTCGGGCGGCCGGGTCTGGTACCTCGTGGACCACGAGGCCCGGACCTGTTGGATCAAATACGCAGGCACCGGCCACCCGAGAGCAACGGATTGACACCAAGGCCGTCAACCGTCCGATCACGCTACGGCTCCAGCCCGGGTCCGACCGACGGCAAGATCAGCCGCAGCCCGTATGGCTACCCGACGGGCTGCGGCGCTGGCCGCGTCCGCCCTGCTCAGCCTGCCATCTTGTCCGGATGTTGCTATGCATGAGCTGGCCACCGTGATTTGGGATCCTCACCCGGTTTGAAGACCGGGTGCAGGTACGCGCCGCCCGGGGCCGCGCTGGCCGGGGTCGCCGCCGCGACCGGGCTACCCGGTCGGCCCGCCGAGCCGGAGCGGCCGCTCGGGATGGTGGCGGGGCTGCGGAACCCGGCGCTGACCCGGCCGGCGGTGGTCTTCGCCGGGGTGGCGCTGGCGTCCGGCATCGTCGTCACGTTCCTGCCGTCCGTGCTGACCGACGCCCCGGCGAGCCTGATCGCGCTCGGGCTGCTCGCGCAGGCGGTCACCGCGCCGCTGACCCGCTGGTGGGCCGGCCGGTACACCGACCGGCATCCGTTCGCCCCGCTGCTCGGCTGCGGCGTGTTCGTCGCCGCGTCGGGCGTCGCGATCCTCGCCGTGACCGGGCACCCCGTCGCGTTCGTCATCGGGATGCTGCTCTTCGGGGCCGGCTTCGGCGTCGCGCAGAACGCCAGCCTGACCAGCATGCTGCGGCAGGTGTCACCGGCCGGGTACGGGACGGTCAGCGCGGTCTGGAACCTGGCCTACGACGCCGGAATCGGCCTCGGCGCGGTCGGCTTCGGTCTCGTCGCCGCCGGTACCGGCTATCCGGCGGCGCTCGCCATCACCGTACTGGTGATGCTCTCCGCCCTCGCCGCGCTGCCGCGATCCGGACGGCTGAACCCTCACACCAGGTAGTAGCCGAGGAAGGCCACCGGGGCGGCCAGGAAGCAGATCAGGAAACCGAGCCGGGCGTACCGGGCGGGACGGCCGACGATCATCCTCGGCTTGCCCCAGATGCTGAGCGCGAGATAGCCGAGGAAGAACGCCATCGTCGGCAGTCCGGCGCAGCTCCACGAGAAGACGGCGAGGGTACCGGTGTCGAAGCCCTTGTTCTGCTGCACCTCGGCGACGGAGAGCAGCACCCAGATGACGACCATCAGGAAACCGGCACAGATCAGATAGACCGTCGTCGCCCGGGCCAGCGACGACATCGACGGGAAGAGCGGCGCCTGCTGGGCCATCGTCTCGGTCTGCACGATCAGCACGTCGGCGCCGTCCGCCGACTGCCGGGCCAGCTCCAGCTCGCGCAGCGGGTCGACCGGCCGGGCCGGCGGCATCCCCGGACCCGCGCCGGAGACCGCGCCGGCGCCGGACGGCGACACCTCCGGGGGCAGTCGCGGACCGGGCACCGGGCCGGTCGCCGGGGTCGCCGGCAGTGCGCGCCGCGCCGGACCGGCCGGCAGTTCCGGGTACGCCGTGCCGCCCGCCGGATCCGCCCCGCTCCCCGGATCACCCGGGTAGCCCGGCGAGCCCGAGGCGGTCGGGGAACCCGATGCGGTTGAAGAACCCGATGCGCCCGGGAAACCCGGAGCGGCTGACGGGTTGCCGTGACCGGTCGGCCGGTAGACGTGCCCGGCCGGCGGTGGCGGCTCGGGCAGGTTCACCTGGTCCGGTCCGGCGTACTGGGCCGGCACGGTGGGATGCCCGGGTGACCCGGGTGGCGGATACCAGCCGGCTTGCGGGGGCGGCGGGCCGGGCATCGGCGGGGCCGTCGGGATCGACTTGCCGATCATCTGGCCGAGCGCGGTCAACCGCTGCTGCTGCACCGCGAGCCGCTGGTCGAGCCGGTCGGCGGCGGCACCCGTCGTCCCGCGCGCCTCGGCGAGCTGGGCGGCGGTCCGCTCACCGCTGCGACGCAGCTCGTGCAGGTGCCGGGCCAGGGCCGCGTACTCGGCGAAGCTCGCCACCTCAGTTCCCCTCCTCGTCGTCGTGCTCGTGGCCGGCCCGGACGAACGGCACGATCAGACGTACCCGCTGGTCGTGCCGGTCGACCAGCAGCGCCCGGTTCGCCCTCGGGGTGTAGGCCAGGTCGTGCTGCCCGAGATACATGCCCAGCTCCGCACCGGGCACGTTCAGCGCGACCAGGCAGGCGACGTCGTCCCGGTTGCTCGACCCGCCGATGTCGTCGGAGAGCCGGCGCAGCCCACGCCACCAGCCGAGCAGGTGCACCCCGTACGCCGGGCCCTGCCGGAGCATCGCCTGGAGGTCGTCCAGCCCGGACCGGTAGTTCTCGTCCCGGACGCCGAGCATGCCGCTGGCACCGTCCATGCCGTACCCGACCAGGAAGGTCCGGGCGGCCGGCGGCCCGTCGGCCGGCTGGGCGGCGAGCTTGCGCAGCTCCTCGCGGAGTCCGGCGGCGTCGAGCCGGTCGACGGGGTGCCCGGCCCCGGTCAGCTCGGCGATCGTCGCCTCGGCGACCTCGTCGGCGACCGCGACCAGCGGCGCGACCAGGAACCGGGCGCTGCCCGGGGTGTGCTGCCGGGCCAGGCTGACCGTGGCGGCGTGCAGCACGCTGGCCCCGACCGGCGAGGTGCCGACCACCGCCAGGTGCCGGCCCGGCGTGGCGTCCAGCGGGAAGAGCGCCGAGGTGAGGTCCACGTCGACGGTACGACCGACCAGCGCCAACGGCCGCCGTCCACCCGGGACCAGTCCCCGGTACGTCGGATCGTCCTCGACGTGCGCCGACTCGTACCCCCGGAAGACCGCCGGTGGCCGCGAGCCCGGCTTGCGGGCCTGCCACAGCTCGTGCCGCAGCTGGGCCACCTCGGCGGCGCTGGCGTGCGCGTCGGGAAACTGCACCACGGTGTTGGCGGCGGTCAGCCCGGCGGCCGGGTTGACGATCGCCGAGCCGATCGGCAGCGCCCCGGCGGCGTCGTTGAGCGCGTCCAGCACTCCCCCGCCGCCGGGCAGGGCCACCCGGAGCGGGAACTGCCCGAAGATCGAGTCCGTCTTGCCGTAGAGCGCCTCGATCCCGGTCATGCTCTGGCTGGCCAGCACCAGGTGGATGCCGTAGGAGCGACCCTTGCGGGCCAGCTCCTCCAACAGCGAGACCGCCTCTCTCGCCACCGCGTCGTTGCCGGCGAAGAGCACGTGGAACTCGTCGATCACCGCCACGATCCTCGGCACCGGCCTGCCGGCGTCCCGGACCAGGTCGGCCAGTTTGGTCACGCCGTGCCGCTTCAGCGCCGAGGCCCGCCGGTTCAACTCGCGGCGCAGCTCGCGGAGCACGGCGACGCCGTACTCCCGGTCGGACTCGATGCCGACCGCCCGGGCGTGCGGAATCCACGACGGGTCCCGGCCGGTCGGCACGAACTCGGTGAAGCTGACGCCCTCCTTGAAGTCGAGCAGATAGAGCGACAGCTCGTCGGGGGAGTAGCGGGCGGCGAGTCCATAGAGGACGTCGAGCAGGAAGACGGTCTTGCCGGCGCCGGTCCGACCGCCGACCAGCCAGTGCGGGGTCTGGTCGTCGAAGGCGCAGATCACCGGCTCCCGGCCGGCGCGGCCGACCACCGCGCGCAGCCCGTTGCCGGACGACTCGGCCCAGGGGCGGGCCGGCAGCAGGTCGGTGAACTCGAAACTCGACTCGCGCCGGTAGACCTCGCCGAGCCGGTCGGCCAGCGCCGCGACCGCACCGGCCGGCGGTTCGCCGTCCAGGCGTACCGGGGCGGCGAGTCCGGTGCCGTCCGAACTGAACGGATGGCCGGGCGGGTCGCCGATCCAGGCGTACCCCTGCGGGTCGAGCCGGACGTGCGTGGTGCCGCCCAGCGGCGGCGGGGCGACCCCGATCGTCCGGGACGGATATCCGGCGGCGATCACGCAGATCCCGGCGGTCGGTCCGGCGTGGGTGAGCGCGGCGAGCCGACCGAGCTCCCGCCCCTCCGGCAGCGAGGCGGCGACCAGGAGCAGCAGTTCCGGGGTACCGGTGGTGGCCTGCTGGGCGGCCCGGGCGTGCCGTTCGGCCGCGTCGAGCACGGCGGTGATCTCCGCCTCGGTGGTGGCCGGCGGCGGCACCGCCCCGGCCTCGACCAGCACCCGCAGCGGCAGGAAGGTGGCGCCGAGCGCGGCGCTGTCCAGGGCGGACACCCGCACCGAGCCGGCCGGCGCGGCGGCGAGCAGCCGCACCACCAGGGTACGCAGCAGCGCCGCGACCCGGCTGTCCCGGGCGTCGGTGTCGATCGCCAGGTGGGTGCCGCCGCTCAGCGGTACGACCGCCGGAAAGCTTCCGTCCACGGTGCTCGCCACGCCGAGCCGCACCGGCAGCGGGCCGGCGAAGAACCGGGCCGGCTCGGGTTCGCCGCTGACCGCCTCGCCGACCCGGCGCAGCCGGGCCACGATGTCGGCGGTCTCGCCGGAGTCGGGCGGCGGCTGGAGCCGGGCCAGCGCGTGCCGGGCCGCGTCCAGATGCGCCCGGGCCTGCCGGTGGGCGGCCACCGCCCGTCCGAATGTGGCTGCGAGTCCCACCCTGCCCCCAACCGCCGGTACGCGTAGTCACCGGAACACTAACCGAAGCCGGCACGGGAACGAACCATGCTGGCCCCGAGCCGCGTCCCGGCCCCCGGCGACCTGCGGATCCGAACCCGGCTCAGGTCAGCGCGGGGGTGGCGGTCAGGGCTCGGACGCGCTCGTAGAGGGCCAGATAGGACCGGGCCATCACCTCGGGGGTGAACCGCCGGGCGGCCTCGGCCCGGCAGCGGCGCGGGTCGATCCGCTCCGCGCCGAGGACGAGCGCCGCCAACTCGTCCTCGTCCTCGGTCAGCAGACCCGTCTCACCGTGCTGGATCAACTCCGGCAGGCAGCCCTGGGCCAGCCCGACGACCGGTGTGCCGAGGGCGAGGGACTCGACCACGGCCGTACCACCGGGTTCGGCCCAACGCAGCGGAAACAGCGTCGCCCGGGCGGTGGCGACCAGGTCGTCGCGCTGCCGCCCGGCCACCGTGCCGACCCAACGCACCCGTACCCCGTCGACGTGCGGCGCGACGTGTTCCCGCCAGAACTGGACGTCGGGGTTGGCCGCCGCCACCGGATCGTCCGCGGCGGCGGCAAGGTCGGCGGGCTGCCGGTACGGCCCGACCGGGCCGGCGAGGACCAGGTCGAACCCGGCCCGGTGGGCCAACCGGGCGGCGAGGTCCTGGCCCTTGCCCGGGTTGATCCGGCCGAGCACCAGGACGTGCCCGGCCTTGTCGACGGGGCGACGCCGGTCCGCGCCGGTGGCCAGCGGGGTGGCCAGGTGGACGTACCCGACCGAGTGGTCGCGCAGCGCCTGTGGAGCGCGGGCGAGTTGCGAGGCGGAGACGCCGTTGACGCGCACCCGGTCGGCGCCGTCGAAGTTGCCGTACAGCTCGGGGTGCTTGGCCAGGTCCCAGTGCAGGGTGTGCAGCACCGGCGGGGCGTCCGGGCCGAGCGCGGCCAGGGTGGCCAGGCCGGCCGCCTCGACGTGGTCGTGCACCAGGTCGATGTCGTCGCGGTCCCGTAGCGTACGCACCACCGCGTGCAGGTGGCTCTGCACCACCCCGCACGCCTGGTTGTACGGCCGTTGCAGGCTGCCGAACTGGCCGTCGGCGAAGACCGCGAGCCGTTCGTCGACGGGTAGTTCACTGCTGCCGACCGTGGCCAGCACCACCCGTACGCCGAGCCGGCGCAGTTCGGGTACGAGGGTGGCGATCACGTTCTCGATCCCGCCGTACCCGTTCGGCGGCACCGGCAGCCACGGGCCGGCGTTGACCAGTACGGTGAGGCTCATGCGCCGGTCACCGCCGTTCCGGCGACCGCCAGCCGGCGGGCCCGACCGCGGGCGGCCCGCATCCGCCGGGCGACGCTGGCCAGCGGTGGGCGTTCGGCCACCGACACGTCGGTGACCACCACCTCCCGGTCCAGGTTGGGCAGTGGCTGCTCACCGCCACGGCGGAACTGGGTGAGCGCGGCCGTCGGTGGCACCGGCTCGGTGACCAGTCCGCGCCGGTGCAGCCGGGTCCAGACGGTGTAGAGAATCTGCGCCGACATCCGGCCCAATCCCTCGGTGTCCTGGTGCCGGTGGAACCGCTCGCCGAGGTCGACCTGGGCCAGGGCGTCCAGCCCGACCAGTTCCAGCAGGTCGATCAGCATGGCGATCTCGACGCCGTACCCGGAGACGAACGGGATCTGTTCCAGCACCTCCCGGCGGCCGGCGTACTCCCCCGCGAGCGGCTGGACGAAGCCCGCCAGTTCCGGCCAGAACATGCTGATCAGGGGCCGGGCCATCAACTCGGTGACCCGGCCGCCGCCGTCCGGCTCCACGGTGCCGCCGCCGACCAGCGGGCGGTGGTAGAAGCCCTTGACGAACGCGACGGTCGGGTCGGCGAGCAGCGGCCCGACCAGCCCGGTGACGAACCGGGGCGAGAAGCGGCGCAGGTCGGCGTCGACGAAGGCGACGATGTCGCCGGTGGCGGCGGCCAGTCCGGACCAGAGAGCGTCACCCTTGCCGTCGAGCCGGGGCAACCCCCGGGTCATCTCGTCCTGGCTCACCACCCGGGCCCCGGCGGCGGCGGCCACCGCCGCGGTCGCGTCGGTGGAGCGGGAGTCCACCACGATCAATTCGTCGATGACCGGGCTCTTCTCGACGAGGTGCCGACGCAGCGTACCGACGATGGTGCCGACGGTCGCCTCCTCGTTACGGGCCGGTAACACCACGCTGACCCGCTGTTCCCCCTTGCTCCTGAGCAGTCGCCGGCTCGTCCACTTCGACGAGTTCCCGGTACGGTACGTGGTCCACGCCTCCACCACGGGTGGAACGGTCGCTTCTGTATGCCGCCGCACGGGCAGACCCCCCCAATGTCACGATCCGCAGCACCGGGCTGAACAGTTTCCCCGGGCCGCTCGGGCAAACCCGAGATCGGCTAACAGCTTGATCTCCAAATCACGGCGTCCCCGAGGCGGCCGGGTGAACGCTTCGTTTCGCCGCCGCCGGGAGGTTTCCCGACGGCCGGGGCCGGAGAAGGCGAAGATCCGATCTGGTCGGGGATCAGGAGGTCGAGGATGCAGGTCTGCCGGGTTGGGCTGATCGGTGCGGGTGGTGTGGCGCAGCGGCACGCGCGGGTACTCTCGGACTTCGACGACGTACGGATCGTCGGGGTCACCGACGTGGTGCCGGAGGCGGCCACGCGGCTGGCCGAGTCAACCCGGGCGCGGTTCTTCCCGGACGTCGACGCGCTGCTCGCGGCGGACCTGGACGCGGTCTACGTCTGCGTGCCGCCCTTCGCGCACGGTGCGGCCGAGGAGGCGGTGCTGGCCGCCGGTCCGGCCCTCTTCGTGGAGAAACCGCTCGCCCTGGACCGGGAAACCGCGCTGCGGATCAACCGACTCGTCCGCGAGCGGGGAGCCGTGACGGCGGTCGGCCACCACTGGCGCTACCTGACCGTGGTCGACGAGGCTCGGCGGATTCTCGCCGACCGGCCGGTCCGGCTGGTCGCCGGGACCTGGCTGGACAGGGTACCGCCGGTCGCCTGGTGGCCCCGGCGGGACCGGTCCGGCGGGCCGGTGGTGGAGCAGGCCGCACACGTGCTCGACCTGGCCCGGCATCTCGTCGGCGAGGTGACGGAGGTCTGGGCCGCCGGCAACGGCACACCCCCGGAGGTGGCCGACGCGGACGTCGACGGCGCGACCGCCGCCGCGCTGCGGTTCGCGACCGGCGCGGTGGGCACGCTCGGCACCACCTGCGCGCTGGGCTGGAAGCACCGGGCCGGCCTGGAGGTGTACGCCGACGGCCTGGCGCTGTCGGTCGGCGAGGACGGCCTGCTGGTGCGGGACGGCGACGGCGAGCGCCGGATCGCGGGCGACCCGGAGCAGGGCCGGAGGGACGTCGACCGGGCCTTCGTCGACGCGGTCCGGGGAATCGGCGCGGACGTCCGGGTGCCCTATTCGGAAGCGCTCCGGACCCACCTGCTGGCGCTGGCGGTCGCCGAGTCGGCCGCGACCGGAGCGCTGGTCCGGGTACCGCCGCTGGAGCCGGCGAATGTCTGAGCGGGACCGGAACCTGGGGGTCGACCGGAACGTGGTGGTCGACCGGAACGTGGTGGTCAGCGGTCCGCACGAGGTGGCGCTCCGCCACGAGGTGCCGGAGCCGCTGACCGACGGCACCTTCCGGGTCGAGACCCTGTTCAGCGGCGTCTCCGCCGGCACCGAGCTGAGTTACGTCAAGGGCACCAACCCCTACCTGTCGGCCACCTGGGACGGCACACTCGGGCTCTTCGTCGAAGGGGCGCCGGAGACGCCGTACCCGGTGACCCGGCTCGGTTACATGGAGGTCGGCCGGGTGACCCGCAGTCGTACCCCGGCGGTCGCCGAGGGCGCGGTGGTGGCGATGACGTATGGGCACCGGACGGGGTACCGGGGCGACCCGCTCCTCGACCGGGTGGTGCCGGTACCGGCCGAACTGGATCCGCTGCTCGGGATCTACGTGGCGCACATGGGGCCGATCTGCGCCAACGGGCTGCTGCACGCCGCCGCCGACCTGTACGGCAGCGGCGTGCGGGACCTCGGCGACGGGGTGCGGGGGCGCCGGGTGGCGGTGACCGGGGCGGGGGTGGTGGCGCTGTTGACCGCGCTCTTCGCCCGGCGGGCCGGTGCCGCCTCGGTGGTCGTACTCGATCCGACGCCGCAGCGGAGGGCGGTGGCTGAGGCGCTCGGCCTGGAGACCCTCGACCCGACCGCCGACGATCCGGCCGTGGTGTTGAAGACGCGGTGGCGGCACGCGGTCGACGACCGGGGCGCCGATGTCGTCTTCCAGTGCCGGGGCCAGTCCTCGGCACTGCATCTGGCGCTGCGGTTGCTCCGCCCGCAGGGCACCGTCGTCGACCTCGCCTTCTATCAGGGCGGCGCCGACCTGGTACGGCTCGGCGAGGAGTTCCACCACAACGGGCTCTCGCTGCGTTGCGCGCAGATCGGCCGGGTACCGCGCGGGCTGGCCCCCACCTGGGACCGCGACCGCCTGTCGGCGGAGACGATCGCCCTGCTCCGGGACTACGGCGACCTGATCCGCGCGCACCTGGTCTCGGCGGTGCTGCCGTTCGACGAGGCGCCCGCGCTGCTGATGGAGCTGGCCGCCGGTCGCCGGCACGAGGTGCAGGCGGTGCTCGCCGTCTGAGCGGGACAGCCCCGAGGCGGCCGGTGCGCGCGGTCAGGTCGGGCACGGGGGCAGCTCGAACCGGGGTCAGCTCGGGCACGGGGGCGGGTGGAACCGGGGTCAGCTCGGGGACGGGGCGGGTCGGAGTCAGGGGTCAAGGCCGGGTCAGGGGTGTGGCCGGTCTCGGCCGGCAGGGTCTGCTGGGCGGCCTGTCGAGCTGGGTGCACGAACGGGGCACCGGCGCTGGCCGACGCGAACTGGCCCGCGCAAACTGCGAGCTAGCCCGCGCAAACTGCGAACTGGCCCGCGCGAACTGGCCGATCGGGCCCGGTGGGCGCCCCGGCGGGGCAGCTCGACAGTCTCCGGATCAGACACTCGGACCGGCGGCCGGAGACCGGCCGCCTGATCGCCCGATCACCCGATCACGCACGGGCTGTTGACCCAGCCGGCCGCTGGGCAGATGCCGTATCGGGCGGTCAGGCTGGGCTGACCCGGACCGCCGGGAAGGGGACGTCCGGACCGGAGGTCACCGCGCGGCTGGTCGAACTGGACTCCCGCAACGCCCGGGTGGCGGCCGAGGCGGCCCGCGCCGCCGGCCTGCACGGTGTCGAGGTGGTGGTCGGGGACGCCGCAGCCGTCGACCGGTACGCCGACCTGGCACCGGCCGACCTCGTCCTGGTCTGCGGCGTCTTCGGCAACGTCACCGACGACGACGTACGCCGCACCGTCGGCTACTGCACCCAAATCTGCGCGACCGGCGGCACCGTGGTCTGGACCCGGCACCGTGGCGAACCCGACCTGGTGCCCCGGATCTGCGAGTGGTTCGCGGCGGAGGATTTCGAACTGGGCTGGCTCTCCGCCCCGGAGGCCGGCTTCGGAGTGGGTGCGCACCGGTTCACGGGCCGGCCCCGGCCGCTCGACCGGGGCGGCCGGATGTTCACCTTCGTCGACACCCGTCCACCGGGCTGACTCCCGGACCCCCACGATGCCCGGGCGGGACGGTGCCCGCCCGGGCAGGGGTCGGCCGGCTCAGCGGGCCGGGACCGCCAGCGGCTGCGCGGACGGCGCCACCGGAGCCGGGAGCTGGCTGGCTCCGCCCAGGTAGCGGTGGATCGCGGCGGCGGCGGCCCGGCCCTCGGCGATCGCCCAGACGATCAGCGAGGCACCCCGGTGCATGTCCCCGGCGACGAAGACACCCGGGGTACCGGCCTGCCACTCGGGGTCGGCGTCGATCGCGCCGCGCCGGTTGCGGGTCACGCCGAGCTGGTCGAGCAGCGGCTGCTCCTCGGTGCCCTCGAAGCCGATCGCCAGCAGTACCAGGTCGGCCGGCAGCTCCCGCTCGGTGCCGGGCAGCACGGTCAGCAGCCGCTGGCCGTCCCGCTTCGTCACGGTCACCTCGGCGATCCGGACCGCGCGTACCTGGCCGGTGCCGTCGTCGACGAACTCCTGCACCGCGACCGCGAAGACCCGCTCGCCACCCTCCTCGTGCGCCGGGTACTCGCGCAGCACCCACGGCCAGGTCGGCCACGGGTCGCGGGCCTCGTCGCGCTCGTGCGGCGGTCGCGGATAGAGGTCGAGCTGGTGTACGCCGGCCGCGCCCTGCCGGTGCGCCACCCCCAGGCAGTCGGCGGCGGTGTCGCCACCACCGATGATCACCACGTGCCTGCCGGCGGCGTCGATCGGGGTCGACGACTCCCGCCCGTTCACGCTGGGCTGGCCGCCGGCCGCCGAGGCGACCGCGCGGTTGGCCGCGACGAGATGCTCCATCGCCTGGTGCACGCCGCGCAGCGCCCGGCCCGGGGTCGCCGGGGTGTCCCGGCCGGCGAGCGCGCCGCAGGCCAGCAGCACCGCGTCGTGCTCGGCCCGGAGCTGCTCGGCGGTGACGTCGACGCCGACGTTCACCCCGGTGCGGAACCGCACGCCCTCGGCGGTGAGCTGGGCCAGCCGCCGGTCGATGTGCTCCTTCTCCAGCTTGAAGTCCGGGATGCCGTACCGGAGCAGGCCGCCGATCGCGTCGTCCCGCTCGTACACCGTCACCGCGTGCCCGGCCCGGACGAGCTGCTGGGCGGCGGCGAGTCCGGCCGGGCCGGAGCCGACCACCGCGACGGAGCGGCCGGTCGGCGCCGGCACCTCCTGCGGGGCCACCAGGTCCAGGTCGAAGGCGCGGTTGACGATCTCCACCTCGACCTGCTTGATGGTGACCGGAGCCCCACCGTTGATCCCGAGTACGCAGGCCGCCTCGCAGGGCGCCGGGCAGAGCCGCCCGGTGAACTCCGGGAAGTTGTTGGTGGCGTGCAGCGACTCGATCGCGGTCGCCCAGTTGCCGGTCCGGACCAGGTCGTTCCAGTCCGGGATGCGGTTGCCCAGCGGGCAGCCGTCGTGGCAGAACGGGATGCCGCAGTCCATGCACCGGGTGGCCTGGTCGCGGATCAGGCCCTCGTCGGCGCTCGGGTACACCTCGCGCCAGTCGGAGATCCGCACCGGCACCGGGCGGCGGGCCGGCAGCTTCCGGTCGTGCTTGAGGAATCCACTCGGGTCAGGCACGAGCCACCTCCTGGGACGGGCGCGAACCGGGGGCGACCGGCCGGGCCGGGGACGCGGGCGGAGTCGGTGCCGGCGGTGCCGGTGTGCTGGCGGCGGCGGGCTGTGCCGGTACGCCCGGCGCGGCGAGCCCGCCCATCACCGCCTCGTCCACGTCCCGACCCTCGGCCCGGGCGACCCGCATGATCTCCATGACCCGCTTGTAGTCCCGGGGCACCACCGCGGTGAACTCCCGCACCGCCTCCGGCCAGCGCTTGAGCAGCCCCTCCGCCACCGACGAGTCGGTCTCGGCGAAGTGCCGCTGCACCAGGTCGTAGAGGGTGACCCGCTCGTCGTCGGTGAGCGGGGCCAGGTCGACCAGCTCGGGGTTGACCCGGCGCCGGTCCAGTTGCCAGACGAAGGCCGTACCGCCGGACATGCCGGCGGCGAAGTTTCGCCCGGTCTGGCCGAGCACCACCACCACGCCGCCGGTCATGTACTCGCAGCCGTGGTCGCCGACTCCCTCGACCACCGAGACCGCGCCGGAGTTGCGTACCGCGAACCGCTCGCCGACCCGGCCGCGCAGGAACAGCTCCCCGCCGGTGGCCCCGTACAGGATGGTGTTGCCGGCGATGATCTGGTCCTCGGCCCGGCCGTTCGGGCCGGGTGGCGCGTCCAGACCGCCGGCGAAGGGTGCCGCCGGGTCGGGGCGGACCACGATCCGGCCGCCGGAGAGTCCCTTGCCGACGTAGTCGTTGGCGTCACCGGCCAGCCGCAGCGTCACGCCGCTGGGCAGGAAGGCGCCGAACGACTGGCCGGCGGTGCCGGTGAGGTCGAACTCGATGGTGTCGGCGGGCAGGCCGGCCCCGCCGAACCGCCGGGTGACCGCGCCGCCGAGCATGGCGCCGACGCTGCGGTGCTCGTTGCGTACCGCCACCGCCGCCCGGACCGGGGTGCCGTCGGTCAGCGCCGGTTCGGCCAGGGCGAGGAGTTCGTTGTCCAGCGACCGGTCCAGCCCGTGGTCCTGGGCCCGTACGCCGCGCCGGGCGGCACCGGCCGGCAGCTCGGGGACGTGCAGTACCGGCCGCAGGTCGAGGCCGTGCGCCTTCCAGTGGTCCAGCGCCGGGGCGAAGTCGAGCAGCTCGGTGGCGCCGATCGCCTCCTCCAGGCTCCGGAAGCCCAGCTCGGCGAGGTAGCCCCGGACCTCCTCGGCGAGGAAGAGGAAGAAGTTCTCCACGAACTCGGGGCGGCCGGTGTAGCGCTCCCGGAGCACCGGGTTCTGGGTGGCGATGCCGACCGGGCAGGTGTCCAGGTGGCAGACCCGCATCATGACGCAGCCCGCGACGATCAGCGGTGCGGTGGCGAATCCGTACTCCTCGGCGCCGAGCAGCGCCGCGACGATGATGTCCCGGCCGGTCTTGAGCTGGCCGTCGACCTGCACGGTGACCCGGTCGCGGAGCCGGTTGAGCAGCAGCGTCTGCTGCGCCTCGGCCAGGCCCAGCTCCCACGGGGTGCCGGCGTGCTTGAGCGAGTTGAGCGGAGAGGCGCCGGTGCCGCCGTCGTGGCCGGAGATCAGGATGACGTCGGCCTTGAGCTTGGCGACGCCCGCCGCGACGGTGCCGACCCCGACCTCGCTGACCAGCTTGACGTGTACCCGGGCGGCCGGGTTCACGCTCTTCAGGTCGTGTACGAGCTGGGCCAGGTCCTCGATGGAGTAGATGTCGTGGTGCGGCGGCGGGGAGATCAGCCCTACCCCGGGGGTGGCGTGCCGGGTGCGGGCGATCCACGGCCAGACCTTGTTGCCGGGGAGCTGCCCGCCCTCGCCGGGCTTAGCGCCCTGGGCCATCTTGATCTGGATGTCGTCGGCGTTGACGAGATATTCACTCGTCACCCCGAACCGGCCGCTGGCGACCTGCTTGACGGCGGAGCGCCGGGCCGGGTCGTAGAGCCGTTCGACGTCCTCGCCGCCCTCGCCGGTGTTGGACTTGCCGCCGAGGGAGTTCATCGCGACCGCGAGCGTCTCGTGCGCCTCGGCCGAGATCGACCCGTACGACATGGCGCCGGTGGCGAAGCGCTTGACGATCTCGCTGGCCGGCTCGACCTCGTCGATCGGCACCGGCTCGCGTACCCCGGTGCGGAGCCGGAACAGTCCGCGCAGCGAGCCGGCCTGCTCGGCCAGCCCGTCGACCTTGGCGGTGTACTCCCGGAAGACGTCGTACTGCCGGCTGCGGGTGGCGTGCTGGAGCAGGAAGACCGTCTCGGGGTTGAACAGGTGCAGTTCGCCCTCGCGGCGCCACTGGTATTCGCCGCCGACCTCCAGCGGCCGGTGGTTGCGCTGGCCGGCGTTCTCGGCGTACGCCCGGGCGTGCCGGGCGGCGACCTCGGCGTGGATCTCCGGCAGCCCGATGCCGCCGATCTTGCCCGGCGTGCCGGCGAAGTAGCGCTGCACGAGCCGGTTGTCCAGGCCGACCGCCTCGAAGACCTGGGCACCGCAGTACGACGAGACCGTCGAGATGCCCATCTTCGACATGATCTTGAGTACGCCCTTGCCGAGCGCCTTGACGTAGTTGCGGATCGCCGTCGCCGGCTCGACACCGGTCAGGGCACCCGTGTTGATCAGGTCCTCGACGGACTCGAAGGCCAGATAGGGGTTGACCGCCGCCGCGCCGTACCCGATCAGCAGCGCCGTGTGGTGCACCTCCCGGCAGTCGCCGGACTCCACGATCAGCGCGGCCTGGGTGCGGGTCTGCTCCCGCACCAGGTGCTGGTGCACGGCGGCGGTGAGCAGCAGCGACGGGATCGGCGCCAGGTCGGCGGTGGAGTCCCGGTCGGAGAGGACCAGGATGCGTACCCCGTCCTCGATCGCCTCCGAGACGTGCCGGCAGATCTCGGTCAGCCGGGCCTTCAACCCGGCCGCGCCGTCCCGGATCCGGTAGAGCCCGGAGACCCGGACCGCCTTGAAGCCGGGCAGGTCGCCGTCCTCGTCGATGGAGAGGATCTTGGCCAGCTCGTCGTTGTCGATCACCGGGTAGGGGAGGACGACCTGGCGACAGCTCGCCGGGTTCGGGTCGAGCAGGTTCCCCTCCGGCCCGATGGTCGCCTGGAGGCTGGTCACCAACTCCTCCCGGATGGCGTCCAGCGGCGGGTTGGTGACCTGGGCGAAGAGCTGGTGGAAGTAGTCGTAGAGCAGCCGGGGCCGGGTCGACAGCGGCGAGATCGGGGTGTCGGTGCCCATCGAGCCGACCGGCTCGGCACCGGCCCGGGCCATCGGGCCGAGCAGGATCTTCAGCTCCTCCTCGGTGTAGCCGAAGGTCTGCTGCCGGCGGCGTACCGAGTGGTGGGTGTAGACGATGTGCTTGCGCGCCGGCAGGTCGGCCAGGTCGATCAGGCCGGCGTGCAGCCACTCGTCGTACGGCTGCTCGGCCGCCAGCTCGGACTTGATCTCGTCGTCCAGCACGATCCGGCCGGCGGCGGTGTCGACCAGGAACATCCGGCCCGGCTGGAGCCGCCCCTTGGCGACCACGCTCGCCGGGTCGAGGTCGAGCACCCCGGCCTCGCTGCCGAGCACCACCAGGCCGTCCGAGGTGAGCCACCACCGGCCCGGACGCAGCCCGTTGCGGTCGAGTACCGCGCCGACCAGCGAACCGTCGGTGAAGGCGACCGAGGCCGGACCGTCCCAGGGCTCCATCAGGCTGGCGTGGAAGCGGTAGAAGGCCCGCTTCGCCGGGGTCATGTCGGGGTCGTTCTCCCAGGCCTCCGGGATCATCATCAGCACCGCGTGCGGCAGGCTCCGCCCGGCCAGGTGCAGCAGCTCCAGCACCTCGTCGAAGTTGGCCGAGTCGGAGGCCGCCGGGGTGCAGATCGGGAAGAGCCGCCGGATGTTCCCCGGGATGCTCGGGCTGCGCAGCAGCGCCTCCCGGGCCTGCATCCAGTTCTTGTTGCCCCGGATCGTGTTGATCTCGCCGTTGTGCGCGATGAAGCGGTAGGGGTGGGCCAGCGGCCAGGACGGGAAGGTGTTGGTGGAGAACCGGGAGTGCACCAGGGCGATCGCGCTCGCCACCCGGGGGTCGGTCAGGTCCGGGAAGAACTCCGGGAGCTGGTCCGGGGTGAGCATGCCCTTGTAGACCATGGTCCGGGCCGACAGCGACGGGAAGTAGGCGGGAATGCCGCGCTCGGCGGTCTCCCGCTCGGCCTGCTTGCGGACGCAGAACGCGACCCGGTCCAGGTCGATCCCGGTCAGCGGGGCGCCGGCCCGGCCGGCCGCCGAGCCGGTCAGCCGCCGCGCGGCCAGGAAGACCTGCCGGATCACCGGCCGGGCCGCCAGCGCGCTCTCGCCGAGGTCGTCCGCGCGGACCGGTACGTCCCGCCAGCCGAGGATCTCGGCCCCCTCGACCAGGGCGTACTTCTCCAGCACCATGCGGGCGCGCGCCTCGTCGGCCGGGTCGGTGGGCAGGAAGACCAGGCCGGTGGCGTACTGCCCGGCCGGCGGGAGCGGGAAGTCGACGACCGACCGGAGGAACTCGTCCGGCACCTGGAGCATGATCCCGGCGCCGTCGCCGGTGTTCTGCTCGGCGCCCCGGGCACCCCGGTGGTCGAGCCGGCAGAGCGCGGCGAGGCCCTTGGCGACGACGTCGTGCGAGCGGCGGCCGTGCAGGTCGGCGACGAAGGCGACTCCGCAGGCGTCCCGCTCCGTGGCCGGGTCGTAGAGCCCCTGTGGCTCCGGCGCCCGGGCTCTCCGGTCGGGGTGCTCCGGGACGCGGCCGGGGCCGGTCGACGCGGAGTCGGCACCCGCCGACGAGGAGAGGTGCGGTTCCTGGGGGTACGGAAAGGCCACCGGGGCTCCTGTCGTCACTCACGTTCAATCATTAGGTCGGGACGACGTCGGCCCTGCTGGGTCTCTCGAGTCTACGTTAGGGTCCGGCGGGGTCCACCAGGGGCGAACCGATCACAGGCAGCGGAATTGATCACATGGCCCGGGTCCCGTACGTGTACGCTCCCCCGGTGGCATCTGTACGAGACGAGCCGTTTGACCGGTTGGAACGTTTTTACGATGCGGTGCCGCGTGACGGGGCACACACGGAGGATTTCGGCGGGCTGGTGCTCTTCGTCCGCGATGGTGCGGGATGGCCATTCTACGCCCGTCCCAGGCTGGACGCCACGGAGCCGCCGTCGGCCGCCGACGTGACCGCCGTCCGCCAGCGGCAGCGGGACCTCGGCCTGCCCGAGGCGTTCGAGTGGGTACACGAGAACCACCCGGAGCTGCTCGCGGTGGCCCGGTCGGCGGGGCTGGCGGTGCTGGAGGCACCGCTGATGGTGCTCGACCCGGCCGCCCTGCCCCCGCCCGAGGAGTTCACGGCGACGCCGGTGCGGATCCTCGACCCGGCGGCGCCGACGTTCGCCGCCGACGTGGCGGCCCGGCGGGCGGTCGCGGCGGTCGGCTTCGCCGCACCCGGCACCGACGTCGGCGCGGCCGGCCCGGCAGCCCGGGACACCGCCCTGGTCGAGCTGCCGGTCGACTCGCTGGACGAGGAGCGCACCCGGACGGCCGCCGGCCGCCGGATCTCCGCCCTGGTCGAGCTGCCCGGACAGGGCGCCGTGGCCAGCGGCATGGCGCTGCGGGTCGACGACGTCGCCGAGATCGCCGGCATCGCCACCCTGCCCACGGCCCGCCGCCGGGGCCTCGGCGCCGCGGTCACCGCCGCGCTCGCCCGCCGGCTGCTCGACGACGGTACGAGCCTGGTCTTCCTCTCCGCCGGCAGCGAGCAGATCGCCCGGGTCTACCTGCGGGTCGGCTTCCGCCGGATCGGCACCGCCTGCATCGCCGAGCCCGCTCCGGTGGGCTGAGCCGAGGGGGTCGCGGCCGGGGGGCGGCCGAGGATACTCAAGACATCCTCAAGATCATTGCATCGCCGCACGTCAGGGATCATGATGACCGGCAGTGCTGTCCCCCCCGACTCCTCCCCCTCGGAGTTCACATGCGAATAAGGAAACCGACGGTAGTCGTACTGTCTACATTGCTCGTGGCCAGCCTCGGCACCGTCACCGCCCCCTCGGCGGCCTTCGGCCAGCCGACCTCGGCGGTGCCGGGCACCACGGCCGCGGAGCCCAACCAGGTCACCGGACTCACCGTCACCCAGGCCGACGGGTACGCCACGGTCGCCTGGACGCCGGTCCCCGACGCCACCGACTACCAGATCGAGCGCACCCCGGTCGACGCCTCCGACACGGCCACCGGCCCGGCGGTGGTGGTCGGCGTCTGGCGGCCGAACCGTCAGATCAACAACGAGTCGCCGACCTTCGCCGACGCCGGCTTCGACCCCGGCCTGCGGTTCCAGTGGCGGGTACGGGCCCGGATCGGCACCGCCGAACAGCCGTACTCGGCACCGGTCACCGGCACCACCCGGCAGCCCTGGGGCAACCCGGCCGTCCCCGGCGAGAACCTGCGCACCCAGTGGGAGACCACCAAGGCCGCGCAGTACACCAGCGACGTCGACGAGTACGCCTACACCGCCGAGATCGACCGACTCAGCGACCGGGTACGGGTGGTGGAGATCGGCCGTACCGTGCTGAACCGGCCGATCAACATGTTCGTGATCGGCTACCCCGCACCGCCGGCCACCCCGGCGGCGGTCGCCGCGACCTCGCCGCTGGCGATCAACTGCAACGTGCACGGCAACGAGCCCGGCGACCGGGAAGCCTGCCTGGTGCTGGCCCGCAAGCTGGCGTTCGGCACCGACGCCAGGACGATCGACCTGCTCAAGCACACCACCGTGCTGATCGTGCCGACCATCAACGGCGACGGCCGGGCCGCCAACACCCGGGGCAACTCGACCGGGCAGGACCTCAACCGCGACTACTCGCTGATCCGCCAGCCGGAGACCGCGGCGTACGTGAAGATGGTCCGCGACTACCGGCCGGTGGCCGGCTACGACGGGCACGAGTACGGCAACTCGACCGCCGGTGACCTGCCGATGCTGCCGCCCCGGCACCAGAACGTGGCCAAGCAGATCTTCGACGAGTCGATGGACATGATCGAGGGCCACATGTACGTCGAGGGCGCCAAGGACGGCTGGTGGGCCTGCCCGTACGGCTGCCAGGGCGGCAGCGGCGTGGGGCTGAGCGAGGAGACCATCCTGCGCAACACCCTCGGGCTGAAGAACACCGTCAACTCGCTGCTGGAGCTGCGCAGCTCCGGCGGGGCGACCCGACCGGACGAGGGCAACTCGGCGAACAACCGGCGCCGCAAGACGTACTCGGCGCTCTGGACGTTCAGCCAGTTCCTCGACTACCACCGGACCAACCTGCCGGCGATCCAGCAGGCCCGCAGCGAGGCGATCGAGTTCCAGGCCAGCAACACCGGCCGGCTCGTCTTCCGGGGCTCCCGGCCGATCCCGCTGCACCCGGCGCCGCACCCCGGCGAGGCCGGACCCCGGGACGACCTGCCCGTACCGGAGATGATCCTCGACAACGCGCCGTGCGCGTACAAGCTCACCGAGGAGCAGTACAACGGGGCGCGCACCGACGGCCCCGGCGGGGTCGGCGCCACCGTGGCGCAGCGGATCGCCGCGCACGGCTGGAAGGTCGTCAAGGGCAGCGACGGGTACTACGTGCCGCTGGCCCAGCCGGAGCGGGGCCTGATCCCGCTGCTGCTGGACGCCCAGGGCGCGGAGGAGCTGGTCGACGGCACCCGGGTCTACCCGACCCGTACCGGCCGGCACAACGGGCCGCTGACCATCTCCGGCTTCGCCTGCCTGTCGGACGCGACGGTGAACGGCCCGGTGACCGTCCGGCCCGGCGCCATCCTCGTCGCCACCGGCAGCACGATCAGCGGCCCGGTCAGCGCGGCCGGCGCGGCCGGCGTCTTCCTGGCCGACAGCACCGTCCGGGGCCCGGTCTCGGTCGCCGGCACCACCGGCGCCGTCTCGCTGGTCGACAACACGATCTCCGGCCCGGTCTCGCTCGCGGTGAACAACACCGACAGCGGCCCGGCCCTGGTCGCGGGCAACTCGGTGAACGGTCCGCTGAGCTGTGCGGTCAACAGCCCGGCACCGACCAACATCGAGGTGGCCAACTCGGTGAAGGGCCCGAAGGTGGGCCAGTGCGCCGCGCTGTGACCCGGCCGGCGCACCGCTGAACCAGGCACCATCCGCCGTACCGGTGGGTCGGGTCGTCAGGGCCCGGTCCACCGGTACGGCACCCCCGTCAGTCGTGGAGGTTGTCGTGTCCGAGCCGTCCATCCCAGCCTCCCCGGCCGGCGGTCCCGTCCGGCGGCAGGCTGCCCGCCGTACCCGGATCGGTCGCGGCCGGCTCCGGGCGGCGCTGGCGCTCGCCGCCACCGCGCTGCTCGCCGGCACGGCCGCCGGCTGCACCGACGACGGCCCGGACGACCGGGACGCGGCGGCGGCCGGCTCCGGGGTGACCGGTCCGCTCTGCGCGGCCCTCCCCTCCGGCACCGACCCCGGCAACCCGGACGCGCTGGCCGACCAGCCCGGCGACGTGGCGTTGCAGTGGATCCCGGTGCTGACCCGCTTCGAGGCGGCGGTCCGCGCCGCCGACCTCGCCGCCGAGCTGCGCGCCCCGGGCGGGGTGACCATCCTGGCCCCGACCGACGACGCGTTCGGGAAGAAGTTCTCCGAGGAGAACCTCGACGACCTGATGATCCACCGCCGGGACGAGCTGCGGGACCTGGTCCGGGCCCACCTGGTGGCCGGCGCCCACCCGCTGGCCGACCTGGTCGCCGACGGCACGGTACGCACCCTCGACGGCAGCACGGTGCCGGTCAGCGCGGCCGGGCCGATGGCCCGGATCGGCGAACACGTGCAGAGCGTCTGCGCCGACTACCGGGTCGCGGGCGGCCGGATCCACATCGTCAACGGCGTACTCGGCAAGCTGCCGACCACTTTCGACCCCGACGCCGGCTCCGGGCACTGAGCCCTCGGCCGACACCGGTTCAGGTTTCGACCCCGACGCCGGCTCCGGGCACTGAGTCCTCGGCCGACACCGGTTCAGGGCGCCGGGGGCCGGTCTGCGCCCCCGCCGCCGGCCAGCACGACGTCCAGCGGCGCCTCCCGGCCGTACCGGTGTGCCGGGGCGAAGCCGCCGCCGGTGGCCTCACCTGTGCCGGTGCCGCCATCCGTGCCAGTGCTCATGCCTGTGCCTGTGCCGCCGCCCGTGCCGGTGAGCGGGCGTACCACGCCGTCCAACTGGGCGCGCAGGGCCCGCTTCGTCGCCTCGGCGTCCGCCCGCTCGCAGGCCGGCACCGGCGCCCCGATCTCCTCCCGGATCCGGTCGGCCGCGCCGAGCAGCTCCGCTCCGCGTACCGGGTCACCGTCCAGCCGGGCCACCTCGGCCAGCGCCTCCAGCACGCTGGCGGTACGCCACCGGTCACCGACCTGGCGGTGCGCGGCGAGGCTCAGCCGCAGGTGCCGGGCGGCCCGGCCGGTACGCCCACCGCGCAGCTCGACCAGCCCGCGCAGGTTGTGCGCCCAGCCGACCCCCTCCGGGAAGCCGACCGTGGAGTACCGCCGCAGAGCCACGTCCACCAGCGACGACGCCCGGTCGATGTCGCCCCGGTACAGCGCCACCGCACCGAGGTTCATCAGCGCGCTCGCCGCCGCCAGCGGGTCACCGAGCCGCTCGTGCCGGCGCAGGCTCGCCCAGAGCCGCGAGTCGGCCCGGTCCAGGTCACCGGCGAGCCAGGCGGTGAAGCCGCGCAACTCGGTCGTCTGCGCCTCGCCCCACTCGTCGGCGCAGTCGGCGAAGATGGCACCGGCGGTGGCCAGGTGACCGGCGGAGTCGGCGTACCGGGCCTGCTCCCGGGCCACCGAGCCGAGGATCTGCTCCACCCGCGCCTCGGCCCGGCGGTCACCGGTGACCCGGCAGGCGGCCCGGGCCAGCTCCGCGTGCCGGATCGCGGCCGGATAGTCGCAGGCCAGCATCGCCAGCATGGCCGCGCCGATCCCGGCCCGGGCCCGCAGCTCGGCCGGGGCGTCCGGATGCCGGGCCAGCGCCGTCGACAGCCAGCCGTGCCCCTCCCGGTAGTTCCCCGCCAGCCGGCAGTACATGGCGAGGGCGGCGGCCAGCCGCAGGTCACCGTGGGCGGGTCCGCCCGCACCCGCCTCGGCCAGCCAGGCCATCGCGGACCGCAGGTTCGGCTCCTCGGCGCGCAGCCGGGCCAGCCACCGGTCCCCGGCCGCGCCGCGCAGCCGGTCGTCGGCCCGCTGGGCCAGGTCCAGGCAGTAGGCCGCCAGCGCCTGCCGGGCGGCCACCTCGGCACCGGAGTCGAGCAGCCGGGCCAGCGCGTGCCGCCGGACCGGCTCCAGCATCCGGTAGCGGGTCCGGGCAGCCTCGCCCGCCTCGCCGGGGCCCTCCGGGCCGCACCGTCGCACCGGCTCGGCCGCCGCGCCCGGCTCAGTCGCCCCGCCGGGGGCGGCCGTCGCGCCCGGGTCAGTCGCCCTGCCCGGCTCGGCCGCCCCGCTCGGCTCGGTCGCCCCGCCCGACTCGGCCGCCCCGCCCGGCTCGGTCGGCTCCGGGCCCTCGGTGGGTAGCGGCTCCACCAGGGACGCCTCGACCAGCGCGGCCAGGGCGGCCGGCGCGGACGGGCCGGCCACCGCCCGGGCCGCCTCGGCGTCGAACCCGCCGGCACAGATCGAGAGCCGGTCGAAGAGCCGGCAGGCCGCCGCGTCCAGCATGGCCAGGCTCGACTCCACCGCGGCGGCGACACTCCGGTGCCGGTCCGGCGGCCTCGGGTCCGGGCTGCGCAGCAGCCGTACGTCGGTCCGCAGCCGGGCGACGATCTCGTCGACCGTCAACATCGGGGTACGCGCCGCGGCCAGCTCGATCGCCAACGGCAGCCCGTCCAGGTCGGCACAGAGCCGGACGACCGCGTCGGCACTGGCCTCGGGTACCGGCCGGCCGGTGACCTCCCGGGCCCGTTCGAGGAAGAGCCGGGTGGCCGGGTGCGCGGCCAGCGCCGCGAGGCTGTGCCCGGTGCCCACCTCGGGTACGGCGAGCGCCGGCACCCGGATCCGCGACTCGGCGGGCAGCCGCAGCGCCACCCGGCTGGTCGCCAGCACCCGCAGTCCGGGGCAGCGGGCGAGCAACCGCTGCACCAGCTCGGCACAGCCGGTGACCAGGTGTTCGCAGTTGTCCAGCACCAGCAGCGCCCGGACCGGGCCCAGGTCGGCGGCGAGCGCCTCGACCATGTCCCGCCCCAGGTCCGGTACGCCGAGCGCGGCGGCCACCGCCTGCGGTACCCGTACCGGGCTCTCCACCGGGGTCAGGTCGACGAACCAGACCGGCCCGTCGGTGCGGGCCGCCGCGACCGCGAGCGCCAGCCGGGTCTTGCCGGCCCCGCCCGTGCCGGTGAGCGTGACCAGGCGGTGCCGGTCCAGTTGCGCGGCGACGACGTCGCGCAGCTCGTCCCGGCCGACCAGGGCGGTGAGCGGGACCGGCAGTCGGGCGGCCGGACGCGGTCGGGACGCCGACGAGCCGGTGGCGACGTCCGGGGCAGGCGTCGGAGCCGGACCCGTCGCCCAGTCCTCGGGCAGCTCACCGGCGCGCACCGCCGCCGCGAGTACGCAGACCCGACCGGCCGGCTCGACGCCGGCCTGGTCCCGGAAGACCTCCCGGGCCCGCTGGTGCACCTCGGCGGCGCCCCGGCGTCCCTGGTGCAGGTACGCGGCGACGAGCAGCAGCTCCCACAGCCGTGCCCGCAGCGGATGGGCCGCCACCGCCGAGGTCAGCTCGGCGACCCCCGCCCGGGCCACCCGGGCGGCGGTCGCCCCGGCGGCCACCGTCGCCCGATCGGCGACCGGGCCACCTGCGGCGGCGTGCGCCGCCACGGCCAGCCGCAGCACGCAGGCCCAGCGGTCCTCGAAGGCGCCGATCCGGGCCTGCCGCAGCCGGCCCAGCTCCACGGCGGCCCAGCCGGACGGGCAGAGCCGGTACGGGTTCTGCTCGTCGGCGACCCGGCCCTCCCCGGTCGGAACCGGCGGCTCGGTCCAGACGGCCAGGGCGGCCCGGAACAGCCGGGCGGCGGCCCGCAGCTCACCGCCGGCCATCCGGCGCCGGGCCAGGTCGAGCAGCCGGCCGAACCGGCTCGCGTCGATCCGGTCGGAGGGCATCCGGAGCAGGTATCCGCCGGGTCGGACCTCCAGCGCGCCCGGTGACCCGCAGTCGGCCAGCGCGGTGGCCAGCAGCGTCGCCGCCCGGTCCAGGGGACGGGCACCGGCCCGGGACAGCGCGTCCCGACCGGCGAGCGCGGCCAGCAACTCGGCGTCCGGGACGGGCTCGTTGGGCCGCAGCGCCAGCAGCCGGAGGAGCGCACCGGCAGCGTCCGGCAGCGCGACCGGCCCCCGGGGACCGATCAGGCGGACCGGTCCGAGCAGTCGTACCTCGGCCGGGGTGGCGTGCCGCCGCTCCGTACAAGCCTGTTGATCAGGCACGCTGTGCCGCAACTGGGAGCCCTCACCTTCGCTCCCGGGTAGTGTGCGCGACGCGGCGTCGTGCGGGGCATCCTCCCGATCGGTCGGTTAGCCGACGAACCGGAGGGTCCGGCGCGACCCGCTCGGGCAGCGGCCCCCTTCGATTCGGATGTCGACCCGTCGACCCGAGCCGGAGCCGGCAACCGAAGATCTGCCGACGGTCGGCCGCCGGCCGACCCCCGGGTCGATCACTCCGGTGGCCGCCACTGGGCCGCCACGCTCGCCGCGCTGCCCAGCAGCCGGGGCGTGATGGTGCCGAGGGCGGCGTCCCGGGCCCGCAGCGCCAGCCGCCCCCGGGCCTGCAACACCGCCGACATCCGCCGGGTCTGCCGGACCACGGTCACCGTCCGGGGCCGGCGTAGCCGGTTGTACGACTCGACCGCCTCGCGCAGCGGCGCACCCGGGATCGCCTCCCGGAGCACCGAACGCAGCGTCGCGGCGTCCTCCAGGGCCAGGCAGGCGCCCTGACCCAGGTGGTGCGGCATCGCGTGCGCGGAATCGCCGATCAGCACCACCCCGCCGGTGCCGGCCGGGAAGCCGTACGCGCGGGGCAGCGGGCGCAGCTCGCGTACCTCCTGCTGGACCAGGTCCTCCGGTTCCGTGGCGGCGAGCAGCTCGCCGATCGGCGCCGGCCAGTTCGCGAACCAGCGGCGGAGCAGGGCGAGCTGGGTTGCCGGCGGCTCCGGCCGGGACGCCCCGGCCGCCGTCGCCACCCAGTAGATCCCGCCCCGGGTGGAGCCGCCGGAGGCGCCGCGGTCACCCAGCGAGGCCGCGACGAACCGGTAACCGGCGCCGAGCGTCTCGCCGTCCACCGGCCGGTCGGCCGGCAGCTGGGGTGCCCGGTACCACGGGATGACCGCCCGCCACGCCGCGCAGCCGGAGCTGACCACGGTGGCCTCCGGCGCCAACCGGCGGCGGACCGCGCTGTCGATGCCGTCGGCGGCGACGACCAGGTCGGCCTCGTAGCTGGCGCGCCCGTCGCCGATCACCGGCCGGTCGCCGTCGCCGACCCGGACGGTCCGGACCTCGACGCCGGTGCGGATCTCCACCCGGTCGCCGAGGCCGGCGACCAGCGCGTCGTGCAGGTCCTCCCGGTGTACGACGACCGGCGCGCGCTCACCGAGCCCGGGGCGGGGCTGCACCAGCCAGTGCCCGTCGGGGCGCCGAACCCCGACGTCGGGCAGCGGCGTCGCGATCGCGGCCAGCCCCTCGCCGAGGCCGAGGGCGCGCAGCGCGCGTACCCCGTTGGGCCAGAGCACCAGCGCGGTGCGCTCGGCGCGTACCCGGTCGTCCCGCTCCAGCAGGGTCACCTGCCATCCGGAGCGGGCCAGTGCACCGGCGGTCGCCAGTCCGCCGATTCCGGCGCCCACCACCACGGCCGTACGCATCGGGCCGGCTCCCCCGCTCAACGGTCCCGGTCGGCGGTCCCCGGCGCGGCACCGGCGTCGGCGGGCTCGCCGTCCCGCGCGGCGGCCGGCTCTGCGGGGGCGGCCGACTCCACGGAGGTCTCGGACGATCCGGCCGGAGCCGGCGGCCGGGCCCCGCCGTCGCCCTCGGAGGCGTCGCGCCCCGAGTCGTCGTGTCCGGAGTCGTCGCGCCCGGCCGGGTCCGCTCCGTCCGGCTCGGCCGCTCCGTCCGGCCCCTCGGCCCCGCCCGGCTCCTCGGGCGGCGGGACCTCCCCGGTGGACTGGAAGTGCCGGAACTGCTCCTCCGTCACCACCCGGTACGCGCTCGGCGCACCGACCGCGGCCGGCTCCCGGGAGACGTCGACCTGCGACACGTCGCTGGTGGCGGCGTCGCCCGCGCCGAGCGGGGCGGGCACGCCGCCGACCGGCACGAGGTACTCCTGCGGCCCCCGGACCCGGAGGAAGTAGACCAGCGCGCCGAGGAAGACCAGGACGGCGGTCCAGACGTTGAGCCGGGTGCCGAGGATCTCGGTCGCCGCGTCGGTACGCATCATCTCGATCCAGAACCGGCCAGCGGTGTAACCCATCACGTAGAGCGCGAACGCCCGGCCCCGGCCGAGCTTGAGTCGCCGGTCGAGCAGCAGGACCAGGCCGGCGACGCCGACGTTCCAGAGCGCCTCGTAGAGGAAGGTCGGGTGGAAGAGCCCGGGTTCGAGGATCGGGTTGCCGCTGTCGTCGCGGAGCGCGTGCCCGGGATTGGTCGGGTCCATCCGGTGGATCTCCAGGCCCCACGGCAGCGAGGTCTGCCCGCCGAACAGCTCGTTGTTGAACCAGTTGCCGATCCGGCCGACGGCCTGGGCCAGCGGCATGCCCGGGGCGAGCGCGTCGGCGACCACGGTCAGCGGCAGGCCGAGCTGCCGCGCGGCGAGCCAGGCACCGACGGCGCCGCCCGCGACGGCGCCCCAGATGCCGAGCCCGCCCTCCCAGATGTAGAGGGCCCTGAGCGGCTCACCGCCCTCGCCGAAGTAGGAGCCGGGTGAGGTGATCACGTGGTAGATCCGGGCGCCGACGATGCCGAACGGCACCGCCCAGACGGCGATGTCCAGCACCGCCCAGGGGGCGACGCCACGGCGGCGCAGTCGCAGCTCGGTCACCACGCAGGCGACCACGATCCCGAGCACGATGCAGAGTGCGTACGCCCGGATCGGCACCGGCCCGAGCTGCCACACGGCGGTGGCGGGGCTCGGCAGGGCCGCCTGAGGAGAGAGCGAGGCGAGGGTCACGGGTGCACAGGCTACCGTCGCTACCCCTGCCGGCGGCACCCCGGTCCGGTTGCGTACCCCGGGCGATTCCCGCCTGCTTCGTCCCGACAGGTACGACGAACTGCCCCGTCGTCCTTTTTCGCGGTGAACTCCGCCGGCTTCCGGACCGCGCGGATCACCCCGTCAGCGTCGGACGGCGCGGACGCCCTCGGCGAGTTCGGCGCTGAGCCGGCCCAGCTCGGCCAGCCCGGCCGCCTCGTCGGGAGCGTCCAGCACGCAACGGACCAGGGCGCTGCCCACGATCACCCCGTCGGCGTACCGGCCGATCTCGGCGGCCTGATCGCCGGTGCTGACGCCGAGCCCCACCCCGACCGGCAGGGAGCTGATCGCCCGGACCCGGCCGACCAGGGTCGGTGCGGCGTCCGAGGTCTTCTCCCGGGCGCCGGTCACCCCCATCAGCGCGGTGGCGTAGACGAAGCCCCGGCAGTGTTCGAGGGTCATCGACAACCGTCGGTCGGTCGAGGAGGGCGCGACCAGGAACGTCCGGTCCAGCCCGTACGCGTCGGAGGCGGCCAGCCACTCGCCGGCCTCCTCCGGGATCAGGTCCGGGGTGATCAGGCCGGTGCCCCCGGCGGCGGCGAGGTCCCGGGCGAAGGCGTCGACGCCGTAGCGCTCGATCGGGTTCCAGTAGGTCATGGTGACCACCGGGGCCCCGGTCGCGGCGACCGCCTCGATGATCCGCAACGCGTCGCGGGTGCGTACCCCGCCGGCCAGCGCGATGTCGCTGGCCCGCTGGATGACCGGACCGTCCATCACCGGGTCGGAGTAGGGGATCTCCAGCTCGACCACGTCGACCCCGGCGTCGACCATCGCCCGCATCGCGGCGATGCTGCCGTCCACGGTCGGGAAGCCGGCCGGCATGCAGCCGACCAGCAGCGCCCGCCCCTCGGCCCGGGCCTTCTCGAAGGCGACCCCGATGCCCCGCTCGGCCGTGGTGGCCATCTCGCTCACCCCTGGTCCCCGTCGAGGATGCCGAAGTACTCCCCGGCGGTGTGCACGTCCTTGTCGCCCCGGCCGGAGAGGTTGACCACGATGGTGGGCTCGCGGCCCAGCTCGGCGGTGAGCTCAGGGATGATCTTGAGCGTACCGGCGAGCGCGTGGGAACTCTCGATCGCCGGGATGATCCCCTCGGTCCGGCAGAGCAGCTGGAACGCCTCCATCGCCTCCGCATCGGTGACCGGCGCGTACCGGGCCCGCCCCGCGTCGTTGAGCCAGGCGTGTTCCGGCCCGACACCGGGATAGTCCAGCCCGGCCGAGATCGAGTGCGACTCGACCGTCTGCCCGTCGGCGTCCTGGAGCACGTAGGTGCGGGTGCCGTGCAGTACCCCCGAGGAGCCGCCGGTGATGCTCGCCGCGTGCCGCCCGGTCTCGACCCCGTCGCCGCCGGCCTCGAAGCCGTAGAGCCGCACGTCGGCGTCGGGCACGAAGGCGTGGAAGATGCCGAGCGCGTTGGAGCCGCCGCCGACGCAGGCGGTCACCGCGTCCGGCAGCGCCCCGGTCAGCTCCAGGCACTGCTGCCGGGCCTCCACCCCGATGCCCCGGACGAACTGGCGGACCATCGCCGGGAACGGGTGCGGGCCGGCGGTGGTGCCGATCAGGTAGTGCGTCCGGTCGACATTGGCCACCCAGTCCCGCATCGCCTCGTTCATCGCGTCCTTGAGGGTGCGCGAGCCGGCGGTCACCGGGACGACGGTGGCACCGAGCATCCGCATCCGGGCGACGTTGAGGGCCTGCCGCTGGGTGTCCACCTCACCCATGTAGACCACGCACTCGAGGTCCAGGTACGCCGCCGCGGTCGCGCTGGCGACCCCGTGCTGGCCGGCACCGGTCTCGGCGATCACCCGGGGCTTGCCCATCCGCTTGGTGAGCAGCGCCTGGCCGAGCACGTTGCGGACCTTGTGCGCGCCGGTGTGGTTCAGGTCCTCCCGCTTGAGCAGCACCCGCGCCCCGACCCGGGCGGAGAGCCGCTCGGCCCGGTAGAGCAGCGACGGGATGTTGGCGTACTCGCGCAGCAGCCGGGTGAACTCGGCGGTGAACGACTCGTCGGCGAGCGCCTCCCGGTACGCCGTGTCGAGTTCGTCGAGCGCGGCGACCAGCGCCTCCGGGACGAACCGGCCGCCGTACGGGCCGAAGTGCCCGGCGAGGTCGGGCAGGGTGGGTGCGCTCATGCCGGCTCTCCGCTTCGCTGGCTCATCGGACCGGCCGGGGGGTCGCCGGGTGGTTGCCGGCGTTCACCAGTTCGGCCACCGCCTCGCGGGGACTCTTCTGGGTGACCAGCCCCTCGCCGACGAGTACGGCGTCGGCGCCCGCCGAGGCGTACCGGATCAGGTCGTGCGGGCCGCGTACCCCGGACTCGGCGATCTTGACGACGTTGTTCGGCAGGCCCGGGGCGATCCGCTCGAAGACCGACCGGTCGACCTCCAGGGTGCGCAGGTTGCGGGCGTTCACCCCGATCACCCGGGCACCCGCCTCCAGGGCGCGGTCCGCCTCCTCCTCGTCGTGCACCTCGACCAGCGCGGTCATCCCGAGCGACTCGATCCGCTCCAGGAGGCCGACCAGCACGTTCTGCTCCAGCGCGGCGACGATCAGCAGGACCAGGTCGGCACCGTGCGCCCGCGCCTCGTGCACCTGATAGCTGGAGACGACGAAGTCCTTGCGGAGCACGGGGATGTCCACCGCGGTCCGGACCGCCGCCAGGTCCTCCAGCGACCCGCCGAACCAGCGCCCCTCGGTGAGCACGCTGATGCAGCGCGCCCCACCGGCGGCATAGTCACCGGCCAGGTCGGCCGGGTCGGCGATCTCGGCGAGCTGACCCTTGGACGGCGACGAGCGCTTCACCTCGGCGATCACTCCGACGCCGGGGCGGCGCAGTGCCGCGTACGCGTCCCGGGGTGGCGCGGCCGCCGCCGCGAGTTCCTTGATCTGCTCCAGCGGCACCTGTTCCTGCCGCCGTGCGACGTCCTCGCGGACTCCGGCGAGGATCTCGTCGAGCACGTTGGCGGACGTGGCCGATCCGGCTTCGTCTCCCGCCGCGTGCGGATGCTCAGCAGTCACCAACGGACTCCCCTCTCCGGGTGTCATGGGCCGATGCTAGGCGTCGCCACGGGGCGGACGCCCTCGGGGGTATGGCGTGCTTCACGAGATGGGCTGCGGCATAATGGCCGACCCTGTGAGCGGGCTATCACGCTGCGCCATCGCGGCGAACCGGGGCCCGTCCGGCTGTGACCGAGATCAAGGAAGCGACGCCCGGCACCGGAGGTTGTCCCGGATGGTGGGCCGGTACCCGGACGAACCGTTGATCCGGGGGTGACCGACCGGAAACACCGGATGGGCACCATCAACGTCGGGCACACTGGTCGCGGGACCGCCGCCGACCAGCCGGATCGATTTCGTGCGGGGAAGACCATGAGCGCTGCGAAGCCTGACTCGACCATCGACCTGACCAGCATTCCCCGGGCCGTGCTCTCCGTCGCGGTCGGCATGGTGCACAGCGTCGAGCGGGCGGTGATCGGCGACGCCCGGATCCGGACCGCCCGGGGCAACGCCTGGGAGGCGATCTGCGCGGACCGGGAGCGGGCGATGCGCCGGGACGAGATCCGGGCCCTGGTGGCGGCGCTCGCCGCCGCGCCGCCGGTCGTGCCCGCGACCGTCGCCGCCCCGGCTCGGCCGGCCACCGGAGAGGTCGCCGCCGGCACGCCGACACCCGCCCCGACCACCGGCCGCCCCGTCGCCGGGCGACGCGGCTCGACCGCAGGCCGCCCCGCCGCGCCCCGCGCCTCGACCACCACCCGCTCCGCCGCCGCGCCCCGCGCCTCGACCACCGGCCGGGCCGCCGCGTCCCGCGGCTCGACCGTCGCCCGCCAGCCGGTCAGCTGACCGTCGGATCCTCACCCCGGTCCAGCGCGTCCCAGGCGGCCGTCGTGCGCCGGGCGTCCACCCGGCCGTCGGGGGCGGCCACCGCACTCTCCCGGCCCGCCCCGGCCGGCCGGGCCCGCTCGTAGCGGGCACCCATCACCGGCCACCCCGCGCCCCGCACGGCCGTGAAGCCGCCGGCCGCGCCGGCCAGCAGGCCACCCAGCACGCAGAGCAGCGGCCAGCCGACACTGACCTCGCCGCCGGTGCCGAACCCGGCGTAGCCGGCACCGACCGCCACCCCGACGCCGAGCAACGCCAGCACCGCGCCGACCAGCCGGCGCCCGATCCCCCGGGTGCCGAGCACCGCTCCGGCGGCGGCCAGCCCGACCAGGGCCAGCGCCGGTAGCCAGGGCAGCAGGTCACCGCCGGTCCGGGTCACCCGTCCGGGCGGCAGCGGGGCCGGGCGGGCGGTCAGCTCGACCGACCAGGTCCGGGTCGCCGCGAAGACCGCGAGGCCGGCGCCGAGCAGGCAGAGCAGCACCGCGTACGCCAACTCCCGCCGCCCCACCGCCCGTGCCCCGCCGGCCGGTGCCGCCCCGGGCCCCGGGGACGCGTCGGCGTCGGGTGGCGCCGGGGCCGGTCCCTCGGCGGGTACCGGAGTGGCACCCATCGGTCGCTCGGGGTTCATCGGGCCGGCCGGAGCGTTTCCGCCGCCGCGATCGCGGCGAGTACCGCAGCCGCCTTGCTCCGGGTCTCCCGGTCCTCGGCGGCCGGATCGGAGTCGGCGACGATCCCGGCACCGGCCTGGACGTACGCCCGGCCACGGCGGATCAGCGCGGTCCGGATCGCGATCGCCATGTCCAGGTCGCCACCGAAGCCGAAGTAGCCGACCGTGCCGCCGTACAGGCCGCGACGGGTCGGCTCCAGCTCCTCGATGATCTCCATCGCGCGCACCTTCGGGGCGCCGGAGAGGGTACCGGCCGGGAAGGTGGCGGCGAGCGCGTCGAACGCCGTCCGGTCCTCCCGCAGCGTCCCGACCACGGTGGAGACGATGTGCATGACGTGGCTGTACCGCTCGATGGTGGCGAACTCCGGCACCTCGACCGTGCCCGGCCGGCAGACCCGACCCAGGTCGTTGCGGCCCAGGTCGACCAGCATCACGTGCTCGGCCCGCTCCTTCGGGTCGGCGAGCAGCTCGGCGGCGAGCCGGCCGTCGTCGGCCGGGCTGCCGCCCCGGGGCCGGGTGCCGGCGATCGGGTGCAGCATCGCCCGGCGCTGGCCGTCCGCGCCGGTGCTCACCTTCAGGTGCGCCTCCGGGGACGACCCGACGATGTCGAAGTCGTCGAAGCGGAGCAGGTACATGTACGGGCTCGGGTTGGTGGCCCGGAGCACCCGGTAGACGTCCAGCGGATCGGCCCGGGTCTCCCGCTCGAAGCGCTGGGCCAGCACGATCTGGAAGCACTCGCCGGCCCGGATCGCCTCCTTGGCCACCTCGACCGCCTTCGGGTACTCCCCGTCGGCGGTCCGGCTGAACACCTCGCCCGGGGAGGGCCGGTCGACGGTGGCGATCATCGGCGGGATCGGCCGGGACAGCGCGGTGGTCATCGCGTCCAGCCGGCCGACCGCCTGGTGGTACGCCGCCGTCACCTGGGCCGCCCACTCCGGGTCCTCCCCGCCGGCACCGGCCGCCGGACCGCCGGCCGTGCCGTCCGGTGGTGCCGGCAGCAGGGCGTTCGCCACCAGGATCGCCGAGCCGTCGAAGTGGTCCAGCACGACCAGGTCGGTGGCGAGCATCATGCCCAGCTCGGGCAGGCGCAGGTCGTCCTCGGTCAGCGACGGCAGCCGCTCGAACCGGCGTACGACGTCGTAGCCGAGGTAGCCGACCATGCCGCCGAGCAGGGGTGGCATGGGGCCCTGCCCGGCTCCGACCGGGTCGGCGGCGGCCGGGCCGGTCAGTGCCGCCACGGTGGCCCGGAGCACCGCCATCGGGTCGCCACCGGTCGGCAGCCCGGTGGGGGGCGTGCCGAGCCAGTGCGCCTGGCCGCCCCGCTCGACCAGGGTGGCGGCGCTGCGTACCCCCACGAAGGAGTAGCGCGACCAGGCGATCCCGGCCGCGCCGGCACCCTGCTCCGCCGACTCCAGCAGGAAGGTCCCCGGGCCGCCGGCCAGCTTGCGGTAGACCCCGACCGGGGTCTCCCCGTCGGCGAGCAGTCGCCGGACCACCGGCACCACCCGCCGGGTCCGGGCCAGCTCGCGGAAGGTCGCCTCGTCCGGGCTCACCGCTCCGGTGGTCATCGGGTCACCGCCCCAGCCTCGGTCATGTCGCCGGTCCGGCGGAGGTCGCCCCGGTGACCGGCAGTTCGTCGGAGAAGCAGGTCCAGCTTCCGGTGTGGCAGGCCGCACCGACCTGGTCGACGCTGACCAGCAGGGCGTCGCCGTCGCAGTCCAGCGCCACGGAGCGGACGTACTGGTGGTGGCCGGAGGTGTCGCCCTTGACCCAGTATTCCCGCCGGCTGCGCGACCAGTAGGTGGCCCGACCGGTGGTGAGGGTGCGGTGCAGCGCCTCGTCGTCCATCCAGGCGACCATCAGCACGTCGCCGGTGTCGTGCGCCCGGACCACGGCGGTGACCAGTCCGTCGGGGTTGCGGCGCAGGCGCGTGGCGATCGCCGGGTCGAGGGCCGAGGGTCGCGCGGGGCCGCCGCGCGCCGGCCCGGGCGCGGTCGCCGGGGAGAGATCGGGTACGGGCATAGTTCCCGATTGTTTCGCACGCGGCGCCGGAACTGTCGACCCGTCCCCGCCGCCGCCCGCCGAAGTGGCCCGCGCCACGCCGCCCGGGGTGCCGTCCGTCCCCGGTGGGGTGGGCGTCCCGGTCCGGTCCGGGCGGACGAGTTGGTCGACGTAGCGGTCGAGCCGGCCGTCGCGCAGGGCGGCGGCGAGATCCGGCCCGACCACCCCGGCCAGTTCCTCGGCGTACGGGCGGGCCAGTGCCACGGTGCCGGCCACCAGGCGGTGCGCGGCGGAGTGCAGCCGGGGCAGGGTGTCGGGGCGCAACCCGAGGCAGCTGAGCATGTCGTCGCGGTAGCGCTCCGGTGCGACCGGCAGGTCCAGCGCGGCGGCCAGCGCGTCCCGCCGGCTGGCCACCGTGACCGTCGGGTTGGCGAGCCGGAGCACCGAGGGGCAGCGCCGGGCCAGTTCGGCGGCGGCGAGCCGGGCCTCGTACTCGGCACCGCTGGCGCAGGCGCCGCCGACCTTGCCGAGCGCGGCGACGAGTTCCTCCAGATCCGGCTCGGCGGGGCGCTGGCGGATCTCGGTGACGTCGACGGAGGACCGCCATGCGCCGTGTGCCCAGAGTAACCGTGCGGGCGCGACGACCGGCAGTCCGAAGGACCATTCGGCGGGCCGGTCGAGCCGTTCGAGCCACGATTCGACGTCCCGTACGGCGACCGACAGGTGGGTCAGCCGGTCGCCGGTCTCCACGAGGAAGGCCGGGTACGCGGCGTACGGTCCCCCGCTGACCAGGACATCGATGTCCACGTCGCTGTACGGGGTGGCGGCGCCCCGGGCATAGCTGCCGCGCAGCAGAACCCCGACGACGGGCGGGCCGGGCAGCCGGCGCAGCCGGTCCGTCCAGTCGTCGAGGAACCCGAGTTGCCGTAACGGACCGTGATCCACGGCGTCATCGTGCCGCAGGTCCGATCATGACGCAACGCCCGATCATGCTTCGCCTGGGCGTTTCGTCCGTTATCTGCCGATAAATCGCATTGACTGCTCCGGATAGCGCTCGCCGGCCGCCGCCCCGACCGGTATCGCGGCGGAGAGCTGGGCCACCTGCTCGCCGGTGAGCCGCAGGTCGACGGCGGCGGCGTTCTCCTCCAGGTAACCGACCCGCTTGGTGCCGGGGATCGGCAGGATGTCGTCGCCCTGGGCGAGCAGCCAGGCCAGTGCCGCCTGGGCCGGCGTACAGCCGATCTCGGCGGCCACCGCCCGGACCCGGTCGACCAGTTCCAGGTTGGTGTCGAGGTTCTCCTCGGCGAACCGGGGCGCCCGGCTGCGGAAGTCCTCGGCACCGAGCTGTTCCCGGCTGTTGATCGTCCCGGTCAGCAGCCCCCGGCCCATCGGCGAGTACGCCACCAACGCCACGCCGAGGTCCCGGCAGGTCGCCAGCATCTCCTGCTCGACGTCCCGGCTGAACAGCGAGTACTCCATCTGCACCGCCGCCACCGGATGCACGGCGTGCGCGGCCCGCAGCGTCGCCGGGCTCACCTCGGAGAGCCCGATGAACCGCACCTTGCCGTCCACCACCAGCTCGGCCATCGCCCCGACGGTCTCCTCGATCGGGGTCTCCGGGTTGCGCCGGTGCAGGTAGTAGAGGTCGATGGTGTCGACACCGAGCCGGGCCAGCGAGGCGTCGCACGCCTGGTGGGCCCACGCCCCGGAGCTGTCGACGTACGCCCCCGGGGAGGCGGTGGTGCTCCCCTCGCCGGTGAACCGGTTGCCGAACTTGGTGGCCAGGAACACCTCGTCGCGGCGCTTGCGCAGCACCGGGCCGAGCAGTTCCTCGTTGTGCCCCCGCCCGTACATGTCGGCGGTGTCCAGGTGGTTGATCCCGAGGTCGAGGGCCCGGTGCAGGGTCCGGGTCGACTCCTCGTCGTCCCGGGTCCCGTACGCCATGCTCATCCCCATACAGCCGAGCCCGATGGCCGAGACCTCCGGTCCGATGGCACCGATCCTGCGCTTGTGCATCGCTTCCGCTCCGTCCGCCGTACGTTCCGTCCTGCCCGGTCCAGGTTTCCACCGCACCGCCGGGCGGGTCATCCGGGACCGGTACCCGCTCCCCGCCGGTCGGAAAACCGGCCGGCCCGATCGACGATTGTCCGCCGGCAAGATTTCATCTAGCGTTGATTTCAACACTTGATGAGTTTCGCAGGGAGGCATCATGGAGACCGCGATCGAGGTCCGCGACCTCGTCGTGACGCGCGGGAAACGGCAGGTCCTGCACGGGATCGGCTGCACCGTCCCGCGCGGGAGCGTCACCGGGCTACTCGGCCCGAGCGGCAGCGGCAAGACCACGCTGTTGCGGGCCATCGTCGGCGTGCAGATCGTGTCCGGCGGCACCGTCACCGTGCTCGGCGAGCCGGCCGGAGCCCGTGGCCTGCGGCGACGCCTCGGATATCTGACCCAGGCACCGAGCGTCTATCCGGACCTGACCGTCCGGGAGAACACCCGCTACTTCGGCCGGCTGCACGGCGTCGGCCGGTCCGACGCCGACCGGGCGATCGCCGACGTCGGCCTGGCCGACGCGGCCGACCAGCTCGTCGGCACCCTCTCCGGCGGCCAGCGCAGCCGGGCCTCGCTGGCCTGTGCCCTGGTCGGCCGCCCCGAGGTGGTGATCCTCGACGAGCCGACGGTCGGGCAGGACCCGGTGCTCCGGGCCGAGCTGTGGCAGCGGTTCCACGCTATGGCCGCCGAGGGGACCACGCTGCTGGTCTCCAGTCACGTGATGGACGAGGCGGCCCGGTGCGACCGGCTGCTGCTGATCCGGGAGGGCCGGCTGATCGCCGACGACACCGTCCCGGCGGTACGCGCGGCGGCCGGCACCGACGACCTGGAGGAGGCGTTCCTGCGGCTGATCAGGGCGAACGAGCTGGCCGACGGGGACCGGTTGGCCGGCAGCGGCGATCGGAGGGCGGGACGGTGAACCTGCGGATCCTCGCCGTCACCACCGGTCGCATCCTGCGCCAACTGCGACACGACCGGCGTACCGTGGCGATGCTGCTGGTGGTGCCGGTGGTGCTGCTCACCCTGCTCTACCACATGTTCGGCGACCAGCCGGCGCCGCCGGGACAGCCGGCCGTCTTCGACCGGATCGCCCTGGTCATGCTCGGCGTCTTCCCGTTCGTGATCATGTTCCTGGTCACCAGCATCGCCATGTTGCGCGAGCGCACCTCCGGCACGCTGGAACGGCTGCTCACCACCCCGCTGGGCAAACTCGACCTGCTCTTCGGCTACGGCCTCGCGTTCGGACTGGCCGCCGCGGTCCAGGCCGGTGTCGCGGCCGGCGCGGCGTACTGGCTCTTCGACCTCTCCACCGCCGGCAACCCCGGGCTGGTGGTGCTGATCGCGGTGGTCAACGCCGTACTCGGGGTCGCGCTGGGGCTCTTCTGCAGCGCCTTCGCCCAGACCGAGTTCCAGGCCGTACAGTTCATGCCGGTCGTGGTGATCCCGCAGATCCTGCTCTGCGGCCTGTTCGTCGCCCGCGACCAGATGGCCGGCTGGCTACAGGTGATCAGCGACGCGCTGCCCCTGTCGTACGCGGTCGAGGCGCTACAGGAGGTCGGCGCGCACGCCGAGCCGACCGGCACGATGTGGCGGGACGTGGCGGTGGTGGCCGCGGCGGTGGTGGTCGCTCTGGTGCTCGCGGCGGCCACGCTTCGGCGGCGTACCGGCTGAGGCGTCCGGCACCGGTCGGCGCCCACTGCGGGAGGCGCCGACCGGTGCCGGAGGAACGAGCACGAGGACGGCGATGGCACGACGGAGCGGACGGCGACCGGGCAACCCCGACACCCGGGAGAGCATCCTGAGAGCCGCCCGGGAGGCGTTCGCCGAACGCGGTTTCGACCACACCTCGATCCGGGCCATCGCGACCGCCGCCGGAGTCGACCCGGCGCTGGTCCACCACTACTTCGGCACCAAGGACCAGCTCTTCCTCGCCACCATCGACATCCCGTTCGACCCGCAGGAGCTGCTGCCGCAGATCGCCGCCGGTGGGCTCGACGGGATCGGCGAACGGCTGGTCCGGACGTTCCTGCGGGTCTGGGACTCCCCCGCCGGCACCGCCGGGGTCGCGCTGTTCCGGTCCGCGATGAACAACGAGTGGACCGCCCGGCTGCTCCGGGAGTTCCTGGAGACCCAGGTGCTGCGCCGGGCGACCGGGCTGCTCGAGATCGACCCGGCCGAGGCACCGCTGCGCTCGTCGCTGGTCGCCACCCAGATGGCCGGCATGGTCATCGTCCGGTACATCCTGCGGCTGGAGCCGCTCGCCTCGGCGCCGCCGGACGTCGTGGTCGCGGCGGTGGGGCCGACCATCCAGCGTTATCTGACCGGGGACGTCACCCGGCTCACCGCCCGGCCGGCGGATCCCGGCTCGCCGGGCGGACCGCGCCCCGGCACGCCGGGCGGGACGCGGCAGGACGGCTGACCCGGAGGGCTAGCGGTCGGACCAGACCTGGCCGGGGGTGCTGCCGAGCGGCCACTCCCGGTCCGGGCGCTGCGCCTGGTGCCGCCGCCGGCAGAGCACGGGATGCAGCAGCTCGGCCAGCTCCGCCTGGCCGGTCAGCGGGCGGGGGAAGGCGAGCCGGGCCCGGCAGCGGGTAGCGCGTCCGCCGAGGGCCACCACCATGCCGTACCGGTCGAGCCGGACCACCCGGGGCGGCGGCTCGTCCGCCCCGCCCGGCGGTACGAGGTCGCCGAGCTGGCGCCGGAGGAAGGCGGCGATCTCCGGCCCGTGGTGGTCCGCGAGGTCGGCGAGGAGGTCCCGTTCCAGCGGGTGCAGCGGGTCCGGCTCGGCGGCGGCGTACTCGGCCGGCTCGACGTGTCGCACGGTGCCGGCACGTTCGAGCCGGATCTCGGCCGGCTCGAACCGGTGCAGCGTGAAGCCCCGGCCGACGTCCAGCAGGTCTCCGGTCGGCACCACCTCGGCGAAGTCGATGGCGGCCTGCCGCGCCTCGACCCCGGTCAGCGGCTCCGGCCAGCCGGAGATCCAGACCCGGCCGAGCGGGGGCGCCCCGGCGGCCGGCGGCAGGTCGCGGACGTCGAGCACCAGTGCGGTGCCCCGGCCGCTCCTGCCGGGCCGGAGTGCGGCGGCCAGGTCGCTGACGATCGAGACGAGCAGCAGGATCCGGCCGGACGGGTCGGTGGCGTGCCGGACCTGGTGCGGTCCGGGCCGGTAGGCGACCTGGGCGGTGCCGGCGAGCCGACCGGCGGCCAGGGTACGGGCCACCTCCGCGGAGCTGGGCTGCATGACGTCGACCTCCGGCGGAGTTAGCCTGTCCTTAGTAAGGGGAGGCTAACCTATCGGACGGTCGGCGTCCATCTCACCGCCGGCACCGTTCGCCGCCGCTACCGGGTCTGCTCCAACCAGGAGGCATAGAGCAGGCCGTAGACCGACTGCGGGTCGCTGACCAGCTCCTCGTGCGGACCCCGCTGCACGATCCGGCCCCGGTCCACCACGATCACCTCGTCGGCGGCCTGCGCGGTGGAGAGCCGGTGCGCGATCGCCACCGTGGTCCGGCCCCGGGTCACCGCGTCCAGGGTGCGTTGCAGGCGTACCTCGGTGGCCGGGTCGACCGCGCTGGTCGCCTCGTCCAGCACCAGCAGGTCCGGGTCGGCCACGTACGCCCGGGCCAGCGCGACCAACTGCCGCTCGCCCACACTGAGTGCCTCGCCGCGCTCACCCACCGGCGTCGCCAGCCCGAGCGGCAGCCCCTCCACCCAGTCGCCGAGACCGAGTTCGGTGAAGGCCGACGCCAGCTCCTCGTCGGTCAGCTCCGGCCGGCCAAACCGGACGTTCTCCGCCACCGTGGAGTCGAAGAGGAAGCCGTCCTGCGGCACCATCACCACCCGGGAGCGCAGCGAACCGAACCGGACCCGGTCCAGCCGCACCCCGGAGAGCAGCACCGCCCCGCCGGACGGGTCCATCAGCCGGGTCAGCAGCTTCGCGAAGGTGGTCTTGCCGCTGCCGGTCTCGCCGACCACCGCCACCCGGGTCTTGGCCGGGATGTCCACGTTGACGTCGACCAGCACCGGCGGGCCGCCCGGATAGTGGTATTCGACGTCGGCGAAGCGGATGTCGATCGGCCCGGCCGGCAGGTCGACGCCCTGCTCCCCCGGGTCCGCCACGTCCGGCGCCACGTCGAGTACGTCCAGCACCCGCCGCCAGCCCGCCACCGCGTTCTGCGCCTCGTTGAGCACCTCGGTGGCGATCTGCACCGGCTGGATGAAGAGGGTGACCAGGAAGAGGAAGGCGGTCAGCTCGCCGATGCCGAGCGAACCGTCGACACCCAGCTTGACGCCGAGCACCACCACCCCGGCCAGGGCCAGCCCGGCGGCGATCTCGCCGGTCGAGAAGCTGATCACGCTGGTCCGGATCGCCCGCTGCTGTGCCCGGCGCTGCGCCTCGATGGTCCGGTCCAGCCGCTCGGCCGTCCGGCCGGAGACCCCGTACGCCCGGATCACCGGCGCGCCCACCACGCTCTCCGAGACCGCCGCCAGCATCGCGCCGAGCCGCTGCCGGACCACCCCGTACGCGGCGGCGAGCCGCTTCTGGAAGACCCGGATCACCGCCACGGCGGGGACGAACGCGGCGAACACCACCAGGGTCAACTGCCAGGAGTAGACCGCCATCACCACCGTGGTCACCACCACCTGACCGAGGTTGATCAGGAGGATCACCCCGCCCCACTGGAGGAACTGGGTGATCTGGTCCACGTCGCTGGTGACCCGGGAGACCAGCGAGCCGCGCCGCTCCGCCTGCTGGTGCAGCGTCGACAGGTCGTGCACGTGCCGGAAGGCCCGCACCCGCACCCCGGCCAGCGCCGTCTCGCTGACCGTGAAGAGCCGGCGCATCATCAGATAGCCGCAGATGGTGGTCACCACCAGCACCGCCGCGGTCGCCGCGACCACGATGCCGACCACCCCGATGTCCGGCCCGCCCGGTGCGCGCAGCCCCCGGTCGATGCCCTGCTGGATCGCCACCGGCACGGCGGCCCGGCCGACCATCGAGACCAGGGCCAGCGCGAGGGTGCCGGCGAGTCCGGTACGCAGTTCCGGGGAGAGCGCCAGCCCTCGCCGAAAGGTCCCCCAGGCGCTCTCCGCCCGCTCCGGTACCGCCCCGGCCGTGGTCGTACTCACGCGTCCACCTCTTCGCCCCGGCGGGTCGCCGGATCCTCGTACGCCCGCTCGCGTTCCCGCTCCGCCTCGGCCCGCTCGTACGCGGTTACCAGCGCCGCGTAGCCGGGCGTGGTACGCAGCAGCGTGGCGTGGGTGCCCCGGCCGACCACCCGGCCGTGCTCGACGTAGACCACCTCGTCGGCGAGCGCGATCGTCGCCCGCCGGTACGCCACCACCAGGATCGACGCCCCCGGTCCCGGCGGGCTGTCGGCGTCGGTCGACTCCGACCGCCCGCCGCGCAGCGCGGCCAGGATCGCCGCCTCCACCCTCGGGTCGACCGCGCTGGTGGCGTCGTCCAGCACCAGCAGCCGGGGCCGGCCGGCCAGCGCCCGGGCCAGGGTGAGTCGCTGCCGCTGGCCGCCGGAGAGCGCCGCGCCGCGCTCGCCGACCAGGGTGTCCAGGGCCTCGGGCAGCGCCGCCACGAAGCCGTCCGCCTCGGCCAGCCGCAGCGCCGCCCAGACGTCGTCGTCGGTGATGCCGTCCCGGCCGAGGGTGATGTTCTCCCGGATGGTGTCGTCGAAGACGAACGGCACCTGGGCGACCAGCGCGGTGTTGCCGGCGAGCGAGGCGGCGGTGAGGGAGCGCAGGTCGACCCCGTCCAGGGTCACCGTGCCGGCGTCCGGGTCGACCAGCCGTACCGCGAGGGAGACGATCGTCGACTTGCCGGAGCCGGTGGGCCCGACCAGCGCCACGGTGCGGCCGGCCGGAACGGTGAACGAGACGTCGTGCAGCACCGGTACCGGCCCGGCCGGCGTCGGCTCGGCGGGTGCCGGTCCGGTCGGCGGTGCCACCCCGACGGGCCTCGCCGCGGTTTCCGGTTCCTCGATGGCGAGGCCCGGTTCGGCGGGGGCGGTCGGCGGCGGGGGTTCGGCGGGGGCGTACCCGAAGGTGACCCGGTCGAAGACGAGGGTGGCCGGACGGCCGTCCCGGCGGTCCAGCGTGGTGTCGCCGTACGGCATCTGGCCGGTGGCGGTGAGCACGGTCTGCAACCGGTCCCAGCCGGCGACGCTGCGCGGCAGTTCGGCGAGGACCCAGCCGATCGCCCGGACCGGGAAGGCCAGCACGGTGAAGAGGAACGCCACGCTGACCAGTTCGGTGATGGTGACCGCACCCTGGCTCAACCGGGCGGCGCCGACCAGCAGCACCGCCAGGGTGCCGAGGCTGGGCAGGGTCTCCAGCATCGGGTCGAAGACGCCCCGGAGCCGACCGACCGAGATCAGCGCGTCCCGCAGCTCACCGGCCTGGGCGGCGAACCGGGTCGTCTCCCGGGCCTCCTGGCCCATGGTCTTGACCACCAGCGCGCCGTCGAAACTCTCGTGGGCGATCGCGCTGACCTCGGCGCGCATCTGCTGCGCGCGGGCCTGCCGGGGCGCCATGCGTCGGGAGTAGACGACGTTCAGGGCGAAGAGCGCGGGGAAGATCGCCACGCCGACCAGCGCGAGTACCCAGTCGGTGAAGAAGAGCGAGCCCATCGCCGCGACCAGCATCACCAGGGTGCCGACCGCGAACGGCAGCGGCGCGATCGGGAACCAGGCGGCCTCCACGTCGGAGTTGGCGTTGGAGAGCAGGGTGCCGGTGGCGTGCCGGTGGTGCCAGGAGAGCGGCAGCTCCAGGTAGCGGCGGGTGATCCGGCGCCGGTAGCTGGCCTGCAATCGGTACTGCATGAAGCCGGCGCCGAGCCGGCGACCGAACATTCCCAGTACCCGGCCGAGGCTGACCGCGAGCAGCGCACCGGCGCCGAGCAGTACCGCGGCCAGGTCGACCCGGCCGGTCTCCAGCGACGGCACCACCACGTCGCCGACGACGGCGCCGACCACGTACGCGCTCGCGATGATCAACAGGCTGTAGAGAACGCTGCCGCCGACCGCCACCGCGAAGATCCGTGGCTCGTCGCGGATCGCGTAGCCGAGGACCCTGATCCCCCGCACGAGTATGTCCCGGCTTGTCTTGCCCGCCACGCTCTCCCCCGCCGTAAGCCTCTTGCGTCCAGCTCATCCTTACTGATCAGGCGCGGGCTTGACGAACCGATTGGCCGGGGTGATACCGACTCGGCCCTGATTGTGTCTGCTGTCACAACCTGTTCCCCGGTGCCGGACCGCGCGCGCAACGGATACGAACCGGCGGTGGCACACCGGTCGGCCGGATCGGGATTACGATCAAGACATGCCCCGCTACGCGGACACGGAGCGACAGTCGCTGGCCGATCTCCTCCTGGCGATCGGGCCGGACGGACCGACGATCATCCCCGAGTGGGCCGCGAAAGACCTCGCCGCCCACCTGGTGGTCCGGGAACGCCGCCCGGACGCGGCGGCCGGCCTGCTCCTCCCGCCGTTGCGGGCGCACGGGACACGGGTCCAGGCGGCGATGGCCGGCCGGCCCTACCCGGCCCTGGTCGAGCTGGTCCGGCGCCCGCCCCGGTGGAGCCCGCTGGCGCTGCCGCCGATCGACGAGCTGGCGAACCTGGTCGAGTACTTCGTGCACCACGAGGACGTCCGGCGGGCCCGGCCCGACTGGCAGCCCCGGGAGCTTCCGGCCGGGCAGCGGGCCGCGCTCTGGAAGCGCATCCCGGCGATGGCCCGGATGTCGCTGCGCCGGTTTCCGGCCGCCCTGCTGATCCAGGCGCCGGAGCACGGCGAGACCACCGCCGGGGCCGGCGGCGAGCAGCTCCGGATGGTCGGGTCCCCCGGCGAGCTGATGATGTTCCTGTTCGGCCGGCAGCGCGCCGCCCGGGTGCAACTGGTCGGTCCGACCGCGCTCACCGAGCGGTTACGTACCGCGAAACTCGGGATCTGAACCAGGAACCCGCCGTCCTGCCGATGCGCGCCCTCGCCCTGGCGTGGCTGACCCGGCCACCCTTCCCGGAACGGGTCAGCGCGCACGTCGGGCAGGTGGGGCCGCAGTCCACCCGGTGGGCCAGCGAACTCGGCCTGGTCGGCAGCCCCGCCGCGGCCCGCCGGCTGGACCGGGCGAACGCGGCCGAGCTGGCCGGCCGGACCTGCCCGGACGCCCGGCCCGAGCAGCTCCGGCTGCTCGCCGACCTGTTCAGCTGGCTCTTCACCTTCGACGACCGCTGCGACGACGACGGCCTGGGCGACGACCCGGCCCGGCTCGCCCCGGTCGTCGGGCAGCTGCTCGACGTCCTCGACCTGCGCGGCGGGCCGGCCTCGCCGGGCTCGACCGCCGTCGCCGGCCCGACCGCCGCCGGCCTGCACGACCTCTGCCGACGGGTACGCGCACACGGCCCGCCCCGGCTGCTGCTCCGGTTCGCCGCCCAGATGCGGGACTACCTGCTGGCGCTGCTCTGGGAGGCGGCCAACCGGGAGCGGGACCGGGTACCCGCGGTCGCCGAGTACCTCCAGATGCGCCGGCACACCGGTGCGGTACGCCCCAGCTTCACCCTGACCGACCTGGCGTACGGCGGACTGGCCGAGGCGATCTGCCGGGCCGACCTGGAGGCGTCCCACCTGGACGACCTCGCCGCCGACCTGGTCTGCTGGTGCAACGACGTCTTCTCGTACGCCAAGGAGCGCCGGCAGGGCCGGGACGGGCACAACCTGATCGTCGTACTCGCCCGGGAGGCGGGGCGGGAGGAGCGGGCCGGACTCCTCGACGCGGCCCACCGGTTCAACGCCGGGCTGCGGGCGTACCTGAGGTTGGAGTCGGCGCTGCTGGCCGGCGGCGACCCCGACACCCTGCGGTTCGTCACCGCCCGCCGGGCCTGGATCCGGGGCAGTTACGACTGGTCCCTGGGCGCGGGCCGCTACCACTGAACCGACCCCCGTGGCGTGGCCGGCGCGCCCCCGACCGGCCGGGTCAGTCGTCGTCGCCGTGCGCCTTCCAGGTCGGCACCGGCCCGCCGCCGACGCACTCGACCTCGACCTCGATCCGCCCGCCCGAGCCGTGGAAGGTCACCTCGGCGTCGTCGTCCGGACCGCGCTCGACCTCGCCGACCCGGTAACCCTGGGCCGGCGTCCAGGCGCTCAGCCAGACCTGCCGGCCGGCGCACTCGGCCAGCACCGTACCCCCGGGGGTGGAGACCAGCCGGCGCGAGTCGTCGGCGCCGGCCGGCGGCGCGGCGGAGAGGGTCGGGAAGGGGCTGGCGGTGCCGCCGGAGGGCGCCGCGCTCGGGGCGGCCGGCGGCGGGGTGGCGGCCAGCGCCCGGGCCACCTCGGCCGGGCTGCGCACCTCACCCGCCGGCCCGGTCAGCCCGGCTCCGATCACCTGTACGGCGGCCAGCCCGGTCCCGGTCGCGACCAGCGCGGCGAGCAGCCAGCCGGCCAGGGCGAGCAGGGTACGTCGACGCATCCTCCGATGATGCCCGCTCGGCCGTTAAGGCCGGTGCCGACGGACCCTAAGGAACCGTTAACGGCCCGCCCCGGCGCATCCTCGACCCGCTAGCCGTCGACCTCGGTGAAGAACCCGCGCAGGGCGTCGGCGACCAGCGCGGGCGCCGTGGCGGTCACGAAGTGCGACTGCCCGGCCCAGACCACCCGGCGCAGTCGCGGGATCGCCGCCGCGAGCGCGTCCATCGCGCTCGGCATCGGTTCCCAGGTGTCGGCGCCCTGCATCAGCAGGGTCGGCAGGCCGATCGAGGACCAGCGGGCGACGTCCGTGCTGTCGGTCGCCAGCGCTTCGAGGTCGTGCAGCCAGCCGACCGCCGACCGGCGCGCCTCGGCCGGGTCGGGCTCGCGGTCACCTGCCGCCGCGGCGAACGCCCGGACCACCTCCGCCGGGACCCGGGTCACCTCGTTCAACACCGCCGCCATCGCCACCGCGTCGTCCCGGTCGAAGGCGGCACGGTACCGGTCGAGCAGCGGCACCAGCTCCGACCCCGCCGCGAAGAGCGGTGGCTCGAAGAGCGCGAGCGAGCGGAACCGGGTCGGCTCGGTCGAGGCGGCGTGCAGGGCCAGGGTCGCCCCGTAGGAGGCGCCGACCAGATGAACCCGCCGGCCCGACGACGCGTACGCCGCCTCGGCCACCGCGACCAGGTCGGTGACCTCGTCCTTGAAGGACTTGACCGCCGGTGGGACGTCGCTGGGACCGTAACCGCGCCGGGCCGGCAGCCACAGCTCGTGGTCGTCGGCGAGCAGCTCGGCGACGCCGGCCCAGGAGTGCAGCCCGCCTCCCGAGCCGTGCACCAGGATCACCGGGTCGCCGGAACCCGTCCTGCGGACCACCAGTCGGGTGCCGTCCGGCGAGTCGACCTCCTGGTCGTGGCTGTCATGACTCGGCATTTCCACTCTCCTCCGTTTCGGTCGGCCAGTTGCTCAGCGTCGTGTGCATCGCGTCGAGGATGTGGCGCCAGGACGCGTCGACGTCGCGGGGATGACCGAACCCGTCGGCGCTCTCCAGCGTCGCGAAGCCGTGCAGGGTGCTGCGGACGAAACGCAGGGCGTCGGTCAGCCTCGGTTCGGCCAGCCCGTACCCGCGCAGCATCGCGTAGCTCAACTCGATCATGCGCAGGTGTCCGGCCGAGTTAGCGCCGACCTCGGCCGGCAGCGGCAGTTGGGTCGCGGCGTACTGCCCGGGGTGGGCCACCGCGAACGCCCGGTACGCGTCGGCGAAGCCGAGCAGCGCCTCCCGGCCGCCCCGTCCGGCCACGGCGAGGCCGAGCCGGTCGGCGAAGGTGGCCGCCGCCCGCACCGCCACCTGCTCGATCAGGGCGTCCCGGCCGCGCACGTGCGCGTAGAGCGCGGCGTCGGAGACCCCGAAGTGCCGGGCGACCGCCGCCACGGTCAACCGGGAGAGTCCCACCTCGTCCGCCAGCTCGGCGGCGACGCCCGAGACCCGCTCACTCGTCAGACCCTGGCGCGGCATACCGACCTTTCACCTTCTAAGCAAAAACTTAATGACCCTAAGATAGTAGCGCGTTCCGTGCGCCGGCCGGTCGGAGGGGCCGGTCGGCGGCCGGGCCGCCGCCAACCGGGTGCCGGAGGCCATTTCCGGGTTACCGTGCCGGTGTGGCTCGCCTACTGCTGATCGAGGACGACCCGGCCATCCGTACCCCGCTGCTGCACGCGCTGCGCGACCGGGGACACGCGGTAGCCGCCGTGCAGTCCGCGATGACCGGGCTGCAACGGGTCCTCGACGACCGGCCCGACCTCGTCGTACTCGACCTCGGCCTGCCCGACCTGGACGGGTTGGAGCTGCTCCGGATGCTCCGGGCGGTGAACAGCACACCGGTGATCATCGCCACCGCCCGGGACGAGGAGGCCGAGATCATCCGAGGGCTGGACGCCGGCGCCGACGACTACGTGGTGAAGCCCTTCACCGCCGCCCAGCTCGACGCGCGGATCCGGGCGGTACTGCGGCGCGGCACCGGCCCGGCCGACGGCCCGGCGGCGCTGGCCGTCGGCGAGCTGCGGGTCGATCCGGCGGGCCGGCAGGCGACCCTGGCCGGGACACCCCTCGAACTGACCCCCCGGGAGTTCGACCTGCTGCACTATCTGGCCGCCCGGGCCGGTCGGGTGGTGAGCAAGCGGGAACTGCTGACCGAGGTGTGGCAGCTGCCCTACGGCGGCGCCGACAAGACGGTGGACGTACACCTGTCGTGGCTGCGCCGCAAGCTCGGCGAGACCGCGCAACAGCCGCGCTACCTGCACACGGTGCGCGGGGTGGGGGTCCGGCTCGACGTACCCGGGACCCGGCCGTGAGGCGCCGGCTCACCCTGCTGGTCGCGGCCACCACCGGCCTGGTGCTGCTGGCCTTCCTGGTCCCGCTCGCGGTGCTGCTGCGCGGCGTCGCCGCGGACCGGGCGGTGGTGGCCGCCACCGCCGACGTGCAGGCGCTGGTCCCGCTGGTGGGGACCACCGGCCCGGACGGGCTGCGGCTCGCCGCCGAGCAGGTCGGGGCCGCGGCCGACCGGCCGGTCACGGTCTTCCTCCCCGACGGCGCGGTCCTCGGCGACGGCGCGCCCCGGACCGACGGCGTCGAGCTGGCCGCCCGGGGCGAGAGCCTCACCGTCGCGGGCGAGGAGGGCCGGGAGATCCTGGTCGCCGTGCAGGGCCGCCCGGACGGTACGGCGGTGATCCGCACCTTCGTCTCCGAGGAGGAGCTGACCCACGGCGTCTACCGCTCCTGGCTGGTGCTGGCCGGGCTCGGGGTGGCGCTGCTGCTGCTCGGCCTCGCCGTCGCCGACCGGCTGGCCCGGTCGCTGACCGCCCCGATCGCCGAGCTGTCGGCGGTCTCGCACCGGCTGGCCGGCGCCGAGCTGACCGCCCGGGCCACCCCCTCCGGCCCGGCGGAGCTGCGGGCGGTGGCCGGTGCGCTCAACCATCTCGCCACCCGGATCCAGGAGTTGCTGCGCGACGAACGCGAGCAGCTCGCCGACCTGTCGCACCGGCTCCGTACCCCGTTGACGTCGCTGCGGCTGGAGTCCGAGTCACTGGCCGACCCCCGGGAGGCGGCCCGGATCACCGAGCGGGTGGACGCGGTGGAGCGGGCGGTAACCGGGCTGATCCGGCAGGCCCGGCGGCGGGGCACCGACACCGGTACCGAACCGGTCTGCGACGCCACGGCGGTGGTCCGGGACCGGGTGGCGTTCTGGACCGTACTGGCCGAGGACACCGGGCGGGCCGTCGGGCTCGACCTGGCCGACCGGCCGCTGCCGGTACGGCTGCCCGCCGACGAACTGGCGGCGGTGCTGGACGCCCTGCTCGGCAACGTCTTCGCACACACCCCGGACGGGACCGGTTTCACCGTCGCGCTGGCGCCCCGCCCCGGCGGAGGTGCGCTGCTGACCGTCGCCGACAGCGGCCCCGGACTGCCACCGGCCCTGGTCGGACCCGTCCCCGCCGGGCTGGTGGAGCGTGGGGCGAGCGCCGCCGGCTCGACCGGGCTGGGCCTGGACATCGCCCGCCGGGCGGCCCGGGCCAGCGGCGGCCGGTTCGAGTTGTCGGAGGCCGACGGTGGCGGGGCGCGGGTCGCGGTCACCCTCGGACCGCCGCTGGCCACCAGCGGGTCGCCGTCCGCCCTCTTTACCGAGGCTTAGGGTTCGGACAGCGCGCCGCTATCCCGATCCGCGCGAACCTCGGTGCCGAGAACCCCGGAACCGGGTGTTCGCGACGATGGAGGAGACTGCGATGCGGCGAAAGACTCTGGTCCTGAGCGTCGGTGGCGTGCTGGCGGCAGCCGCCGTCGTCGGCACCGCGATCGGGGCCAGCGCGGCGGAGGGCGAGCGGCAGGGGTTCGGCGCCGTCGCCACCACCGCGCCCGCTGCGCCCACGCCCGGCGGCGGAGCGACGGGTACCCCCGGCGCCGGTTCGACCGCCACGCCCAGCGGTACGCCGTCGGGCGCACCGACCGGCTCTCCCGCACCGACCGGCTCGGCACCGGCCGGGTCCGTCGACTCGGCGCGGGCCGTCGAGATCGCCCTGGCCAGCGCCGGTGGCGGCCAGCTCGACGAGGTCGAGCGGGAGCAGGAACACGGGCGCGAGGTGTGGAGCGTCGAGGTCGTCAAGGACGGCTGGGAGATCGAGGTGGACGTGGACGCGGCCACCGGCGAGATCGTCAAGACCGACCGGGAGCAGGACGACGACAACGGCAAGGACGACGACCGCGACGACGAGGACGACGACAAGGACGACGACAACGACTGAGGCCGGTTCCCGGAGTAGGCGGAACCTGCCGTCTGCTCCGGGACTACCGGAGTGCTCCCCGCTGCTGTCAGTCGGTGCTGGTCACCGGGAGACGCATCGTCTCGCCCGTCCATGGCACAACTGGCACCACCGGACACTGCGACAGCGTTCTCGCGTCCGCGCGTTCTCGCGCCAGCACCTCGGTCCACTGCTCAGATGTACCGACGACCATGAAGGGGCCGAACTGTACTTCGATCGCGTCCTCCAGGACGCGCACCGGTATCGTCTCTCCAGCGATCTCCACGTCCCCGTCGATGCCGTCGGCGGCCTGTGCCAATGCTGCCTCCAGCTCTGGCAGTGCGACGGCGCCGCTCCAGGTGACACCCGGTCCGCGAGCGGACAGCAGCAATCGGCCCGCCTCCCACGCGCTCTGATACAGCGTCATTTCCAGCGCCAGCCCGTCAATCGGGTCTGGCTGGGGACTCTGCGTGTCGACCAACCACTTGGGTCGGACGGTGTCGAGGAGGTCGGTCATCGCCGCCGCCAGCAGGTTCCGCCGCGCCGCCAGAAATTCCGGGTACGTCGAAGACTCCCGTAGCCGTACGTCGAGTGGGACGAGGTGGGCGCGGAGTTCAGCCTCGCCCAGGCTCGAGAAGTAGGCACTCGGCGACTTGTCACTGATCTTCTTGTTCGCCTTCGCCGAGATGAAGGCGAGGTTGGCAAGGTCGTTGATGTCTGCCTTCGAGTAGGCGTCCCGCAGGGTCGCCACGGGGTGGATGTGGTGGTACTCCAGCTTCTGCGCCCCGTCCAGTCCTGGGGCAATGGCGGTGCCGTGCCACCAGTCGTGCGCCCCGTTCCGCTGGCAGGCTAGAAAGCTGAGGAAGAAGTACGGGCTCTCCCGGCTCCGCCCGGCGAGTGCGTCCGGCGTCACGACCAAGCGGGAATGAACTCCGAGGTTGCGCAGCAGGCGGCGCACCGGATCAGCGTCTCGCACCGCGGGGATGTCCTGGCCGAGCACGGTGTCGGTGGATCCGCTGTAGCGGTTGCGCACGTAGGCGGCCAGCAGCCAGTAGAGCAGCCCGTTTGCGGTGTCCTGGTCCAGCGCCTCGTCGTCCCGCTCGCCGAGATAGATCACGATCGGAATCAACGCGACAAGCGAGGGCAGCAGGCTCGACCGGCTGACGTTCAGGTTGTGTTGCAACAGCGGAACCAGGTGTTTTAGCCCTCGCTTGACCGTCTCCCAGCCGCGTTCCAACTGCTCGTCGCTCGCTTCGACGAGCCGGGCGTGTGAGTGCGCGGAGAGCCCTCGACCAAGCACGGCCCCGGCGAACGCGCGGGAGAGGAAGACCACGTCGAGTCCGGCGTAACCCTGCTTGACCCAGTGGTCAGCCTCCGCCTCCAGCTTGGCGAGGATTCCAGACCAGCGTGCGGAGAGGGTGGCGAGCGCCAGGTCGAGGGTCTTGAGTGCCCGTCCGCTGTTGACCCGAACGAAGATGTCCGCGACGTCCTCGTAGGAGAATCCGGTCAGGATCTCCAGGTGGTACCAGTACTGCTCGATGGCCTCGATCCGCTTGAGCCGCTGGCCGAGTTCCTTGGAATCGACCTTCACCCCGGCGGCGAGCAGTTCGCTGCGCAGTTCGAGCAGGTCGTCGTGGTTGAGGATGTCGTAGACCTTTACCCAGCGCGGGTCTTTCTTCGTCGCCGCGCTCTGGTTCTGGAAGGTCTCCTTCTCGACGTTGAAGACGATCTGCGCCTCAGGGTGGTCGTTGAAGACGCGGTGCAACGAGGTCAACCGTTGCTGGCCGTCGAGCAGGTAGAGCGGTTCCGCAGCCGGTTGCAGGGTGGGCGCGTCCGCCGCCACGTCCCGAGTCCGTGGCTTGTCGGTGGTCTTCCAGAAGAGCAGGGCTCCGGAAGGGTAGCCGCGATAGAGCGACTCGACGAACTTCGCCACCTGAGTCGGTTTCCAGACATACCCGCGCTGGATCTCGGGCAGTTTGATCTCACCACTGGAGATCTGGGAGACGAGCACGACGACCTGTTTGCTGGTCTTGTCAACGGGCACCGTCGGTCACTCCTCTTCGAAGCGGGCCTGTTCGAACTTCAGCACTCGTGCGTTCTCGGAAATCGTCCGGATCTCGTCGTCGGCGTATCCGTCCGGCTTGCGGGCGGTGATCTCGATGGTCAGTTCCAACTCGCCAGCTCGGGCGAGATGGGCGAGCACCTCGGTCTGGAGCCGGTTGAGTTCCTTGGCATAGAACTCGGTACGGGTCCGGTAGACCCCAAAGAAGTGGCTCGTCGGCTTCGGCTCGGGTGTCTCGGGTTCGGGGCGTGGCAGGCTGATCAACCCGGGACCGACGACCGTGGCGCCGGGGTCGTCTTCGGTCTTCGGGGTGGCGGCCTTCCGGGCGATCTCCTCCAGCTCTCGTTGCGCCAGCGCCCGGTCCGGGCGGACCAGCAGGGTGCTGTCGGTGATCGCCGCGAAGCTCGCCGAGCCGCCCGGGATGACGAGCCCGGTGTAGCGGCCGGTCGATTCGTCGTATCCGGTGGCGAGCGCGAAGCCTTCCCGCTCCCAGGTAACCAGGTTGAGCACGTCCTCGACGCCGTGGTCCAGCACCTGGCGGTCTCGAAGCCGGGGCAGGTAGGGATAGCGGGTGTAGTAGCCCCACAGCTCGCCGAGCGGGATGTGCCCGAGGTCCCATACCGACTTGAGCGGCCCGTCGAGCCGCATCCGGATCAGCGTCGGGGCGTGCACGATGCCGAGGGTGCCGTCGTTGACCAGCCGGGTGCTGACGCGCTCGGCCAGGGCGCTGGAGCCGTCCGCCTTGACCGCCTTGATCACATCGGGCTTGTCGGCGGCGGGTGGCTCCGGCAACAGGGCCCAGATGTACGCCGTGCCGATGCGCAGGTCGACGGCCTGATCCGCCTCCTTGATCCGGTTGCGTGCCTGGCGTTGCTGTGCCGGGCCGAGGCCCAGTTCCTCGTGCCGGTCGCCGATCTGCCGCCAGGCCAGGTACTCCCGGCTGGCCGCCATCAGGTCCTCCATCGCCCGGGTGTCGGCGGCGAGGCAGACCAGCATGTTGCGGTGCACCCGCTGGGCGGTACCGCGCTGGGCGAGCAGTTCGGTGACGAAGGTGACCGCGCTCGACTTGTCCTCGCCGCGCCGGTGAGTGTAGCGGGGATGCAGCACGACCAGCCGGGCGTCGTCGACGTCGGGAACGTCACCGGTGGATTCCGGCGCCGGGTGTACGGCAGCGAACTTGCCCCGGACAGTCGTCTGGCTGGCACGCAACCGCTTGATGATCTCGGCCCAGACGTCCTCCGGGTGCAGCCGCTCGGCGTAGTCCCGGGCGGTACGGGTGACGGATGGCTGGGTGTCGTACCAGTAGCGGCCCGACTCGGAGTAGAGGTAGGTCGCCCGGTCGGCGAGGACGTGCAGCGCGGATCCGAAGTTCCCGACGGTGTCGCCGGGGACGGCCGAGCCGAGCCAGATCCGCTGCTGGTCGATGCCCTTGTGTGCGCTGCGCAGAGTGGCAGCCGACCCGAGGAACATCGTCCGGGCCAGCCGGCGGGTCATCCGACGTTGCCCGAAGGTGGTCCGCTCGATGTCGATCCGCACCGGGGTCGACTCGGGGCCGTCGATGTCGGCGTCGACGACCGGCTTCCAGGAGTCTTCGAGATATTGGGTCAGCTCGGTGAGCACCGGCAGGTCTTCGAGCTGCACGTTGCCGGGCATGATCAGCGGGGCCGGGTCGTGCGCCTGCCAGGAGGCAAAGATGATTTTGCTCATCAGCCGGAGCACCCCACGGGTCCGCTGGAAGCGGTCGAGCGTCGACCAGTCGATGTAGAGCCGGTCGAACAGCTCCGGGTGCACAGGATAGGCGGCGCGGATCCGGGCCTCGTAGGCCGGTTCGGAACAGTTGGCCGGGAATTCCAGCCGGTGGTCGGCGTAGAATTGGGTGAATCGCCGGGCCACGGCGGCGATGTGGGTCCGGGCCTCGCCGTCCGGCTCCTCGAAGAGTCGGCGCCGGACGATCTCGAACGACTCCTGCTGGGACGCGGACCGCCACTGGCTGGCGACCCGGCCCACGACGTTCTGGAGACGGGCCAGCGCGTCCTGGCCGCGCGGACCGCCCACCTCGATGGCCGCGCCGCCGTCGTCGGCCTCCCCCCGGTCCGAGGCCGGAATGGAGATCACCAGTAGCGCGCCGGGGGTGGCCTTGACCGCCTCGGTCAGGTATTGCGCGAAGGTGAACTGCGTGTCGAAGGTGCCGGCCGGCAGCGCCCCCGGTTCGTCGGCGAGCTGGCGGGCGTAGGCGACCCACTCGTCGATCAGGATCAGGCACGGGGAGTAGGCCGCGATCAGCATGCTGAGCGCTTCGCCCGGATTGGTGCCGGTGCGGTCGGCCTCGGCGATCTGGGTGTATGCGGGCCGGCCGCCGAGCTGCCAGGCCAGTTCGCCCCAGATGGTTTGCACCATCGTGCCGTCCGGCTTCGGCATGCCGAGGCTCGGCGAGAGATGGTCGCCGACCAGGGCGACCCGGCGGATGTCGGCACCGAGCGCCGCCAGGTCACTGCCGGCGAGCAGTTCCTGCATGTCCTGCGGGTATGCGGTCAGCGGCTTGCCGGAGAAGGCGTGCCAGAGTGCCAGCATCGAGTGGGTCTTGCCGCCACCGAAGTTCGTCTGGAGATTGATCACCGGGTCGGCGTTGGGGTCCCTGCCGATCCGCCGGACCGCCTTGCCGAGCAGGTCTCGCAGCCCTTCCGTCAGGTAGGTGCGGCGGAAGAACTCGACCGGGTCGCCGTACTCGTCCCGGGCCTCTCCCCGGGCGACCTGGGCGAGGTCGGCGGCGAACTCGCTGGCCGAGAAGTTGCCGGTGGCCACGTCGGGATGAGGCTTGATCACCTCACGCCACGGCTTGAGCCCGCTACCGGCGACGCCCGGCTCGACGGTGGCCTTAGCCGCCCGACCGGCGTGCTTGGCGAAAAACGCCTGCTGGTGGTCGTAAAGCATCCGGGTCAACGCCTCGGCCTGCGGCACCGCGCCGACCGCCTGGCAGAGCCGGACCATGCTGTCCAGCGCCCGGCTGGTGTCGTTGTCGGTAAACGCCCGCCCGTGCGCCCACGAGTTCCGGACGTCCCGCAGTTCCTGGGCGAAGCCGCGCTGGACGTGGGAGAGCTTGTCCCGGAACGGCCGCTCCTCGGTGATGACCCGCAGCCAGGTCTGCGGATCCTCCCGGTTGTAGGCGTGACTGGCGCGGTTGCCCCTCCGTTCGGCGAGTACCTCGGTCCAGTCCCGGCCCTGGTCGACCGTGGGCGCCATGATCCGTTCGACGAACGGCGCGACCCCCTCGGTCAGCAGTTCCAGCCCACGACCCACCCGGTCCCGGTTGCTCTGCGCCATCAGCGAAGCGCCCCTCCCCCACCCAAAGGCGGCAAGCGTCACGGTTGCGTCGCTTACCGTACCCCTGTCGGTCGATCTCGTGTCCTGACGGACGGCCCGAAACCGTTCGAACCTTTGGCGCTCAGCCCATTGCCGTTGCCCGCCCCAGTAACCGTTCGATAGCGTCTGGTAGCCGAACGGAGGGTTGTTTGTGAGCCTGGCGCAGGTCGCTGCCTCGCTCTCGGCGGTGCTCCTCGACATCGCCGGGCTTCGGGCACAGATCGCGGCCAACGCCAAGGCGGTAGCCGGAAGAACCGAAACCCTCGTCGCCCTGACCCAGGGCAGCCGGCATCCCTCGGTCGAACAGGCTATCCGGAACGGCGCCGCGACGCTGGAGCGGCTACGGGAGGCCGATCAACAGGCTGCCGGTGCGGTGGCGGCGATCGTGGAGTACGGGCGGGCCATCGGCATCGATCTGCCGGCGCCCGCCCAACCAGGTCCGAGTTCACCGGCCCCCCGGCCGCGACGCTCGGATCCGGAAGCGTCAGTCGAATCCACGCCCTCCGACGCGATTGCCGCGATCGGGCGAAGCCTTCCGGTTCGGGCCAGCGCACGGGACCGCACCACCGGGATGTTCGCCGGTGAACTCATTGTCAGCGGCGAAGATCCTGCGACGGTAGCCGACCTTCGCCCGCTCCCTGGTGGCGGATGGCCGGACTCCGTCATCAGCCACGTGGAGAGCCATGTCGCGGCACGGATGCGTCGGCAGAACCTGTCAGAGGGCGAAGTCGTACTCAACAACATCACCTGCGGTAACCGCGGATTCGACGCCGACTGGCCCGCGACCTGCGAACGCTATATTCGCGACCTGTTGCCGGCCGGATCCCGGCTGACCGTCTGGGCGACGCCGGACGGCGGCGCGACCTGGTGGACGCGGACCTACCGAGGTACGGGTGAGAGGATAAAGAAGTGACATACCGGGTCAGTTACGACATGGACGAAGAGACTCTGCCCGATGCCGAGGCTGTTTCCGCCTTCTTCGACAAACGGGCACACCGGATCGCCCCGCACGGCCGCCGAGCGAACACGTACTGGATCGGCCCGGCCGGCGGCGAGGACGTTCTGCGGGTGGACCTGGACTACGACGCGGGCCGCGCGGCACTGCGCTGGCTCCCCGACAACAGCCACGGCGTGGAACTGGGGCCGGGTGCCCCCATCGTGGTCCTCGAATCCTCCGATCATCCGCCGGTCACCATCCCCGGCAACCTGGCTCGGGTCTCGATCGACCTGGCCCGTGCGGCCGTCGCCGCCTACATCCGGACCGGGCAACGTCCATCCACCGTCGCGTGGTCCGCCGGCTGACCGGCAACAGCAGAATGGCCTTCGCCGGCAGCGGGACCGCCAGGCGAGCCTGGCGACTCCACCCGAGTCGCGGGTGACTCATGGATTGGTATTTCGGAGACAGGCACCGGGGTGGCCGTCCCGGGCGTCGCATCGGCCACCTGCCGGAAGCAGCCGATCGCAATAGACCCGACGGCGTACGTCCTGGGCGTCCTCGGCCGAGACGGTGATCTCGCCGACATCCACCAGGCCGAGGAAGGCCAGCGAGTCGGCCAGGCAGGCCGCCAGGTCGGCGGCGGCCTCGATGTCGGATACGACAACCGGCAGGTGGATGACGTGCCGACCCGACACGTCAGCCACCCGGTCACCGTCGTTCATCGCCGCTCCGCGCGATGGCGGCCGGACGAGTTCCGGCTCTGCCACTGCCGAAGGTGCACCTTGAGCCGTTCGTTCTCGGTGCGGACCATTGCCAACTCGTCCTGGAGCGCTGTCAGGGTCTCCGCCAGCGCGGTGAGGAAGAGCCGCACCTCCGACGGTCGGTACCCACGCCGGCCAAACGGCGTGAGTGGGAAGGTCGCTGTCCGGATCTGGCCGGGGATCGGCGGGGGGTGGACGCCGCCGCCGTAGAGCGTGCCGCTCGGCCGAGCCTCGGCGGGCGTGCGCCGTGCTCGCCGACCGTAGTCGCTCATTGGGTTGACCCCTCGCCGATGAGGGTGGTCAGGTCGATGTAGGGGTCGGCCCGTCGCACCACGACATCGATGGCCCCGTCGGGAGAACCCACGAGCCGCCAGCACCCGGCGCCCCCACCTGGCGAGCCGGCACGGGTGTGGGTGCGCGTCCCAGAGACAACGCGGTCCCGTCGGCTCGTCGTCGGACACGTGCAGGACGAGCGCGCGAACGGCGAACCGGACGTGCTCCTCACCGATCCAGACGGGAAGCGGGATCTCCCACTCCTCCGACGCTTTCGGCTCCTCCGGCTCCGGCTCTTCCGACTCCGGTGGCTGCGCGGCGGCCGGCAAACCATCCACCACAGCTCTCCCCTCGATCGGGTTCTCTGGAGTGGCACCGAGGCGGGCGGGGTCGTTCGTCACGTAAGGGGGAAGGCGACGACCGGCGGCCCAGCACCCGCCCCGGGCCATGGAACGAGACTGCCGAAGACCCGACGCCACAAGCGAGACGCGCAGTAGATCGCCAACATCAATCGCGAGTGTTCTGTTGTGCTGATAGGTCCCGCCGATCAGCACAACCGATCGCCTCTTCCAAATGGCCTTGTGCAGCTATAGCATGCCGTCATGGACAGCCACTGGCCGGAGACAGGATGAACGTTCATCCAGGCTCAGGACCGGCGATCCCCAAAAACTTCTGGGAGCGAGATGATATCCGTCCGGCCCTCGCCAAGCGAGATGTTGCAACCGTGTTCCGATTTCTACAACGGTGCGGTGTATCTCAGCGGCATATAGCAGCCTTGACCGGCCAGTCACAGTCAGAGATCTCCGAGATCATAAAAGGGCGCCAGGTAATGGCGTACGACGTACTCCTCCGCATCGCCGAAGGTCTCAGCATTCCTCGTGGCTATATGGGGTTGGCATCCAGTACGGATCACGGCGAGCAAAGTTCGATGTCGGCCGCAGTCACCATCAGTAGTTGGTCCGCGAAACAGTCGCTTGCACGCTCGGCGCAAGTCGTAGTCGGCGATGTCGCCTCCAACATCTGGACTCAGCCACTACGCCTGGAGTCCACGCCGGTCCCCGAGCAAATAGGTCTCGTGGACGTCGACCGACTCCGGAACATAGCCGCCGGCCTACGTGCGCTCGACTATCAGTTCGGCGGTGGCTACTGCCGGGACGCGGTCGGCGCCCAGGTCCGATGGGCGCAGCAACTTCTGACGTGCAAGCAGGAGGATGCGGTTAAGCGCGTGTTGCACATCGCGCTCGCGGATCTCCACAACCTCGCAGGGTGGACCTCGTTCGACGTCGGTCTGGACATCTCTGCCAAGGAGCACTTTGTGCGCGCCCTTGAGCAGGCGAAACACGCCCAAGAGCCGTCACTAATGGCCAAGGCGCTCTACTGTCTCGGCCGCCTCCACCTGCACCATCACCTGCTGCCCGAAGCATTGAAATTCTTCCAGCTCGGTCAGATTGCCGCACAGGAGTCGGGATCCGAACTGGCCGTGGCGTTGCTCTGTGCCAATGAGGCATGGACATACGGCCTACTCGGCGACGAGGGTCAGGTGCTCAAGTCCGCCGGCCGCGCAGAAGACGAGTTCTCCCGCGCACACGAGAGCAAGGCACCAACCTGGATGACCTTCTTCACCAGGGCAGATTTGAACGCATGCATCGCGATGGCCAAGGCGTCCCTGCCGCAGGCTCCACCCCGACACAGGCAGGCAGCGATCGCCGGCTTCCATCTGAGCCTCTCCATGAGGGCAGAGCACATGGCGCGAAGCCGAGCGTTCGAGCTGACTGCCCTCGCGAGGCTGCACCTGATGGACGGCGATTTTGATCATGGCTCGGCTGTGGGTCACCTGGCCGTCGACGCGGCGCAACAGGTGCGGTCGTCACGTGTCCTTGACCGGCTGACGCCGCTGCTCACAGAGGCCCAGCGACATCGGCACCATGCCGACGTGCTGTGCCTCCAAGAAAGGATTGCTACGCTGCGCGAGGTATGAGCGCGCATGCTGACCCCCTACAAGGTCGCCTCGGACCGGCCAGGTTGAAGATGATCGTGGCTGCCACATGCCGCGAGACAGGGCTTGACCCAACCGACGCCACTCTGATCAAGTTCACCAACAACGCCGTCTTCCGGCTACCCCGAGAGTCTGTCGTGCTGCGAATCGCAGGTTCGGCGACGATGCGCAACCGGGTGACTAAGGTGTTGCAGGTCACTAACTGGCTTGCGAAACACAACTTCCCCGCCGTACGCCCCCTAAAGAGCATCGAGCAACCGCTGCTTATCGATGGCGATGTTGTCACCCTTTGGAAACAGGTACCCGAGGGTGGGCCACCGGCCAACGGAAGGCATCTCGGCGAAATACTCAAACAGCTCCATCATATCGCCGACAGGCCACCAATGCTCCCACTCTGGGACCCGATCAGCAGCATCCGCAGCAGACTCGATGAAGCAGAAATACTTGGCGCCGAAAATTACGCTCGACTACTTGACGTAAGCAGTGAAATCGAGAGTGACCTGAGTGGCCTCGCATACGATCTGCCGCCAGGCTTGATTCACGGCGACGCGACCGTCGCGAACCTCATTACAGGAAACACCCATCCGATTTTATGCGATTTTGACGCAGCAAGTTTGGGCCCACGCGAATGGGATCTGACGCCCGTGGCGACCGGCCATCTTCGCTTTGAGCCAACAGGAAACAACCAATCACTAATAGTCGAAGCCTATGGATTCGACATCACGGAATGGCCCGGCTTTTCTGTCCTGCGGCGTCTTCGAGAGCTGCAATTGGTCACAAGCGTTCTGCCTGTCTTGCAGAGCAATTCAAGCCTCCAACCGCAATGGCAACACCGGTTAAGGACTTTCCTTGGCAAAGACACTGGGCAACGTTGGCACCTGTACGGATAGCGGCTAGGCGAATGACAGGACATGGCATGGTCAAGCTCCTGCCTGACGCTCAGTCGAGATCCTCGAAATCGAACGCCCTCTGACCATCGGTAGCATCGCCATTGGTGGGCACACTCTTAGCTGACATAATGTCTGACCAGGACGTTACCAAGCTATTGAAGCGGAGTGCGGTCTGGGGCCATCTATTCCTGGCGGCACCGAATAACAAATAAGAAAGCTCTCTGACTGCATCCACGTTGACTCGCTTCTCAAGCCTTAACATCAACGCACCAGCCGCCTGTACCCCTTGTTCCTCCAGCGTCCTAGACAGGTGAAGTGCGCCCTCCCATACTGTCGGCCGGTCGTCGCGCTCTGGATCGTACCTCGGATCAAGTTCGTTTGGCGCCACAAGACATGCCTTACCGGCACGGGCTCGTGCAACTCGCGCCCGCTCGAGGCCCCCTAGCGATATATTCAAAGCTCTTGCCAGCGTTTCCGCGTCACCAGAAGTACCCTCATCAAACCCGTAGCCTTCGAACCATTTGACACACCAACGAGTGACGGGGTCAAAATCTCCCTCCTGCTCCGAAAGTACCTCTGCTAAAACCTCGTTGATCAAGATGAGGGCGGTATGCACACGCATTGTCGCGCCACTTGGCTCCGAGACCCTCGCATAACGAGAAAATACCTTCATCCCGGGCCCAATTGCGGCCTGAGCCAAATCAACTGGCGCGATATTCTTGTGCTGTAGCTCGCGCAGCGCTCCTGGCAGTTCCTCCTCTAGTGCACCAATAAAGGTCCGCCGGTCTACGACTTCAGCATCCTTGGGGCGCGGTCGGAGCACGAGAACGACTGAAGATGCCAAGGCATTAGAACCCACATCGCGAACCCGACCGGATCGCTCGCTACGAACAGGCCATGTTCCGGTCACGGTCCAACCCGCGTCAATCATTCCCTCAAGAAGAGTCTGCCAGCCAGTCGACACCTCACCTTCGTTGGATTGCTCCGATTGCTTGTAGGCGTAATATACCGTGAGTGGAACCTCGGAATTGGCCTGCCTCCTAGCGGCCGAGAATACCGCTCTGAAGCCGTCCTCGAAAAAGTCGTCCGCCGCCTTAGCGCCACCATGTCGAGCCGGATCCGCTACCAACTCGTCGGCCTTCGGCACAAGCAGCGTCTGCATCAAGGTGCCCGCGATGTCGCCCAACGCTTGCCGAAGCCATACGTAGTAGAAGTCAGAAAGACTCGCATACCCGACATTGCTGTAATATGGTGGATCAGTTGAGACCGCGAGCCCCTGGTACTCGCGGGCTTTCGCGTCTCGCTGGACGGCAACGCCTGCTGAACGCGAGGGCAGGAATGCAAGCACTTTTGATACCCAGCTCGCGCTAGTGCCAATTTCCGCCGGCCCTACATAGAAGGGGTTCGCCTCAGCGAAGTCCCAACTCATGGAGATCGTCTGGAGTTTGAAGAGCCCGCCAATTCCTTCTTTACTCGGCGCAGGATTCCACATGTTCAAACGAGTCATTGAGCCACAGGTCCGACTGAATGCAATCGCTAGATACAACGCCACAGTGTCAGCATAAGCGACCGAATCAGTACCGCCGTCCGCCAATCGGGAACCCGCGAGACGCCCAGTCGCAAGGATCGTTTGCAGTACCTGACTGCGAACCTCTTGAACAAGATCCCGGATGTACACGAGCGTCGTTAGCTGACGATTTGTGAAGAGATCGACATGGCGCGTCATGCCATATCCCTGTACCCGGAAGCCGAGCGCCTGTTCGGGCAACTCAGTATCCGGAACATCGGCGGGGCGGGGGACAGTGGCAGCAATCAAATGTTCGTCAGTGGGCGCGAGGTAGGTACGTCGCCGATTCCCTTCAACAGCAAGCGCCATGAGTTGCTCGGCTAACCGGCCCTCCTTGCCCTCGGTCCGAATATAGACCAAAGGCACGACAGTATCGCAGCCGATACAAAAGGCACGGTTATCGCCTACGGTTCCGTCACTCAGCTTCGTCGGAGCCTGGCGTACGTCGTGGCCGATGGAGAATTCGACACGGCCGTTGACGACGGATGGGACGACGTACGCCTCCTTGCCCTTCTTCTTGCCGAGCCACCAGGAGCGGACCAGCGGCATCATGATGCCGCAGGCGGGATTGGGACACTTCACGGTGCGGGCCCAGATCCATGCGATGACGGTGGCCTCCGAGCCGTCCGGCAGCTTCGCCTTCGGATACAGGTGCCCGATGCGCTTCTCCGCCTCGTCGCGCATCCACTGGCCATACCGGCGTACGTCCTCGGCCAGTCCGGTGGCGCCCGGCCAGCCGCCGAGCTTCGACTCGGCCGCGCCGGGAAAGACCGGCGGCATGCCGGCCCACTTCGGCGGGATCTCGATCAGTGCCTTGTTGATGAGCACCGCCACCGGGTTCAGGTCCGAGGCGTGTGCCTCCAGGCCGAGCCGCTGCGCCTCCAGCGGGATCGTGCCGCCGCCCGCGAACGGGTCCAGGATCGGCGGAGGGTTGCCGTCGCAGGACTTCCAGATCTCGGCCCGCGCCTTGGCCAGCACTCGCTCGTCGTTGGAGTTCTCCCACTTCACCAGCTCGCGGATGATGTCGAAGAGCCGCTCCCGCTCGACCTGCTGTGCCTCCGATGTGGGGAACTGGTCGGGATGCGCCGACGGATCGTCGACGAGTTGGGCGAAGAGGACCGCCCGTGCGGCAGCCAGCGGCCGGCGGGCCCACCAGAGGTGCAGGGTCGAGGGGTGGCCGTGCCGGATCGACTTCTCCCGCGCCGCCTCGCGGTTGATGTCCTCCAGCGGCAGCGCAACCTCGATCAGCTTGCGCTTGTACGGCTGCTTCCCCATACGTCCCCCTCCCGAGCCCACACGCGGCGTCAGCACGATACCGCCACCGTCCCGAACCGCCTCCGAGACTGTCTGCTTGCGGTCAGCTACCGCAACAAAATCCCCTGTTCGGCACCAAATGCCACCAGGTCGGCTCGCCGCAATCGCGAAGCAGTGGATTGACCTTCAGTAACGGAACACTCACTCTCGATTCGCGAAACGACCGACTGGAGAGAGTGAGGCGGGCGTGACCCAGCCGGATGCGACCACCGAACCCCAAGCAAGAATCTGCTGCAACTGCTACCTCGTGACCGTGCCCGAGGACGGGACCTGGCGACACTCTGCCGAGGCCCTGCTCAAGTTTCCGTCGAACATTTGCGACGAAACTCGTCCCGGGCCGAAGGCGGGGCCCCGAGACATCCGGTCCGGTCGGGGCAGCATCAGACAAGTCAAGGCCGACCCGTTCATGGAGGACAAGGGGAGCGTCGAAGTCCCCGGCTGGCAGCGTGACGGTCAACCGCTGGTCATCGGCACCGATTGCTCGTACCGGAAACGTCGCAACGCCGATCGGCCCCCATACGGCGGGCCGACCTGCTGGGGGTACGTCGCCGCCAACGGCAACTATGGCTTTGGCGGCGTCTTTATGCCCCGCCGGATCGGCGGCGACCCGGTGAGCAACGGCGAGATGCGGGCCGTCTTCTGGGCCGTCCACCGGTTGGTCCCACAGCACCGCGTCGTGCTGGTGACCGACTCGATGGACACCCTGGAACTGATCGAGGAGTGGCGTACCGGCAGCACCCGGATGCCGCGCGGCTACACGGTGCACCGGGAGAGCTGGCGGACTGCCAAGTTGGAGTTGCTGCGCCGCAAAGTCGTGGAGCACTCCGAGCTCATCGCCGTTCGCTGGGTACGTGGCCACACCGGCCACCCGCTGAACGAAGGCGCTGACGCGCTGGCGAAGTTCGCCGGCCTGTGGGCCACCGGACGGGTCTCGGAGGACGTGGCGAAGGCAGACGCCTATCGCACCGCCGCCGCCGTACTCGGCCGGTTCCGGCAGTAGGCGATTACGACGGCTCCCGGCCGAGTTGCCACATCTTCGGCCAACTGAACCGCACCCCGTCGACCAGGGCCGACACCCGCTCCCCCGCGAACGGGTCATGCACATAGCGCACCTGGTCGCCGGCCGGGCCGTCCGGGTGCAGCGCCACCAGGGCCAGCCGGTAGCGGTCGGCGTTCTGGCCCACCCGGATCTCGTTGTTGGTGACGAAGAAGTCCTCCGCGCCGTCGACCCGGCCCTTCACCTCGATGTGCACCAGGTGGCCGTCGAGGGTGCGTGAACGGATGTCGTACCCCGGATTGTTGTGTGCCATCTCCTCGGGTTCGCGGCCGAGCCGCCGCTCGGCCGCGAGCACCGCGTCGACCGCGCGCCGCGCCGAGGTCATCGTCTCCGTCGGGTACGTCGAAGCCGCCGCTCCGGCCAGACCGTCCAGCAACCCCTGCGGCACCACCACGGCGAGCGCCCCGACGACCGGTGGCCGGGCGTGCAGGTGCCCCTCCCGGTCCAGCTCGGCGAGCCGGCGTTCCAGTCGCCGCTCCAGTTCGGTGGCCCGTGCCTCGGCGGCCCGGGGCTGGATCCGCGGCTTCCGACCGTCACTGACCAGCGTGGCCAGCCGCTGCGCCTCGGTGTACCAGTGGTTGATCTCGGTGGCGAGCCGCTCACGCACCAGCCGGCGGGTCCGCTCGATCTCCGCTGCGCGCCGCTCGCTGACCTCCGCGTACCACTGCGGCAGCTCGACCCCGGCGGCCCACTGCTCGGCGGTCCGGCTCGCCTCGGCCAGCCACGGTGCCGAGGTCGCCTCGGACAGGCCCGCCCGTTCGGCGTCCGTGGCCGGCGCGTAGTCGAGGAACGGCGCCGTGCCCGGTCGGGACCTGCCGTCCTGCCACAGCTCGACGTAGCTGAACCGGCGTGCCACCATCCGGTCGTTGCCGTCGACGATCTCCTCGCGGATGGCCACCAACAGCCGGGGCTGCTCGGTGCGGTCCAGCCGGTCGACCAGGACGCAGCCCCGCTCCAGCGCGGGGGTATAACGCTTGATGGTCTGCCCGATCACCGCGTCGTGCAGCGGATGACCGGGGGCGAGCAACTCGGCGCTGACCTGGTCTTCGACCCTGACTCTCGCGCGGTCGAAGCAGACCCGCTCATACCGGGCGACCACCGGGCCGGCCGGTCCCCGCTCCTCGCGCACCAGGTTCGGCACATGTGAAATCTGATACCTGCCCGGCTCCCGGGGGCCGAGCCGGCCACCCAACCGGCTGAACGCGTCCCGGAAGAACCCCTCGATGTAGTGCGGCTGGAGGCGACGGGCCCGCGCCTCCTCCATCCGCAGCCTGATCCGCTCGACGTCGGCCAGCGAAAGCAGGTCCCGGTGCAGCGCCCGGTCGGCGATGAGCTTCTTGACGCCCTCGCCCACCCGATCGTCGATGACCTTGTTGAGGTGTTCCCGGACCTCCGGCAGCTCCCCGGTCCGGATCGCCTGGACCAGCAGCTCCCGCAGCGGCTGGCCCTCGAACGCCTCGCCGAGCACGTCGAAGACCTGGCCGCCGAGATCCCGCGCCTGCTCCTCCAGCTTGGCCAGCAGCCGCAGGAAGACGTCGCCCTCCCGGGTGTTCACGGCGACGAGATTCCACAGGTGGCACATTTCGGTCTGGCCGATTCGGTGCACCCGGCCGAACCGCTGCTCGATCCGGTTCGGGTTCCAGGGCAGGTCGTAGTTGACCATCAGGTGCGCCCGCTGGAGGTTCAGACCCTCCCCCGCCGCGTCCGTGGCGACCAGGATCACGCAGGTCGGGTCCGAGGTGAACCGCACCTGCGTCGCCTTGCGCTCCTCCCGGCGTACGCCGCCGTGGATCGACACCACCGCCTCCGGGCGGCCCAGCAGGGTGCCAATCCGCTCGACCAGATAGTTGAGCGTGTCCCGGTGCTCGGTGAAGACGATCAGTTTGCGCGGGTCGCCGTTGCCGTCCCGCAGCTCCGGGTTGTCCTGCAACAGGCCGCGAAGCTGCGTCCACTTCCGGTCCGTCTCCGCGTGCCGGACCCGTCGGGCGATCGCCACCAGATTCCGGAGTACGGCAATCTCCTGGCGCAGCTCGGCGGCGGACCGGGCGGCGGTGGCCGCGTCGACGACCTCCTCCTCCATGCTCTCCCGCTGCTCCGCGTCCAGGTCGTCGAGCAGGTCGTCCGGGTCCGCGTCCCCGAGCAGCCGATCGGCGGCGTCGGGCGACGGCGTCCTGTTCAGCGTCTCCTTGAGCCGCTGCTCCAACCGCTGCTGCCGGCGCTCCAGCGAACGCAGGATCGCCTCGGGGCTGGACGCCAGCCGACGCTGGAGCACGGTCAGCGCGAACCCGACGGTGTTGCCCCGGCGTGCCTCGCCCACACTTCGGAGCTGGTCGACCCGGTTCCACTCCCGCCGCACATAGTCGGTGACCGCCTCGTAGAGGCCGCTCTCCGCACTGGAAAGCTCGTAGTCCACCGTGTAGGCCGCCCGCTTGGGAAAGAGCGGCCTGCCCTCGAAGGTGAGCAGCTCCTCCTTCACCCGGCGCAGCAACACGCCGTCGGCCCGTGGCGCATGGCCACGCGCCCGGCCCTCGAACCGATCCGGATCCACCAGGGCCAGGAAGAGATGGAAGTCGTCCTCCTTGCCGGCGTGCGGAGTGGCGGTCATCAGCAGCAGGTGCTGGCTGACCCGCCCCAGGAGCTGCCCCAACTGGTATCGACGGGTGGTCTTGAGTTCGGCGCCGAAGTAGTGCGCCGACATCCGGTGTGCCTCGTCTACCACCACAAGATCCCAGTCGGTGGCTTCCAACTGGGTGAGCAGTCCCTCGTTCCGCGCGAGCTGGTCCATCCTGGCGATCAGCCAAGGATGCTCCGCGAAGACGCTGTCGCCGAGCGCCGTCGCGTTGATCAGGTCTCCGGTCAGCAGCCGGAACGGCAGGCCGAACTTTTCCCGCAGCTCGTCCTGCCACTGTTCGACCAGCCCGCCGGGCGCGACGATAAGGCAGCGCCCCAGGTCGCCACGGAGCAGCAGCTCCTTCATGTAGAGACCAGCCATGATCGTCTTGCCCGCGCCCGGGTCGTCGGCAAGCACGAACCGCAGCGGCACCTTGTCGAGCATGTGGCCGTAGACCGCCTCGATCTGATGCGGCAGCGGCTCCAGGTCGCTGGTGGTGACCGCGACCATTCCGTCGGACTGGGCGGCGCATTGGATCCGTAGCGCCTCGGCCGCGAGCTTGAACTCCGCCGGATCCGCATCGAACGCCGCGACCCGAGGCGCTTCCTCCGTCAGGCCGGACTCGTCGGAGCGGAGCATGATCCGGTGGTCGGGTCGTTCTCCCGGCGCCTGGTAGACGACGAGGATCGAGTCGGGCCCCATCGGGGTCACCGCGATGACCTCGACCACCTTGTCCACGACAATGCCACGTACCCGTACGCTCCGGTCGAGGTCCTCCAGCCGCACGTCGCTTCACCACCTTCACATCCCTGGCCCTTGAACCTTACGGCCGCAAGTCCCCTATGGATGCTGTCCCTACCGAGCAGCGGTACTTGTCGGACACCGCTGCTAGGGTTCGCCGCCGTGGACGGTGGAGACGACGCCGACAAGTTCCGGCACCTGGTCGAGGAGTACGTCCGGCGGCACGTCGCGCTCGGCGAGCTGCCGTACGACGCGATGGTGGCCGGTGCGGTCGAATACCTGGCCGACGAATACGATCCGGCCCGAGTCGACGCGCTGGCCCGGGATGTGGCCCGGGCCGAGTTCGCCGCGCACGCCGCCGCGCAGGCGGACTGGCCGGAGGTGACCGACAGCGATCGGCTCACCCTCGCCTTCCGGGCCCTGGACGCGGCCGGGATCGTCGCCCGGGAAAACTTCACCTGCTGCCAGAACTGCGGCCTCGCCGAGATGGGCGCCGAGGTCGCCGACGGCGAGACGCCGCGCGGGTACGCCTTCTACCACCAGCAGGACGCGGAGCGCGGTGCCGACGGCGAAGCCGTGTACGTCGCGTACGGGCTCTTCGAGCAGCCGCCGTCGGCGGAGATCGGCGCGGAGGTGGCGGCGGCACTGCGCGAGCACGACCTGCCGGTGGACTGGGCGGGGGACACCGGCGCTCGGATCCGGGTCCCGCTGACCTGGCAGCGGCGCCGTACCGGCCGGTTGGCGGCCTTCCCGCCCCCGGTCGACGACGACGTCACCGTCGAGATCGAGGTCCCAGACACCTGGCGCGGGGTGTACGCCCCGACCACCGGGCCGATCTCGGCCACCCGGCTGGCCAGCCTCTACCTGCCCTGGCTGCCCACCGGCACCCGCATCGGACTCACGTTGGACGGCACCACCCTCACCGTGCGGCGGGACTGGGACACCCTGGTCGGCTCCTTCGCCGACCTCGACCGGCCCGACTCCCGGGCGACCGGTACGCCGGGATGACACTGGTCCGGCAACTCCGGTCCGGCGGTACGGCCGACACCGCCCCGGAGGACCAGGGTGGGCCGGGTGGAGCGTCCGGTGACGGCGGCGACGGCGGGCTGGTGGAGGCGACCTGGGAGCATTCGGCGGGGCGCGAATACCAGGGCGTGCCGCTCTCCCTCCGGGAGAGTGTCGACCTGCTGCGCCGGATGCCGGTCCGCACGGGTGCCTGGGTCTCCTTCCTCGGCCGCTCCGGCGGGATCGTGCAGATGCGGTGGAAGGAGCGCAGGCTCTGGCTGGAGACGCCGGATCCGGAGGCCGCCGCCTCGCTGGGCCGACACGTGACGATTCCGGAGGCCGAGCGGATGGTCGGGGTACTCGCGGTCGAGGACCGGGTCGCGGTGGCCGATCTGGGCGACGTGCGTATGGTGCCCTGGGGCTGACCCCTCGGTGGTCCGCCGCCCTTCGGCGGGTTCGCCCGGCCCCGTGCCCGGGTGGTTATCCGGCCGGCGGCAGCGCTCCGGCCCAGCCCGAGGTCGCGTCGATCAGTGCCCGGCGCCCGGTCGTCGCCCCGGTCGCGGCCGGCGGGCCGGCGACGCAGGCGCCCCGGTGACCCTCCCGCTCGCCGCACCGGCCGGCGCCGAGGAGCAGCCGGTCGCAGAAGACCCGGTACCGCTCGTGCTGGGCGTCCTCGGCCGACACGGTGACCTCGCCGGCATCGAGTTCCGGGAGGAAGGCCAGCGACTCGGCCAGCCGCGCGGCCAGTTCGGTGGCGGCGTGCAGGGTGTCCACGGCAACCGGAAGGTGGATGACGTGGCCCGGCAGCCCGTCGCCGGGACCGGAACCTCCGGTGGCCGGTCCTGGCTGACCCAGGGTGGATGACCTCAGATGACCCATGGTGGATGACCTCACCCGAAATTCGGTTACCTTCGCGCTCCGCCCGCCTGGGGCGGTGCCGCCGGCCCGGCCAGCCTGGGCCGACGCCCCGATAGCTTGCCAGACGTACTCGGAAATTTCGGGTTTGCCACTCTGAGTCGGCCGAGCCTACCGGCGGGAACGGCGCGCTGCCGAGCCGGTCGACCCGGCGGCAGCGGCGACCCCGGTCCGATCGGTACGGCCAGCCGGACCGATCGGCACTAGCCGAGGCCCCGGGGCACCCAATACCCTTCGGTAACCGCGACTCAACGTGATCACCGTCACGCGACGATATCTCGGAGGCACCCCCCGCCATGGCACTCGACGTCCCCTACCGGTCCATCCCCGACATGTTCCTGAAGCGTGTCTCGGCCACCCCCGACCGGGACGCTTTCGCCCACCCCGCCCCGGACGACTCCGGCCCGGTCTGGCTGAGCTGGGCGCAGGTCGGCCAGCGCGCGAAGGCGATCGCGGCCGGGCTGCGCGGCCTCGGCGTCGGCTCCGAGGACCGGGTGGCGATCCTGGCCAACACCCGGCTCGACTGGGTCCTCGCCGACCTCGGCATCATGTGCGCGGGCGGCGCGACCACCACGGTCTACCCGACCACCGAGCCGGAGGACACCGCCTACATCCTGGCCGACTCCGGCTCGAAGGTGCTGATCGCCGAGGACGCCGGACAGGCGGCCAAGATCGCCGGGGTGGAGCTGCCGGCGCTGACCCACGTCGTACTGATCGACGGGCCGGCCGACCCGGGCGCCACCCCGCCGCAGCTCACCCTCGCCGACCTGGAGGTGCAGGGCGCGCTGGCCCTGGAGAGCGACCCGGAGCTGATCGACCGGGTGGTCGCCGAGATCGACCAGGACGACCTGGCCACCCTGATCTACACCTCCGGCACCACCGGCCGGCCCAAGGGCGTCGAACTGCTGCACGCCGGCTGGTGCTGGGAGGGCGTGGCACAGGCACAGCTCGGACTGATCAAGGCGGAGGACCTGCAGTACCTCTGGCTGCCGCTGTCGCACTCGTTCGGCAAGACGCTGATCTGCGGCGTGATCCACGTCGGCATGCCCACCTACGTCGACGGCCGGCTGGACCGGCTGGTCGAGCTGCTCGGGGTGGTCCGGCCGACCCTGATGTGCGGCGCGCCCCGGATCTTCGAGAAGGTCTACAACCGGGCGGTCACCACCGCGCAGACGGCGGGCGGCGCGAAGGCGAAGATCTTCGCCTGGGCGGTCCGGACCGGCAAGCACAAGGTGGCGCTGGAGCAGGCCGGCCAGCCCGTCTCGGCCGGGCTGCGGCTGCGCTACGGGCTCGCCGAGAAGCTGGTCTTCAGCAAGCTCCAGGCCCGGCTCGGCGGCCGGATCCGGGTACTCGTCTCCGGCGCCGCGCCGCTGAGCCAGGAGATCGCGCACTTCTTCGCCGCGGCCGGCCTGCCGATCTCCGAGGGGTACGGGCTGACCGAGACCAGCGCCGGCAACTTCGTCAACCGGCCCGGCGCCCTCAAGATCGGTACGGTCGGCAAGGCCATGGGTGACCTGGAGTGCCGGATCGACTCCGACGGCGAGATCCTGCTCCGGGGCATGCCGGTGATGCGCGGCTACCACAACCTGCCCGAGGAGACCGCCGAGGCGTTCACCTCGGACGGCTTCTTCCGGACCGGTGACATCGGCGAACTCGACGACGACGGCTTCCTGAAGATCACCGACCGGAAGAAGGACCTGGTCAAGACGTCGGGCGGCAAGTACATCTCGCCGTCGCACATCGAGGGCATGTTCAAGGCGCTCTGCCCGTACACCTCGCAGGTGGTGGTGATCGGGCAGGCCCGCAACTACTGCACGATGCTGGTCACCCTGGATCCGGACGCGATCGGCACCTGGGCCGCCGGGGGTCCGCTCGCCGGCCGCCCGTACGCGGAGATCGTCTCCTCGGCCGAGGTGCGTGCCATGGTCGACGGCTACGTCGCCGAGCTGAACCAGAAGCTCAACCGCTGGGAGACGATCAAGAAGGTGACGGTGCTGACCCGTGACCTGACCGTCGAGGACGGCGAGATGACGCCGTCGATGAAGATCAAGCGTCGTGCCGTGGAGAGCAGCTTCAAGGCGGAGATCGACCAGATGTACGAGGGCACTCTCGCCCAGATCTGAGCCCGTCCGCGATCCGGTCCCTCCCCTCCGGGATCGGATCCGGCACCCCACCGGACCGCCGTGCGACCCGCGATCGCCCGGCGGTCCGGTGCTCTCCGGGGCCTGCGGGCGACCCGGCCGACGGCCCGGCCACCCTCCGGCTCGGCCACCCCCGGCTCAGCCACCCCCGGCTCGGCCACCCCCGGCTCGGCCACCCCCGGCTCAGCCACCCTGGCTCGGCCGGCCGGGGCGCTACCGACGGTTCCGGCTCGACTACCGGCGACAAGGTGACATCGGGGCGGCTTCACCGACCCGTCACCGGGGTAAGAGCAGAGTCAGGCGCACGGCGGGCTCAAGATCAGGTGCCCGGTCGTGACGGTACGCGGGCGGTAAGGGGGTTCCGGTGATGGTGGCCACGGTGGCAGCGCACGTGGAGACCGGTGCCTTGGTGATCACCTTGGCAGGCCGGTGGAGCGTGGCTCAGGCATACACACTGCAACGGGCGATTTCGCGCTGCGCCGCGCACCACCCGCCGTACGTGGCGGTGGACTGCACCCGGATCGCCCCGGACAAGCTGCTGCCGACCCTGCTGCCGGCGATGGTGATGCTCCGGGAGTCGTGCCGGCGCGGCATGACCGTGCTGGTCTGCGCACCGGCCTCGGCCCTGACCGTGCTGCTGCGCCGCCTGCCCACCCGGCGGGTCCGGATCTATCCCCGGCTCACCGACGCGCTGAGCCGGATCCGGCCCTACCCCGTGTCGGCCCGCGCCCGGCGGGCCCACCGTCGGCTGCCGCCGGTGCCGCAGGCGGTGAGCGCGGCGCGCGGACTGGTCCGGGAGTGCTGCGAGCGGTGGCGCCTCTCCGACGTCGCCGAAGAGGCCCAGCTCGTCGCCTCCGAACTCGTGGCGAACGCCGTCGAGCACGCCGGTACCGACATCGACCTCACGCTCTGCCACCACCGGCAGCGGCTGCGGATCGCGGTGGCGGACCGGCACCCCGGCGTACCGGCGCTGCCCCGGCGGGAGTCGGCCCCGGATCCGCGGCAGCCGCTCGCGCTGCGCGGTCGCGGGCTCGGCATGGTGAGCCGGTCGGTCGCCAACTGGGGCGTACTGCCCGGCAGCGACGGCAAGATCGTCTGGGCCAGCCTGGCCGCCACTCCGGCGTCCCGGCTGCGCCTGCCCAGCCTGGTCACCATCCCCCGGGCCGGCTATCCCGCCTGACCGGACGCTGTACCCGGCCACCGGCCCGACCGGACCCTGGTCAACCGCCGGCCTGACCGGGGGCTGTGCCAGCGACGGGCTCAGCCTGGGCGGGAACGGGCTCAGCGCAGCTCGCCGGTGCCGTGGAAGTGGTCGAAGATGACCTGGTCGACCGGGGAGACCCGGTGCCGGTCGGCATAGCCCAGCCAGACGATCTCGGCGATCTCGTTGGCGGGTCGCAGCACACCCCGGTACTCGGCCGCGTAGCAGGTCATCCGGACGACCGTACCGGCCGGGTGCCCGTGCGCCGCTGCCGTGAAGACGCCGACCGGCTCGGCGGTACCGGCGACGACGGCGACGCTGAGTTCCTCCTCGATCTCCCGTACCAGGGTTTCGAGGTCCGTCTCGCCGGGCTCCCGTTTGCCGCCCGGCAGGTAGTAGACGTCCTTGCCGTGCGAGCGGGAGCTGAGGATCCGGCCCTCTTCCAGCCGGATCCAGGCGATCTTGTCGATCGTCTTGTCGATCATCGTCACCGGGCCGATGATCGCAGGAAGGCCGGTCGGAGACCCCGGCGGGGCCCGCTCAGGCGATCACCACCGGCTCCCGCCAGAGCGGGCGCTCCGCCCGGTCGATGTCGTACCGGACGGCCGCGATCCGGCGTACCGCCTCGGTCAGCTCGGCGGCGGGCAGCGTGAACGGCAGCCGGAGGAAGCGTTCCAGGGTGCCGTCGAGGCCGAACCTCGGGCCGGGGGCGAGTCGTACCCCCGCCTCCTCGGCGGCCCGGGCGAGCGCGCTGGCGATCGGGCCGTCCAGCTCGGCCCAGAGCGTCACCCCGCCCGCCGGGGTCCGCACCCGCCAGTTCGGCAGCTCCGCCCGGAGCGCGGCGAGCAGCGCGTCGCGCTGGGCGGCCAACTGCGCCCGCCGGGCCCGCACGATCGTCCCGGCGTGACCGAGCAGCCGTACCGCGACCAGTTGGTCCAGTACCGGACCGGCCATGTCCACCCCGACCCGGGCCGCCGCCAGCCGCTGCACCTGGGGTGCCGAGGCGCGGATCCAGCCGATCCGCAGGCCGCCCCAGTACGGCTTGCTCATCCCGCCGATGGTGACGACCCGGGAATGGCGGTCGAAGACGGCGGTCGGCGGGGGCACCTCGGTGCCGTCCAGCGCGAGGTCCACGAAGGACTCGTCGACCACCAGGTCGGTGCCGCTGGCGTGCGCGGTCGCCACCACCCGCTCGCGCAGCTCGGCCGGCATCAGGTGGCCGGTGGGATTCTGGAACTCGGGGATCAGGTAGGCCAGCCGGGGACGGGTCTGCCGGAGGCTGCCGAGCAGCAGGTCGGCGTCCCAGCCGGTGCCCTCGGTGGCGAGGCCGTGGGTGGCGATCCGGGCCCGGCGCGCGGCGAGCGCGGCGAGCGCGTTGGGATAGGTCGGCGACTCCACGAGTACGCTGCCGCCGGTCGGCAGGGCGAGTCGGAGCACCAGGTCCAGGGCGTGCTGCACCCCGTTGGTCACCATGATCTGCTCGGGGCTGGTCGGCAGGCCCCGCTCGGTATACCCCCGGGCCACCGCCGCGCGCAGCTCGACGATCCCGGTCGGGTGGTAGCCGGCGCCGCCGAGATAGCGGGGCAGGTCCTCGGCGGCGGCCCGGGCGGCCGAGGCGAGTTCCGCCGGGGCGGCCAGCGCGGCGCAGCCGAGGTCGATCATGTCCAGGTCGTCCTGCGGGGTCCAGAGTCCCGAGCTCGCCACCCGGTGCCCGCCCGGCAGGGTGGTCCAACTGCCGGCCCCCCGGCGGCTGTTCAGGTGCCCGCTCTCCCGCAGCTCCCGGTAGGCGGCGGTGACGGTGGTCCGGCTGACCCGCAGCGCCTCGGCCAGTTCCCGCTCGGCCGGCAGGCGTACCCCGAGCGGCAGCCGGCCGTCCGCGAGCAGCCCGCGCACCGCGCCGGCCAGCGCGACGTAGTCGGGGCTGCGCCGGCGCCCCGGCAGGGCGTGCCACTGCCCGAGCATCCGGCCGAGCTGTGCGCCTCGAACGAGGCTGGTCATAGCCACTTCACCTCGATTGGCCCTTCAGTACCGCTGGATTGGCCCTCAGAGTGGCATGCATGGCAAAAATTGGCAACAGTGGCGATCGGCTCGTCCGGCGTCTCGGACAGCTCTACGTCGGACTGACGCTCTACGGCGTCAGCATGGCGCTGATGGTCGAGGCGTCCCTCGGGCTCGACCCCTGGGACGTCTTCCACCAGGGGCTCTCCCGGCTCACCGGGGCGTCGATCGGCACCGTGACCATCGCCGTCGGCGCCCTGGTGCTGTTGCTCTGGATCCCGCTGCGGCAGCGTCCCGGCCTCGGCACGGTGAGCAACGTCGTCGTCATCGGGCTCGCCGTCGACCTGGCGCTGGCCCTGTTGCCGACCGTCGAGGCACTGCCGACCCGGATCGGCTTCCTGGTCGCCGGCATCCTGCTCAACGGCATGGCGACCGGCCTGTACATCGGCGCCCGGCTCGGCCCCGGCCCGCGCGACGGCCTGATGACCGGGTACGTCGCCCGCCGGCCGCACCGCTCGCTCCGGCTGGTCCGTACGGTCATCGAGCTGGCCGTACTGGCGATCGGGTTCGTCCTCGGCGGCCAGGTCGGGATCGGCACGGTCGCCTACGCCCTGGCCATCGGCCCGCTGGTGCACGCCTTCATCCCGATGTTCACGGTGCCACCCGCGCAGCCCGTACCACCGGCGCGGCCCGACCCGGTCTCGCAGCCCGACCCCGTTCCGTAGCCCGCCCCCGTTTCACAGCCCGACCCCGTCTCACAGCCCGGAGCCGTTCCGTAGCCCGACCCCGTTTCGTGGCCCGGAGCCGTTCCGTCGCCCGGGGCGCCGCGCGAAGCCCGGCGGTGCGGCCGAAAAAGATCGTCGATCCGGCTCGGATCGTCCCACGTGGAGGGCGGGTGTCCTTGGTTCGACGGAATGAAGCGGTGCACAACGGTTCCGTCGGATGGCGCGGCACGGCATCATTTCCCCATGGGGGATGAGGGATGGCGTTGGTCCGACGCTTGGATCTTCGTATCGCTGATCATCGCGGGCGGTGCCGGACGGCACCGGCGGTCGAGCAGCACCCGCCGGCCGGAGGGCGTCCGGCTCGCCGACGTGCTCTCCACCGCCGACCATCTCAACCGGGCCCTCCCGGCCCGGCACGAGATCGAGGCCGCGGTGCGCCGCCTGGTGGGCGCCGGCCTGATCACCGTCTCGGACGGCTGGTTCCGGGTCACCTCCGCCGGTGAGCACCTGTGGCGTACCCGGCCGCACGGCGGGCTCGCCACCACCGTCGAGACGGTGCACGGGGTGCTGACCCGCCGGCACTCCCCCGGCAGCCACGACTGGGAACTCGCCGAGGACGAGCACGCCGCGGCGATTCAGGAGTACGCCGCCCGGTTCACCCTGCCGATGCCGCGCCGCTCACCGGAGAACGGCAGATAGTCCACCGGGGCCGACCGGCGGGCAGCGCCGCGTCGGAAAGCGGCGGGGTCAGCGGACCGGGTGCCCGGCGCCGCGCAGCGCGTCCTTGACCTCGCCGACGCTCAGCTCACCGAAGTGGAAGACGCTGGCCGCCAGGACCGCGTCCGCACCGGCCGCCACCGCCGGGGGAAAGTGGGCGACCGCGCCGGCCCCGCCGCTGGCCACCACGGGTACGTCCGCCACCCGCCGGACCGCGCCGATCAACTCCAGGTCGAAGCCGGCCTTGGTGCCGTCGGCGTCCATCGAGTTGAGCAGGATCTCCCCGGCGCCCAACTCGGCGGCCCGGGCGGCCCAGCCGACCGCGTCGATCCCGGTGCCGCGCCGGCCGCCGTGGGTGGTCACCTCGAACCCGCTCTCGGTGCTGGTCCCGGCCGGGGTACGCCGCACGTCCAGGGAGAGCACCAGCACCTGCCGGCCGAACCGCTCGGCGATCTCGGCGATCAGCTCCGGTCGGGCGATCGCGGCGGTGTTCACCCCCACCTTGTCCGCACCCGCCCGGAGCAGTACGTCGACGTCGGCGACCCGGCGTACCCCGCCGCCGACGGTGAGCGGGATGAAGACCGTCTCGGCGGTCCGGCGTACCACGTCGAGCATGGTGCCCCGGTCGTCGGAGGAGGCGGTGACGTCGAGGAAGGTCAGCTCGTCGGCACCGGCCTCGTCGTACGCCCCGGCCAGCTCGACCGGATCGCCCGCGTCCCGCAGGTCGACGAAGTTGACCCCCTTGACGACCCGCCCCGCGTCCACGTCGAGACAGGGGATCACCCGTACCGCCACCGTCATGCGCCGAGCCTAACCGGCGCGGCCACTACCGCCTCCGCCGCGCGGACCATCACGCCGCCCGCAGTACGGCGAGGGCCTCGGCGACGGTGAACGCACCGGCGTAGAGCGCCTTGCCGGCGATCACGCCCTCCACCCCGATCGGTTCCAGCGTGGCGAGCGCGCGCAGGTCGTCCAGGGTCGAGACGCCACCGGAGGCGATCACCGGGGCGTCGGTACGAGCGCAGACCTCGCGCAGCAGGTCGAGGTTGGGGCCGCGCATCATGCCGTCCTTGGTGATGTCGGTCACCACGTAACGGGCCGCGCCGGCCTTGTCCAGCCGCTCCAGCACCTCGAACAGGTCGCCGCCGTCCCGCGTCCAGCCTCGGGCCGAGAGGGTACGGCCGCGCACGTCCAGCCCGATCGCCACCCGGTCGCCGTACTCGCCGACCACCCGGTCGCACCACTGCGGGTCCTCCAGCGCGGCGGTGCCGATGTTGATCCGGGCCGCCCCGGTGCCCAGCGCGGCCCGCAGCGACGCGTCGTCCCGGATTCCGCCGGAGAGTTCGACCTTGACGTCGAGCCGGCCGACCACCTCGGCCAGGAGTTCGGCGTTCGAGCCCCGGCCGAACGCGGCGTCGAGGTCGACCAGGTGGACCCAGTCGGCGCCGTCACGCTGCCAGGCCAGGGCGGCCTCCAGCGGCTCGCCGTAGCTGGTCTCACTGCCGGCGGCGCCCTGGACCAGGCGGACGGCCTGGCCGTTCGCGACGTCGACGGCGGGAAGCAGGGTCAGGCTCAACGTGCACTCCTCGGTTGGCGAAACGACGGTGGTGGCTCAGGTCCGGCGGCCCAGCGCGATCACCACGACCGCCGGCAGTACCAGCAGCAGCAGCGCGATCAGGAGAAGCCGCAGCGCGAGGTCGTCGACGAGCAGCCAGATGACGATCACCGCCGCCACGGAGAGTACGACCACTCCGGCCCGCTCACCCCGGCTGCGCCGCGCGAACAACCGCCCGGTACGCCGGTCCGGCAGTCGCGGGGCGAGCCGGCGCAGCAGGGTACGGCGGCGTTGCCGGCGGGCGACCCGACGGGCCCGGACGGCGCGTTCCCGTTCCGCCTCGGCGAGCCGTACCGCGCGGCGGCGGGCCCGTTCCTTGCTCACCGGGCGACCCCCGCCCCGGCACGGCACCTCGGGACGGCCCCGGTCCGGGGCGCGGTCACAGCGTGGCCAGCCAGTTGCGCAGCAGGATCCGACCGGCCTCGGCGGACTTCTCGGGATGGAACTGGGCGGCCGACAGCGGGCCGCGCTCCACCGCAGCCACGAACCGTCCACCGTGCTCGGCGGTGGTCGGCAGCGCACCGGAGGCGGTCAGGGCGGCCGCGTCGGTCGGGGCGTAGGAGTGCACGAAGTAGAAGCGGGCGTCGGCCGGCAGCCCGGTGAAGAGCCGGGACTCCGGCGGTGCGGCGACGGTGTTCCAGCCCATGTGCGGCACCCGCCGGGCGGCCAGCCCGGTCACCCCGCCGGGCAGCAGCCCGAGCCCCTTGGTGACGAGGCCGTGCTCCTCGCCGTACTCGAAAAGGATCTGCATGCCGACGCAGATGCCCAGCACCGGGCGGCCCGCCGCGACCCGCTCGGCGATCACCGGCCCGGCCCGCAGCGCCTCGATCCCGGCCATGCAGGCGGCGAAGGCGCCGACCCCGGGCACCACCAGACCGTCGGCGGCGGCCGCCGCGTCGAGGTCGTCGGTGACCGTCACCTCGGCGCCGGCCCGGGCCACCGCCCGCTGCGCGGAGCGGAGGTTGCCGGAGCCGTAGTCCAGCACCACCACCCGGGGCAGCGCCGGCACCTCGGCGGTCATCCGCCCTCTCCGGGTACGAGCCAGAGCACGCCACCGGCGGTGGCGAGCAGGGCGAGCAGGCCGACGATCCAGAGCACCCGCTGCGGTGCGCCCTGGCGGTGCAGCGACCAGGCGCCACCGATCAGCACGCCACCCAGCGCGAAGAGCGCCACCGGCAGGACGACGTCCATCAGAGCAGCCCCTTGGTGCTCGGCACCGCGCCGGCCGACCGGGGATCGATCGCCACCGCCTCGCGCAGCGCCCGGGCGACCGCCTTGAACTGCGCCTCCACCACGTGGTGCGCGTCGGGGTGCCCGCCGGGCCGGGCGGCCCGGAGCACCGAGACGTGCAGGGTCAGCCGGGCGGACTGGCCGAAGGACTCCCAGATGTGCCGGGTCATGCTGGTCGGATAGACCGGCCCGATGTACGGGGCGAGCGCCGGCTCGTCGTGCACGACGTAAGGCCGGCCGGAGAGGTCGACGGCGGCCCGGACCAGCACCTCGTCCATCGGGATCGTGGCCGACCCGTACCGCCGGATGCCGATCTTGTTGCCGAGGGCCTGGTCGAACGCGGTACCGAGGGCCAGCGAGGTGTCCTCGATGGTGTGGTGCGCGTCGATCTCCAGGTCGCCGACCGTGTGCACGGTCAGGTCGAAACCGCCGTGCCGGGCGATCTGGTGCAGCATGTGGTCGTAGAAGCCGACCCCGGTGGTGATGTCGGCCTGTCCGGAGCCGTCGAGATCCAGCTCGACGAGCACCTTGGTCTCGGCCGTGGTCCGCTCGACCCGGGCGGTTCTGCTCACGGTAGGACCTTTCGCTGTCCGGGGCGGCCGACCGGTTGCCCGGCTCGGCCGACCTGCTGTTCGGTAACGCATCACGCCGTCCCGGAGCCGGTCGGCGCCGCGCCCGAGCCGGCCGGACCCAGGCCGGAGCCGGTCGGTTCGGAGCCGGTCGGCACCGATTCTAGGGCCCGGAAGAAGGCATCGGTCTCCTGCGGCGTGCCGGCGGTGACCCGCAGCCAGCCGGGCAGCCCGACGTCGCGGACGAGTACCCCGTGCTCGAGCAGCGCCCGCCAGGCGACCCGCTGGTCGCCGCCGACGGAGAAGAGCACGAAGTTGGCGTCGCTGTCGGCGACCGTCCGGCCGGCCGCGCGCAGGCCGGCCACGATCCGGTCCCGCTGCTCCTTGATCGCCTCGACGGTGCCGAGCAGCCGGTCACGGTGGGCCAGGGCGGCCCGGGCGGCGGCCTGGGTGAGCGCCGAGAGGTGGTAGGGC